>NZ_JBIAIP010000012.1:0-281456 GCF_042871485.1 Streptomyces sp. NPDC005791
CCGGTGGCCTCCGCACTGAGCCAGTACATGGCCCAGCGCCAGGGGTATCTGAATTCGATGGCGGAGCGTATCCAGGCCGCTGTGCTGGGGGCGGCGAAGGCCACCAACGAGTACGTGGCCGGTGACCTGGACGCGGCGAAGCACGCGCAGGACGCGGCGAAGGCCGTGCGGCTGGACCTGCTGAAGGATGCTCCCGGGGGGAACAAGTGAGCAACGACCAGCCGATACCCCTGGAAGGCATCCCGGTCTTCACCGGGAACCTGGCGACCCTGGATGTGAAGGTCACCGAGCTGACCTCGGCCGGGGAGACCATCGCGGCGACGACCGCCGATGTCCACAGCAGCTTCGGCGGTCTCCAGGCCTTCTACAAGGCGCCGGAGGCGGAGCAGCTGTTCGCGACGACGAAGCCGGTCGTGGACACCGGGCTGACGCTGCAGTCGGACCTCAAGACCATCGCGGGTGCGCTGAGCACGTATTCGGACACGGTGTATCCGCTGGTCGAGAAGCTGAAGGAGATCAAGCGGGACGCCGGTGCGTTCCTGGTGAAGGTCAACGCCGACGACAAGTGGCGTGAGGACGGCGACCTGATCGAGGAGAACAACAACCGGCGTGACGAGATCGCCGAGACCCTGTCCGCGTTCCAGGACGCGGAGATCGCCTGCCACGCGAAGATCGTCGGGTTGGTCTGCGGGGTCCCGCTGAAGAAGAGTGACGGTTCCGACAGCAAGCACCAGTACGGCTATGACGCCGAGACCCTCAAGCAGGCCGAGGGCCTGCCGTGGGGTGATCCGCTGGTGGAGTCGACGCCGGGGTGGCAGGTGTGGGAGCACGCCTGGGACTTCACCAAGGGTTTCTTCGTCGACGGGGTCTGGGGCACGGTCAAGGGTTTGGGCACCCTGGTCGGCTTCGACGGCTGGGACGCGGCCGGCCAGGCGTGGAAGGGCCTGGCCCAGCTCGCCACCGGTGTCGCGATATCGCTGAGCCCGGTGGCCGCGGTGGGTTTCTGGACGGCGAAGGACGAGGACCTGCCGACCTGGCTGCGTGAGTCCCGCACCGCGGTGAAGGAGACCGGGAAGGCGCTGATCGCCTACGACCAGTGGGGCGAGAACCCCGCCCGGGCGGCCGGGGCGGTCACCTTCAACGTCGTCACCACCGTCTTCACCGGCGGTACGGGTGGCGCGGTCGCCGGCGGCGGCAAGGCCGCCCTCGCCGCGAAGGCCCTGTCCGCGGCGGGCAAGGTGGGCCGCTTCGTCGACCCGATGACCTACATCTTCAAGGGCGCGGGCTTCGGCCTCACGAAGGTCGGCGACGCCATGGCCGGCCTCAAGGGCCTGGGCACCATCGAGATACCACCCCTCCCCGACAACGTCTTCACCCTCCCCGAAGGCGCCGTACGCCTGGCCGACGGGACGGTCGACCTCCCCGCGGGCGCCACCCTCCCGGACGGAGCGGTCCGCCTCGCGGACGGCACGGTCAGACTCCCCGAAGGCGTGATCGCCCTCCCGGAAGGCACCGTCAAGAACCCCTTCGACGAGGGCGCCGCCTACGCCGACCTCAACGGCAACCTCTACGACGAGAGCGGCACCCTCGTCCAACGCGCCGAAGACGCCCGCACGGAACCCGCCAAGACCGACCTCGACGCGAACACCCCGGACCACACCCGCGTCGAAACCCCGGTACGGCAGCCGGTACTGGTCGGCGCGGGGGCGCGTGGGGGCGATGGACTGGGCGATGTCGGCCGGGCCGAAAGCAGCCTTGGCGACACGGGCCGACTCGTAGACGATCTTCCAAACGCCAATCACCTACCTGACAAGGGCCTCGGTGACAGCGGTCCGACGGGCCGGCCGAGCCATGACGTGCCAGGGGAGAGTACGACCCGTCCAGCAGGCGGTGTGGCGGACAGCATGCCGCACAACAGCCACACCCCCGGCGACGGCGGGAACGCACCTCGCAGCCCAGGCCCCAGTGCAGTGGACGACGTCACCACCGGTGGCCGGCCAGACGCCACGCCAACCGGCGACCGCGGGATCGGCTCCGTTCCGCACCAGACGGGCGGTCACGCTCCAGGCAGCGGCTCCGGTCACGGTCCCGCTGGGGGCAATGGGCTGCCCGAGCCCCGAGATCCGCGTACGTACACTCCGGCTGAGCGCCAAGCGATCATGGATCACCAGGTGGCGCGCGCGAACAACGATCCCGCGTACCGCAAGGAGTACTACCGCAAGAACGGTTATCGACTCGATGATGCTCGCGTCGACGAGACAGGCCTCGTTCCTCCACAGATCGTTGAACTGCCCGGTGGCGTCTGGGCACCCAAATCAGAGCTCGCGCCTCCGCTGAAGCCGGACTACCTGGACGAGATCCCGCTGGAGCGTGATCGTAAGTCAGCCACGCCGGAGGCACGTGCAGCTCTCGACGATTTGGCGAAGGCTCGACACGATGCCATCGCCGCGGACCACCCGTTCCACGTAGAACATGGCAACGCCCGAAAACAATTCAAACTACACGGAACGGACGAACTGCGGGCCGCTCTTGATGAAGCCGCTACAAAACACAAGGGCCCCCACAATGCGTCCACAAAAGCAAGTGAAACATTTGGCGAAGAAATTGCGCGCAAGCACGCGATTCCCGAACTCTACCCGAATGCCGAGCCGCTCACTCTTCACGGACCCAAGAATGGAAACGATCAGTTCGACCAGGTCTACAAGGATGGCGACCGGTATGTTGTCGTCGAGGCCAAGAGCCACGTGGACACGAAACTGGGTGAGCGCCTCGTTCGCGGCGCACGGTTTTCCCAGGGATCACGCACATATTTCCTTGACATTCTCGAACAAATGACGAAGAGAGAACGTAAATTCCCTAGCGAAGGGGCTTTGGCTGCTGACTTGAGGCGGGCCCTTCGGGATGGCCGGGTCGATTACATCGTGGTCAGGGGACAAGACAACGCTGGGACCTACACTGGGTACACAATGAGCAAGTTCGACATCGGGGAGCGTTCGTGACCGTAACAGTGCCTCGCCATGGTGCCCCTGGGCCCGACGACGAAGGTTATGCGAGGAAGGTGACGGAGAGGACGATCGAGGAGATCGAGTCACTCGAAGAGGCTCCCCACATGATCGATGCGTTGTGGAACTCTGTGCGGACATGCGTCCAGGCGCGCTCCACGGTCGATCCCGCAGGCTCGGGTATCGATACCTGGGAAGCGGTGGTCAACGCGATGCAGGTCGGGTCAGCGGTCTTCCGTGCTGCCGGAGCCACCGAAGGCGTGATCGAGTGCCGCATCCATCACGAGATGCGGAGGCTTCCCGCTACGGGACCCAGGAGTTTCACCAGTGCACCGGAATGGATCGATGCTTTCTGGTACGCGATCATTTGTCGCGACCAGAAGCGGATGACCGAACTGTGCGAGGTGCCTCTGGATGTACTGCGGGCGTCCGGCGCTGAGCACGACGAGTACCTCTACAACTGGGTATCCACGCTGCAGGCATACTGGTTGCGCCAGCAACCCACGATGGTTGAGGAGCTCACGGAAGCTTTCCGAAACTCGCACCCAGACTCTGTACGCATCTCCCCGCGAGACTGGCTACAGAACATCTCGTATCCCCCGATCAACCTCTTCTACCGATTCGTCAAGCACGACCACGAAGGCTTCAATGCCGCCCTGGTGGAAGCGCTGGAACTCCACAAGACGTACTGGACGTCAGATGAGGACCGCGAGAATGACATCGATGGCCTGTGGGCCATCGGCCCACTGGCCATCGCCTGCCTCGCCTACGACGGCGACTTCCCTATCGAGGTCGTTTCGGATTACCTGCCTGTCCAACTACTGAATCGCAGTTGGTTGGGTGAGTTCCCGACCTGAGAGAACTCAGGCCCCGCCACGCGTTCCCTACGCACAACGTGAATGACTTCTGCAGCGTCGCCTCTTTCTAGCGGGAGGGCCGCTTTGGCGCTCCGGGAAGCAGGGGAATCGCGGCCCTCTCCGCGCCGGACTTCCTGGCGGGCGGCTGACAGCAGATCCGCGACCTGGCAGGGCCCCACTGGTGGTCCACGATGCGTCTGGCCGGCCTTGAGGCCCTCCCGCAGCGCCGTACACCTCACCCGCGGGACGACCCCCACCATGCGTGAGCTGCTGCTGGAGCTGCGCTTCCCGCGAACGTTCCTGTTCCCTCAGGCCGACGGCGCGCCCGCCGGGGCCGACGCACTCGCCGAAGCCGGGGTGCGTGTGGTCCCGGTCCCCGACTGCGGGCACAACATCATGCTGGACAACCCGGACGCGTTCGCACGGGCGACCGCCGCCGCGCTCTCGGCCGACGTCTGAGAGACGCCGGCCGACGGCGTACTCACCGGTCGGCGCAGGTCTCCTCGCCGAAGATCTCTTCGGCGGTGGCGGCCTGGAGCGCGCCGATCAACCGCTGGCGCGAGAGTTCCGAGTCGCGGCAGGTGGTGCTCCTCCCGCGAATGGCGTCGGTGACGTCGATACCGCGTGCGCTGAGGGCGAGCAGGATGTTCTGGGCGAAGCCCTCCCCGCCCTCCCTGATTTATGCGGAGAACGGCGAGATGTGGAACGACAGATCGGGCACCCGGGTTCCTCAGGTGTCGGTATTTCCGTGCGTCGCGAAGGCGAAACGACGTCTTACTGGTCGTCGGAGGGCTGCTCGCCGAAGACCTCGCCAGCCGTGGTGGCTACGAATGCGCGAGTCAGCCATCGGCGGAGAGGTTCCGGGTCGCCACACGCGATGATCTTCTGTCGGTCGGCATCGGTGATGCTGATGCCTCGCACGTCGAGGGCAAGCAGGAGACTCTCAACCAGGCCTTGCGCGCGGCCTTCGTCACGGATTCCTTCGGAGAGCGGCGAGGTGTAGAAGGAGAGATCCACGGCCACCAGGTTCCTCCACTGTTGTGCGGCGGGGCGGTTGCCCAAGCCTTGTGCGATGAGTTCGACGAAGGGTTCGGCGATCGATTCCGGTGTGTCGCGCAGGGCGACCGACATCGTCTTCAGTATCGCATCAACGTCCGGATTGTCTGCGTGTGTAATCGCGGAGAGTGTGGCGAGCGCAAGGTCTTTCCGGGCTTCGGCCACGTTCGTGATGACGGGCATGTTGTGGGGGCCGGCCACGAGGGGGCGGGTCGTGACGGTCGACCATTGGGGCAGGCCGATGGTGAGCGGCCTGCCCGCCCATGCGGCGGTGGCGTGGTCCTGGCAGATCACGAGGAGCAGCACGGGGAGCCGGTACTTGTTGTTGAGGTACGTGACGTAGTAAGGCCAGCTGGCTGTTTTGCCGGGGTCCTTCTTGCCCTGCGCCTCGACCACGAGGAGGAAAGGGCCGTCGTCGTGCGTCTCGATGCGCAGGAGGGTGTCGACGCGTCGTTCGAGCGGTTCGGTTTCGGTGAGGTCGACGGTCAGAGGTTCTGCCGATACGAGGGACGGCAGGCCGAGCCCGAGGACGTCGGAGAGCCCGGAGATGAGCTTCGGGTACTCCTGGAAGACGCGGTGCATCGCTTCGTGTGGTGCGCTGACCATGGGTTTCCGTTCGGGATCAGGCGGCGGTGGGCAGGTCGGTACGGCAGTCACGACAGTGGCCGGGGTGCCGCGAGCGGAAGGCTCGGTCGCAGCGGTCGCAGTTCTGGAGCGGGATGACGACCGCGCGCGGACGCGCGGCCTCCAGCTCGCGCGTGCCCGGCAGCGGGGGCGGCAGGAGCGTGGTGATCCGGTGCCGCAGGAGTTTGGCGGGGTGTTTCAGCGGTACGGGCAGGTCGGCGGTGAGGGCGTGCCGCACGGTGTCGGGGTGCGCGTCGCGTTCGAGCCAGGTGACGACGCCAGGCGTGAGCGCGCGGATGTCCGCCTCGGAAAGGACGAGTTGGGGAGCCTGACGACGCAGGTCGGCCAGGAGCGCGGCGGCCGTGCGTCGGATCTCCGGGGTGGGCCCTGTCGGCTGCGGAAGCGGTACGGGTGCGGCCGTGCGGGCGGTAGGGGGCGGTACGCGGGCAGGTACGGGAGGCGGCGTCAGCCGCGGCTCCGGCTGCGGCTGCGGCTGCGACTGCGCCGAGATCACCGGGGCTGCGGCCTCGCGTGGCGCGGTCCGAGGCTTGGCGGTCATGACGGCAGGGGCGTCCGCGCCCGGCTGGTTGTACGAGACCGTACGCGTCACGATGCGGCCGTCGGCGAGGCGTACGCGGCGGCGATGCAGGTAACCGGCCGCCTCCAACTCCCGTAAAGCGGCAGCAATACGGGTCTCACTCTCCGGGAAGCGTTCGGCGAGGCGCTTGATGCCGATCTTCGCTCCGGCCGGCAGCGACTGAATGTGCACGGCCAGGCCGACCGCGACGAGAGAGAGGCCCCGGTGCTGGGCCAGGTGATTGCCGATGACGGTGAAGCCTGCGGTGTGCCGCACGTTGCTGTGGATCACGCCGGATACAGCGGGCCGGGCGCACGGCGGCGCGGTAATCTGCTGGGTATCCATCGGGAAGCTTCTGGCCTTCCTCGGTGGTCAGGCCCTCGACCGGGATGTCAGTCCCGTCGGGGGCCGTCTCATGTCTGTGGTGGTCGAGGCGAGCATATGCCCGACAACACCTGCCAAATCCAGCTCAGTTGCCTTATGTCACCCGAGTGAGTGACGAAGCGCGTATGGGGCGGGTTGGGTTGGGAAGGGTTTTTTCCCCGAGTTCTTTTCAAGCTTTTGGCATCGTGGGCCACCGCGTCGCGGCTCACCGGGTCGCGGGCACCCGCGACCCGGTGGCGGCAGTCACCGTACGAGGTCGACTTCGGCCCAGACCGTCTTGCGCGGGGCAGGCCCGACGTCGATGCCCCAGCGGTCCGCGAGTGCTCCGACGATCAGCAGGCCGCGACCCGACTCCGCGTCGTCGGTCGGCATGCCGACGGAGCCGGGCGTAGGTGGAAGCCGCTCGCCTCGGGTGTCGGTCACCTCGATAGGAGGCGCACATCGCGGTGGACCACGAGGCCCAGCCGGAAGTCCCGGCCTGATACGCGGCTCGCCTTCACCCCCACCCCGTGGGAAGCCTTCCTCACGTACGCCTCCGAGCGCCGACCCTCGCACCACCGTCGCCTGCCGCCCGGAGGGAGCCCCGGGCGGCAGGGAGGAGTCAGCTGGTCCGGAAGTCGTCCGCGGTCCTGATCCGGTCGCGGATCCAGACGCCGGCGGGCTTCAGCGACGAGGTCCCGGCCCAAGGGCCCCCGCTGTTGCAGGTGCCCGGCTTGAAGACGGCACCGGAGCGGTGGTCGTCGGAGAAGTTCCAGTTGACCCAGCTGATCTTCTTGGCCTTCATCAGGTCGAGGTAGCGCTGGGACATCGCGAAGTCGTCCTCCCCCTCCCCCGAGTAGTTCTGGGTGCCGAACTCGGTGACGAACACGGGGAGCTTCTCGGCGGCCCGGGAAAGGGTCGCGAGGTACTCGTCGCGGTGCGAGTCGGCGTAGAAGTGGAAGGTGTACATGATGTTGGGGGCGTTGACCCGGTTGTTCACGACCTCGGATTCGTCGGCCCCTTCGGACACACCGAACGAGGACCAGGCGCGGGTGCCGACCAGGACGGGGGCGTCGGAGTCGATGTTCCGGATGACCGGGATGATCTGCTCCGCGTAGCTCTTGATCTGCGGCCAGCTCACGCCACTGGGCTCGTTGGCGATCTCGTAGATGATGTTGCTCTTCGCCTTGTTGCTGTTCGCGATGTCGGTGAAGAACTTCCGCGCGTTGGCGAGGTTGGCGTTCGGGTCACCCGGACTCAGCATGTGCCAGTCGACGATGACGTACATACCGCGGTCGGTCGCCTGCTGGACGAGAGTGTTCGCGAGGTCGGTGAAGTGCTGGGGGTCGGTCTCGTAGCCGTCTTCCTGTACGTACGTGGAGACCCGCAGGACATCGGCCTTCCAGTCGTCCGCCAGGGCGTCCAGCGAGCCGCCGGTCAGGCACTGCGGGTACCACTGCGTGCCGTGGCTGCTCATGCCGCGCAGCTGGATGGGGTTGCCGTGCTCGTTGCAGAGCTTGGTGCCGCACACGGAGAGCTGTCCATTGACTGCGACGGGACTCGCACCGGTCGGCGGATCGATGGGCGGCTCGGTGTTTCCGCCGCCCTCACAGGGCGCGCCGTTGACGGTGCAGTTGAAGGGCAGTCCGAGACCGCTGGCGTTGAAGCCGAAACTCGCCGTCCGGCCGGGGTCGAGGCCGCCGTTGTAGGAGACGTTGGTGAAGGTGTAGCGCTGCCCTTGCCGGGTCATGACGGTGGACCACTGACTGGAGATGTTCGTGCCGGCCGGCAGGTCGAACTCGACGGTCCAGCCGTTCGCCGCCGTGGCGGCGTCGTTGGTGATGGCCACGGCGGCGCCGTAACCGCTGTCCCATGCCGACGTCCGGGTGATCTTCGCAGTCATCCCGGCGACGGCCGCCTGTGCCTGGTGGTCGACGGTGGCGACCGTCCGGTCCGGGGCGGGGGCGGCAGGCGCAGCCGGTGCGGCGGTCACCGTCAGGGCGAAGAGTAAGGCGCCGCCGATTGCGGCAGCGACCGGGCGTATCCGAAAACGTGCCGGGCTCATGGAGGGCTCCGTTCACAGGTTCCGCAGGTTAGGAAACTTTCCTGACGGAAGAGAACCAAGGAGTGGAGACACTTTGCAAGGTTCACGACAACACTGTGAAGGGTCCGTCGCCGAGCGGAGAGCGAAAGGGCCGGGTCCCCCCTCCGGACCCGGCCCCGCCTCCCTGCCCGTTCAGGCGCTGCGCACCGCCGCCGTGGAACCGCGTACCACCAGTTCCGGCTGGAACACGTACTCCGTGCGCTGCACGGGGCTTCCGCCGATCTCCTCCAGCAGGGCTCCCACCGCGGCCGCCGCCATCGCCTGTACCGGCTGGCGTACGGTCGTCAGCGGCGGGTCGGTGAAGGCGATCAGCTGCGAGTCGTCGAAGCCGACGACGGAGACGTCACGCGGGACGTCGAAGCCCCTCCCCCGCGCTGCCCGGACCACGCCGAGCGCCATCAGGTCGCTGCCGCAGACGATGCCGGTGCAGCCGGCGTCGAGCAGGGCGCCTGCCGCGACCTGGCCGCCCTCGACGCTGAACAGGGTGGAGCAGACCAGGAGTTCGGCCTCCTCGCGGCCCATGCCCAGCAGGGAGACCGCCGCATCGACGAAGCCGTCGCGCTTACGCCGGGACGGCACGTAGCGCTGCGGTCCGATCGCCAGGCCGATCCGCCGGTGCCCCAGCTCGGCGAGATGGCTGACAGCCATCCGCACGGCGGCCTGGTCGTCAGGCGAGACGAACGGGGCGCTGATGCGCTCGTTGTAGCCGTTGATCAGCACGAACGGCACGCCACGTTCGGTGAGCGCCGCATAGCGTGCCGGGTCCGCCGAGGTGTCGGCGTGCAGCCCGGACAGGAAGACGATGCCGCCCACGCCCCGCTCGACGAGTTGTTCCACGAGCTCGTCCTCGGTGGCGCCGCCGGGCAGCTGGGTGCAGAGCACGGGTGTGTAGCCGTGCCCGGCGAGGACCTGCTCCACGGACTGCGCGAACGCCGGGAAGATCGGGTTGACCAGCTCGGGTGTCACCAGTCCGATCAGTCCGGCGCTGCGCTGCCGCAGCCGTACGGGGCGCTCGTAGCCGAGGATGTCGAGCGCCGCGAGCACCCGCTGACGCGTGGTGTCCGCGACGCCCGGCTTCCCGTTCAGGACCCGGCTGACGGTGGCCTCGCTGACCGTGGCCTGACCGGCGATGTCGGAGAGCCGAAGCGCCGGTCCGGTCCTGGGTGCGGGGACGGTCACACCGTCCACCACACCGTGGTGTCGGCGGGCAGCTCGACGGTGTCGCCGTCGACGGTCACCGGGGTGCTGGCGAGCAGCGGGGTGCCGGGGGCGTCCATCCGTACCGGCGCGCCCGTCGTGTTGACGGTGCAGACGAAGCCGGGGCGGCCGAGGGCGAGGACGCCTTCGGGGGCGTCCAGCCACGTGACGTCCGTGCCGGCGCCGAGTCCCGGGTGCTCGCGGCGGGCCGCGATCGCGGCGCGGTACAGCTCCAGGGTGGAACCCTCCGTGCCGCTCTGCGCCTCGATGGAGAGCGCGCCCCAGCTGTCGGGCTGCGGCAGCCAGCTGCCACCGTCGCCGAAGCCGTACGAGGTGCCCTCGCGGGTCCACGGGATCGGCACCCGGCATCCGTCGCGGAAGCCGTCCTGGCCCTCGGCGCGGAAGTACGACGGGTCCTGGCGGGCCTCGTCGGGCAGGTCGGTGACGTCGGGCAGACCCAGCTCCTCGCCCTGGTAGACGTAGGCGGAGCCGGGGAGGGCCAGCATCAGCAGGGTGGCAGCGCGTGCCCTGCGCAGGCCGAGCTCGCGGTCGCCGGGGGTGCGGATCTGGGTGCCCAGGCCCGGCGGGTTGGCGAAGCGGGTGGCGTGCCGGGTGACGTCGTGGTTGGAGAGCACCCAGGTGGTGGGGGCGCCCACCGGACGCATCGCGTCGAGCGAGGAGTCGATGACGGCCCGCAGTTCGGCGGCGTCCCAGGCGGTGGACAGGTACTGGAAGTTGAAGGCCTGGTGCATCTCGTCGGGGCGCACGTAGTTGGCGGTGCGCTCGACGGTGGGGGTCCACGCCTCGGCGACGAGGATGCGCCCGCCCGTCGCCCGCCGCCACCCTTCTGACGAAGGCCCTTCGGGCCCCCTGCTATCGGGGTACTCGTCGAGGATGGTGCGCCAGCTGCGGTAGATCGCGTGCACACCGTCCTGGTCGAAGAACGGCATGACGTCATTGCCCAGCAGCTTCAGCTGCTCGTGGGAGCCCATGTCCGGGAGGCCGTCGGCCTTGACGAGGCCGTGGGCGACGTCGACGCGGAAGCCGTCGACGCCCATGTCGAGCCAGAAGCGGAGGATGGAGCGGAACTCGTCGGCGACGGCCGGGTGTTCCCAGTTGAAGTCGGGCTGCTCCGGTGCGAAGAGGTGCAGATACCAGTCGCCGGGGGTGCCGTCCGGGTCGGTGGTCCGGGTCCAGGCGGGGCCGCCGAAGATGGACTCCCAGTCGTTGGGAGGGAGTTCGCCGTCGGCGCCCTTGCCGGGGCGGAAGTGGTAGCGCTCCCGCAGGGCGGAGCCGGGGCCCTCGGCCAGGGCGCGCTTGAACCACTCGTGCTGGTCGGACGAGTGGTTGGGCACCAGGTCGACGATGATGCGCAGGCCCAGGCCGTGGGCCTCACGGATCAGCGCGTCGGCGTCGAGGAGCGTGCCGAACATCGGGTCGATCGCCCGGTAGTCGGCGACGTCGTAGCCCGCGTCGGCCTGCGGCGAGGCGTAGAAGGGGCTGAGCCAGACGGCGTCGACGCCGAGGTCCCTGAGGTACGGGAGCCGCGCGGTGACGCCCGCGAGGTCACCCATGCCGTCGCCGTTGCCGTCGGCGAAGCTCCGTGGATAGACCTGGTAGATCACCGCGTCCTGCCACCAGCCGGTGCGGTGGCCCGGGGCGTCGTCGGACGTGCCGGTGGAGGGGGCAGCGAGGTGCTGGGTCATGTCGTCCCTGGGGTGTCTGGGTGGGGAGCGGCGCCGGGACCGGGTCGGGGATCCGGCGCCGCCCTGACGGGTGCGGTCGTACGGTCGTGCGGGACTCAGCCCTTGACGGCTCCGGCGGACATGCCGGTGACCAGGTGCTTCTGCGCGAAGAGGAAGACCAGCGCGGCCGGGATGGCGATGAGCACGGACGCCGCGGTCATCGGGCCCCACTGGGCGCCGTACTGGTTGACGAACTTCTGCAGTCCGCCGGCGAGGGTGAGGTTCTCGTCACCGACCATGAACGCGGAGGCGTACGCCACTTCGCCCCAGGCGGTGATGAAGGAGTAGAACGCGGTGACGGCCAGGCCGGGCTTGGCGAGCGGCAGGATGAGCCGCCAGAACGTGCCGAACGGGGTGAGTCCGTCGACCTGTCCCGACTCGTCGATCTCGCGCGGAATCGTGTCGAAGAAGCCCTTCATCATCCAGGCGCAGAAGGGCACCGAGATGGTGAGGTAGGTGATGACGAGCCCGGCCGGCTGGTTGAGCAGGCCCATCGTCGACATGATGTTGTAGATCGGCACGATGAGGACGGCCACCGGGAACATCTGGGTGACCAGCAGGGTCCACATCAGCCCGCGCTTGCCGGGGAAGCGGAAGCGGCTGACGGCGTAGCCGGTGGTGGCGGAGACGAAGACGCCGATGACGGTGGAGAGTCCCGCGACGATCACGGAGTTGCCGAACCAGCTCAGGAACTCGGTGTCCTTGATCAGGTTGGTGTAGTTCTCGAGCGTCGTCTCTTTGAAGAAGTCGGTGGTCGACGCGAACTTCGCGGGCTTCAGTGAGGTCAGCAGGACCCAGAGCACCGGGAAGACCGCGATCACCGACATGACGATCAGGGTGAGGTGCAGGGCCACGGAGGCGGCCGGCGAGCGGTCGCCGCGCTTGCGGACCTTGCGATCGCCGCGCTTGGCGGAGGTGGCGGGGGTCGCCGTGACGGTGGTCACCAGTTGTCTCCCTGCGTGCGGAGCACTCGCCGGTACACCATGGCGAAGAGCATCAGGAGTACGAGGATCAGCACGCCCCAGGTGGAGGACTGCGCGAAGTCGCGCGGGCTGATCTCGAAGGAGAATTTGTACGCCTGGGTGACCAGGATCTGGGTGGCCTCACCGGGTCCGCCGCGGGTCAGCAGGAAGATCACCGGGAACATGTTGAAGGTCCAGATGGTGGAGAGCAGGACCACCGTGGTGGACACCGGGCGCAGTCCGGGGAGCGTGACGTGGCGGAAGCGCTGCCAGGCGGTGGCGCCGTCCATCTCCGCGGCCTCGTACTGCTCCGCGGGGATCGACTGGAGCCCGCCGAGCAGGGCGACCATCATGAACGGCACACCGAGCCAGACGTTGACGGCGATGACGGAGAACTTGGCCCAGGTGGGGTCGTTCAGCCACGGTATGCCGTCGATCCCGGCGCCGCCGAGGATCTTGTTGAGCAGGCCGTTGTTCTCGTTGTAGAGGAAGCGCCAGGCGAAGACCGAGACGAAGCCGGGGATGGCCCAGGGCAGGATCAGTGCCATGCGGTAGGCGGAGCGGCCGGCGATCCTGCGGTTGAGGATGTTGGCGAGGGCCATGCCCAGGCAGAAGGTGATGGTCACACAGGAGACCGTCCACACCAGCGTCCAGCCCAGCGTGCCGAGGAACTGGGTGCCGGTCAGGGCGTCGGCGTAGTTGTCCAGGCCCACGAACTCGTAGGTGGCGGGCATCTCGTTGACGCCGATGGACCGGGCGACGTTGCGTTCGTCGGCGTCGGTCAGCGACAGCCAGATGCCGCGGGCCAGCGGGTAGCCGATGATCACGCCGATCACGAGCACGACCGGGGTGACCATGGTCCAGGCGTACCAGTGGACCGACAGTGCGCGCCGTATTCCGCTCGGTGGCGGGGGGTTGCCAGTACCGCGGCTCCGGCCGCGGGCGACGTCGTCGCCCGCGGCCTTCGCCACCGACTGGCTGGTGTGGACAGCCATCAGCCGGCCTGCCTTCCTGGGTTACTTCCAGCCCTCGAGGAGCTTGCGGTAGGAGTCGCCGGTCGTCTTGGCGGCCTTCTCCGGCGTGGTCTGGCCGGTGAGGACCTTGGTGTACTCGACGTTCAGCGGCGCGAAGAGGCTGCCGGTCTCCGGGATCCAGGGACGCTCGACCGCGGTCTCGACGACGGGCTTGAAGAACTGGACGATCTCGCTGTCAGCGGCCTCCTGCTTGGAGTACGCGGAGGTGCGGGTCGGCAGCAGGTTGAGCTCACCGGCGGCCTGGGCCTGGGACTCGACCGAGGTCATGTACTCGACGAAGGCGTAGGAGGCCTCGATGTTCTTGGAGCCCGCGTAGACGCCGAGGTTGTGGCCGCCCTGCGGGGCGCCCTGTGCGGCGGAGCCGGCCGGCACCGTGGAGATGCCCAGGTTCGCCTTGTCGGTGAACTCCTTGCCGGTGAGCGTGTCGGCCACGGCCCAGGGGCCGTTGATCATCATCGCGACGTCGCCGTTCTTGAACGACTGCATCATGTTCTCCCAGCCGTCCGTGGCGTCGGTCTTGGCCGCCCCGGAGTCGACGAGGTCCTTCACGACACCGAACGCCTTGACGCCCTCGGCGCTGTCCACGGTGACGGTCTTCTCCTTCGCGTCGACCAGGTCGCCGCCCTCGCCGTAGAGGAAGGAGAGGAAGTAGTACGAGTCGTCGCCGCGCAGGTAGAGACCGGTCTTGCCGGTCTTGTCCTTGATCTTCTTGGCGACGGTCTTCAGATCGGCGATCTTCGCGGGCGGCTCGACACCGGCGTCCTTGAACATCTTCTTGTTGTAGAAGATGCCCATGGAGTCGATGACCTGCGGGACCGCGTACGTCTTGTCCTTGTACCGGGTCGACGCGGCGGCCTGCTCGAGGAAATCGCCCTGGTCCTTCAGTGCCGCGGTGCCGTCCAGCGGGGCGAGGTAGCCGAGGTCGGCGAACTCGGGGGTCCAGGCGACCTCGGAGCGGATGACGTCAGGAGCGCCGGAACCGGCCTGGGCCGCGTTCTTGAACTTGTTCTGCGCCTCGCCGAAGGGGACGTTGACGTACTTGACGTCGACCTCCGGGTGCTTCTTCTCGAAGCCCTCGGCGATCTTCTTGAAGACCTTGTCCTCGCTGCCGACGTTCGAGGTGTCCCACCACGTCACCGTGCCGGAGAGCTCGCCCGAGCTCTTGCTGCCGCCGGACTCGTCGTCGCTTCCGCAAGCGGTCGCCGCGAGCGCCAGGGTCGCGACCAGGGCGGTGGCCGTTATGCCACGTCGCATCTGAACTCCTTCAACTGCCGTACCGCTCCGTCGCGGCGCCGGGTCGACGTGAACGTAACAAGGATGAAAGATGACCGAAAGAGTTTGCGGAAGATTTCTGCAAGCTCTGCTGATCGTTACATTGGCGTGTCCGCAAGGTTGCCGTCAAGCCTCTTGACGCAAGCCCTTACGCCCTGCCCGCACCTGGCCAGGCCCGTCCTGGTGGGGATGTGGCGTCGGACCCGACGGCCCAGAGAGGCCCGCAAGGCCTTGCAAGATGTTGCTGCGTGCGGGGTCCCGGCTGTTGCCCGCCGAGGCGGACCGCCCGAATCCCGTGCACGGTGGGCAATCCGACACACGCCCGGTACAGTCCAGTTCCATGACCGCACGGCTTGCCGATATCGCAAATCAGGCGGGGGTCAGCGAAGCGACGGTCAGCCGTGTACTGAACGGCAAGCCCGGTGTCGCGGCGGCCACCCGTGAATCCGTCCTCGCGGCGCTCGACGTCCTCGGCTACGAACGCCCCGTGCGCCTGCGCAGGCGCAGCGCCGGACTCGTCGGCCTGATCACGCCCGAGCTGGAGAACCCGATCTTCCCCGCGCTCGCGCAGGTCATCGGCCAGGCACTGACCAGGCAGGGTTACACGCCGGTGCTGGCGACCCAGACCCCGGGCGGGTCCACCGAGGACGAGCTCACCGAAATGCTCGTCGACCGTGGGGTCTCGGGCATCATCTTCGTCTCCGGACTGCACGCCGACACCTCCGCCGACATGCAGCGCTACGAGCAACTGCGGGCACAGGGCGTCCCCTTCGTCCTGGTCAACGGCTTCTCCCCCAAGGTGCAGGCGCCGTTCATCTCCCCCGACGACCGGGCCGCCATGCGGCTCGCGGTGACACACCTGGTGGCGCTGGGTCATCAGCGCATCGGGCTGGCGGTCGGGCCCAAGCGCTTCGTTCCGGTGCTCCGCAAGATCGAGGGCTTCCACGCCACGATGCGGGAGCAGCTGGGCCTCACCGCCGACGCGGTGGAGGAACTGGTGCAGCACTCCCTGTACACGCTGGAGGGCGGCCAGGCGGCCGCCTCGGCGCTGATGGAACGCGGCTGCACCGCGGTGGTGTGCGCGAGCGACATGATGGCGCTCGGCGCGATCCGGGCGGCCCGCCGGCTGTCGAAGGACGTGCCGCGCGACCTCTCGGTGGTCGGGTACGACGACTCGCCCCTCATAGCGTTCACCGATCCGCCGCTGACGACGATCCGGCAGCCGGTGACGGCGATGGGCCAGGCGGCCGTGCGCACCCTGCTGGAGGAGATCGGCGGCACGCCCGCCCCGCACAGCGAGTTCGTGTTCATGCCCGAACTGGTCGTACGCGGTTCAACGGCCTCCGGCCCGGGCCCCTCCTCGGCGGCCGGCGCCCGTCGGTAGTACCGGGCGGGCTAAGGTATCCGGATGTGCGACCGGGCCCCGACCGGAGGATCATCGGGCGCAGGGGACGTATCTGGCAGACTCTGCGCCTATGGGTGAATCGCTTGTGACCACACAGGAAGACCGCACGGCGGCCACCCCGTCACCCGTTGCGGACGGAACAGAAGCGTCCGGTTCCACGAGAGCGATCACCCTGTCCCGCATGCGCACCCACGTCTCCCTCCGCTCGCTGCGCTCACCGCGCCGCCCGCGCCTCTGGTTCGAGATCCTGCTGATCGCCGTCAGTTACTGGCTCTACTCGCTGGTGCGCAACGCCGTGCCCGAGCAGAAGGCGGCGGCCCTGCGGAACGCCGACTGGATCTGGTCCCTCGAGCACACCGTGGGCCTCGCCTTCGAGGAGTCGGTCAACCGGGCCGTCAACTCGGTGACATGGCTCATCGTGTCGATGAACTACTACTACGCGACCCTGCACTTCGTCGTGACCATCGGTGTGCTGGTCTGGCTGTTCCGCCGCCATCCGGGCCGCTATGCGGCCACCCGTCTGATCCTTTTCGCCACCACGGCGGTGGCCCTGCTCGGCTATTACGTCTTCCCGCTGGCGCCGCCCCGGCTGATGAACGGCGGCAGCTTCATCGACACGGTGCTGCTGCATCAGACGTGGGGCTCGATGGCCTCGGGCAACTTCAAGCACATGTCGAACCAGTACGCGGCGATGCCGTCCATGCACATCGGCTGGTCCCTGTGGTGCGGTCTGACCATATGCGCGCTGGCCACCGCCCCGTGGGCGAAGATCCTGGGCGCGCTCTACCCGGTGGCCACGCTCGTCGTGATCGTGGCGACGGCGAACCACTTCTGGCTGGACGCGGTGGGCGGCGCGGCCTGCCTGATGTTCGGGGCGGCGCTCTCCTACGCCTGGTACGGGGCGCTGCCGCACCGCCTGCCGAGACGGGTGCCGCCTCGCGGCACGGCCCCGGCTCCGGTCAACGACGAGGCCCTCCCCTCTCAGCCCACGGCGCCGTAGAACCGCTCGTCCACCACCGCCCGGGCGCGCCGGGTGATCCGCCGGTAGTCCTCCAGCATGTCCCCCACGTGCCCGTCCTCGTAGCCCAGGTACCGCCCCACGGCCGTCAGCTCGCGCGGGTTCGAGGGGAACGTGTCCCCCGGCCGCCCCCGCACCAGCATCACCGCGTTACGCACCCGCGAGGCCAGCACCCACGCCTCGTCCAGCGTCTGCGCCTCCTCCGCCGAAATCAGATCCGCCGCGCACGCCGCCGCGAGCGCCTGGCGCGTACGCGGGGTGCGCAGCCCGGGTTCGGCCCAACCGTGCTGCATCTGGATCAGCTGCACGGTCCACTCGACGTCGCTCAGCCCGCCGCGCCCCAGTTTGGTGTGGAGCGTCGGGTCGGCCCCGCGCGGCATGCGTTCGGACTCCATCCGCGCCTTGAGCCGCCGGATCTCCCGGACCGCGTCGTCCCCGAGCCCTTCCACCGGGTACCTCAGCGGGTCGACGAGCTCGACGAAGGCGCGGCCCAGCTCCTCGTCCCCGGCCACGGGGTCGGCGCGCAGCAGCGCCTGGCTCTCCCAGACCAGCCCCCAGCGCCGGTAGTAGGCCGCGTACGACTTCAGGGTCCGCGCCAGGGGTCCCGTCTTTCCCTCCGGTCGCAGGTCGACGTCGATGAGGAGCGGCGGGTCGGCGGTCGGCAGCTCCAGCAGCCTGCGCATCTCCGCGACGACGGTGTTCGCGGCCCGGGCGGCCTCCTCGTCGCCGACCCCTTCGCGGGGCTGGTGCACGAACAGGACGTCGGCGTCCGAGCCGTAGCCCAGCTCGTGCCCGCCGAAGCGGCCCATGCCGATGACGGCGAACCTGGTCGGCAGGGTGTCGCCCCACCGCTCGCGCACGGCGGCGCGCAGCGCCCCGGAGAGGGTGGCGGCGTTCAGGTCGGTGACCGCGGAGCCGACCCGGTCGACGAGGGCGCCCGGGTCCGTCTCCGCCGGGTTGTCCTCGGTGCCGTACGAGCCGATGAGGTCGGCCGCCGTCGTGCGGAACAGCTCCCGCCGCCGTACCCCGCGCGCCACCGCGACGGCTGCCTCGGCCCCCGGGGCGCGGCCGACCGCGGCCAGGACCTCCTGCTCCAGGTGGTCCCGGCCGCGCGGCTTCAGCCCCTCCGGGTCGCCGAGGATGGCGACGGCCTCCGGGGCACGCATCAGCAGGTCAGGCGCGAGCCGGCCGGCGGACAGGACCCGGGCGAGGTTCTCGGCCGCCGCGCCCTCGTCGCGCAGGAGCCTCAGGTACCACGGGGTCTTGCCGAGCGCGTCGGACACCTGGCGGAAGCCGAGCAGTCCGGCGTCCGGATCGGCGGAGTCCGCGAACCAGCCGAGCAGCACCGGAAGCAGCGTGCGCTGGATCGCGGCCTTACGGGAGACACCCGACGACAGGGCCTCCAGGTGCCGCAGCGCGGCCGTGGGGTCGGCGTAGCCGAGTGCCTCCAGCCGGACGACGGCGGCCTTGGCGCTGAGCTTGCTCTCGCCGGGCGCGAGCTGGGCGACCGCGTCCAGGAGCGGCCGGTAGAAGAGCTTCTCGTGCAGCCGCCGCACGACGGAGGCGTGCCGCCGCCACGCCCTGTTGAGCTCGCCGACCGGGTCCGTACGCAGTCCGAGGGAGCGCCCGAGCCTGCGGAGGTCGGCCTCGTCCTCGGGGACCAGGTGGGTGCGGCGCAGGCGGTAGAGCTGGATGCGGTGCTCCATCGCCCGCAGGAAGCGGTAGGCCTCGTCCAGCTGCGCGGCGTCCGCCCGCCCGACGTACCCGCCGTCGGCGAGGGCGCGCAGGGCCTCCAGCGTGGAGCCGGAGTGCAGGGAGCTGTCGCTGCGGCCGTGCACGAGCTGGAGCAGCTGTACGGCGAATTCGACGTCCCGGAGTCCGCCGGGGCCGAGCTTGAGCTCCCGGTCGACCCGGTCGACGGGGATGTTGTCGACGACGCGGCGGCGCATCTTCTGCACGTCACCGACGAAGTTCTCCCGGTCGGCGGCCTGCCACACCAGCGGTGACACGGCCGCGACGTACGCGGCGCCCAGCTCGGGGTCCCCGGCGACCGGCCGTGCCTTGAGCAGTGCCTGGAACTCCCAGGTCTTGGCCCAGCGCTGGTAGTACGCGAGGTGTGAGGACAGGGTGCGCACCAGCGGCCCGTTGCGGCCCTCGGGGCGGAGGTTGGCGTCGACGGGCCAGATGGTGCCCTCGACGGTGGTGTCGGAGCAGATTCTCATCAGGTGGGCGGCGAGCCGGGTGGCGGCCTGCAGGGCTCCGCTCTCCTCCGCCCCGTCGACGGGTTCGCCCACGAAGATCACGTCGACGTCGGAGACGTAGTTCAGCTCGTGTCCGCCGCACTTGCCCATCGCGATGACGGCGAGCCGGCACTGCGCCGCGTCGGAGGGCGCGGCGACGCGGGCGATGTCGAGCGCCGCCCGGAGGGTGGCCGTCGCGAGGTCGGCGAGCTCGGCGGCGACCTGGGCGACATCGGTCGTCCCGCACACGTCGCGGGCCGCTATCGACAGCAGAGACCTGCGGTAGGCGACCCGCAGGGAGTCCGGGTCGACGGCGTCGCCGAGCATGTGCTCGAACTCGGCGACCCCGGGGTGCAGATCGGTGGCCTCGTACGTGACCAGCGCCTGCCAGTCGCGCGGATGCCGCGCCAGGTGGTCCCCGAGCGCCTCGGAGGCCCCGAGCGCCCCCAGGAGGCGGTCCCGCAGCGGCTTGGCCGTGATGAGCGTGTCCAGCAGGACCCGCCGTTCCTCGGCCGCCTCCGCCTCGACGAGCCGTACGAGGCTGTTCAGGGCCAGGTCGGGGTCCGCAGTCGCCCCGAGGGCCTCGAAGAGGACGGGATCCGCCCGTACGGAGGAGAGCTCGGGCAGGTCCAGCAGCCGTTCGGCGGCGGACGGGTCGGTGAAACCGTGCCGCAGCAGGCGCGTGAACGTACTGCTCCTGCGTCCCGGCACCGTCGTCATCCTGTGTCTCCTGCCCGCCGATCACCCATATGCGTCCGTCCGCCCTTCGAGCCTAGCCCGCACCGATGAATTCGGAGCGGGGGCGGAGTCCTCCCTGCGGAGGCAGGATCGCCGAAAAGACCACGCACACCGTCATACCGCCCCAGGAGGACCGCCATGCCGGCCACGGACGACGCCGCACCCACCACCACCCTCGACCCCCACTACAGCAGTGAGGACGCCACCGTCCGGCCCTGGGCGGAGGCGGTCGGCCTGCTGGACCGCGCCGAGCTGTACTGGCTGTCCACGGTCCGCCCCGATGGCCGCCCGCACGTCACCCCGCTGATCGGCGTCTGGTCGGAGGGTGCGCTGCACTTCTGCACGGGGCCCTCGGAACGCAAGGCCCGCAATCTGGCCGCCAACCCCGAGGTCGTCCTGACCACCGGCGCCAACACACTCCGCGAGGGATTCGACGTGGTGGTCGAGGGCCGGGCCACCCGGGTGACGGACGAGCAGCGGCTGATCGCGCTGGCCGAGGCGTGGGAGGCGAAGTACGGCGCCGAGTGGCACTTCGGTGTCACGGACGGGCTGTTCTCCAACGGCGCGGGCGGCCGTGCGGAGGTCTTCGCGGTGGCTCCCCGCACGGCGTTCGGCTTCGCGAAGGGCGACCCGTACGGACAGACGCGCTGGCGCTTCGCCTGAGCCGCCCCGTGCCCGCCCCGGCTACCGGGGCCTGGTCCCGATGACGACGGTGGCGTACAGCTCCTCGGAGACGACGACACGCGCGGTGAGCCCGCGGCTGCCCACCGTCTCCGCGGCGCGCGTGGCCTGCCGTTCGCTCGTCTCGACCAGCAGGCTGCCGCCGGGGACCAGCCAGTCGGTCGCCTCGGCGACGACGCGCCGCATCACGTCGAGGCCGTCGCCGCCTCCGTCGAGGGCGACGCGCGGCTCGTGGACACGGGCCTCGGCGGGCAGCAGCTCGACGTCCTCGGTCGGCACGTACGGCACGTTGGCGAGCAGCACGTCGACCCGCCCGCGCAGCGAACGGGGCAGGGGGGAGAAGAGGTCGCCCTCGTAGACCGTTCCGAGTCGGCCCACGTTGCGCCGGGCACAGCGCACGGCGGCGGGTTCGACGTCTGCCGCGTGCAGTTCGACGCCGTCCAGCGACGAGGCCAGCGCCGTGCCCAGGGCCCCGGAACCGCAGCAGAGGTCGACCACGACCGCCTGGGCCGGTGCGAGAGCCGCGGCTTGCGCGACGAGGAATTCGGTACGCCGACGGGGCACGAAGACCCCCGGGTCCACGGAGATCCGCTGCCCGCGGAACTCGGCCCAGCCGAGCACGTGTTCAAGCGGCAGCCCGGCTACCCGGCGTTCCAGCATGCCGGCGAGTCGGGCGGGGTCGGACGTCGCGGAGAGGAGGAGCTGCGCCTCGTCCTCGGCGAAGACACAGCCGGCGGTACGGAGCGTGGTGACGAGCGTGGAGAAGGTGAGCGACGGAGCGGATTCCTGCATGGAGCGGAGCCTTTCGGGTGTACCGATGGGCGCTCCGCGATCGCTCAGGCCCGGTCGGCCACACGACGGCGAGGGGTGAGCGCCCAGCCTGCTGAAGCGGTAATGGGTCTCACCTCCTGGGTCGGTCCCGGTCTCGGGAGGGGTCACACTACCCGACCGGCGCCGGAGACTGCGGTGCCCCTACCGGCGGCTCCCGGCTGCCGGTACGGGGCACACACGCGCGGGTGGGGCGGGCCGGTGCCGGCCGCGCCGTACGGCTACCCTCCCCGCATGGCACCGGACACGCGGGGCAACAGGGCCCGGCGCGCAAGGCCCGAACCCTCTGCGGAGCATCACGTTCACCGCACTGGCCGTCTTCCTGACGAGCTGGTTCCTGTGCTGGTTCCAGGCGTACGGCTTCAACGACGACCTGCCCCACACCTGTGGCGACGTACGCAGACAGGTCTTTCCGACGGAGGTGGCCTGCGTGTCCGTGGACGGGACGGTCACCGGGGCGACGCCCGGATGGCTGGTGGTGCTGTTCTTCGCCTCTCTGGTGGTGACCGTCCTGGCGGGAGCCATGGCGATGGCGGTCGCCGCGGCCGTACGCGAAAGGTGACTCAGCCGCGCCGCGCGGCGCCGTCCGGCCAGACCACGTCCACCGGCACGCCTGCGCGGCGGGCCTGCGCGACCAGGTCGGCCGTCCCGCCGCCCTTGCCCGACGGCGGCGTACCGTCCCACACGGCGACGAGCCGGTCCGCACGCTTCAACAGCTCGTCGTTGGCCGCCTCGTACGCGGCGCGGTCGGCGGTCGCGTACGGAAGGGTCCGTACCTCGACGGCCGTTTCCTGGAGGTGGTCGAAGACCGGGCCGTCCTCCGGCTTCACCACCGCATCGCGGTAGTCCAGGGACGGAACGACGACGACGAGCCGGCCTCCCATCGCGGAGACCTCCTCCGCGAAGAGCGAATCAGCTCCCGCCGCGATGCACGAGACCCCCGTGAGGTCCTCGCTGTAGGGCGCCAGTACTTCACGCAGGGCGGCCCGTACGAGCGGAACGGTCTCCTCGGTCAGGTCGATGTGCCCGGTCACGGCCAGCGTCGTCATGCGCCGCCCTCCTCAGCTCGTCAGTGGGGCGTGGGCCGCCCTCGGTGTACATGTACGGCTGCCCGGTACGCACCCTCGCACGCCCGGCCACGCACGGCGGTGCCGACCGACCGTACGGGCACCGCCTGTTCGCGGGCCTCCCGCCACGGCCCACTTCCTCTGTTCGATCCCGAAGTGTACGTTCGTACATACACAGCCCCGGGGTGACGTCCGCCCCTCCCCCGTACTCGTACTCGTGAAAGACACGTGCCTGATGGACCTGGCCACCCGTCGCCGCCGAGCGGCGTTGTTCCTCTTCTTCCTCGTGCCCGGCTTGTCGATCTCCTCCTGGGTGACGCGAACGCCGGACATCAGGGACCAACTGGGCGCGTCCACCGCGCAGATGGGGCTCGTCCTGTTCGGCCTGTCCGTCGGCTCCATGCTCGGCATCCTCAGCTCCGGGGCCCTGGTGGCGCGGTTCGGCACCCGGCCGGTCATGGGCGTGGGCACCGTGCTGGTCATCCTCGGCCTTGCGGTCATCGGCTGCGGGGCCCTGCTCTCCTCCGCCCCGGCCGTCGCCGCCGGTCTGTTCCTCTCCGGCGCGGGAATGGGAGGCGGAGAGGTCGCGGTCAACATCGACGGCGCCGAGGTCGAGCAGATCACCGGCCGGATGGTGCTGCCCACCCTGCACGGCTTCTTCAGCCTCGGTACCGTCGTGGGAGCCGGCGTCGGCATCCTGTGCACCGCCGTCGACTTCCCGGTGGCGTGGCATCTGAGCGCCGTGGCCGTCATCGCGGCCGGGATGTTCGTGTACGCCTTCCGCGCGATCCCCTCCGAGGTCGGGAAGACCAGGGGGACCCGGCCGGCCGACGGCGGCTCGGCGCCGGCCCGTGCGGCCGTGTGGAAGGACAAGCGCCTGCTGCTGATCGGCGGCATCATCCTCGCCATGGCCTTGGCCGAGGGCGCCGCCAACGACTGGCTGCCGCTGCTCATGGTCGACGGCCACGGCGTGGACCCCGCCCTGGGATCGGCCGTCTACGCGGGCTTCGCCGCCGCCATGACGATCGGCCGCTTCTGCGGCGGCTTCTTCATCGACCGCTTCGGCCGCGCCCCGGTCGTCCGGGCCAGCGCGATCTCCGCCGCCCTCGGGCTCACCCTCGTCATCTTCGCCGACTCCCCCGTCCTCGCGGGTGCGGCCGTGCTCTTCTGGGGCCTGGGCGCCTCGCTCGGCTTCCCCGTCGCCCTGTCCGCGGCCGGCGACTCCGGCCCCGACTCGGCTGCCCGCGTCAGCCTGGTGGCGATGATCGGCTACATCGCCTTCCTCGTCGGCCCCCCGGGCCTGGGCTTCCTGGGCGACCACTACGGCCTGCGCTCCGCCATGATCGTCGTCCTGGCCTTCGTCGCCGTGGCCGTCTTCCTCGCCCCGGCGATCGGCGGCCGCCGCGGCACGACGCCCGAGGTGCACACCGCGCATACACCCACGCCCGACGCGGCCCGGGACGGCGAGCGGACGGCCCAGCGCGACTGAGACGGCACCGGGCCGACGGTGCGGCACCGTCGGCCCGGCGGGGTCTCACCGAGGAAGGCCGTGACCTGACTGCTCAGCCGAGTCCGGACAGCGCGGCGGGCTGCCGCGTCAGACGCCGTCCTTGTGGCCGTTGGCGACGAGCAGCTGCTCCATGCTCTTGTGGGCGGGGGCGGCCTGGGCGTTGCTCGCGTCGTGGAAGAACCTGAGGTAGCGGATGAGGGTGCTCACGCACGTGTCGCGCTTGTCGTACTCCGCGTTGTCGACGAGTTCACAGTTTTCGGAGATCTCGCTCGTCCGCCCGTCCGGACCCGTGTACACGGGGTGCCAGATCAGTTGCACGTCCGGGTTCAGCCGCTGGACCAGTCGGAGCTCCGGGACCTCCAGCCTGATGAGGATGCTGTCGGGAGCGTAGGCCCGCACGAAGATGTGCACGGGGCCGGTGGCGAGGGACACGAAGGCCTTGGACAGGATGCTCCACATCGGCCCTGTCAGCTTCCAGTCCGGATGCAGTTCCAGGACGTTGAGCACACTGCCGATCCGGGTCTGCGCCAGCGGTGTGTGCCCCTTCTCGTGCGCGTAGTCGTTGACTTCGATGCCGCCGGCCCACAGGGCCATGGTCGGCGTGCTGATCTCCAGATGCTTGGTCATGAGCTTGACGAACTCCTGGTACCAGGTGTTCGTCGCACGGATCTCGCGCTGCTCCTGGCGGTCGCTCGTTCTCGCCGCGGCCTCGTCGTTCAGTGCGCCCTGCGAGTCGATCCCGCCGAGCAGGAGTTGCCAGGCGTCTTCGGCCTCGGCCCGGGGTATGCCCGCGGCCTTCGTCAGTTTCTGGTACGTCCCCCACTCGGGATGCTCCGTGGGTTTTGCGGCGTAGTGCTCGTTCAGGGCGCCCGCCTGGCGCTGCACCCAGCGGGTCACCGCCGCGTTGCCCGCGCGCTGCTGCAGTGCGGCCACGCCGGTGGGGGGTGCCGCACGCCTGGCGGCGGCCTGCGGCGTCGTCTGCGTCTTCGAGGCTCTCCGTTGCTCGCGCACGCCTTCTCGTCCTTCCGGTCGATCGCCCGAGCATAGGGCGGTACCGGTGAACGGACGAGGTACGGGAGGGCAGCCCCGAGGGCAGGCACGTTTCTCCGGAACCCGGAGGCATGAGCTGCGGAGCGCAGTCGGGGCGGCTCGACGAGGGCGTCCGGGGTCGGCCCGCGCCGCCCGCGCCGGCCTGACGGCCCGGAGACGGCCCACACCTGGTCATGACTGCGGGCGGGTCGCCTCCGCCTGACCGGGCGACCCGTCCGCTCGGTGCCGCGTGAGCCACTGACCTGCGACTACAGCACCGGCAGCAGGTTCTTCAGCTCGAAGGCGGTGACCTCGCTGCGGTACTCCTCCCACTCCTGCTTCTTGTTGCGCAGGAAGAAGTCGAAGACGTGCTCGCCCAGCGTCTCGGCGACCAGCTCGCTCTTCTCCATCAGCGAGATCGCCTCGCCCAGGTTCTGCGGCAGCGGCTCGATCCCCATCGCGCGGCGTTCCGAGTCGGAGAGGGCCCACACGTCGTCGTCGGCGCCTGCCGGGAGCTCGTAGCCCTCCTCGATGCCCTTGAGGCCGGCGGCGAGCAGTACCGCGTACGTCAGGTAGGGGTTGGCGCCGGAGTCGATGGAGCGGACCTCGACGCGGGCCGAACCGGTCTTGCCGGGCTTGTACATCGGGACGCGGATCAGCGCGGAGCGGTTGTTGTGGCCCCAGCAGATGTACGAGGGGGCCTCGCCGCCGGCGCCGGCCGAGCGGCTGGAGCCGCCCCAGATGCGCTTGTACGAGTTGACCCACTGGTTGGTCACGGCGGAGATCTCCGCGGCGTGCTTGAGCAGGCCCGCGATGAAGGAGCGGCCCACCTTCGACAGCTGGTACTCGGCGCCCGACTCGTAGAAGGCGTTGCGGTCGCCCTCGAAGAGGGAGAGGTGGGTGTGCATGCCCGAGCCCGGGTACTCCGAGAACGGCTTCGGCATGAAGGTGGCCTGGACGCCCTGTTCCAGCGCGACCTGCTTCATGACCAGGCGGAAGGTCATGATGTTGTCGGCGGTGGAGAGCGCGTCGGCGTAGCGGAGGTCGATCTCCTGCTGGCCGGGGGCGCCCTCGTGGTGGCTGAACTCGACGGAGATGCCCATCGATTCGAGCATGGTGATCGCCTGGCGGCGGAAGTCCATGCCGACGTTCTGCGGGGTGTGGTCGAAGTAGCCGGAGCTGTCGGCCGGGGTGGGGCGGCTGCCGTCGACCGGCTTGTTCTTCAGCAGGAAGAACTCGATCTCCGGGTGGGTGTAGAAGGTGAAGCCCAGGTCGGAGGTCTTCGCGAGGATGCGCTTGAGCACGAAGCGCGGATCGGCGAAGGAGGGCGAGCCGTCCGGCATCAGGATGTCGCAGAACATCCGCGCCGTCCCCGGGGCCTCCGCGCGCCACGGAAGGATCTGGAACGTGCCGGGGTCCGGCTTGGCGATCATGTCCGATTCGTATACACGGGCGAAGCCCTCGATCGCGGAGCCGTCGAACCCGATGCCCTCGTCAAAGGCCTGTTCGAGCTCGGCCGGAGCAACGGCGACGGACTTGAGGTAACCGAGGACATCGGTGAACCACAGCCGTACGAAGCGGATGTCGCGCTCCTCAAGCGTCCTGAGGACGAATTCCTGCTGCTTGTCCATAGCCACATCCTTGCAGTTCAGACGGTCCGTGCACCACCGCCCGGGGTAGGGGAGACACCTCAGTATCACGACCCGGGATTTCACCCAGATTACGCACACGGTGTGAGAGAGAGCACGCGGCCACCCACTACGATCGGCGCCCATGGTGTGCAAGGGCCGCAGCCGCTCGGCCACGGTCCTGCGCGCCCTGGTTCTCCGCTCCGTTCCCGTCCCTCCCGACCCCTTGGCAGAAGGACCGACGTCATGAGCTTCGACCGCAGCACCCGCACCGAGCAGACGCGCAGTTCCGACCGTGCGCACGACCGCCGCAACCGGGTCGTCGCCATAGGCTCGAGCGCCGTCGTGGTCGCGGGCCTGCTGGGTTTCGGCTCGTACACGCTCCTGGAGAAGTCCGAGGCGAAGGAGAGGACCACGGGCAGCCAGGCCGCTCAGGCCCAGGACTCCAAGCCGACCGAGCAGTCCGCACAGGAGAAGACGAAGCTCGCCGCCGAGCCGATCGCGGGCGAGAGGACGTGGGACGCGAAACTGCTGAGCCGCAAGCACGTCGAGACCGACGTGAAGTACCCCATGCGGCCGCCCGTCGGCGGGGACCACAATCCGGCCTGGCTGAACTGCGACGGCGTCGTATACGAGAAGGCCGTCCCGGACGTCAACGCCGTGCACTCCCTGGAGCACGGGGCGGTCTGGGTGACGTACAACGGCAAGGCGGCCGGCTCCGACGTCGACGCGCTCTCGTCCCGGGTCAGGAGCACCCCGTACTCCCTGATGTCGCCGTACGCGGACCAGGCCGGGGCGATCATGCTGAGCGCCTGGGGCAGGCAGGTCACCGTGGACGGTGCGGACGACCCGCGGGTGGCCCGGTTCTTCGCACGGTACGTCCAGGGCGTGCAGACGCCCGAGCCTGGCGCGCCCTGCACCGGCGGGATCGACGGGTGAGCCCCGCGCCGACCCGTCGCACCCGGTGGGTGACGGGCTCCGCCGTGGCCCTCGCCCTGCTGTTCGCCGGCGCGGCGACGGTCGCCGCCGCACGGGACGACGGGGCCGCGCCCGGCCCCCGTACGCCTGCCGCCGAGTCGGCGGACGCGGGCTTCGCGCGGGACATGGCCGTCCACCACCAGCAGGCCGTGGAGATGTCCTTCCTCGTGCGGGACGTGACCGAGGACGAGGGGGTACGGCGGCTCGCGTACGACATCGCCAACACGCAGGCCAATCAGCGGGGCATGCTGCTCGGCTGGCTGGACCTGTGGGAGCTGCCCAAGACGGCGCCCGACGGACAGGGCCCGATGGCGTGGATGACGGGCGCCCACAGCGGCCACGACGCGCACGGCGTGGAGGGCACGGATCATGACGGGGCACTCATGCCCGGCATGGCGACCAGGACCGAGCTGAAGCGGCTGCGCGAGGCCGACGGCAAGCAGGCCGAGATCCTCTTCCTGCGGTTGATGACCGACCACCACAAGGGCGGCGTCGCGATGGCCCGCGGCTGCGCGGAGCAGTGCACCGTGTCCGTGGAGAAGCGCCTCGCCCAGGGCATGGTCGAGGCCCAGCAGTCCGAGCTGGACCTGATGGCGGACATGCTCGCGGCGCGGGGGGCCATGCCCCGTCCCTGAGCGCGGGACCCGCCCGGCGTACGCCCGAACGAGTGATACGGGTGACAGCACTCGCGTGCACCGGGCGGGACCCCGACGATGGAAGGACAGGACTCGGGGCCGTACAGCAGTGCCCACGGGCACGCAGGAGGCAACCCCATGACCACGGCCAAGGACATCATGCACACCGGGGCCCACTGGATCCCCGCCCACGAAACGCTCGACCGCGCCGCCCAGATGATGCGGGACCACAAGGTGGGCGCGCTCCCCGTCTCCGCCCACGGCGAGCAGGACCGGATGGTCGGGATCATCACCGACCGCGACATCGTGATCGAGTGCGTGGCGGCGGGGCGCGATCCGTCGAAGGTCACTGCGGGCGAGCTCTGCGACGGCACTCCGCGCTGGATCGATGCGACGGCTGGTGTCGACGCGGTGCTGGAGGAGATGCAGAGCCACCGGATCCGCCGGCTCCCGGTGATCGAGAACAAGAAGCTGATCGGCA
This sequence comes from Streptomyces sp. NPDC005791, assembly GCF_042871485.1. Taxonomy (NCBI): domain Bacteria; kingdom Bacillati; phylum Actinomycetota; class Actinomycetes; order Kitasatosporales; family Streptomycetaceae; genus Streptomyces; species Streptomyces sp. NPDC005791. Next base: position 29,032 of record NZ_JBIAIP010000012.1, read on the forward strand.
TGATCAGCGAGGCCGATCTGGCGCTGCACCTCTCGGACGAGCAGGTCGCCGGCTGGGCGGAGAAGGTCTACTCACGCGCCTGACCCCCAGGGGCCGGGCACGCCCTGCGACTCCGTCCGGGGGCGGTCCACCGCTTCCGCACGGAGCGATCCAGGACATCGCGTCAGTCAGACGATTACACTGGCCGAGTGCCTCAACTACGCCTCGCACTCAATCAGATCGACGCGACCGTCGGTGACCTGACCGGCAACTCCGAGTCGGTCGTCCACTGGACCCGGCACGCCGCGGAGCAGGGAGCCCACCTGGTGGCGTTCCCCGAGATGGTGCTGACCGGGTACCCCGTCGAGGACCTGGCCCTGCGCTCGTCCTTCGTGGAGGCCTCGCGGACGGCGCTGCGCGCGCTCGCCGCCCGGCTCGCCGACGAGGGCTTCGCCGAACTGCCGGTCGTCGTCGGGTACCTCGACCGCTCGGAGCACGCGGCGCCCCGCTACGGACAGCCCGCGGGGTCCCCGCGCAACGCCGCCGCGGTGCTGCACCGCGGACAGGTCGCGCTGAACTTCGCCAAGCACCACCTGCCCAACTACGGCGTGTTCGACGAGTTCCGGTACTTCGTGCCCGGCGACTCGATGCCCGTCGTGCGGGTGCACGGCATCGACGTGGCGCTGGCGATCTGCGAGGACCTCTGGCAGGACGGCGGCCGCGTCCCGGCGACCCGTGCCGCGGGGGCCGGGCTGCTGCTGTCGGTCAACGCCTCCCCGTACGAGCGCGACAAGGACGACGCCCGGCTGGAGCTGGTCCGCAAACGCGCCCAGGAGGCCGGCTGCACGACGGCGTATCTGGCCATGATCGGCGGCCAGGACGAGCTGGTCTTCGACGGGGACTCGATCGTCGTCGACAAGGACGGCGACGTCATCGCCCGTGCACCGCAGTTCGCCGAGGGCAGCGTGATCCTCGACCTGGACCTGCCGGCCGCCGCGGCCGAGCCGCCGTCCGGGGCCGTGGACGACGGGCTGCGGATCGACCATGTCGTCCTCAGCGAGGCGCCGCTTCCCGCCTACGAGCCGGAGTACGCCGGAGGGTACGCCGAGCGGCTCGACGACGACGAGGAGCTGTACTCGGCACTGGTCGTGGGCCTGCGCGCGTACGCCGCGAAGAACGGTTTCAGGAGCGCCCTCATCGGGCTCTCCGGCGGCATCGACTCGGCGCTCGTCGCGGCGATCGCCTGCGACGCGCTGGGGGCTGAGCACGTGTACGGGCTCTCGATGCCGTCGAAGTACTCCTCGGACCACTCCAAGGGCGACGCCGCCGAACTGGCCCGGCGTACGGGGCTGAACTTCCGCACCATACCGATCGAGCCGATGTTCGACGCGTACATGGAGTCGCTGGGGCTGACCGGGCTCGCCGAGGAGAACCTCCAGGCGCGGCTGCGCGGCACGACGCTGATGGCCGTCTCCAACCAGGAGGGCCACATCGTGTTGGCTCCGGGCAACAAGTCCGAACTGGCGGTGGGCTACTCGACGCTCTACGGGGACTCCGTGGGCGCGTACGGTCCGATCAAGGACGTGTACAAGACGGCGGTCCTCCGCCTCGCGAAGTGGCGCAACCGCGCCGCCGAGGAGCGGGGGCAGACCCCGCCCATCCCGGAGGCGTCCCTCACCAAACCGCCGAGCGCCGAGCTGCGCCCGGACCAGGTGGACACGGACTCGCTGCCGGACTACGAGGTGCTGGACCGGATCCTGGAGCTGTACGTCGACCGGGACCAGGGCCGGGACGCGATCGTGGCGGCCGGGTTCGACGAGGCCCTGGTGGCGGAGACACTGCGCATGGTGGACGCGGCGGAGTACAAGCGGCGGCAGTACCCGCCGGGTACGAAGATCTCGCCGAAGGGCTTCGGCAAGGACCGCAGGCTGCCGATCACGAATCACTGGCGCGAGACGGGCTGACCCGGATCGGGATGCCTGAGCCTCCCAGGCTCGGGCGCAACCTGCCCACCAGCGCACTGCCGTGCAAGCGCTGGGGGCTGCGTCCCCGCACGTGCGCCTGGGCAGGCGATCAGGAAGGTGCCGTTGTGCGGAATCGCGATCAGCCGATCCGCGACCACGGGCCGGCGGGGGCGCGTGTCCCCCGCCGGCCCGGACCCGTCGTAGCCCCTACAGGGAGCGTGCGTCCACCGGCTCGCGCGCCTCGGCGGGGGCGCCGGAGGCCACCACCCGCGAGGTGCCGGGGGTCCGGTCCAGCACGCCCGCCGTGATCGCCACGGCGAGTCCCGCCACGGCCAGCACCGCGCCGACCAGGGCCGGAGACGTCCAGCCCCAGCCCGCCGCGATGGCGACCCCGCCGAGCCAGGCCCCGCCCGCGTTGGCGAGGTTGAAGGCGGAGTGGTTGGACGCGGACGCGAGCGTGGGGGCGTCCTTCGCCTTGTTCATCACGAGCATCTGCAGCGGCGTGGTCGTCATGAAGCCGACGCCGCCGAGCAGCACCACCATGACCAGCGCCGCCCACTGCACGTGCACGGTGAAGGGGAAGACGACGAGGATGACGGCCAGGGCCCCCAGCGAGCCGTACAAGGTGGGACGCAGTGCCCGGTCGGTCAGCGGTCCCGCCGCCAGCGCGCCGAGGGTCATGCCGATGCCGAAGAGCGCGAGGACGAGCGTCACCGAGGACTCGCCGAAGCCCATGGCCTCGGTCGTCATGGACGAGAGGTAGGAGTAGACGGCGAAGACACCCGCGAAGCCGAGGACGGCGGTGAGCAGACCGAGGACGACCTGCCGGTTGCCGAGCGCGCTCAGTTCACGGCGTACGTTCTGGTGCGCCTCGACGGGGATCTGCGGGACGAGGCGGGCGAGCGCTGCCATCGCGACCAGGCCGATCACGGCGACCACCATGAACGTGGCGCGCCAGCCGAGGTGCTGTCCCAGCAGGGTGGCCGCGGGGACGCCCACGATGTTGGCCACGGTCAGGCCGAGGAACATCGTGGCGACGGCGCGGGCCTGACGCCCGTCCGGCACGAGGCGCGCGGCGACGACCGCGCCGACGCCGAAGAAGGCCCCGTGGGGCAGCCCGGCCAGGAAGCGGCCGGCCATCAGCCAGCCGAAGTCGGGGGCGAAGGCGGAAGCGAGGTTGCCGACGGTGAAGACGGCCATCAGCAGCAGGAGCATCCGCTTGCGCGGGATCCTGGAGCCGAGACCGGTGAGCAACGGGGCACCGAGGACGACGCCGATCGCGTACGCCGAGACGAGATAACCGGCGGTGGGTACGGACGTTCCCAGATCGTCCGCGACGTTGGGCAGCAGCCCCATCATCACGAACTCGGTGGTGCCGATGCCGAAGGCGCTCACAGCGAGGGCGAGCAGGGCCAGGGGCATGGAGAAGACCTTTCGGGCAGGGGGCCGCCCGGAACCTCGGAAGGCCGGGTGGCAGCGGTATGTGTGCGGGAGCGTCGGCTTCGTTGCCGGGACGGGTTATGTACCCCGTCGGAACAAAGTCTCTCAGACGTTTTATGCCCGGACGTGAACATGCCGTTGCGGCGAGGTGTGATGTGGGCGTCACTCGGCGGCCACGACAGGCCTGCGCACCACCGACAGCACCCCCGCCCCCGCGAGGGCCAGGCACATCAGCAGGGCGCTCACCCAGACCGGCGCGCGGAAGCCGAAGCCCGCGCCGAGGACCAGGCCACCCAGCCAGGGACCGGCCGCGGCGCCCACGTTGAAGGCGGCCGTCGCGAAGGATCCCGCCAGGGTCGGGGCGTCCGGAGCCAGGTGGAAGACCCGGGTGATCAGCGTCGTACCCGTGCCGAAGGCGAGCGCCCCCTGGAGGAGGATGAGCGCGAGGGCCGCCGCAGGGTGGGCTGCGGTCAGGGCGAGTGCGGCCCATCCGGCGGCCAGCGCGGTCATGCCGAGCCCGATCACGGCGCCCGGGCGGGCGTCCGCCAGGCGTCCGGCCAGTGTGACCCCCGCGAACGAGCCGACGCCGAACAGCGCGAGCACCACGGGCACCCAGCCCGCGCCGAAACCGGTGACGCGGGTGACCAGCGGTTCCAGGTAGGAGAACGTGCAGAAGGTCGCCCCCTGCACGAGCGCCATGACCAGCAGCGTCAGCAGCAGCCGGGGCCGGGCCAGGGCCCGCAGCTCACTCCTCGCGCTCACCTGAGGTGCGTCGTCGGGCCTGCCGCCCGGGACGGCCACCAGCAACGCGATCGCCGCCGGTACGGAGACGAGAGCCACGGCCCAGAACGCCGCGCGCCAGCCCCACAGTTCACCGAGCGCCGCCCCCGCCGGCACGCCCACCACACAGGCGACGGTGACCCCGCCGACGACCACGGCGGTGGCCCGCGCCCGCTGGTGCGGACCTGCCATGGCCAGCGCGGTGACCAGCGCCACCGCCCAGAAACCGGCATTGGCCAGCGCCCCGGCGACCCGGGTGGCGAGCAGTACCCCGTAGCTGGGCGTCAGGGCGCCGACGACATGGACGGCGACGAAGACACCGAGGAAGAACAGCAACGCCCGGCGCCGGGGCCAGCTGCGGCCGGCCAGAGCGGTGAGCGGCGCACCGACCACCATCCCCACCGCGAAGGCCGAGGTCAGCAGCCCTGCGGCGCCCAGTGGGACGTGCAGGTCGTCGGCGATGCCGGAGAGCAGGCCGGACAGCATGAATTCCGATGTGCCCTGGGCGAAGACCGCCAGCCCGAGCACGTACACAGCGAATGGCATGAGGAAGTGACCCCTTGTACGGAACCGTCGGAGGAACGAGCGGTGCGCAGGGGATGCGGGCCGCGCCCGTCGTCACGCGCGGGAGCGCGAGGACGGCGACGCGGCGGAATGTCCGGTGTTCTCACGGGACATGGAAGTCGGCCCGCACCGCCAGGTGAGATCCGGCGGTGGTCGACGGTGTGACGGGGGAAGCCCGGTGACCGCTGGGGTCAGGGGCGTCGGGTGTCAGTGACCGGCCACCGGCGAACCGGCGGCCGGAGTCTGTCGGACTCGGGGCTGGACATGGCTGCGAGCGTACCGCCTGTCGCGGCGGCAGTGCTCACAACTGCACGCGGGCCGCGATCGGGAGGTGGTCGCTGTCCGTCGCGGGCAGGGTCCAGGAGGCGCGGGGCTCGACGCCCCGCACCATGATCTGGTCGATCCGCGCCATCGGGAAGGTCGCCGGCCAGCTGAAGCCGAAACCGTCGCCCGCCGCGCCCTGGGTCGAGCGCATCTGGGCGGTGACCGCGTGCAACGAGCGGTCGTTCATCGTGCCGTTCAGGTCGCCGAGCAGGACCACCCGCTCCAGCGGCTCGTCCGCGATGGCCTCACCCAGCGCGTCCGCGCTGTCGTCCCGCTGGTTGGCGGTGAACCCGGCGTTCAGCTTGACCCGTACGGAGGGCAGGTGGGCGACGTACACCTTGACCGGTCCCTCAGGGGTCGTGACCGTGGCGCGCATGGCACGGGTCCAGCCCAGCTTGATGTCGACCGGCTTGGAGTCCGTCACGGGGTACTTGCTCCACAGGCCGACGGTGCCCTGGACGGAGTGGTGCGGATAGTGGTCGGCGAGCGCGTCCTCGTACGCCGCGACCTTGCCGGTCGGCAGCTCCTGCAGGGCGACGACGTCCGCTCCGGAACCGGCGACCTGCTGGGCGGTTCCGGCGGGGTCGGGGTTGCCGGCGTTGACGTTGTGCGTGGCGACGGTGAGGTCGCCGCCGGCGCCCGACTTGTCGGCGAACAGCAGGCCGCCGAAAAGATTGAGCCAGACCGCGACGGGCAGGACGAGGGCGACCAGCGCCGTCGCGGAACGCCGGACCAGGCCGAGGAGCAGCAGCACCGGCACGAGCAGCCCGAACCAGGGCAGGAACGTCTCGATGAGGCTGCCCGTGTTGCCGATGGCGTTCGGGATGTCCGAGTGGAAGACCATCACGACGGTCAGGAGGACCGAGCAGAGCGCCAGGAGGATGCCCCGCCGCCAGATGCCGCGGTCGGTGGCCAGTCTGTGACGCAGGGCCCGCAAACGGGAGTCCGGCCGCGGACCCGCGCCGGCGTTCTCGGTGTCCGTCCTGTACGCCTGCACCATTGCGCTCGTCCTCACTGACTTGCCCTACACGTCACCGCACCTCCCGACCCTAGGCGATGGGCGACACCGTTTTCGCCGCCCACGACGGCCGCACTGCCATCAGGACGACCGATGCGGTACGGCGGGTTCCGGCCGAAGCGGTGGGTGTGAGGCTTGTGACAGAACGCTCACACGGGGGCGGCCGTCGGTGCCACGGCTGTGACCTGCGGTTGCCCCGGATCCGTATGTACGCATGGAGTGCGGAGGAACATCTTCACCCGGCCGCCCGGAACAGTTCACCGCGCACGGTGGGTGGGCCCACTTCCCGGGAACGGTTCCGGGATGCCACCATGGAAGGGATCCGGGGACGCCGTCAGGGCGCCTCGAGATGACGAAGGAGCCGTTGGCCATGTCGCTTCAGGCTGCGCAGAACCAGTCCGCCACACCTCCCGCGGGCCCCGCTCCCGGCGCCGGTAAGGCTCTGTACGGAGGTAAGAGCACCCGCCGCATCAGCGTCCACGACATCGCCGCCGCCAGTGAGCGCGGCGAGAAGTGGCCCATGCTCACGGCCTACGACGCGATGACCGCGTCCGTCTTCGACCAGGCCGGCATCCCGGTCATGCTCGTCGGTGACTCCATGGGCAACTGCCACCTCGGCTACGAGACCACCGTGCCCGTCACGATGGACGAGATGGCGATCCTCTCGGCCGCCGTCGTGCGGGGCACCGAGCGCGCCCTCATCGTGGCCGACCTGCCCTTCGGTGCGTACCAGGAGGGTCCTGTCCAGGCCCTGCGCAACGCCACCCGGTTGATCAAGGACGCCGGGGTCGGCGCGGTCAAGCTGGAGGGCGGCGAGCGCTCCCACGAGCAGATCCGCCTCCTGGTCGAGGCCGGGATCCCGGTCATGGGCCACATCGGCCTGACCCCGCAGTCCGTGAACGCCATGGGCTACCGGGTACAGGGCCGCGGCGAGGAAGCGGCGCAGCAGCTGCTGCGCGACGCGAAGGCGGTGCAGGACGCGGGCGCGTTCGCCGTCGTCCTGGAGCTCGTACCGGCCGAACTGGCCGCCGAGGTCACCCGCACCCTGCACATCCCGACCGTCGGCATCGGCGCCGGGCCCGACACGGACGCGCAGGTGCTCGTCTGGACGGACATGGTCGGGCTGACCGGCGGCAAGGTGCCGCGCTTCACCAAGCAGTACGCGAACATGCGTCAGGTGCTCACCGACGCCGCCAAGGAGTACGCCGAAGAGGTCGTCGGCGGCACGTTCCCGGCGGCGGAGCACACCTTCCACTGACGCCCATCCGACCACTGCCGCACCACCGACAGCCCGCCGACTTCCCCCATCGGCGGGCTGTCGCCCGTTCCGGGCACGGGCGGCTTCCGCCGTCACCCTGCTGTCGGTCCGCTGTCGGCGACATGTCGGTGACGTGTCGGTGGGTGCTGTTCTGATGGTGTCCATGACTCAGAACGACAAGAACCTCAGGAGCGGCAGGAACGCCGTCGAGGTGCGGGGGCTGGTCAAGCACTACGGCACGACCAAGGCGCTCGACGGTGTGGACCTCGATGTACGCGAGGGCACCGTCCTCGGCGTGCTCGGCCCCAACGGCGCCGGCAAGACCACCCTCGTACGCTGCCTGTCCACCCTGATCGTGCCGGACGCCGGACGTGCCGTCGTCGCGGGCTTCGACGTGGTCAAGCAGCCCCGGCAGCTGCGCCGCACCATAGGCCTGACCGGGCAGTACGCCTCGGTCGACGAGAAGCTCTCCGGCTGGGAGAACCTCTACATGATCGGGCGGCTGCTCGATCTGCCGCGCAAGAAGGCCAGGTCCCGCGCCGACGAACTGCTGGAGCGCTTCTCGCTCACCGAGGCCGCCAGGAGGGCCGCGATGGAGTACTCCGGCGGCATGCGCCGCCGGCTCGACCTGGCCGCGTCCATGATCGGCAGTCCGGCCGTCCTGTACCTGGACGAGCCGACGACGGGGCTCGATCCCCGTACGCGGAACGAGGTCTGGGACGAGGTGCGGCGGATGGTCGCGGAGGGGGCGACCGTGCTGCTCACCACGCAGTACATGGAAGAGGCCGAACAGCTCGCGAGTGAGCTCACCGTCATCGACCGGGGGCAGATCATCGCCCGGGGTGGTGTCGACGAGCTGAAGGCCAAGGTCGGCGGCCGCACCCTGCAGATCCGGCCCTCGGACCCGGCGCAGCTCGCCGACATGGCGCAGGCGCTCAGGGAGGCGGGCCTCGACGGGGTCGCAGGCGCACAGGCCGTCCCCGACGAGGGCCTGCTGTACGTACCGATCCTCAGCGACGAGCAGCTGACCGCCGTCATCGGACTGCTCGGTACCCGGGGCTTCCCGCTGGCCCATGTGGCCACCGCGTTGCCCAGCCTGGACGAGGTGTTCCTGGCCATCACCGGCGACAAGGCCACCCCCACCGACACGATCCCGCAGGAGGTCGCGGCATGAGCACGACGACTCTGACGCCCACCCCGGCCGACGCGGCCTCGGCCGCCCCGGCCACGGGGCTCCACGACGAGGGCCGGATCGGGCTGCGGAACAACCTGCGCCACATCGGAGCGCTGGTGCGGCGCAACCTGCTGCAGATCAAGAAGGATCCGGAGTCGATGTTCGACGCGCTCCTGATGCCGGTGATCTTCGTGCTGCTGTTCGTGTACGTCTTCGGCGGCTCGGTCGGCAGCAGTATGGGAGGCGGCCGGCAGGAGTACCTCAACTATCTGATCCCCGGCCTGATGGCGATGATGGGCATGAACATCGCCATGGCGGTCGGCGCCGGCGTCAACGACGACTTCCGCAAGGGGGTCATGGACCGGTTCCGCACCATGCCGATCGCCCGTTCCTCGGTGCTCATCGCCAAGATCGTGGTCGAGCTCGGACGGATGCTGGTGGCGACGCTGATCCTGCTCGCCATGGGCTTCGCGCTCGGCATGCAGCTCAAGGGGTCCGTGCTCGGGCTGATCGGGGCGATCGGGCTGGCGGCCGCGTTCGGCGCCGCCATCATGTGGATCTTCATCTTGCTCGGACTGAGTCTGAAGACGCCCCAGGCGGTTCAGGGGATGGGGATGATCGTGATGATGCCGCTCCAGTTCGGTTCCTCCATCTTCGCCCCGACGCAGACGATGCCCGGCTGGCTGCAGACGTTCACCGACTACAACCCGCTGTCCAACCTGGCCGACGCGGCCCGGGGCCTGATGATGGACGGCCCGCTCGGCCACTCGGTCTGGTTGACACTCGGCTGGACCGTGGTCATCACCGCGGTGATGGCCCCGCTCGCGGTGTCCAAGTTCCGCAGGAAGACCTGACCGCTACGCGTCCAGGTACGCGTGCACCAGGGCGGTGGCCTCCTCCAGTGCGAGGCCACCGCCCTCGGCGTAGGCGGCCTCGTACGCCCCGTCGTCCGCCAGACAGGCGCGGACGGTCTCCTCCGCCGAGGCCAGGTTCCGGCGCTCCATCGCCGTGCGCACATACCCCTGCGGCAGCAGCGCCGCGTGCAGACCGAGCAGCCGGGCGGCGTCCGCACCCCGCCGCCCGCCACCCGGCCCGGCCAGCGCCCAGGCGACTATGACCAGGTGGACGGCGGTCATCTGGGGCGCCACCAGCTCCGCCATGGGGTCCCTGGACCGCTCCAGTGCCCGGACGGCCCGGGGCAGGGCACTCCCGTAGAGCCCCTCCAGGTTGTCCAGCCAGGCCAGGACACCCGTGACGAACCCCTCGAAGAGCGCGACCGTTTCGGCCGCGAACACCTCCAGCAGTACGTTGAGCTGCTCACGCGCCTCGGCGACGCGTCCGGTCGCCCCCAGCCACAGGGCCAGCCAGAGCCGGGCGGCGGGCCTGGCCTCCAGGCCGGCCCCCCGGCCGTCGGCGAGCACGTCCCGCAGGATGCGCTCCCCCTCCTCGCCGCGGTCCGTTTCGCAGAGCGCGGAGGCGTATCTGGCACGCAGCACCGCCACCTGGGCATGGGCCCCGAGCTGTTCGGCGTAGGCGACACCCGCCCGGTAGTCCTCGGCGGCGGCCACGCTGTCACCCTTCCGCTCGTTCGCCTCGCCCCTGGAGGCGAGTGCCTCGGCGGCACCCCACGCGTCGCCGAGGCGTACGAAGATGTCCAGGCTCTCGTCGGCGTCCCGCACGGCCTCGCCCACCCAGTCGGGGCGGTTGGCCAGCGCGTTGGCCCGCATCTGGAGGGCGGTGGCGAGCTCCCACTCGTAACCGAGCTCCCGGCACGTGCGCACGGTACCGTCCAGCAGGTCACGGAACTGCTGGAGGTCTCCGGTGAAGAGGACGGCGAACAGCCACAGAGAGCCCGGCATGCGGCAGGTCTGCGGCTGCCCGGGACGGTAGGTGCGTGCGATCGTCCTCAGCCGCTCCCTCCCGGCCTCGGTGACCCACTCATTCGCTCCGTGGTCCATGCTCGCCATCTGGACCAGGCGTACCCCGCGCCGCGCCTCCTGGAGCTGCTCCGCATCCATGGGTGGCGGACGGTCGGTGCAGCGTTCGAGCAGCGAGGGTGCGGGCTCCACGTCCTCGGCGAACGGATTCGGACCGAGCGCCGCGACCGCCCCGGCCCAGAGGCGCGCCTCGCTCCGCAGATCGCGCATCTGCCAGTACCAGAAGAGGGAGTGCACGAGGCAGAGCGCTTCGTGCTCGTCCCGCGAGGTGACCGCGCGCCGCAGCGCGGCACGCAGGTTCTCGTACTCGCGCCGGAACCGGGCGAGGGCGGCGTGCTGTCCCGCGCCGCGGAGTTCGGGGTCGGTCGCGCGGGCGAGCTCCCTGTAGTGGACGAGGTGGTGGCGTTCGGCGACGGCCCGCTCCCCCGACGCGTCGAGGTGTTCCGCGGCGTATTCGGCGACGGTCTCCAGAAGCCGGTAGCGCATGTCGCCGCCGTCGCCGGGCGCTGCCACGACCAAGGACTTGTCCACGAGCGAGCCGAGGACGACCGCCACGTCGCGGGGGTCGCCGGACGGCGCACCCGGCAGGGAGCAGACCTCCTCCGCCGCGGTGATGTCACAGCCCCCGGCGAACACGGACAGCCGTCGCAGCACGGCGCGTTCGCGGTCGTCGAGGAGGTCCCACGACCAGTCGACGACCGCGCGCAGGGTCTGCTGGCGCGGCAGTACGGTGCGGCTGCCGGTGGTCAGGAGGCGGAAGCGGTCGTCGAGACGGTCGGCGATCTGGCGCGGGCCGAGCATCCGCAGCCGGGCGGCGGCCAGTTCGACGGCGAGCGGGAGCCCGTCGAGGCGGTGGCAGATCTCCGCGCAGGCCGCCGCCGTCTCCGGGTCGGCGTCGGGCCGGAAGCCGGGCCGGGCGGCGGCACCTCGGTCGGCGAGCAGGCGCAGGGCCATGGGGTCGGGCAACGGACCTACGGGGCGCACCAGTTCACCGGGGACACCGAGGGGCTCGCGGCTCGTCGCCAGGACGGTGAGGCCGGGGCAGCGGGCGAGGAGGTGATCGGCGAGCCGGGCCGCCGCGCCGATCACATGCTCGCAGTTGTCGAGCAGCAGGAGCATCGTCCGCCGGGAGCAGTGCTCGGTGAGGTGGGCCGTCGCACTCCCCGCCCCGGTCCCGGAGCTCCGTTCGACGGCCCGGAGGCTTTCGGCTCCGGCCCCCCGCAGCACGGTCTCGCGGGCGCCGAGCGCGCTGAGCGCGGCCTCGGGGACCGCCTCCGGGTCGTCGACCGGGGCGAGTTCCACCAGCCATACGCCGTCGGGCCAGGAGGTGGCGACCGTCTCCGCGGCCTCCTGGGACAGCCTCGTCTTTCCCGCGCCGCCGGGGCCCAGGAGAGTGACCAGCCGTGCCCGGCCCAGGTCCTCGCGCAGGGCCGCCATGTCCGCCTCACGGCCTACGAAGCTCGTGAGCCTGGCCCGCAGATTGCCCGGCCGCGCGGACGGCGGTGCGGGCGCCGGGGCGGGCGGGTCCTGGTGCAGCAGCCCCTCGTACAGGGTGCGCAGTGCGGGGCCCGGGCCGGTGCCGAGCCGGTCGGCGAGCAGGACGCGCACCTCGTCGTACGCCGCGAGTGCCTGCGCGGTGCGGCCGGCGTCGCGGAGCGCCCTGATCCGGAGGGCCTGCAAGGGTTCGTCGAGCGGGTGGTCGGTGCAGAGCCCGGCCAGTGCGGGCAGGGCCTCGTCGGCACGGCCCTGCGCGAGTACGGCCTCGATCAGGGTCCGGTGGGCGTCCAGGCGCCTGGCCTCCCAGCGGGCGGCCGCCACGGCGCGGTCCGGCAGATCGGCGAGGGCGGGACCGCGCCACAGGGCGAGCGCGTCCTCGATGAGCATGGCGGCCTTCGCCGCGTCGCCCTCCCGCAGCGCCCGGGCGCCCTCCCCGGCGAGCCGCTCGAAGCGGTGCAGGTCCACGGCGTCCGGGTCGGCGGTGAGACGGTAGCCGTTCGCCGCCGATGCGATCGCGTCCCGGCCCAGCGCGCGCCGGAGCCGGCCCACGAGGGCCTGGAGAGCGCCCGGGGCATCGGCGGGCGGGTCGCCGTCCCACACCTCGTCGACGAGCACCCCGGCCGGGACCGTACGCCCCGGGCTCAGGGCGAGCACGGTGAGCAGGGCGCGCAGCCGCGCCCCGCCGAGGGCGACGGGCGTGCCGTCGGCGCGCAGGACGCGGGTGGTACCGAGGATGCCGTAGTACACGCGCCCATTCTCCGTGACGGCTCCGTCTTCCGGGGAACTGCCACCCGGCGGTGGGACGTTCTCACCGTGTCACCCGTACTGTCGGGGGCTCCAGCCGTCGTCAAGCCCTCAGGAGTGCCGTCGATGACCACCGCGTTCCGCCGCCCCAGCGACCGGCGGGTCAGCCCGATCTTCCTCGCGATCGCCGCCGTCATGGCCGTCTCGGGCTGGGCGGTGTGGACGGGCTTCGCGGAGCAGACCGGCTTCGCGGTCTTCCTCTTCGTCACCGCGGCCTGGATCGTCTCGCTCTGCCTCCATGAGTACGCGCACGCGCGCACCGCGCTGCACAGCGGCGACATCTCGATCGGGGCGAAGGGCTATCTGACGCTCAATCCGCTCAAGTACACCCATGCCCTGCTGAGCATCGTGCTGCCCGTGCTGTTCGTGATCATGGGCGGCATCGGTCTGCCGGGCGGGGCGGTCTACATCGAGCGGGGCCGGATCAGCGGGCGATGGAAGCACAGCCTGATCTCTGCGGCCGGCCCCCTGACGAACGTGCTGTTCGCCGTCGTCTGCACGGCGCCGTTCTGGCTGGGCGCCCTGGACGGCGTCCCGCTGCCCTTCCGGCTCGCGCTGGCGTTCCTGGCGCTGCTGCAGGTGACTGCGGCGATCCTGAACTTCCTGCCGGTCCCGGGGCTCGACGGCTACGGCGTGATCGAGCCGTGGCTGTCGTACAAGGTCCGGCGTCAGGTGGAGCCGTTCGCGCCCTTCGGGCTGATCGCGGTCTTCGCGCTCCTGTGGATCCCCGAGGTCAACGGGGTCTTCTTCGACGCGGTGGACGCGCTGCTGCGCGGGCTGGGCGTCAGCGAGGTCGAGACGTACTGCGGGCTCGACACCTACCGCTTCTGGCAGGAGTGGTTCGGCGACCAGGACCCGGGCTGCGCGGTGATCCGCTGAGCGCTGTCCCGTCGAGCGAGGCCGAGACCTCGGGGAGGCAGCTTTCGTCGTGCGCCCGCCAGGGAGGGCGGGCAGCCCCTCAGGCGGCCTCGGCGCGGGACTCCGTCTTGTGCTTGCGCAGGTAGAACCACGCCATGTTCGAGGAGAGGCCGGCCAGCAGCACCCAGACGACACCCAGCAGGATGCTGCCCTGGACGAAGGACACCACGGCCGCGACGACGGCGAGGGCGCAGACGATGCTGGCGTAGAGAGCGAGGCGGGGCATGAGGGCTGGTGCTCCTGTCCGGGGGATGGTGCGCGGTCCCGTCCAGTGTCCCTCATGCCCGATTCGGCTCCGGTCAGGGGCTCACACGTCGGTGGTGCGCAGCCCCGCGTGTGCCTTGTAGCGGCGGTTGACGGAGATCAGGTTCGCCACCAGTGACTCGACCTGGTGCGCGTTGCGCAGCCGGCCGGCGAAGATGCCGCGCATGCCGGCGATCCGGCTCGCGAGTGCCTGCACGGTGTCGGTGTCGGCGCGGGCCTCGCCCAGCACCAGCACATCGGTGTCGATCTCCTCGACCGTCTCGTCCTGGAGGAGTACCGCCGACAGGTGGTGGAAGGCGGCGGTGACCCGGGAGTCGGGCAGCAGGGCGGCGGCCTGCTCGGCGGCGCTGCCCTCCTCGGGCTTCAGGGCGTAGGCGCCCTTCTTGTCGAAGCCGAGCGGGTTGACGCAGTCGATGACGAGTTTCCCGGCGAGCTCCTCGCGCAGGGACCGGAGCGTCTTGGCGTGGCCGTCCCACGGCACGGCGACGATCACGACGTCGCTGCGGCGCGCACACTCCGCGTTGTCCGCGCCCTCGACGCCGTGGCCCAGCTCGGCGGCGGCGGCCTCGGCGCGGTCGGCGGCGCGCGAGCCGATGACGACCTTCTGACCGGCGCGGGCGAAGCGGTAGGCGAGGCCGCGGCCCTGGGGGCCTGTTCCGCCGAGTACGCCCACGGTCAGACCGGACACGTCGGGGAGGTCCCAGGGGTCCTTGGCGGGGGGCTTGGCGGCGCTTCCACTGTCATTCGTAGTCATGGCGCCGACCCTACTGCCAGGTAGAGAGGGCGGACCCGCGCCTCGTCCGCTCTGCGACGCGCGTCACGGACCGGGGGCGGAAGGCTCCCGTTCGGGTGAGTTACCGCGATCGGGCAGTCATGGGGCCGGGCCGGCGGACAGGATGCGTGGCCATGGATGCCGTACGTGTCGCCCTGCTGCGTGAGGTGCTCGCGGGGACGCAGTGGCCCGCGGCGGCCCGGGGGTTCGCCCGGACCCTGCGGTCGTCCGTCGTCCCGCGGGGCGGCGGGCTGCTGCTGGTGGGGACCGAGGTCTACGAGCCGTGGCACCTGGCCGCACACCTGTCGGACGAGTCCACCTGGTCGGGTCTGCCGCAGCTGCGTCCCACGCTCGTACGCCACCGGGTGGAGCCGGACGACCCGGCGCAGCTGGCCGTCGGCCTGGGCCGGATCGAGGCGGCCGGGCGCGGCGAGACACTGCTGGTGGTGGCGCCCGAGCGGCCCGGTGGCGGGCTGCTGGAGCGGGTGCACGACGCACGCCGCGCGGGGGCGACGGTGCTCGCGCTGGACGGCGGCGACCCGGAGGTGCGGGGCCTGGCGCACGAGGCGCTCACGGTCTCCGGCGATGCCGAGGTCGACCTGGACACGGTCCAGCACCTGGTCAGCGCGGCGGCGGGAGAGAACGGCGCCCCGTCCCCCCGGGGCCGCCGCACGTTCCGTGACCGTCTCTCCCGGCTGGCCGACCTGCTGACGGCCCCGCCCCCGGCCCGCTGGTGACGGGCCCCGTCCGGCGGCCGGGAGAAATCGGTTGCCGGGAGGGCCGGGGGCCGCAGAGCATGCCCCGGTGACCTCTCGTCTGCTGCCCGATCTCACGCCCTGGCGTGCCTCCGCCGACTTCCGGCTGCTGTGGATCCAGGGGCTGATCACCTACTTCGGCAGTTTCATGGCTCTGATCGCCCTGCCGCTGCAGATCAAGGACCTCACGGGGTCGCCGCTCGCGGTCGGGGCCATGGGGGCGGTGGAACTGGTGCCTCTGGTGGTCTTCGGACTGTACGGAGGGGCGCTGGCCGACTCGGCCGACCGTCGCAAGGTCATCCTGGGGACGGAGGCCGGGCTCGGACTGCTGGCCGTCGTGCTGCTGGTGAACGCCCTCGCGCCCGAGCCCGCGCTCTGGCCGCTGTACCTGGTGGCCGGCGGGGTCTCCGCACTGGCCGGGCTCCAGCGGCCCGCGCTGGACTCGCTGATGGCCCGGATCGTGCCGCACGCCCAGCAGACCGCGGCCGCCGCGCTGAACTCGCTGCGCTGGCAGGTCGGCGCGATCGCGGGTCCCTCGCTGGCGGGCGTCGTGGTGGCCTACGCGGGCCACGCCACCGCGTACGGCGTCACCGTCGTCACGTTCGCCGTCTCGGTACTGCTGTGCCTGAAGCTGTCATCGGCGCCGCCCGCCCATGACGCCGAGAAGCCGTCACTGCGCGGGATCGCGGAGGGCGCGCGGTACGCCTGGAGCCGGCCCGTCCTGCTGGGGACGTACGCGATCGACCTGGCGGCGATGCTCTTCGCCTTTCCGAACACGATCTTCCCGTTCCTGGCGGACGAACTCGACGCGGAGTGGTCGCTCGGCCTGATGTACGCCGCGGGATCGGTGGGCTCGTTGGCGCTCGGGCTGACCAGCGGCTGGACCTCACGGGTGCGCCGGCACGGACTGTTCGTCGTCGTCGGCGCGGCGGTGTGGGGCCTGGCGATCGCGGCGGCCGGCTGGTTCGGAAACATCTGGCTGGTGCTCTGCTGCCTGGGGGTCGCCGGCGCGGGCGACATGCTGAGCGGGCTCGGGCGCTCCACGATCTGGAACCAGACGATCCCCGACGAGTTGCGGGGCAGGCTGGCGGGGATCGAGGTCCTCTCGTACAGCGTCGGCCCTCAGCTCGGCCAGGTCAGAGCGGGCGCGATGGCGGGCTGGACCGGGACCCGGACCGCGATCTGGACGGGCGGGGTGGCGTGTGTCGCTTCGGTCGCGCTGCTGGCCGCGGCGCTGCCGAAGCTCCTCACGTACGACTCCGGGACGGACGAGGACGCCGCACGACGGCGAGCCGTGGGCGTCGGCCCGGAAGCTCCGGCGGCCTGAGGGCTGTCCCGTCGCCCCTGCCTGGTCAGCCCTCAGTCCGGCGTCTGGTCCGTCGGCCGGTCCGAGCGGTCGTGCCACTTCGGGTCGTTCTCCCACTCGAGGTTCCGCTCGCGCGCCGTGTCCATCGCGCGCTGCGCCTCCCCCGGGGTGGTGTACGGGCCGAAGCGGTCCTTCCCGGGGCACTCGGGGCCCTCCTCGACCTTCTTGTGTTCCAGGCAGTAGTACCACTCGCCCGGTTTACCCACCGTGCGCTTCTTGAACAGGGCCATCACGGATCCTTTCCTCGTTGCCATGGTGCCCCGGGCACGCTGGTTAGACTCCCTGACATGTCTGGCCAGTCGCTCCTCGCACCAGGGGAGATCACTCCCGTCCGTTCCGTACCCGGAAAGATCCGGCGCCCCGAGTACGTGGGCAAGCCCGCCCCCACGCCGTACACCGGGCCGGAGATCCAGGATTCCGACACCGTGGAGCGCATGCGGATCGCGGGCCGCATCGCGGCGCAGGCGATGGAGGAGGCCGCCAAGCACATCGCACCGGGGGTCACCACCGACGAACTCGACCGGGTCGCCCATGAGTTCATGGTGGACCACGGGGCGTACCCGTCGACCCTCGGCTACCGGGGCTTCCCGAAGTCGCTGTGCACCTCGCTCAACGAGGTCATCTGCCACGGCATCCCCGACTCCACCGTGCTGCGGGACGGTGACATCGTGAACCTCGATGTCACCGCGTACATCGACGGTGTGCACGGGGACAACAACGCCACCTATCTCTGCGGTGACGTCGACGAGGAGTCCCGGCTCCTCGTGGAGCGCACCAGGGAGGCGCTGAACCGTGCCATCAAGGCGGTGCGGCCGGGACGGCAGATCAATGTGATCGGCCGTGTCATCGAGTCCTACGCGAAACGGTTCGGCTACGGGGTGGTGCGGGACTTCACCGGGCACGGGATCAACAGCTCGTTCCACTCCGGCCTGATCATCCCGCACTACGACAGCCCGCACGCGACGACCGTGATGCAGCCCGGGATGACGTTCACCATCGAGCCGATGCTGACGCTCGGCACCCATGACTACGACACGTGGGACGACGGCTGGACCGTGGTGACGAAGGACCGGAAGCGGACCGCGCAGTTCGAGCACACACTGGTGGTGACCGAGACGGGGGCGGACATCCTGACGCTCCCGTAGGGCACCGGTTTTACCGACAGGCGGTCGGTAAGCGGTTGACTTAGGTAAGCCTAAGCAGGAGGATCGGCTTATCGGTGCGTAGCCATGCGCACGAATGGCACCGATATGCACGACCTTGTCCGGACTTCCCGTCCCCCCTGGCCCCCGGAGGCCCGCCTTGGACTCGACCGCCACGCCCTTCTCGACCCTCATCCGCACCGCTTCGCACGAGCAGCACACGGAGGCCGAGTCCTCGACCTTCATGAGCGACATGCTGGGCGGGCGGCTCGGCGTGGACGCGTACGCGCGCTACACCGAGCAGCTGTGGTTCGTCTACCGGGCGCTGGAGGACGGCGCGCAGGCCCTGCGCGAGGACCCGGTCGCCGGACCCTTCATCCGGCCGGAGCTGATGCGCACGGCCGAGCTGGAGCGCGACCTCGCCCATCTGCGGGGCGAGGGCTGGCGCGACGGGCTGGTCCCGCTGCCCGCCACCGCCGCGTACGCCGCGCGGGTCGCCGAGTGCGCCCGGGAGTGGCCCGCCGGATACATAGCGCACCACTACACCCGTTACCTCGGCGACCTCTCGGGCGGCCAGATCATCCGCGGTACCGCGGAGAAGACCTGGGGTTTCGAGCGCAAGGGCGACGGGGTGCGGTTCTACGTGTTCGAGGAGATATCCAACCCGGCCGCCTTCAAGCGGGAGTACCGCGAGCTGCTGGACGCGGTGGACGCCGACGACCTGGAGAAGCAGCGCGTCATCGACGAGTGCAAGCGCGCCTTCGCGCTGAACACCGCCGTCTTCCGCGAGCTCGGTGAGGTCTTCCCGCTCAGCGCGTGATCACGAGGTGCCCGCCAGGAGGACGCGGCCCCCGATCTCCATGGTGCCGTCCGGAGCGGGCGCGGTGAGGATCTGGGAGCCGCGTCCCTGGGTGATGTTGAGGGCCCTGCCGAGTTCGGCACTCAGCAGCATGGCCGCCGCACCGGTCGCCTCGTCCTCCTCCACCCCGTCGTCGCGCCGGGGAAAGGCCCGGGCCCGCACGCGGCCGGCGGCCTCGTCCTGCCAGGCCCAGACGTACAGCCGGCCCTCGCCGGGCGGCGGCTCCGTCAGCGCCTCCACCTCCGCGACCGACGCGTAGCGCTCGAGGGTCCTGGGCGGCGCCCATTCCGGGCGTGCCGTGATCCAGGTGAACTCACCGTCCTGGCGGGCCGACACGTCCCCGATGGGCAGCTCCAGGATCTCCAGGTCGAGCAGCCAGGCCGCGCCGACGAGCGGATGCCCCGCGAACGGCAGCCGCAGCCCGGGCGTGCGGATGTCGACGGTGCCGCGCTCCGGGTCGTCCACGAACACCGTCTCGCTGAAGCCGAGTTTCCGTGCGAGCACCTGCCGGGACTCGTTGCCGGGATACCTGCGCCCGTCGCGCACGACGCCGAGCGGATTGCCATGGCGGCCGTCCGGGCCGCAGAACACGCGCAGTACGTCGATGCCTTCGGGTACGTCGAAGTCGTTCACATGCGCATTCAAGCACCGCGCGCGCCTGTACACGCCGCCGAGGGTCACGGTGTGGGCGCTGTATCTCCTCCCCACGCTCACCCCGCTCCTCACCCCGGTAGGGTTCAGGCGGTCAGTGCGGACGACGGATCAGAAGGCGCAGAAGGCAACGGATGACAAGGCTGGGGCGACTGACGGCGGGGCTCGCGACGGCGACGGTGCTGAGCGTGACGGCGAGCGGCTGCGTAACGGTGCACGGTGAACGGGAAGTAGTGCCGGCGGCGACGGAGTCGGAGGCCGCGAAGGCCCTGGAGGACTTCACCGTCGCGTACAACAAGGCGGACAAGACGTACGAACCGGCGCTCGTCGAGGGCCAGGTGACCGGTTCGCTCGGCGCGATCAACCAGGCCGGGTTGGCCGCGCGGCGGAAGAACAGCCCGGAGGGCAACGCCCAGCACACGCCGCTGGAGCTGACGGACGCCTCGTACGCCATCCCCAAGAAGGCGGGGTGGCCGCGCTGGTTCGTCGCGGACACCGACTCCAACCGCGACCAGGACGGCGGGAAGCTGGACACCCGCTGGCTGCTGGGGTTCATACGCACCGGGCCGGACGCGCCGTGGAAGGCCTCCTACCTGGCGGTCGCCTCACCGTCCGACATCCCGGAGTTCCGCAAGGACGCCGAGGGCTGGGCCCGGCCCGTGCCCTCCGGGGACACGGACGCCACGCTGGCCACCCCGCCGGCGGAGCTGAGCACCTCGTACACGGACTACCTCAGGGACGGCGCACCGGATGTGTTCGCTCCGGGCTCGATGACCTCGGGCTGGCGGGAGGCACGGAAGAACACCCGCAGGGCGGGCTTCTCCTACCAGTACGTCGACCAGGCGCTGGATTCCGGGACGTTCGCCCCGCTGGGTCTGGCGACGGAGGACGGCGGAGCGCTGGTCTTCTTCAGCAGCAAGCACTTCGAGCGGCAGACGGCGGCGCAGGGGCTTCGGCCGACAGTCACGGCGGACGTGCGGGCACTGCTGACCGGCGAGGTGAAGAGCACCCTCACGAAGGAACGGGTATCCAGCCAGCTGGTCCACGTGCCCGAGAAGGGCGCGGGCGGCAAGGCACGTGTGCTGAACCGGCTGCCCGGTCTGGTGGCGGCTGAGGGGTCCTGACCGCCGCCGGCGGACAGCGCGGCCCGGCGGGCCGCCCGGGGACGGCAGGGCCACCGGGCCGTGGTCGCTCTCAGCGGCTGAGCGGCCAGGCCACCGCATCGTGGTCGAGGTCGCTCGCGTCCGCCGTGTCCGCGTACTGGGCGCAGGCGTCGGTGAGTGTCTCGAGCAGGGTCAGAGGGTCGGGCAGCGGGTTCTCCGGGCCGCGGATCCAGTGCACGTCCAGCTCACCGGGGAGCCGTGCGGGCGGCAGGAGCACATAGCTGCCGCGGCAGTGCCAGCGGAGCCCGGGGTGCTCGTCCATGGTCTCGGGGTGGCAGTCCAGCTCGCAGGGCCACCACTCGTCCTCGTCGTCGGGGGTGCCGCGCGTGGCGGTGAAGAACAGCATCCGGTCGCTGCCGGACTGGGCCACGGGGCCGACGTCGACGCCCGCCGCGACGAGGCGCTCCAGGGCGGCGAGACCCGCGGTGAGGGGGACGTCGAGGACGTCGTGGATCATGCCCGTCGCGGTGATGAAGTTGGCCAGCGGCTGATTCTCCGCCCACCGCTCGATCTGTGCGCGGTCCGTCGTGGACTGCGTCTGCCAGGCGAACGAGAGGGGGTGCCGCGCGGGGGTCGGACAGCCGATGCGTTCGCACGAACACCGGTAGCCGGACGGGTGCGCCGCCGGCGAGATGGGCATTCCTGCCTCGGCGACAGCCAGGAGCAGCCCCAGCCGGGCCGCGTCGTCCGCTTCCGGCTGCGGTTTCGGCCGCCTGCGCAGCCACTGGGAAATCCTGCCCTCTGTGCCGCGATAGCGGCCGGAATCGGCGCCCATCTATCCCCTCACCTCAGCGGTTACCTCTCCATGGTCGCACCATCCTGCTCCTCGGGTGGCCAGAGTTCCCAAGCGGGGTGCTCGGGTCGTCGCGCGAAGCCCTCCACACACATGCGGAATGTCACGACATCGCCCCTCCCTCTCCTTCTCCCGGGCGGACCGTGAGCCCTCGCAGTGTGAGGTCGACGATCTCGTCCGCGTACGCGTGGGTGAGCGGCAGTGTGCGCAGCAGCCAGCGGTAGGTGAGCGGGGCGACCAGGAGCTCCAGCGCGGTGCGCGGATCGACGTCCGCGCGCACCTCACCGGCCTCCTGGGCGGCGCGCAGGCGTGTGACGTACAACTGGAGCTGCGGTTCGAGCAGCTTCTCCACGCACTGGGCCCCGAGCACCGGATCGATGATCCCCTCGGCGGTCAGGGCCCTGGTGGGCTCGGCGGTCACGGGGTCGTTCAGTCCGTCGACCGTGGCCCGCAGGACCATCTTGAGGTCGGCAGCCAGGTCCCCGGTGTCGGGGATCTCGTACGCACCGCCTTCCACGGCCTCCGCTTCTGCAGCCTGCCGGTCGATCGCGTCGAGGAACGCCTCCATGAGCACGGCGGCCTTCGACGGCCACCAGCGGTAGATCGTCTGCTTGCCGACCCCGGCCCGGGCGGCGATACCCTCGATCGTCGTCTTCGTGTAACCCACCTCACCGACGAGTGCGAGTGCGGCGTCGTGGATCGCGCGGCGGGAGCGGTCGCTGCGGCGGCTGGAGTCGGGGGTCCTGTGAGCTGACATCCAGCCATCGTAGAGCCCGCGATCCGATACGTATCGTCTTGTCTGCCCTTCGTGCCCTCGCCGCCGCCGCTCTCCGCCACCCCGTGAGAAACCACCCGAACGGATCACAGCGCAACGGCCCCGGCGCGGCGCACCATGAGCTACGCGCCCACCCCGCGCGTATCCCACCGTTCCGCGGCCGCGGCCGCCGTGCGTGAGGAGCCTGCATTGCCCCGTGACGCCACCCCTCGTCGCTACCTGATGTGCGCCCCGGCCCACTTCCAGGTCACGTACTCCATCAACCCGTGGATGGACCCGTCGAAACCCGTCGACCTGCCCCTGGCCACCACCCAGTGGGAGGACCTGCGCGACCGCTACCGGTCCCTCGGCCACACGGTGGAGCTCCTGACCCCCCGCCCCGACCTGCCCGACATGGTGTTCGCCGCCAACGGGGCCACCGTGATCGACGGCCGGGTGCTCGGCGCCCTGTTCGCCTACCGGGAGCGGTACGCGGAGGCCGAGGCGCACCGGGAGTGGTTCCGCGCCAACGGTTTCACCGAGATCCGTGAACCGGACCACGTCAACGAGGGTGAGGGCGACTTCGCCGTGACCGCCTCGTACCTGCTGGCCGGGCGGGGCTTCCGGTCCAGTCCGCTCTCGCACGACGAGGCCCAGGAGTTCTTCGGACGCCCGGTGATCGGCCTCGACCTGGTGGACCCGCGCTACTACCACCTGGACACGGCGCTGTGCGTCCTGGACGAGGCGGCCGACGAGATCATGTACTACCCCGGGGCGTTCTCCCCGGGCAGCCGGTCCGTGCTGGCCCGGCTCTTCCCCGACGCGCTGCTGGCCCAGGAGGCGGACGCCGCCTCGCTGGGCCTCAACGCGGTCAGCGACGGGCGCCACGTGGTGCTCCCACAGGCCGCCACGGGGCTCTTCGACCCGCTGCGCGACCGGGGCTTCGAACCGGTCCCGATGGACCTGGGCGAGCTGCTCAAGGGGGGCGGCAGCGTGAAGTGCTGCACCCAGGAGCTGCGGGCCTAGTCCGTTCCCGCCGGCGGCCAGGCGTCGCCCCAGTCGGTGTCCCGGGCGGCACGGTAGAGCTCGCCGTGCCGCTTGGTGACCGTGGCGCGCCGCAGGGCCTCGTCCCGGGTGCACAGCTCCAGCAGGACCTGGCCCTTGCGGATCTGCGGCCTCCGGATGACCCGTTCACGTACCGGTTCGGTGGGAAAGCGGGTCGCCACGACGTAGCTGAACTTCTCGTCCTCGTGGCTGAGCGAGCCGCCCTTGACCTGGCGGTGCAGGGACGAGCGGCTGACCCGTGCCGAGAAGTGGCACCAGTCCGTGCCGCGCTCGATGGGGCAGGCGTCGTCGTGCGGGCAGGGGGCGGCGACGGTCAGGCCGGCGGCGATCAGCCGTTCCCGGGCCTCGATGACACGGTCGTAGCCGTCGGGGGTGCCGGGCTCCACGATCAGGACGGCCTGCGCGGCCGTCGCGGCGGTCTCCACGACCGCGGCCCGGTCCTCGGCCGTGAGCTCCTTGAGTACGTACGAGACGGTCACCAGGTCCGTGGGCGCCGGAGCGGGGGACGCGCCGATCCTCGCCCGCTCCCAGGTCGCGTCGCGCAGCGCGGGGATGCCGGAGGCCTCGGCCAGTTCACGGCCGAGGGCGAGGGCCGGAGCCGACCAGTCCAGGACCGTGGTGCGGGGGCCGTCCTCCCAGGCCCCGGCGACCGCCCAGCTCGCCGCACCGGTGCCGCCCCCGATGTCGGTGTGGGTGGCGGGCACCCAGTCCGGCGCGGCCTCGCGGAGTGCGGCGAGGCAGGACCGTACGGCCTCGAACGTCGCGGGCATCCGGTACGCGGCGTACGCGGCGACGTCGGAGCGGTCCCGCAGGATCGGGGCGTCGGTCGGGGTGGTCCCCCGGTAGCTGGCGATCAGCCGGTCGACGGCCTGCGCGGCCTGGGTCGGGGGCAGCCCGTCGAGCAGGGCGGCCAGCGCCGCACGCAGGGCTTCCGCGGTGGGGAGGGTGGCGTTCACCGCCGAATTGTAGGCGCAGCGGGCCCCGCCCCCCCGCAGCCGGTGGGCGAGGTCCGTTGCCGCTGTACCTATGCGCGCGTGTTCTGCCACGGCCGGCAGAGCCCCAGGAAGCACACCACCGCGGCCAGTGCGCAGACCACCTGCACCACGGCCATCGGCACGGCGGTCTTCTCCCCGGCGATCCCTACCAGCGGTGAGGCGATGGCACCGATCAGGAACTGGGACGTCCCCAGCAGCGCGGAGGCCGAGCCGGCCGCGTGCCTGGTGCGCATCAGGGCCTGGGTGTTGGTGTTGGGCATCGCCAGGCCCATCGCGGACATGAGCACGAACAGTCCGACGGCGACGGGCAGCAGACCGACCTCGCCGAAGACCCCGGAGGTCATCAGCAGCAGGGCGATCGCGGCCACGGAGATCACGGCGAGGCCGAAGCCGAGCGCCTTGTCCAGGCTGACCCTGCCGACGAGCAGCTTGCCGTTGATCTGGCCGACGGCGATCAGCCCGATGGAGTTGACGCCGAAGAGCAGGCTGAAGGTCTGCGGGGAGGCCCCGTAGATCTCCTGCACGACGAACGGGGACGCGCTCACATAGGCGAAGAGCGCCGCGAAGGCGAGGCTGCCCGCGATCATGTAACCGGTGAACACCCGGTCGGACAGCAGCCCGCGCATGGTGCGCAGCGCGTCACCGACACCGCCGGTGTGCCGCTCCGTCGCGGGGAGTGTCTCGTGCAGCCACTTCCAGACGACGAGGGTGAGCAGCACGCCGACGACGGTGAGGACGACGAAGATGCCGCGCCAGTCGGTGAACTGGAGCACCTGACCGCCGATCACGGGCGCGATGACGGGTGCGACTCCCGAGATCAGCATCAGGGTGGAGAAGAACCGGGCCATCTCGTCGCCGTCGTAGAGGTCACGGACGACGGCCCGGGAGATCACGATGCCGGCCGCGCCGGCCAGGCCCTGGAGGAGGCGGAAACCGATGAGGAGTTCCGCGGTGGGGGCGACGGCACAGATCGCGGTGGCGATCACATAGACGACCATGCCGATGAGCAGGGGGGTACGCCGTCCCCAGCGGTCGCTCATGGGTCCGACGACGAGCTGGCCGAGCGCCATGCCGGTGAGGCAGGCGGTCAGGGTGAGCTGCACCGTGGACGCCGGTGCGTGCAGCGCGTCGGTGACCTCCGGAAGTGCCGGGAGGTACATGTCCATCGAGAGCGGCGGAAGTGCGGTGAGGCCGCCCAGCACCAGGGTGACCAGGAGTCCGGCCCGCCGTGCGGTGGTCGTGGAGGGGGCCGGGACACCCGGCGTGGTGGTCGTGGAGGCGGCCGGGGCACCCACTGCGGTGGGGGTGGCGGTGGCCGGGGCGCTGTGTGCGCCCTTGTTGTGCGTCGGTATGTGTGCGTGCTCTTGCTGGGCCCGGCTCGCGCCGTTGTCCGGCATCCTCGTCTCCGCTTCGTTGAAACCGCATCTATGCTCTCAGGTCAGTCGTAGTGGTCGATACCTTTTTCGGGTGAGGGCGGGCGGGCATGAGCGGGACTGTGCGTTGGGGTGTACTGGCGACGGGCGGCATAGCCGCGACGTTCACGGGCGATCTGCTGGCCATGAAGGACTCAGGCGCCGAGGTCGTGGCGGTCGCGTCCCGGACCACGGCCTCCGCCGAGGCGTTCGCCGAGCGGTTCGGGATCGAGCGGGCGTACGGCAGCTGGGCGGAGCTCGTCGCCGACGACTCCGTCGATGTCGTCTACGTCGCCACCCCGCACTCGGCGCACCGGGAGGCGGCCGGGCTCGCGTTGGAGGCCGGCAAGCACGTGCTGTGCGAGAAGCCGTTCACGCTCAACGAGCGTGAGGCCCGGGAGCTGGCGGATCTGGCCCGGGAGCGCGGGCTGTTCCTGATGGAAGCCATGTGGACGTACTGCAATCCGCTCATCCGCCGGATGACCGAGCTGGTGCGGGACGGCGCGATCGGCGAGATCCGCACGGTGCAGGCCGACTTCGGCTTCGCGGGCACCTTCGGGGCCGAGCACCGGCTGCGCGATCCCGCGCTGGGCGGCGGCGCGCTGCTGGACCTCGGGGTGTATCCGGTGTCGTTCGCGCAGCTGCTCCTGGGCGAGCCGGACCGGGTGCAGGCGGACGCGCTGCTGTCCCCGGAGGGCGTCGACCTGAACACCGGGATGCTGCTGGGCTGGGATTCGGGTGCCACGGCACTGCTGAGCTGCTCCATCGTCGGGAACCTGCCGACCGTCGCGTCGGTCACCGGCACGGCGGGGCGGATCGACTTCCCTCAGGGCTTCTTCCACCCCGAGTACTTCCTCCTGCACCGGGCCGGCCACGAGCCCGAGAAGATCTCGACGGGGCCGGGGCCGCAGGGCCTTTCCGGCATGCAGTACGAGGCGGCCGAGGTGACGCGCGCGCTGCTGGCGGGTGAGAAGGAGTCCCCGCTGGTGCCGTTGGAGGGCTCGCTCGCCGTGATGCGGACGCTCGACGCGGTACGTGCCCGGGTCGGCGTCCGCTATCCGGCGGACGACCGCGGCTGATCCCGCGCGGGGCCGGGTTACGCGGGGGTGAGTCCCGGGTTCCCGGCCTCGGTCACGAACGAGGCGGCCGTGGTGACGGGGGCGCCGGGCGTGGTGACCGCCGAGACCGTGCGGAAGTCGGCCCGCGCCTGCTCGGTGCCGAGGGTGACGAGCGCGTAGCCGCGGCGGCCGTCGTAGAACTTCATGTGGGGGTTGGCCTGGGTCAGGTTGTTCCAGTTGGCCGGCTTCTCGGAGCCGTCCTTCCCGCTGGCGATCGAGGTGGCCACGATCTCCGTGCCGACGGTCCGGGACGCCGGGTCGTCGAAGTCCTTCTTGAGGTCGAAGCCGTAGCCGACGTGCACGTCGCCGGTCAGGACCATCAGGTTCTCGATCCCTGCGGCCTCCGCGCCGTCCATGACCCGCTGCCGGGAGGCGGGGTAGCCGTCCCACGAGTCCATGGAGAGCGTGTAGGCCTCGGTGGGGGCGTTGCGCCGCTGGGCGAAGGTGACCTGCTGGGGCACGATGTTCCACCGGGCGTCCGAGGTCTTCCAGCCGTCGAGCAGCCAGCGTTCCTGCGCGGCGCCCGTCATGGTGCGTGACGGGTCCTCGGACTCCGGTCCGGGGACCTTCCAGCCGTCGCCGTAGGCCTGGTTGCTGCGGTACTGGCGGGTGTCGAGGATGTCGAACTGGGCGAGCCGGCCGAAGCGCAGCCGACGGTAGAGCCGCATGTCGGGGCCGGTGGGGCGCTGCGGGGTGCGCAGCGGCTGGTTCTCCCAGTACGCACGGTAGGCGGCGGCCCTGCGCAGCAGGAACTCCTCCGGCGGGACGCTGTTCTCCGGGGTGTCGCCCGCGTAGTTGTTCTCGGTCTCGTGGTCGTCCCAGGTGACGACGAAGGGGTGCGCGGCGTGGGCGGCGCGCAGGTCGGGGTCGGACTTGTAGAGGCCGTACCGCATACGGTAGTCCTCCAGCGTGAGCGTCTCCCGGTTGTAGTGGTCCGGCAGGACGCGGTCGGTGTACTTGCGGGCGCCGCCGACGGAGGTGACCGCGTACTCGTAGAGGTAGTCGCCGAGGTGGAAGACCACGTCGACGTCCTCGTCCGCGAGATGCTGATAGGCCGTGAAGTAGCCGTCGTGGTAGGCCTGGCAGGAGACGGCGGCCAGGGTCAGGGAGCTGTTGCGGGCGCCCCGGGCGGGCGCGGTGCGGGTGCGGCCGGTCGGGCTGACCCAGTTGCCCGCGCGGAAGCGGTAGTGGAAGATCCGGTCGGAGTCGAGGCCGTCGACGTCCACATGGACGCTGTGCCCGAACTCCGGGTGCGCGGTGGTGGAGCCGCGTCGGACGATCCGGCGGAAGCGTTCGTCGCGGGCGATCTCCCAGCGGACCTGGACGCGCTCGGCGGGCAGCCCGCCGTCGGCCTCGTAAGGGCGGGGCGCGAGTCTCGTCCACAGGAGCACGGAGTCGGGCAACGGGTCTCCGGAGGCCACCCCGAGGGTGAAGGGGTCCTCGGTGATCTTCCGGGCGTCGAGCTCGGCGGCGGCCGCCGTGCCCGCGCCGGGCAGGTTGACCGTGAACGCCAGCGCGGCGGCGGCGCCGGTGACGGTGAGGAACCGACGGCGGCCCACACCGGCCCCGAACCGCTGCGCGGCCCGGCGCAGCTCGGCGGAATGGCCGTGGTGGCCGGGCGTCCTGTCGATCTGTGCGGGTGTCATGTGCCCCTCCCCTGCCGGATGTTGTCAGAGGCATTGGAGTGCCGGGCGACGACCGGCCGTTGGCGGGTACACAACATCCTTATGGCGGTGCGATGAGCACCGGGTGCCGGCCGTCGTGAAACCTCCCGTACGCTGCCGGGCCATGAACGCTGAGCAGAGAATCGCTGTCGTCACAGGTGCGGGATCGGGGATCGGGAGGGCGGTCGCCCTCGCTCTCTCGGGTGCGGGCTGGACGGTGGCCCTGGCGGGGCGGCGGGCCGAGGCGCTGGAGGAGACGGCTGCCGCGGCCGGACCCGGCGCCGCCGTGTCCCTGCCCACCGATGTGAGCACCCCGGAGGGGGTGGCCGCGCTCTTCACCTCCGTACGGGACCGTTTCGGCCGGCTCGACCTGCTCTTCAACAACGCCGGGACGTTCGGCCCGCGTGCGACGCCGGTCCAGGACCTCGCGTACGAGGACTGGCGGGCGGTGGTGGACGTCAACCTGACAGGGACGTTCCTGTGCGCGCAGGCGGCGTACCGCCTGATGAAGGAGCAGGATCCGCAGGGCGGCCGGATCATCAACAACGGCTCGGTCTCGGCCCACGCGCCACGGCCGCACTCGATCGCTTACACGGCGACGAAGCACGCCGTGACCGGCCTGACCAAGTCGCTGTCGCTGGACGGCCGGCCGTACCGGATCGCCTGCGGGCAGATCGACGTCGGCAACGCGGCGACCGACATGACGGAACGGATGAGCACGGGCGTCCTCCAGGCCAACGGCGAGGTGGCCGCGGAGCCGGTCATGGCGGTGGACGATGTGGCCCGGACGGTCCTGCACATGGCGGAGCTGCCCCTGGAGGCCAATGTGCAGTTCGCGACGGTGCTGGCGACGGCCATGCCGTACGTGGGCCGAGGCTGATCCGTCCCGGTGATGGTCTGCCACTGACCACGGTGAAGGGGTCGCCGCGGCCGGGGGGCGGGAGCGGCCCGAGGGTGGTCCGGGTGGCCGGACGCCCCCGGACCACCCTCGGGGCTGTCCCGTGGATCTCCCGGGAGTCCTCACGGACACCGCCGGGAATGCGCGGCGCCGCCTCTCGGTTGACCTGCGGCATGAGTTCACTTCCCGGCACCGGGGTCCTCCGCTACACCGCCTTCTCCGCCGACCCCGACGGAGGCAACCCGGCGGGAGTCGTCCTGGACGCGTCCCGGCTCGGCGACGACGAGATGCTCGCCGTCGCCGCGGAGCTGGGCTACAGCGAGTCGGTGTTCCTCAGCGCGCCGGACGGCCGGGGCGGACACACCGTCCGTTACTTCAGCCCGAAGGCCGAAGTCCCCTTCTGCGGCCACGCCACGGTCGCCGCCGCCATCGCGCTCGCCGAGCGGGACGGCCCGGGCGACCTGGTGTTCTCCACTCCCGCCGGCACCGTCCCGGTCACCGTCACCCGGGAGGGCGGCGAGCTTCGCGCCACCCTCACCAGCGTCGAACCGCACACCGAGGACATCGCCGGCGACGACCTGACGGAGGCCCTGGCGGCGCTGGGCTGGCCGGCCACCGACCTGGACCCCGCCCTGCCGGCCCGCGTCGCCTACGCGGGCGCCCGTCACCTGGTGCTGGGCGCCGCGAGCCGGGAACGTCTCGCCGACCTCTCGTACGACTTCGCCCGCCTGGAAGCGCTGATGCACCGGCTCGACCTGACGACCGTCCAGCTGGTGTGGCGGGAGTCCGCCACGGTCTTCCACGTCCGCGACCCGTTCCCGGTCGGCGGCGTCGTCGAGGACCCGGCCACCGGCGCTGCGGCAGCCGCCTTCGGCGCGTACGCACGCGAGCTGGGCCTCGTCCCGCACGAGACGGTCCTCACCCTGCACCAAGGCGCCGACATGGGCCGCCCCGGCACCCTCACCGTCGAACTGAGGCCGGGCGACCGCCGGATCAGGGTCACCGGGACGGGGACCCGTATCGGCTGACGGGCGCCTCGGCACGACGTCGGCGCCGTCCGGGAACCCTTCCGTACGGGCGGACCAACTCGCTTATGCTGCTGCCAGGTTGATCAGGTACTCGGCAACCGGTCCGCAGCGGCCGGAGTTGCCCGCTTCGGAGAACGGGACGGCGATGGCCCCTGTAGACATCGACACCAGCAGGCCGCACCCGGCGCGGCTGTACGACTGGTACCTCGGCGGCAAGGACAACTACCCGGTGGACGAGGAGCTGGGCAAGCGGCTGACCGCCTTCGCGCCCGTCATCCCCGTCATGGCCCGTATGAACCGGGCGTTCACCCACCGGGCCACCCGCTGGCTGGCCGGTCAGGGGCTCCGGCAGTTCCTGGACATCGGAACCGGGATCCCCACCGAGCCCAATCTCCACCAGGTGGCGCAGACGATCACTCCGGAGGCCCGGGTCGTCTACTGCGACAACGACCCCGTCGTCCTCAGCCACGCCCAGGCCCTGCTGAACGGGACTCCACAGGGAGCCCTCGGCTATGTACAGGCCGATGCCCGGGAGACCGGCCGCATCCTGGCCGAGGCGGCCGAGATCCTGGACTTCGACCAGCCGGTCGCCCTGTCCCTGAACGCACTGCTGCACTTCCTGAGCGACGAGATGGGCGCCTACGAGGTGGTGGAGCGGCTGACGGCCGCGCTGGCACCCGGAAGCCACCTGGTGATCTCGCACCTCACGCCGGACTTCCACCCCGAGGAGGCGTCCCAGAAGGTCCGCGACATGTACAAGGCCAACGGCCTCACCCTGGACATGCGCGACCGCGACCGCTTCGCCCGTTTCTTCGACGGGTTCGACCTGGTCGCCCCCGGCATCGTGGCCGCCGAGGAGTGGCACCCGGAGCTCGGCGAGCCGGTGCCCGGCCAGGAGGGCGCACACAGCGGGGAGTACGTGGCGGTGGCCCGCATGGCCTGACGCCCGAGCCGGGCCGGGGCCCACGCCGCGCCCACGGCCACGCCCGTACGCTCACGCGAGCAGCGCGGCGACCTCCTCCATCTGCCCGGGGCTCAGCGGGCCGTGGGTGAGCGCCGCCGCGTTCTCCTCGGCCTGGGCGACCGTGCGGAAGCCGGGGATCGGCACCGCCCTGCCGCTGCGCGCCCACAGCCAGCCGAGGGCTCCCTGGGCGAGCGTGCGGCCGTCAGCGGTCAGCACCTCGCGGACGGACTCGACCCGCGCCGCCCAGTGCTCCGCCGGGACGCCGCCCGCCTCGAACCAGCTGAGCCAGGCGGGTGGGGTGGACCGGATGTCGCCCGCCGCCGCCCTCCTGCCCGGGTCGCGGGCGCCGGTGAGGAGGCCCATCGCCAGCGGGCTGCGGATGACGCTCAGCAGGCCCCGCTCCTCGCTGAGGCCGAGCATCCCGGGGGCGTCCTCCAGCACGTTGCAGGCGTGCTGGACGGCCGCGCAGTGCTCGCCCTCGGCGAACAGCGCGGCGCGCTCCGGGTCGTCGGTGCTCCACCCGTAGGCCCGGATCAGCCCCTCGGCCACGAAGTCCTCACAGGCGTCACGCAGTTCCGCCGCCGCGTCGGGCGGGGTGTCGCCGAGATGCAACTGGTAGAGGTCGATCCGGTCGGTTCCCAGCCTGCGCAGCGAGGCGATGAGCGCCTCACGGGCGTACGCGGGTGACCTGTCGGCCCCGTCCATCGTGCGGGTCCGCTCGTCGAACAGGTTGCCCCACTTGGTGGCGATGACGGCCTCGTCCCGCCTGCCCGCGAGTGCCCGGCCCAGTACCCGTTCGCTGTGCCCGGCCCCGTACACGTCCGCGGTGTCGAAGAACGTCACCCCGAGGTCGAGCGCCCTTCGGATCGCGGCCACCGACTCGTCGTCGTCGACCTCGCCCCAGCCGAGCGGACTGCCGTCGGGCGTCGACCACTCGCCGCCGATCGCCCAGCATCCGAACCCGAGTGCGCCGACCTCGATCCCACTGCGGCCCGGCACCCTCTTCTGCCCTTCCGTTTCTGTCTGCATGGGCCCAGAAGCTACGAGTTGGAGTGCACGACAAGTCAAGCGCCCTGGGGCGAACCGTCCGGTCCCTGCCTCAGCTCACGTACACGCCCGCCCGCGCCGCCACCGCCGCCGCCTCGGCCGCACGGTCGGCGACCGTCTCGTCGAGGGGGTCGCCACTGGCCAGCAGCCGGTAGTAGAGGGGCGCCGACACGGCCCGGATCACCTCGCGGGCATCGGTACCCGGGGGCAGCTCGCCCCGCGCCACCGCCGCGTCGACACAGCCGGCCCACTCCTCGACGCGTACCGCGTAGAAGCGGTGCAGCGCCTCGGCCGTCCTGGCGTCGCACGTGGCGGCCGCGACGACGGCGGCGAAGAGGGGGCCTTGGCGCACGTCGGTCAAGGTCCGCACCACCAGCCGGGCGTTGGCCCGCAGGTCGTCGTCCAGGGATCCGGTGTCCGTGCGCGGGACGGACTGCTCCGCCATGTCCGTCAACAGGTCGGCGACCAGTCCTGCCGTGGTGGACCAGCGCCGGTAGACCGTCGTCTTGCCGACCTCGGCGCGGCGTGCCACATCGGCGAGATCGAGCCGGTCGAAGCCCTGCTCGACCAGCGCGTCACCGGCCGCACGCAGCACGGACTCCCGCACCCGGGCCGTGCGCCCGCCGGGCCGGACCGTGCCCGGCTCTCCATCCCCTGCATCCATAACGGGTCTCCAGTTCCATTAATGAGCAATTCCCTGCTACGGTGACCTCACCTTAACGGTACCGCAGAACCGTTAACCCTCCGGGCCTCCAGGAAGGGCACCGCAATGTCCATGACCAGCAAGGCATCCGCCACCGCACTCCACCCGGCTCCGACTCCGGCTTCGCGCATGACCGGCCGGCAGAAACTCGTCCTCGTCCTCCTCCTCGGCGCGCAGTTCATGATCGCCGTGGACTTCTCGATCCTGAACGTCGCCCTGCCCGCCGTGGGCGAGGGCCTCGGATTCTCCCTCTCCCACCTCCAGTGGATCGCCACCTCCTTCGCCCTCGCGGCCGCCGGATTCACCCTGCTGTTCGGGCGTGTCGCCGATCTGGTCGGCCGTAAGCGGCTGTTCACCGGCGGCATGGTGGTCCTCGGCCTCTCCTCCGCGCTCGGTGGGCTCGCCACCACCCCCGAAGTCCTGCTCACCGCCCGCGTCCTGCAGGGCCTGGCCACCGCGGCCGTGACCCCGGCCGGGCTCGCGCTGCTCACCACGGCCTTCAAGGAGGGCCCCCTGCGTGAGCGCGCACTCGGCCTCAACGGCGCCCTGATGTCCGCCGGTTTCACGGCGGGGGCGATCCTCGGCGGCCTGCTGACCGATCTTCTGTCGTGGCGCTGGGCCTTCTTCATCAACGTCCCCGTCGCCGCACTCGTCGTCGCCCTGGCCCCGTCCGTGATCACCGACTCGCGGCCTGCCGAGCGGCCGAAGCTCGATCTGCCGGGTGCGGCGACCGTCACGGGCGGCCTGCTGCTGCTCGTCTACGGACTGACACAGGCGGGCGAGTCCGGCTGGAGCACACCCACGACGTCGGCCGCGCTGCTCCTGGGCGCCGCACTGCTCATCGGCTTCTGGTTCGTCGAGAAGCGGGCGGCGGCGCCGCTGGTTCCCGTGCACATCCTCAAGCGGCGCAGCGTCATCTGGGGCAACACCACCGGACTGATCGCCTTCGTCACCGAGACCTCCCTGGTCTTCCTGCTGACGCTCTACCTCCAGGAGGTCCTCGGTTACTCCCCGCTCGCCACCGGCCTGGCCTTCGGCGTCCTGGGCATCGGCACCGTGATCGGCGGCATGCTCGGCGGCCGTGCGGTCGGCAGGTTCGGCAATCGGCGCACCATCGTCGTGGGCGGCGCGGTCCAGGCAGCCGCCACCCTCTCCCTCGTGGCGCTCGGCACCTCCGGCGGCTGGATCGCGCTCCTGCTGGCCGCGACCTTCGTCGGTGGCGTCGGCAACATGCTGATGATCGTGGGCTTCATGGTCACCGCCACCTCCGGGCTCCCCGACAGCGACCAGGGGCTCGCCACCGGGCTGGCCACGATGACGCAGCAGGTCGGCATCACGATGGGCATCCCGGTCATGAGCGCGGTCGTCACCGCCCGCATGGGCACGGACAGCGGACCCGGCGCGGTGCTGTCGGGGGTCTCGGCGGCCGTGCTCGTCAATTCCGCCCTCGTCCTTGCGGGCGCCCTGCTCGCCGGGGCCTTCCTCGGCCGGTCCGGCGGGCGGACGTCCGCCGGGTGAGCCGGGTGAGTCGGGCCCTGGCGGCGGAACGCGGGCGCGGCAGTATGGCGGTCATGGCCCAACCGCTGACCGTTCCCAGCATGACCGCCGGAGCCGACTTCGTCCTGCGCCCCTGGGAGATGAGCGACCTGCCCCTCGTCCGCGAGGCGGCACAGGACGACTACATCCCGCTGATCACCACGATCCCCTCGCCGTACTCCGACGAGGCGGCCGAGGCCTACGTCAGACGCCAGTGGGACCGGGCGGCCGCCGGGACCGGGTATCCGTTCACCATCGCGCGCACCCGGGACCGGCGGCCGGTCGGCTCCATCGGGCTCTGGCTCGCGGACGCGGCCGAGGGCCGGGCGTCACTCGGCTACTGGATGACGCTCCCGGGCCGCGGCCAGGGGATCGCGGGTGCGGCCCTGCGGGCGGTCACCACCTGGGCCCTCGACGAGCTGGGGATCCCCCGGGTCCAAGTCCTCGTCGAGCCGTGGAACACGGCCTCGGTACGGACCGCCGAGAGCGCCGGCTACCGGCGCGAGGGCCTGCTGCGCGGCTGGCAGGAGATCGGGGGCCGTCGCCGGGACATGCTGATGTACGCCAGGCTGAACGACGACGGGCCTCCCGATGACCGGGCACCCACAGAGGGCTGAACGGGAGGCGTTACGATCGCGGGCACCGCCGCAGCACCGCGGTGCCGGGCCGTCGAGAGCCCGACCGAAGCCTCCAGGAGCCGAGCCTTGTCCCAACCACGCATCGGTGTTTCCGTCGTGACCATGGGGGATCGCCCCCAGCAGGTCGAGGCACTGCTGGCGTCGGTGGCCATGCAGGACGTGCGGCCCGCCCGCGTGGTCGTCGTCGGCAACGGCTCGCCGCTCCCCGACTACAGTTCCTTCCCCGGTCTGACGGACCTCGCCGGCGGCGTGACCCTGCTCGAACTCGACGAGAACCTCGGCTGCCCCGGCGGCCGCAACGAGGCCCTGGACGCACTCGCCGGCTTCGGCGACGTGGACGTGGTGATCGAGCTGGACGACGACGGGCTCCTGGTGGACAAGGACGTGTTCCGCACGGTCCAGGAGCTGTACGCCGACGACCCGCGCCTGGGCATCGTCGGCTTCCGTATCGCCGACGAACACGGCGAGACCCAGCGCCGGCACGTGCCCCGACTCCGCGCCAAGGATCCGATGCGCCGGGGTCTGGTCACGGCTTTTCTCGGCGGCGGCCACGCGTTCTCCATGAAGATGCTCGCCGAGACCGGCCCGTGGCCGGCGGAGTTCTTCTTCACCCACGAGGAGACGGACCTGTCCTGGCGGGCGCTCGACGCGGGCTGGAAGATCCTCTACGAGCCCGGCCTGCTGCTCCAGCACCCCAAGACCTCCCCCGCCCGGCACGCGGTCTACTACCGCATGACCGCCCGTAACCGCGTCTGGCTGGCCCGCCGCAACCTCCCGCTCCCCCTGGTTCCCGCCTACCTCGGCACCTGGATCCTGCTCACCGCCGCCCGCACCCGCTCGGTCCCCGGTCTGCGCGCCTGGGCGGCCGGCTTCGTGGAGGGGATGCGCACCGGGTGCGGCGTACGCAATCCGATGCGCTGGCGCACGGTGTGGCGGATGACGCGCCTGGGCCGCCCGCCCCTCGTCTGAACGTTCCGGGCTGCCCCGCTCAGCCGGCCGCCGTCCACCGGTAGAGCACGTCCGGCTCCTTCTCCTCGTTGCGGCTGCCGTCGTCGTACACCTCGGCGACGAAGCCGTGCCGCTCGTAGAAGGCCCGTGCGGCGGAGTTGCGCTGGAAGGTGTACAGGCTCAGCTCTCCCCGGGAGGCTTCCTTCACCCGCTCCAGCAACCGGGTCCCGATGCCCCGCCGCAGGTGGCCGGGGCGCAGGTAGAGCTGATCGAGCTCGTCCCCGTCCAGTGCCGCGAAGCCCAGCAGTCCTCCCGCCTCTCCTTCGGCCACCCACACCCTGCTGCCGGGCAGGACGACATGGGTGATCCAGGCGAGCGTGTCCTCGTCGCTGTGCACCCGCGCCAGATACGGCAGCGCGGCCGCCCGCGAGGCCAGGAAGACCTGGGTGATCTCCTCCGCGTCCCCGGCGGTCGCCGCCCGCAGCCGTACCGCTGTGTCCCGAGCCATTCTCCGCTCCCCCTCGTCGGTGCACGCACGGATACAGCAGGGGCGTCCGCCGGGACGGCGGGTTCCGCTGGTTGTGCCGGTGCGAGCGTTGCACGATGCTGTCCTCAGGCGCCACCACCCGCACACCCGAGGAGTCCGGACATGGCTTTGACCCGTGCAGAGCGTGAGCAGTTCCTGGCCGAACCGCATGTGGCCGCACTGGCCGTGAACGCGGTGGAGGAGGGGCGCGCCCCGCTCACCGTGCCGATCTGGTACCAGTACACGCCCGGCGGCGACCTGTGGATCATGACGGGCCGCGACTCACGCAAGGGCGTCTCCATCGCGCGGGCCGGCCGCTTCAGCATGATGGTCGAGCGCCTCGCGCCGACCGTCCGCTACGTCTCCGTGGAGGGCCCGGTCGTCTCCACCCTCCCCGCCACCCGCGAGCAGCTGGTGGAGATCTCGTCGCGCTACCTTCCCGCCGAGAAGGTCGACGCCTACGTCGACTTCGCATGGAAGGAGCACGGCGAGCAGGTGGTCATCCACATGCGCCCCCACCACTGGCTCAGCTCCGACCTCGGCGAGGCGTGAGGCGTGCGGACGGGAAAATCACATCCTTCGGGAGCAACAGCTTCGCACCGACGCGGACGGGGCTCAGGAGGGCAGTCGGACGAGGATGAACGGGCAGGCTGTCCGCGCCCCTTCGGACGACCGGTGTGCCCCTGCGCCCGCTGACGCGGCAGCGGCCCCGGCCCTACTGTCGACTGGTGAGCCTATGGACTTCTTTGGAACCCGCGTCGGCCACGGTGGATCCTGGTAGCAGCACGACCGTGCGGCTGCGCTTGCGGAACACCGGCGACGTCGTGGACGAGTACCGCTTCGAGCCCGTAGGCGATGTCGCCCCCTGGACCACCGTGGAGCCGCAGACGGTTCGGCTGTATCCCGGTACGACCGGGACGGTGGAACTGACGATCGCGCCGCCCCGCACGCCCGACGCGACGGCCGGGCCCAATCCGTACGCGGTGCGGATCACGCCGACCGAGCATCCGGAGGCCACCACGGCCCCGGAAGGCGTCCTCACGATCACCCCGTTCACCGAGCTCAAGGCCGAGCTGGTCCCGCCGACGGTCAGGGGGTGTTTCCGGGGCCGGCCGAAGCTGGCCGTGGACAACCTGGGGAACACCAAGGTCACCGCCTCGATCCGGGGGAGCGACACCGGAGACACCCTCTCCTACGACATCCACCCGGGCAGCGTCCAGATCGATCCGGGCCGCGCCGCGTTCGTCAAGGCGACACTGAAGCCCCGTCAGATCACCTGGTTCGGATCCAAGGAGCAACGGCCCTACACACTGGCCGTCCAGAGGTCCGGGGCGCAGTCCGTCGACGTGGACGGCACCTATGTCCAACGGGGATTCCTGCCGGGGTGGCTCGCCACGGCGCTCGGTATCACCCTGGCTCTCGCCATCACGTGCGTCATCATCTGGCTCTCCTACAAGCCTCAGGTGCGCAGCCTCGCCACGGAGAAGGTCAACGACGCAGCCGTCAGCACCCTTCCACCGTCCGCGCCTCCCCTGACCGAGGCGAAACCGACCGTGGCCCCCGAGAAGGCTCCGGAGCCGGAGGCTTCCCCGGAGAAGGAGGACGCCGGCACGGCCCCGACGAAGGAGCCCTCCGACGAGGGGGGCGGCGAGGACCCGGAGCCTGGGGAGCCCGCAGCCCCGGCGCCGGGATCCTTCATCATCGGCAAGTCCGCCGACCTCTGCATCGAAGCCACCGGCCAGGTGAACGGCAAGGCGAGGGACGGCACGCACCTCACGGTCCACTCGTGCACGGAGCAGGGCAACCAGAGGTGGGAGTTCCTCAGCGACCGCACCGTGCGCTCGCTCGGCCTGTGCATGGACGTGGCCTGGGGGTCCAAGGACGACGGCGCCGTGATCCAGCTCGCCCGGTGCAGCGGCAACCCGGCTCAGGAGTTCGTGCTGAGCGGCGAGGGCGCCCTGGTCAATCCGCAGGCGGACAAGTGCGTGGACGCGATGGAGGACGGCCGCACCGAGGGGGCCGAGCTGCGGCTGTACACGTGCTCGGGCAAGCCCGACCAGAAGTGGCGGACCGAGGGCTGACCGTATCGACCGCCTGCGCCGTCCCGTCGGCACGAACGACGGGACGGCGCGGCTCGGTTGCTGTGGCGTCACCAGTTCTTGTACACCACTTCGCCGAGGTCGCAGAAGGTGCAGTCCGGGCTCAGGAAGTCCTGTGTGCGACGGAAATCCTCGTCCGCCAGGTGCCATCGGAGCCATGAGGTGATGATGTGCTGGCCGTTGCGGGTGGCGAGGATGTGGTCGGTGCCGTCGAGGACGTTGAACCACACCGGCACATCGGTGTTGGTGTAGTCGCTCTCCATGTTCGCGGTGGCGAAGTCCTCGTCACCGCCGACGTAGAGGGCCGGGTTGCGCAGGTTGTCGGGGCCGTTGCCGTCGAAGGAGCCGCCGGCCACGTGGATGGTGGTCTCCAGCCGCTGCTCGTCGGCCACGTCGAAGGTACCGATCGATCCACGGGAATGGCCGCCGAAGGCCACCTCGGACAGGTCCAGATGGGTGTGCAGCGGGCTGCTCGGGCTGGTGTTCTGATCCTCCAGCCAGTCGAGGGCGTCGACCATGTAGGCGCCGCTGCTGGACGAGACCTCGCTGTAGACGACGAACCCGTGCGAGGCCCACTGCCGCAGCATGTCCTCGTAATCCGCGGGGTCGGATCCCGCGCCGGGGCCCCAGACGAAGACCGGGTGGTCCACACCGTTCCCGCCGGCGTCGGTCGGCCGGACCAGCCATCCGTCGTTGTCGGGCCCTGCGGATTCGTCGACGGTCACCGCGTACGGCCCGGGCTCGGTGACGTCGTCCACCGGAGGCAGGGACCCGGCCGGAGGGTCGGTCGGGCCTCCGTCGTCCTCGGCTTCGACGAGCACGTCGTCGACGGTCAGCGTCTCCAGCGGGCTGTTGGCGTTCAGCGAGAACCGTAACCTCAGGTCGCCGCCGTCGACCGCGGCCGGCAGGGGGAACGACACCGCGCCCGTGGCTGTGCGCGCCGATTCCAGTGGGGTGAACGAGGCGCCGTCGACCGAGTAGGCCGCGGTGAAGGACTCGCCGAGGTCCAGTCCTGAGACCGTGCGGGTGTAGGACAGCGTCACATCGCCGCGCCCGGTGAGATCGATGGGCGCGGACACCATGGACGGGCCGGAGCCCAGCGACCCGCTCAACCGGGCGCCGTAGGTTCCGGTCCGGACGGAGCCGGAGGCGGTGAAGGTGCCGAGCCCGTCGGAGAAGTCCTCGCTGTAGACCGCGGTGGCGGCGGAGGCGGGGGCTGCCGTCATACCGGTGGCGGCCGCGGCCATGACACCGGCGGCCGCGGCGCCGAGTATCCGCAGGCGTCCTCTGACACGAGACATGGGTGGATCCCTTCTGGCCGCGCCGGCCGGCTGGGCCGGCGCACCCGTGTCGGTCCTGTTTCCGATCACCGAAGTCCGCCTCGGGACCGGCTCATGCCGATTGAAGCGGGCATCGGGAAGAAAGGAATCCGTGAAATCACCGGGCCGGCAGCCGGTCCGGTCGCTCCCGGTGGAGCGCGCTCCGCACACGGGGCGCGCACGCCTTCCGTCCGGTGCGCAACGGCCATGGGCGGCAGGGCCGGGGACGGCTCCCTCACCCGGCCCGGACGTGCGAGAGGAAGGACGACCAGAAATGCCGGATCGAGGACCGATCCGAGCGGCGGCGCCTAAGATCGCGTTCATGTCCGGCCGCATGCAGTCCATGACATCGTTCCCGGTCGTCCCGCGGAGTTCCGCACGGGACGACCGGGAACGAGTGGTTGCCATGCGTGACGACGGCGTCTCCCGCACGGGGTGGACGTCCGACGGTGCGGGAGCTGATGACGCATGAGCACCTGAGGCGATGTCAGTGCCTCGGGTCAGCTGCTCACCGTGCTGGCGCCGAACCCGTACGTCGCTCGGGGCCGGTACGAGCAGGCCGCGGGGAGGCCCCGCCGGGCCGGCTCTCCGCGGACGGCCTCGCGGATGACCAGCGGCCAGGGCCGCACGGCGGCACGGTCCACACCCGCAGCTCCCTCAACCCTCCGAACGGCTCCCTTCTCATCACTCGTTGGAGAACTCTTGTCCCACAGACCTGTACGCAACGCGTGGCTCGGCGGCGCTGCCGTCGTCGCCGCCATATCCGGTGTGCTCGTCGGCTCGCCGACATCCGCCGTGGAGGGGACACCGGCCACAGCGTCCTTCGCCCACACAGCCAAGATCGTCATCGGTGACTCCGAGCGTGCCTGCTCCGGCACTCTTGTCTCGCCCCGGTGGGTTCTCTCGGCCGCCAGCTGTTTCGCGGACCCGGCCGGCGGCGTCACGGCCGGAGCGCCCCGGACTCCGACCACGGTCACGGTCGGACGGACCGACCTGACCCAGACCACGGCCGGGGCCACTCGGGCCGCGGTCGAACTCGTCCCCCACCCCGGCCGGGACCTGGTTCTGGTGAAGCTGGCGACCGGCGTCGCCGGCGTGAAGCCGGTCGCTACGGCCACCACGGCCGTCACGGCCGACGAGAGCGTCACGGTTGCGGGATTCGGCCGCACAAGGACGGCCTGGGTCCCCGACCAGCTCCATACCGGCTCCTTCAACGCAGTCGGTGACAGCTCGGCAGACGTGACCCTGACGGCCGCGGACGACGCCGTCATCTGTCAGGGGGATGCCGGCGGACCGGTCATCCGCACCACGGGCGCGGTCCAGGAACTGGTCGCCGTCACCAGCAGGTCCTGGCAGGGCGGTTGCCTCGGCACGCCGGCCACGGAAACCCGCACGGGAGCGGTCGCGACCCGCGTCGACGACGTACGTGGCTGGATCACGGACACGGCGTCCCCCGTCGCGGGCGACCTGACCGGTGACAACAAGCCGGACCTCGTGGCGATCGACAACGAGGGCAAGCTGCGCCTGTACCCCGGTACCGGCACCGGTGCGCTCGGGACGAGGATCGAGATCGGCACCGGAGGATGGTCCGGCGCCTCGGTGACCCACCGCGGTGACTGGACCGGCGACGGCATGGAGGACCTCGTCGCGATCGTCGGCGGCGAACTGCGGGTCTACCCCAACCTGGGCGACGGGAAGCTCCGGTCGCCGGTCAAGATGGGCAGTCTGCCCACCACCGCCCGGGTGGTCGGCGTCGGCGATGTCGCCCTTGACGGACAGCCCGACCTCCTTGTCACCTACGACAACAAGCTGTGGCGGTACCCAGGCGTCACCGGCCACACTCCCTCCGTCGGCGCACCCGTCCTGATCGGGAACGGCGGCTGGAACGTCATGTCCCTGTCCGCCCCGGGCGACGCCGACAAGGACGGCCGGGTCGACCTGCTCGCCCGCGACACCAACACCGGCATCCTGTACATCTACCTCGGTCAGTCCAACGGAACGTTCAGCGACCGGACCGAGTACGGGCACTCGTACACCCTCACCAACCGGCCCCTGATCGCCGGTGCCTCCGATGCCGACCGTAACGGCATCGCCGACATGTGGACCACCGCGGGCGACGGCACCCTGTGGTTCTACAAGGGTGGATCCGACATCCACGGCCCGATCGACGGCCCGAGCGTCAAGGTCGGAACCGGGGGTTGGGAGTTCATCAAGGCCATCAGCTGACCGACTGCCCGTGCGACTCCATGCGATGCGCGACGGCCAGAAGCGCGACGCCGAGCCGCACACCCACGAGGAGCCTCTGGCGGCAGCCGGAAGGGGCCTCCGACGCAGGTCGGAGGCTCTTCGGTGGCAAAGCCGCAGGTGGCGGCAGACGAGTCGGGCTGTACGCCGGGTTCTGTCGCCCGGTCGCCTCGCGGCGGCCGGGGAGACGGCCATCCATCTAGGACCGGCATTGCTGCCGGTCTCGTGCGGTCTACCCGCGAACTCGGGCGGGCAGCCCTCGGACGTTCGCGCAGGAGCACCGGGGTGCTCCCTCTTGACCTTGCTCCGGGTGGGGTTTACCTAGCCGCCTGAGTCGCCTCAGGCGCTGGTGGTCTCTTACACCACCGTTTCACCCTTACCGGGGACCGAGGTCCCCGGCGGTCTGTTTTCTGTGGCACTGTCCCGCGGGTCACCCCGGGTGGCCGTTAGCCATCACCCTGCCCTGTGGAGCCCGGACGTTCCTCGGGAGGATCCGGGATCCTCACGCGGCCGTCCGCCCGGCTCGTCTGCCGTGGTGACCATGCTACCCGCCGGGGGTGGCGGCGAAGGCCGCGATCCCCGCCTCCCAGGCCGCCGAGAGGTCGGCACCCGGGGGGAAACGGCCGTTGAGTTCCAGGACCACCATCCCGTGGGCGAAGGCCCACGCCGCCCGGGCCCGGTCCTCGTCACCCCCGGCGGCGCGGAACAGCGGGGCTGCGGCGGCGTCCGCCGCTCCCGCCGTGGGCAGGATGCGGCCCATGGTGAGGAGGTAGAGGTGCGGGTGGGCCAGGGCGTAGGTGCGGTACGCGGTGGCGAGTGCGGAGAAGGAGCCCGGGGCCGCCGCCTCGGCGGCGGCCAGGACCCCGGCGGTCTCCCGGAGCATCTCTGCGGCCAGGGCTGCCACCACGGATGACTTGTCCGGGAAGTGCTTGTAGAGGGACGGCGCCTTGACGCCCACCCGGTCGGCCAGCCGTCGCATGGTGAGCGCTCCGGGGCCCTCCGCCTCCAGGAGGGCGCGCGCGGCGACGATGATCTGCTGGGGCCGGCCGGCCGCGGGGGCCGTGGCGAGGTCAGTCACGCAGGAGACCTTCCCTGGTACGGAGTCGGTACGCGTTCCGTAGCCGAGGACGTGATCGTACGAGATACGGACAAGCCGGTCGTCGACGACCTGCACGGTCGGGGCCAGGGGGTACGAACAGCGCCTCGCACGGCTCCGGGTCTGCGGCCGTACCCTTGCCGAGGGCTCCCGAGCGCGCGGAGCCCTGTGCCACGTCAGAAGGAGAACCCCGTGCTCGTGCTGTTGCCGCCCTCCGAAGGTAAGGCCGCCTCGGGGCGCGGAGCACCGCTGAAGCCGGAGTCCCTGTCCCTGCCGGGCCTCGCCGGCGCCCGGGCCGCGATCCTCGACGAGCTGGTCGAGCTGTGCCTGGCGGACGAGGACAAGGCCCGCGAGGTGCTCGGCCTGAGCGAGGGGCTGCGCGGTGAGATCGCGAAGAACGCCGAGCTGCGCACGGCCGGGGCCCGGCCCGCCGGGGAGATCTACACCGGAGTGCTGTACGACGCCCTCGGCCTGGCCACACTGGACGCGGCGGCCAAGCGGCGGGCCGGTACGTCCCTCCTGGTCTTCTCCGGGCTGTGGGGCGCGGTGCGGGTGGGCGACCGGATCCCTTCGTACCGCTGCTCGATGGGGGTGAAGCTGCCGGGGCTCGGTGCGCTGAACGCGTACTGGCGCG
Source organism: Streptomyces sp. NPDC005791 (assembly GCF_042871485.1). Taxonomy (NCBI): domain Bacteria; kingdom Bacillati; phylum Actinomycetota; class Actinomycetes; order Kitasatosporales; family Streptomycetaceae; genus Streptomyces; species Streptomyces sp. NPDC005791. The sequence goes on from NZ_JBIAIP010000012.1 coordinate 73,142, forward strand.
CCCCGATGGCATCGGCCATGCCGGAGGTGGCCGGGGACGGACTGGTCCTGGACCTGCGCTCGTCGGCGTACGCCGGTGCGTGGAAGCCGGCGGGTGAGGTCGCGGAGCGGACGGCGAGTGTGCGGGTGCTCCAGTCCCAGAGGGTGAACGGGGTGGAGAAGCGGTCCGTGGTGAGCCACTTCAACAAGGCGACGAAGGGCCGGATGGTCCGCGATCTGCTGCTGGCCGGCGCCCGGCCGAAGGGCCCGGCCGAGCTGATGGAGGCGCTGCGCGACCTCGGTTACGTGGTGGAGGGGCAGGCTCCCGGACGGGCGGGACGGCCGTGGGCACTCGATGTCGTGGTCACCGACATCCACTGAGACGCCTCTGCGTTGCAACATACGCAACGCGCGTTGCGCAGTGTGCGGTTCGCGCGGCAGGATGAGCCCATGACCTCCTCCGCGCCCGCCGCCGTGTCCGCCTCCGTCCTGGACCTCGCCCCCGTCGTCCCCGTCGTCGTACTGGAGGACGCGGCCGACGCGGTGCCGCTGGCCCGTGCGCTCGTCGCGGGCGGACTGCCCGCGATCGAGGTCACGCTGCGGACGGCCGCCGCCCTCGACGCGATCCGGGCGATCGCCGCGGAGGTCCCCGGGGCCGTGGTGGGCGCCGGCACGGTGATCTCCCCGGCGCACGTGACGGAGACCGTCGCGGCCGGAGCGCGCTTCCTGGTGAGCCCGGGCTGGACGGACGCCCTGCTGGACGCGATGAAGGCGTCGGGCGTGCCGTTCCTGCCGGGCGTCTCGACGACGTCCGAGGTGGTCGCGCTGCTGGAGCGCGGAGTGACGGAGATGAAGTTCTTCCCGGCCGAGGCCGCGGGTGGCACCGCCTATCTGAAGGCTCTGGCCTCCCCGCTCCCCCAAGCCCGGTTCTGCCCGACGGGCGGTGTCTCGCTCGCCTCGGCGCCGTCGTACCTCGCCCTGCCCAATGTCGGTTGCGTGGGCGGCAGCTGGATGGTGCCCGGTGACGTGGTGGCGGCGAAGGACTGGGCCCGGGTGGAGCGGCTCGCCGCCGAGGCATCGGCGCTCGGCCGCGGCTGAGCCCTGCGGGCGGCCGGGACAAGGCCCCGGGCCCGCGCGCCGCTAACGCAGGTGCGAGGTGTCGTTGAGGAGCCTCAGCGACGGGTTCCCGTCCGCGTAGTACGCCACCGTCGAGACCGAGGCGGGCGAGAGTTCCATGCGGAACAGCGACTCCGGCGGGGCCCCCAGCGCGAGCCGGACCAGCGTCTTGATCGGGGTGACGTGCGTGACCAGGAGCGCCGTGCGGCCCGCGTGACGGGCGATCAGCCGGTCGCGTGTCTGCGACACCCGTTCCGCCACCTCGGCGAAGCTCTCGCCCCCGCCCGTGGGCGCCGCGTCGGGGGATGCCAGCCAGGCGGTGAGGTCGGAGCTGTAGCGCTCCCGCACCTCGCTGAAGGTGAGCCCCTCCCAGACCCCGAAGTCCGTTTCGCGCAGACCCTCCTCGATGTGGACCCGGAGGCCGAGCCTGGCCGCCACGGCCTCCGCCGTCTCACGGCAGCGACGCAGCGGGGAGCTCACGATCTCCTGGACCGCGCCCCGGGCGGCGAATGCCTCCGCGGCGCGAGCGGCCTGGTGGCGGCCGGCCTCCGAGAGCACCGGGTCGCTGCCGCCGCTGCCGGAGAACCTTTTCTCGGGGGTGAGGGCCGTCTCGCCGTGCCGGAGCAGAATGAAGGTGGCGGGCGCGCCCAGGTCGGGTGCGCTCCCCCAGCCCACCTGCGGGGTCGCCGACGCGGCGGCGGCCACCGGGCGGGCGGCCGCCATCGCGGCGCGGACCTTCGCCGCGCCCGCCGCCGCGTCGCCGGGCGGGCCGGACGGAGGCAGCTGGGGCTCCGGCAGGACCAGCGTGCGCATCGTCTCCATGTCGGCCGTCGAGGACGCCGCGTCCCACTGCTCGCCCCGCCTGCCCGCGTCCATCGCCTCGTTGGCGAGCCGGTCGGCGTGCTTGTTCTGCTCGCGCGGGATCCACTCGTACGTGACCGAGGAAGCGGGCAGGATGCTCGCGGCCTCCGCCGCGAGCGGCTTCATGTCGGGATGCTTGATCTTCCAGCGGCCCGACATCTGCTCGACCACCAGCTTGGAGTCCATCCGGACACGGACCTGTACATCCGTGTCCGGGAAGAGCTCCCTGACCGCCTTGAGCCCGGCGATCAGGCCCTTGTACTCGGCGACGTTGTTCGTCGCGACGCCGATGTACTCGGCCGCCTCGGCGAGCGTCGCCGCGTCGGCCGGGTCGAGGACGACCGCCCCGTAGCCGGCGGGCCCCGGGTTGCCCCGGGAACCGCCGTCGGCCTCGACGACCAGCCTGCGGGGAGCGGACACTACAGGCCCGAGTCCGCGGTGCGCACCAGGATGCGGTGGCAGTTCTCACAGCGCAGCACCGTGTCGGGGGACGCGGCCTTCACGTCGTTGACCTCGGTGATGTTCAGCTCCAGGCGGCAGCCCTCGCAGCGGCGCTGGTGGAGCCGGGCCGCGCCTACGCCGCCCTGCTGGGCGCGCAGCTTGTCGTACAGCTTGAGCAGGTCGGCGGGTACGGCACCGGCGACGACCTCGCGGTCCTTGGTCACGGTGGCGGCCTCGGCCTCGAGCTCCTGGGTGGCGGCGTCCCGGCGGGCGGTGGCGTCGTCCACCTTCGCCTGGACGGCGCGGACACGCTCCGTCAGTTCGGCGACGCGCTCCTGGGCGGACTCGCGGCGCTCCATGATCTCGAGGACGACGTCCTCCAGGTCACCCTGGCGCTTGGCCAGCGAGGTGATCTCGCGCTGCAGGCTCTCCAGGTCCTTCGGCGAGGAGACAGCGCCGGAGTCGAGCCGCTGCTGGTCGCGGACGGCGCGCTGGCGCACCTGGTCGACGTCCTGCTCCGCCTTGGTCTGCTCGCGGGTGGTGTCGCTCTCCTCGGTCTGCGAGGCGACGAGGAGGTCGCGCAGCTGGGCGAGGTCGCTGTGGAGCGCGTCGAGCTCGGCGTGCTCGGGGAGCGACGTCCGCTTGTGGGAGAGCTGCGACAGACGTACGTCGAGTGCCTGGACTTCGAGGAGTCGGATCTGGTCGGCGGGCGCGGCGTTCAGTTGGGGGCTCCAGAAGAGTGGTGGGTGGTCCAGGGGTCGGTGACCTGCTTCGAGACATGGACCCGCAGGTCCCATCCGTGGCGGTCGGAAATCTCGTCGAGCTGCGCGGCGGCCTGCTCGCACCAGGGCCATTCGGTGGCCCAGTGTGCGGCGTCGACGAGGCCGAGCGGCGAGTGCTGGACGGCCTCGGAGGCCGGGTGGTGGCGCAGGTCCGCGGTGAGGAAGGCGTCCACACCGGCGGCCCGTACGGCGTCGAAGAGGCTGTCGCCGGAGCCACCGCTCACCGCGACCCGGCGCACGACGGCGTCCGGGTCGCCGGCCAGCCGGATGCCCTGCGCCGTGGCGGGCAGCCGCGCGGCGGCGCGGGCGGCGAAGTCACGGAGGCTCTCGGGGTGGTCGAGCTCGCAGATCCGGCCGAGTCCGCGGCGGCCGCCGGCGTCGGTGGGGTCCGGCACGAGGGGGCCGGCGACCCTCAGGTCCAGGGCGGCGGCGAGGGCGTCGGAGACCCCGGGGTCGGCGGTGTCGGCGTTGGTGTGCGCGACGTGCAGGGCGATGTCGTGCTTGATGAGCCCGTGCACGACCCTGCCCTTGAAGGTGGAGGCCGCGACCGTCGTCGTACCGCGCAGATAGAGCGGGTGATGGGTGACGATCAGCTGGGCGCCGAGGGAGCGGGCCTCGTCGGCGATCCGCTGGACGGGGTCGACGGCGAAGAGGACCCGGTCGATCTCCGCTGCGGGATCACCGCAGACCGTGCCGACGGCGTCCCATCCTTCGGCCCGCTCGGGCGGCCAGAGGGCGTCGAGCTCGGCGATGACTTCAGACAGACGGGGCACGGGGGAAAGGCTACCTGCCCGGCGTACCCCGCCGCCCCTGGCCGCCGGGGCCCATGCGGGCGGACCGGCGGCCGGGGCGAATCGTTACCCGCGTCGTCGCCCGGGGCGTCTTTCGGCCCGCTACTTGACGAGGTGGCCGCGGAGGTCGTCGAGGACCAGGTTCGCGGAGGTGACTCCGAGACCGAGGTACCAGGTCTCATCGGGTACGTCCTCGGCCTGGCCGGCCTTCACCGCGGCGAGGTTCTTCCACAGCGGATTGGCGCGGGCGGTGTCGCGCTCGGTGGCCTTCGCGTCGCCGTAGACACCGGTGAAGATCCAGTCGGCGTCCGCCTGGTCCATGTTCTCCGAGCTGATCTCCGTGGCGAGGTCGTCGATCCGCTGGTTCTCGGGTCGCGGCAGACCCGCGTCCTGAAGGATCGTGCCGATGAAGGATGCCTTGGCGTACAGGCGGATCTTGTCCGGCATGTAGCGGACCATGGAGACGGTCGGCTTGTCGGGACCGATGTCCGCGCCGAGCTTCTTCGCCTTCGCCTCGTAGGCGGCGAGCTCGGACTTCGCCTTCGTGGTCCTGTCGAGCGCGGCGGCGTTCAGGAGGTAGTTCTCCTTCCAGGTGAAGCCCGGGCGGATGGAGAAGACGGTCGGCGCGATCTTCGAGAGTTCGTCGTACATGTCCGCGGCGCGCAGCTGGCTGCCGAGGATCAGGTCCGGCTTCAGACCGGCGATCGCCTCGAGGTTGAGGCTGTTGATCGTCCCGACGCTCACCGGGTCCCCGGCGGCCTTCTCCAGGTATGACGGGACGGCCTCGTCACCCTCGGAGGGGGCGTAGCCGACGGGCTTCACCCCCAGCGAGACCACGTTGTCGAACTCGCCCACGTCCAGCACGACCACCCGCTCGGGCGCGGCCTCCAGCTCGGTGCTGCCCATGGCGTGGGTGAGCGTACGGGGGAACACGCCGGCTGCGGCGTCGGTCCCGTACTCCGCGGTCTTCTTCGCCGCGTCGGCGAAGTCCTTGCCTCCCGTGGCGACGGCCGCTTTCTTGTCGCTGCCCGCGTCGCCGCCCGCCGGACCGCCCGCGGTGTCGTCGCCGCCGCATGCGGAGAGGGAGAGGGCGGCTGCGACCGCGAGACCGATCGCGGCGGTGCCGCGGCGTCTGAGGGACATGTTCTGCTCCGGTTCGGGACGTACACAGGAAATTCTTAGGGAAGGCTCACCTTATCTCTGCACTTTTCGGCAGCACACTCGCCCCCGCCTCCGCAGGCGAATCAGGACATCGGCACCCTTATGTGTGAAGTGGTGTGGGTGGTGTTGTCCGTGGGGAGTGCGAAACCTAGCTTCGGTTGCCGGAGGTGACCGGACCATGACTGCCTGTGCCATCGAGGACGAGACCACCGGGATCGCGAGGACCGCCACGGCGGCCGGCCCCACGGAGGGGCCGGCGGAGCCCGACGAACCGGCCGAGCCCGTGGAACCGCCCGCCGTGGGCCCGCGGGGCGTCGGCGCGGATGCGGCGCGGGCGGATGCGGCGCGGGCGGATGCGGCGCGGGCGGATGCGGCGCGGGCGGGTGCGGATCATCCGGCCGGGGCGGTGACGCCGGACGGGCAGACCGGTGCGGGGCCGGCCGGAGGCGTCGGGGCGGCAGGGGCACAGGCGCCGGACGGGCAGGTCGGCGCAGGCACGGCCGGAGACGTCGGGGCGGCAGGGGCACAGGCGCCCGAGGCGCTGGCGCCGAGCGGACCTCGCGACGTTTCCGCGTCGGCGGACGGACCGCGCGGCGTGCCCGAGGTGCCGAGGGGGCCTCGCAGCGGGCCCTGGTCGCCGGGCGGACTGCGCGGCGCCGTAGGTGCGCCGGGGGGATTTCGCCTCGTGTCCCGCAAGGCCGGCGTCTCCGTGCCCCCGCGCCCCTCCTCACCGCAGGCCCCGGTCGCGGCACCGCCCGCACCGCTGGTCCCGCCGACGCCGCCGGCCCCCTCCGCGCCCTCGGGAGCATCACCGGCAGCCCCGCCGAAGCCCGCGACCGCCGCCGTCCCGGCAGCCCCGGCGGACAGCGGCGAAAAAACGTCTCTGCCGCCGTCACCTCTCGTCCCGCCCGCGCTCACCCTGGCCGCCGGCCACGCGTACGCGGCGCGGCTCACGCCGGCCGGGGAGGCCGCGGGGCCGGGCTGGTTCCCCGAGCGCTGGACGCTGGACGGGCCCGAGCCGTACGCCGTGCTCCTGCCCCTCGACGAACCGGAGGACGCCGGTTCCGACGTCCTGCCGCTGTCGGACGGCCGCGTCCTGTTCCGGCGTCAGGCAGCGCCAAGCCGCCACTCGTTCTCGCTCCTCTACCCGACCGGGCCCGGCACGGGCGAGATCCCGCTGGGTGCCCTCGACTGCGCGGAGCTCACGCTCCTGCCCCCGTCGCCGGACGGCATGGGCGCCTACGCCCTGCTCCCCGGCGAACGCTCCACCGGGGTCTGGCTGGTGGCGGGCGGCGCGTTCGGCCCCGAGCAGGTCGCCGAGGTCCCGGGGCGCTGTTCGGCGGGCGTCTGGCTGGACCGCGAGGGCCGGCTGCTCGCCGTCGACCGGCAGATGCCGGGCGGCGGCCCGGTGAAGGCGGTCGTCGTGGACCTGGGGCGTGGCGGGGTGGTGAGCCCGCTGCTGCAGATCGCACCGGAGAGCAACGACAGACTGCTGCTGGCCGACGCCGACAGCGGGCTGCTGCTGGTCCGGTCGGACGCGCCCGGCCAGGACCGGCTCGGCTGGGGTGTGCTGGGCAGCTGCCTTCCCGTGCGCTTCCCGGAGTGCCTGCGCAGGCCGGACGAGACAGTGACGCCGTTCGCCGTGCAGCCCGGCCAGATGCTGATGCCGGAGAGCTGCGCGGTGGCCCTGCGGATCGACGGGGCGGCCGGCAGCTGGGTGGGGCTGTGGCGTCCGGCGGGACGCCGGCTGCACCAGGTCGCGGCCCCCGGCGGATGGCTGGCCGGGGCGGGTTTCTGGACCCGGGAGGGGATCCTGCACCTGCCGTACGCACAGGAGGGCGCGCCCTGCGCGGTGGCGCTGATGGAGGCCCCCGCGGACGAGCCCCACACGGCCGTCACCCACGGAACGCACGCGTCCGGGACGACCCCTGCGCGCGGGGTGTGCACGCCCGTCCCGCTGGGGCAGGCACCTCTCACCGGGCGCACGGGACCTGGATAGGGTGGATCCGGGTCACGCGGCTGTTCCGTGCGGATGCCGACGGTGACCGTTTCGGGCGGCGGCGGGGCTGCGACACACACGTAAGCGATTGCAACGGGGAGACTTCCCACATGTCTGAAGCCCGAACCGACACGACCCAGACGCGTCCGCCCCAGGCGGACACGGAACGGGCCGAAGCCGGCGGCTACGGAAAGCACCGAGGAGGCGCATCTGCGGAGAGCGTGACCGCGCAGCCGCACGGCCGCCATCGCCGTCCCTCCGAAGGGGGTGGCAGCGCGGCGGCCTGACACCGCTCCGTACGACCCGAGGGCCGTCGCAGCCATCCGGCTGCGGCGGCCCTTCGTCGGTCCCGGGTCCCAACAGGCCGTGGACCCAGGACATTTGTCCTGCCGGAGTCCGTACACACGCCCCTGCCGCCGGGGGTGCCCCGGCCCGTAGCTTCATCGTCATGACGCAGATGACGGGGATCACGAGAACCGGCCCGGCGGTGGAGCTCACCGCGGCCGTCAAGACATTCGGGAGAGCGGAACGGACCGTCCGGGCCGTCGACGGCATCGATCTCACGGTGGCCCGCGGCGAGAAGGTCGCCCTGCTCGGACGTAACGGCGCGGGCAAGTCCACGGCGATCAGCCTGCTGCTGGGCCTCGATGACCCCGACTCCGGCTCGGTGCGCATCCTCGGCCGGACCCCGGACCGGGCGGTCCGCGCGGGGCTGGCCGGCGCGATGCTCCAGGACGGCCGTCCGATCCCCCGGGTGACGGTGGCCGAGCTGGTCCGCTTCGTCGCGGCCCTCTATCCGCGGCCGCTGCCGGTGGCCGAAGCGCTGGACCTCGCGGGGGTGTCGGAGTACGCGGACCGGCGCATCGACAAGCTGTCCGGCGGGCAGATCCAGCGGGTCCGCTTCGCCGTGGCGGTGGCCGGGAATCCCGAACTGGTCGTGCTGGACGAGCCGACCGCCGCCCTGGACGTGGAGGCGCGGCGCGCGTTCTGGGTCTCGATCCGGTCCTTCGCGGAGCGCGGCACCACCGTCCTCTTCTCCACGCACCACCTGGAGGAGGCGGACACGAACGCAGACCGGATCGTGGTCCTGCACGGCGGCCGGATCGTCGCGGACGGCAGCGGCGAGACGATCAAGCGCTCGGCGGGCAGCAGCCTGGTCTCCGTCGACCTGGCGGGCCGCCCGCCCGCGGGGCTGGACACACTCCCCGGTGTCATCGGCGTCGAGGTGCGCCAGGACCGGGCCCTACTGCGTACGGACGACTCGGACGCGACCGTCGTCGAGCTGGCACGGATCGGCGCGGTGCGCGGTCTCCAGGTCGAACGGGCCACCCTGGAGGACGCGTTCCTCTCCCTGACCGCACCGGGCTCCCCGGATGCGGCCGACTTCGAGAAGGAGGCCGTGTGATGTACGCCTACATCGCTCTGGAGATCCGCCGGACCCTGCGCGACCCCACGTTCCTGATCTTCGGGACGGGCATGCCGGTGATGATGTATCTGCTCTTCACCAACATCGGCGGGGCCGGCACCTACGACGACTGGAAGGCGTCGTCGATGGTCGGCATGGCCGCCTACGGGGCGCTCGGCTCCGCGATGGCGATTGGTACGGGCATCGCGTCGGACAAGTCGCTCGGCTGGCTGCGGCAGTTGAGGATCACACCGCTGGACCCGGGGCGCGCGGTCGCGGGCCGTGCGACCAGCGGGTCGGTGACGGTCCTGCCGACGATCGTGACGATCCTGCTGGCCGGGGCGCTGGTCAACGGGGTGCGGCTGGCCCTCTGGCAGTGGACCGCCCTGGTGCTGCTGCTGTGGATCGGCGCGCTGCCCTTCACCCTGCTGGGCATCGGCAACGGCTACCGGCTCACGCCGCAGGGCACCGGTGTGGTGAACGTGGCCTGTCTGATGGCCTTCGCGATCGTCGGCGGGCTGTGGTTCCCGCTCGCCACGTTCCCCGGATGGCTGCGTACGGTCGGGGAGTTCACCCCCGCGCACGGGTTCGCGGACCTGGGCTGGGCGGTGATCGCCGGGCGCGCGCCGGAGATCGGATCCGTGACCGTACTGACCGCGTGGCTGCTGCTGTTCGGCGGCTACGCCGTGGTGTCCTACCGCCGGTCGGCGAGGACCGTGTGAGTGAAGTGACAGCGCCGGAGAAGACGACCGTGCCCGAGGGGACGAAGGAGAAGGCGGAGCCGAGGAGGAGCCGGCGGCGGTTCCGGCCGGGCCCTCCCGGTCCGTACGCCCTGCTGCCCACGCTGCTGATGGGGCTCGGCGCGTTCTCCAACCTCTGGCAGGGCGAGACGTCGAACCCCTGGGTGGGCGGGATCGGGCTGCTGGCCTTCAACTCCCTCTACGTCTCGGTGATGTTCCGGGGGTTCGACCGGCGGAGGCGGGAGAGCGTCACGTCCTACGTGCTGCTGGCCGCGATGGGATGCATCACCTTCGGTCTCGCGATCGCGTACGGCGGCAACTGGCTGCTGTTCTTCCCGCTGTTCTCGCTGGCCTGCGGGACGATCCTGCGCGGACGGCGGCTGGGCGTCGGCCTGATCGTCCTGGCGGGGTGCGCGTGCGCCATCGCCGTGTGGCGCGGTGACCATGTGTCGGAGCCCTGGACGATCGGCTACGGCACCTTCATCTCCGGCGGTGTGACCGCCGCGATCCTCACCCTCTCCGAGACGGTGATGGAGCTGCGCGCCACCCGGCAGGAGCTGGCCCGCAGCGCCGTCGAGCAGGAGCGGCTGCGCTTCTCGCGTGATCTGCACGATCTGCTGGGCCACACCCTGTCGGTGGTCGTCGTGAAGTCCGAGGCGGCGCGCAGGCTCGCCCCGCGCGACATCGACGCCGCGCTCGCGCAGGTCGCCGACATCGAGTCCGTCGGCCGTCAGGCGCTCACGGAGATCCGTGAGGCGGTGACGGGCTACCGCCAGGGGAGCCTGACCACCGAGCTGGAGCGGGCCGCCCCGGTGCTGGCCGCGGCCGGTATCGAGCAGGCCGTCCACCGCTCGGGTCCGGCGCCGGGCCCGCAGACCGATGCCCTGCTGGGCTGGGTCGCCAGAGAGGCGGTCACCAACGCCGTACGCCACAGCGGCGCGACCCGCTGCGAGTTCGCCCTCGACTCCACGCCCGAGCGCGTCCGGCTGACCGTGACCGACGACGGGGCGGGCGCCGGTGCGGAACGCCCGGCCGCCACGACCGGCGGTACGGGACTGAAGGGTCTCGCCGAGCGGCTGGCGGCGGCGGGCGGCTCCCTGGAGTCGGGCCCCGGGCCGGACGGCGGCTTCGTCGTGACCGCGGTGCTGCCGGCCGATGAGCGGAGCGGCGCCGAGAAGGGTGACTGCGGCTAGTGCCGCGTCAGTCAGGGTTTGCCCGTCAAGGAGCGGCGTCAGGTGCGTGCTATCGGCGTGCCGGCCGGAAGCCCTTGTACTGGATGTACTCGGGCTTTCGGCCGGTGCGGCGAGAGTGCGTGCCGGGCGTCGCGACGGGGCGAACCTTGGCTGATGCGGCACTAGCGCCCCTCGTGCGGTGCCGGTGCCCATTCAGTCGACCGACGCCAGAACTGCCGGGGCGGTAGCTGCGTCCTGAGTAGGGGTAATGGCGTCAGCAAAGCATGGGTTACGAGAGTCTCACGATCTCCGGCCCGGGCGCTGAGGTCTACGCTCGAAGGGGGCAGCGTGGAGGAGTTGCAGGCCGGGGACCCGACCGTGGCCGGGCCGTACCAGTTACTGAAGCGGCTGGGTGGGGGCGGGATGGGGCAGGTGTTTCTGGGCCGTTCCCGTGGCGGTCGCCTGGTGGCGGTGAAGCTGGTACGGCCTGAGCTGGCAGTGGACGCCGGGTTCCGACAGCGTTTCGCGCGCGAAGTAGCGGCCGCACAGCGGGTCGGCGGCTTCTACACCGCACACGTCGTAGGCGCCGATCCTGAGGCTGATCCGCCGTGGCTGGCCACCGCCTACATTCCCGGCCCCTCGTTGCACCAGGCCATCGGGCGATACGGTCCGCTGCCGGAGCACGCGTTGGGGCTGCTGACTGCCGGGCTTGCGGAAGGGCTGGCCGCCGTACATGACTGCGAGATGGTGCACCGTGACCTCAAGCCGGGAAACGTCCTGCTGGCAGCGGACGGCCCCCGGCTGATTGATTTCGGCATCGCTCGGGCAGTCGAGGACACGCACCTCACCAGCGCAGGAATGGCCATCGGGACGCCCGGTTTCATGGCTCCGGAACACCTTCTGGGAAATCGTACCGGGCCGGCGTCGGACGTGTTCTCCCTCGGCGTCGTGATCGCCTATGCGGCGACCGGCCGCCCGCCTTTCGGAGCCGGCATCCCGCACACGGTGAACTACCGGGTGGTGCACGAGCGTCCGGACCTGTCTGGGCTGCCCCAGTCCCTCTCCTCGCTGGTCGCGGACTGCCTGGCCAAGGACGCCTCGCAACGTCCGACCGTGGAACAGATCCTCGACCGGGTGGCCATCCCGGACGGGACGGGGGACTCATGGCTACCGCCCGCCCTCACCACAATGATTGCCGAACGGGACGTCACCCCTCCCACACACGACGACACGGTGTCCCCCGGGACCGAGCCGGAGGCCGACGAGGAGGACGCGGCCGACCGGGGGCGTCCGAATGACCGGGAGCGTGACCGGGAACTGCACCGCCATGTCGACGCGCTGCTCCGCCTGGCGAATCTTGAGGCGGACGCAGGGAATCTGGATGAGGGACGCACATTTTTCCAGCAGGTCATCGACGCCGACGGCACCCCTGAGCAGACGGCCGACGCGCGCAAGGGCCTGGGCTGGTTCGAGACGCAGGCCGGGAATCTGGACGAGGGACGCAAGCTGTACCAGCAAGTCGTCGAGACCGGTCCTCCCTGGCACAGGGGCTGGGCGCTCAACTGCTGGGGCCTGCTGGAGAAGGACGCCGGAAACGTGGAGGACGCCCGCGGCTTCTTCAGGCAGGCGATCGACATCGGCGGATGGGGCACGGTCATGGCAGCGTCGTGGAATCTGGCCGTGCTCGAGGTAGGGGCCGAGGATCTGGAGGAAGCCCGCAGGCTGCTCCGGCAGAGCACCGAGGCCGACGGTCCATCCGATCAGAGGGCCGACGTACTCATGTACTGGGCCGACCTGGAGCGTGACGCCGGGAACCACGAACGCGCCCGCCAGCTCTATCAGCGAGTCCTCGACCTCAAGCAGCCACCCGCTGGGAGCATCACGTGAGTCGGCCGACGGGTTGGCCGATCGCGAATGCCACAGCTCGGCCGCGGCAGGCCACATGCCGGGCGGGGACCGGCCACTGCGGCCGGGCCGGGAGGGGGAGCGGGCCGCGGCTGGGGCGTCCCACCGGGCGAGGTGCTCGCGTCGGGCCCTCGCCGGCGTCCCGGCGCCCTACTCTGAGCCCGTGAACGAGATGCCGCAGGACCACCGGCCCACGGGTTCGGTACGCATCCTGCTCGCCGAGGACCAGGGCATGATGCGCAGCGCGCTGGCCCTGTTGCTGGGGATGGAGCCGGACTTCGAGGTCGTCGCCCAGGTGGCCACCGGCGACAGGATCGTGGACGAGGCGCTCCTGGCCCGCCCGGACGTGGCACTGCTGGACATCGAGCTCCCGGGCCGGAGCGGCCTGGACGCGGCCGCCGACCTCCGTGCGGAAGTGCCCGACTGCCGGGTGCTGATCCTGACGACCTTCGGCAGGCCGGGCTATCTGCGGCGCGCCATGGAGGCGGGGGCGTCGGGCTTCCTGGTGAAGGACGGCCCGGTCGGGGATCTGGCGAAGGCGATCAGGCAGGTGCTGGGCGGCGAGACCGTGATCGATCCGGCGCTGGCCGCCGCCGCCCTGGGCGCGGGGCCGAGTCCGCTGACCCCGCGGGAGCGGGACGCGCTCAACGCGTCCGCGGACGGGGCGACGGTCGCGGACATCGCGGCGAAGCTCAGCCTGTCGGAGTCCACGGTCCGGAACTACCTGTCCTCGGCCATCGGCAAGACGAACACCCGCAACCGCATGGAGGCGATGCGCGCGGCCCGCCAGGAGGGCTGGCTCTGACGCCCGCGCCCCACCCCGCACCCGGGGCCTCACACCTCCGGGGCGTGCAGCGCCGGGGTGGCTTCCCTCCCGCGGCGGGCGCCGGCCCGCGTGTCCGGCCGGCCGCCGGAGCGGTTCTCCCCGCGCCCGGGCAGCCAGAGCAGCATCATCACCGCTCCCGCCACCAGCACCCCTGCGGACGTGCGGAAGGCCAGCGCGTATCCGGCCGTGATCTCCGCCGCGCCCGTCGAGCCCCCGGTGCGGGCCGCCGCGACCGTGGAGAGCACGGCGAGGCCCAGCGCCCCGCCCATCGTGCGGGAGGTGTTGACCAGGCCGGAGACGAGTCCGGCGTCGCCGGGTGCCGCGCCGGAGGTGGCGAGGGCGGCCAGCGGGGTGGAGGCCAGTCCGGACCCGGCCATCATCAGGACCCCGGGGAGACAGACCGCGGTGAGGTAGGAGCCGTGCACCCCCATGGCGGACTGCCAGCCGAAGCCGACGGCGGCGATCAGCACGCCGGCCACGGCCAGGGGCTTGGCACCGGTCCGCGCCATGAGCGCGGGGGCGGCCTTCGCACCGGCGAAGACGGCGGCGGAGCTCGGTACGAGCGCGAGACCGGCCTCCAGCGGCGTGTAGCCGAGGACGTTCTGGGCGTAGACGGTCATGAAGTACCACATGCCGAAGGTCGCCGAACCCAGCAGCAGCATCGATACGTTGGCCGCCGAGACGGCGCGCACCCCGAGGACCCGCAGCGGCATCAGGGGCGCGGCCGTCCTCGCCTCCACCAGGACGAACACGCCGAGCAGGACCAGGCCGCCCAGCAGCGGCACCAGGGTCGCGGCAGCGGTCCAGCCGGCGGCCTCGGTCTGCACGATGCCGTACGCCGTCGTCGCCAGGCCCGCCGTGACGAGTACGGCGCCCAGCAGGTCCACGCGGCGCCGGTCGCCCGCCCGGCCCTCGGCCAGCCGCACGGCCGCGCCGGCGAGGACCAGGACGCCGACCGGCACGTTGATGAGCAGGACCCACCGCCAGGACAGGAGGTCGGTGAGCACCCCGCCGATCAGCCCGCCGGCCGCTCCGCCGCCCGCGCCGACCGCCATCCAGGTGCCGATCGCCCTGGTCCGCGCGGGGCCTTCGGGGACGGCGGCGGTGAGGATGGTGAGCGTCGCCGGGGCCAGCACGGCGGCGCCGAGCCCCTGCCCGGCACGGGCGGCGAGGAGCTGCCAGCCCTCCTGCGCGAACCCTCCGGCCAGTGAGGCCGCGGTGAAGAGGCCGAGCCCCGTCAGGAACATTCGCTTGCGGCCGTAGATGTCGGCGGCCCGCCCGCCGAGCAGCATGAATCCGGCGAAGGCGATGGAGTAGGCGTTCACGACCCATTGCAGTCCGGATGCGCTCAGTCCCAGGTCCGCGCGCATGGACGGCAGCGCCACATTGACGACGGACACATCGAGGACGACCAGGAACTGGCCGGTGCAGGCGGCCGCGACCACGGCCCACGTCCGGGTTCTCGGCCGGGCAGGACACGGCGTGGGCGGGGAGACGTCAACCATGCGTGTCATACTCGCAGGCCACCCGTGCCCCGTACATCGGTTTCGGGCCCCCGGTCGGTCTCCTCGGGCCTCCGCCCTCTGGCGTAGGAACCTCACCGACTGCCGTCTTTTTACGCCGCGTTCACCGGAATATCGCGGGCGTACGGAAGCGTTCAACATGCACACACTTGGCGGTCGGCGCTGCCTGTCGGCGCGCTCCCGCATGCTCGACCCTGTTCACTTCCCGCATTTCCCCTACCCGGAGGCCACCCGTATGCAACGGACGACGAACGAACAGCAGGGCCCTCACGCCGCGCTCCCCGACCCGCACAGGGGCAAGGGCGGCGGAGTCGTGCCCGTGCTCGCGTTCGCGGGGATCACCGTCGCGGTGATGCAGACCCTGCTCGTCCCCGTCATCAAGGACCTGCCGTCCCTGCTCGGCACCGACCCGGCGAACGCGACCTGGGTGATGACGGCCACCCTGCTCGCCGGTGCCGTCGCGACGCCGATCATGGGGCGGCTCGGTGATCTCCACGGCAAGCGGCGGATGCTGCTGGCCAGCCTCGCCGTGATGGTCGTCGGCTCGCTGATCTGTGCGTCCACCGACAACCTCGTGGTCATGATCGTCGGCCGGGCGCTCCAGGGCTTCGCCATGGGTGCCATTCCGCTGGGGATCGGCATCATGCGCGATGTGCTGCCGGCCGAGAAGCTCGGTTCGGCGATGGCTCTGATGAGCTCTTCCATAGGCGTGGGCGGCGGACTCGCCCTGCCCGCCGCCGCGGTCGTCGCCCAGCACGCCGACTGGCACGCGCTCTTCCTCGCTTCGGCCGCGCTGGGCGTGCTCTCCATGGCCCTGACGGCCCTCGTCGTGCCGGAGCCCCCGCTGCGGGCGCCGGGACGCTTCGATCTCGTCGGCGCGCTGGGGCTCTCCCTCGGCCTGGTCTGTCTGCTGCTGCCGGTCACCAAGGGCGGCGACTGGGGCTGGACCTCTCCGCTGACGCTCGGTCTGCTCGGCGCGTCCCTGCTGATCCTGGTGCTGTGGGGGGTGTTCGAGCTGCGCTCTCCGGCGCCGCTGGTCGATCTGCGGACCAGCGCCCGCCGTGAGGTGCTGCTCACCAACCTCGTGTCCATCATGGTCGGTGTGGCCTTCTACGCCGTCTCGCTGGTCCTGCCGCAGCTGCTCCAGCTGCCCGCGTCGACGGGTTACGGACTGGGCCAATCCATGGTGGTGGCCGGGCTCTGCGTGGCACCGCTGGGGCTGACCATGATGTTCGTCGCCCCGCTGTACGCCCGGCTCTCCGCCCGCCGCGGCCCCAAGACCACGCTGATCCTGGGGATGGTCGTCATCGCCGTCGGTTACGGCGCGGGGCTGGGCCTGATGAGCGCCGCCTGGCAGACCGTGGTCATCGCGGTGGTGCTCGGGGCGGGCATCGGACTCGCGTACTCGTCGCTGCCCGCCCTGATCATCGGGGCGGTCGACGCGTCCGAGACCGGCGCCGCCAACGGTCTGAACACGTTGATGCGCTCGATCGGCACCTCGCTGTCGAGTGCGGTGATCGGCATGGTGCTGGCGAACACCTCGGTGAGGTCGGGACCGGTGGACGTCCCCACCATGGAGGGCTTCCGGACCTCGTTCATGATCGCCACCGGGGCGGTGCTGATCGGCCTCGTGCTGGCGGCTTTCCTGCCGGCGCAGCGCAAGGCCCACCCGGTGCTGCTGGCCAGCAGCGCGGGCGACGCGCTCGCCGCGACGGACCCGGCTCGGACGGCCGCCACGGCGCCCGCGCGGCGCTGACCCACTCGTCTCCGTACGGCCCCGCCGATCCGTGCCGCGGGGGCGTACGGCACGATGGGACGCCGTCCGATCCACCGTCCCACCAGGAGGAACCCCGTGGCCGCCGAGTCCGCCGCCCGTCCGGAGCCGGAGGTCCTCGCGGCCTTCGAGGCCACCAAGGGCTTCATGCCGGTCCACGAAGGGCTCGCCCTGTACGCCGCCGCCGTCGAGGCCGCCGCGCTGGGCCTGCCGCTCCTGGAGGTCGGCACGTACTGTGGACGGTCCGCGATCCTGCTGGCGGACGCCGCCCGTGCCGGCGGGGTGACGGCCCTGACCGTCGACCACCACCGGGGCAGCGAGGAGCAGCAACCGGGGTGGGAGTACCACGACCCGTCGGTGGTGGACCCGGAGATCGGTCTGATGGACACACTGCCGTCCTTCCGGCGCACCCTGCACCGGGCAGGGCTCGAGGAGCACGTGGTGGCGCTCGTCGGGCGGTCCCCGCAGGTCGCCGCCGTGTGGGGCGGGGAGCTCGGCCTCGTCTTCATCGACGGCGGGCACACCGACGAGCATGCGAACGGCGACTACGAGGGCTGGGCCCCGAAGGTCGCCGACGGCGGTCTGATGGTCATCCACGATGTGTTCCCGGACCCTGCGGACGGCGGCCAGGCCCCGTACCGCATCCACCGACGCGCCCTGGAATCAGGGGCGTTCACCGAGATCTCGGTGACGGACTCCCTGCGCGTATTGCGGCGTACGGGGCCGGGGATCTGAGGGGCGCGGATAGCATCGCGGCGTGCGTCACCAAGAGTTCCCTCCCCCTGCACCGCGCACGGGCCCGCTCCGCAGGCCCGTGTTCGCCGCCGCCCTGGCCGGCGTCTGCCTGACCGCCGCCGGGTGCGCGGGCGACGGCGGACCGGTCCCCGGCGCCGCGCCGCAGGCCGCGTCCCGTGCGGCGTCCTCGTCGCCGTCCCCCTTCCCCACGTCCTCGGCCCGCCGGCCGTCGGCCCCGGCCGCGAGCCCGTCCGCCGGGGCCACCTCCGCCCATCCCCTGCCACGGGGCCCGCTCACGGGCCGCACCGTGGTGATCGACCCCGGGCACAATCCGGGTAACCGCGACCACACCCGCGAGATCAGCAGCCAGGTGGACATCGGCACCGGGCGCAAGGAGTGCGACACCACGGGCACGGCCACCGACGCGGGGTACGCGGAAGCCCGGTTCACCCTCGACGTCTCCCGCCGGCTGCGCACCCTGCTGGAGGAGCGGGGCGCGAGGGTCGTCCTCACCCAGGACGGCGACCGCGCCTTCGGCCCCTGCGTCGACGAGCGGGCACGCATCGGCAACAAGGAGCGTGCGGACGCGGTGGTCTCGGTCCACGCGGACGGTTCCGCGACCGGGAACCGGGGATTCCACGTCATCCTCCCCGCAGCGGTGCACGGAGGAGCCGCGGACACCGCGAAGATCGTGGCCCCTTCGCGTGAACTCGGAGTGCGGATCGCGGGCCATTTCCTACGGGTCACCGGAAGTGCCCCGTCCAACTACATCGGCGGCAGCACCGGGCTGGACACCCGTGCTGATCTCGGCGGCCTGAATCTGTCGACCGTGCCCAAAGTGTTCGTCGAGTGCGGCAACATGCGTGATCCGGAGGACGCCGCCCTGCTCACCAGCGCGGGCTGGCGCCAGAAGGCGGCTCTCGGTATCGCCGAGGGCATCGGCAGCTACCTGCAGAGGTAGTTCCGTGGGGACGGTGGCAGCAGTGACAGCACCCGGGGCCGCCCGGGGCCGAGGGCCGGGCAGCACCCCAACCCGCCCGGGCAGACGATAGATTCATCCGTACGATGGGGAGCCGCCCCCGAGCTTCGCGCCGTACCCGCCGTTCAGGCGGCATCGACGGCCGCCCCGACGATACGACCGACTAAGGACCTTCACGTGAATATCCGCTCCCTCACTCGAGGCGACGGCGTGGTGATCGGAGCAGCGGTCGTGCTGTTCGTCGCCTCTTTCCTCGACCTCTCCGGCTACGACTGCCCCTCGGGCGTGGACTGCTCGGGCTACAGCGCGAACGCCTGGGACTCGCTCTCCGTCCTGATGGGCATCTACCTGGCCGGCATCATCGGCGCCGCGCTGCTGATCGTCAGCCGCGCGATGCCGGGCCGCAAGGTGGCCGGCTTCGAACTCGGCCAGTTCGGCGCCGCGTTCACCGTGTACTCCCTGTGGACGTTGTTCTGGACGATCATCGACGCCGGTGACGCGGGCGCCGGCCTGATCCTCGGGCTGCTGGCGGCTCTCGTGCTGGCCGGCGGCGCCGTGGCCACGCCGCTGGTTCCCGCGCTCAAGGCCCCGCTGCTGGGCGCACCGCGTCCGGCCGCCGTGCAGCCGGCCTACGGCCAGCAGCCCAGCCAGGGTTACGGCTACCCCGGCGCGCAGCAGCCCTTCGGCGCCCAGCCCGGCCAGCACCAGCCGTACGGTGCACAGCCCGGTCAGCCCGGTCAGCCGGAGCACCAGCAGGCGGCGCAGCAGGCCTCGCAGGGCGGTGCGGCGCCGGCACCGGCCGGCGACTTCACGCCCTTCTGGTTCGCGGTGCCGGTGGCGCGTCCGCTGTACGGCGAGGACGGCGCCCCCAACCCCATCGCCGAACTCGCCCCCGGTACCTGGTACCTCGCGGTCGAGCAGCGCGGTCCCGGGCTCATCGCCCAGACGCAGGACGGCCGTCGGGGCGTCCTCCAGGACACCACGGGCATCCAGCGCGGCTGAGCCGTCACGCCCGAGCGGCCCCCGCCCTGACGGCGGGGGCCGCTGTCGTGTCCGCGACACGTGGGCTCAGCCGAAGGACGACCTCTCCAGCCAGAAGTCCAGCAGCCCTCGGTCCCCCAGGACCTCCAGTCCGCCCTCGTCCGGCTTCTGCCTGCGGTTGAACGCCAGCATCAGTTCGGTCAGCGGGCCCCTGAGCACCACGGTCGCCTTCTCGTGGGCATGGCGCCAGGTGAAGCCGTGCTCGCCGAGGTCGATCAGCCACTCCGCTCCCGGCACATCCGTGGCATGCAGATGCAACGACCGCCCGGCGCCGCGCAGTTCGGCTGCTTCCGGGTCCCCCTGCGCCTGGGCGAAGGCGACGATCCGGAGCCATTCGGTGATGGTGTCGGAGGCCAGGTCGGGTGCCACCTCGTAGGCCGTGCCCGCGGCGAGGGCCGCGTCCGCCCGGTGGACCGCGGTCTCGTGGGCCATGCGCCGGGCCCAGAAGGCCGTCCGGCGTTCCCACGCCCAGGTCCAGACCTCGGTGTCCGGGCCCGCCTCCCGCAGGGCGTCCACCGTCGCGGCGGCGCCTGCGGCCAGCCATCGCGCCAGAGCGTCCGCGTCGTCACCCGACGGCCCCTCGGTGTCCGGGACCTGGTCGTCGGGGACCGCGTCGACTGCCCGGCGACGGACGATCTCACCGGCCCAGCGGTGCGCCCCTCCGACGTGGACGACGAGCTCGCGCACGTTCCATTCGGGGCAGGTGGGCACCCGACGGGTCAGGTCGGCGCCCTTGAGCAGTGCGCCCAACCGGTCCGTCTGGGCAAGGATTTCGTCGCAGTAGCGCGCATACGTGAGAGCGGTCATCCGCGCACCCTACGCGGCGCAGGACGGCCGCTTCAGCTCATCGTCCGCAGCGCCACGAGGAGCCGGTGAAGCGGGCACGGCGGGCCTCCCTGACCGGACATCTCACGGTGAGTGACGAAGGTCGGCGCTCGTCGCCGGGCTCGCCCGCGCGGAGGCGGCCCGCCACCCGGCGTACGTCGTACGGGTTTCACTCACGGTAAAGCGGTAACCCGGAGAACATGTCTCCCAGAACAGGCACAGGAAGCAGTACCGCCGCACGTGTCATAGCCGTCGTCGCGGACATCATGGCCTTCATCATCATTCTGTGGATCCTGATGTACCTGCTCGACGCCAACCGGGGCAACGACCTGGTCCAGTGGGTCCAGGACTCGGCCCGCTGGCTGGCCGGCTGGTCGCACGACCTGTTCACCTTCGACGAGGCGTGGGCGCGCGTCGTCACCGGGTACGGTCTGGCCGCCGCCGTCTATCTGTTGATCGGGCACGCCGTGGCGGGCCGGGTCCGCCGCTTCTGACGGTCGTCCCCTACCGGCAGCAGTCCGGCTCCAGCCCGGCCGGCAGCCGTTCGCCGCCGAAGACCGCGGTGGTCGCCTCGTCCCCCCCGAGCGCGGCCACCGCGAGCAGCAGTGATCCGGCGGTCCAGGTGGTGAGTTCCTCCGGCCATATGGCCGGCTCGCCCTCGAAGACGTAGCCCGTCCAGTAGAGGCCGCCGTCCGCCCGCAGGTGCTGGATGGACTGCAGGATCTGCAGGGCACGGTCCGACTCCCCCGTCACCCAGAGGGCCAGGGCCAGTTCGCAGCTCTCGCCGCCCGTCACCCAGGGGTTGGGAAGCACACAGCGCACGCCGAGCCCGGGTACGACGAAGCTGTCCCAGCCGTCCTTGATCCGCCGTGTCGCGTCGGGCCCGGTGACCGCTCCGCCGAGGACCGGGTAGTACCAGTCCATCGAGTAACGGCTCTTGTCCAGGAAGCGCTCGGGGTGGCTGCGGATCGCGTGGCCGAGCGCTCCGGCCGCCAACTCCCAGTCGGGCTGCGGTTCCTCGCGCTGCTCGGCCAGGGCCAGGGCGCAGCGCAGCGCCTGGTGGACGGAGGAGGAACCGGTCAGCAGGGCGTCGGTGACGGGTGTGCCGTCGGCTTCGCGCTTCCAGCCGATCTGGCCGCCGGGCTGCTGGAGCCGCAGCACGAATTCGACGGCGGCGTAGACCGTCGGCCACATCCGGTCGGCGAACGCGTCGTCGCCGGTGGCGAGGTAGTGGTGCCAGACGCCCACGGCCACGTAGGCGCAGAAGTTGGTCTCGCGGCTCAGGTCGGTGGGCCGGTCGGCGTCGCCGTCGTGGTACGCGGCGTACCAGGAACCGTCCGCGTTCTGGTGGCGGGCCAGCCATGCGTAGGCACGGGCGGCCGCCTCGTGCTCTCCGGCCGCGTCCAGTGCCATGGCCGCCTCGGTGTGGTCCCACGGATCGAGGTGGTGGCCGCGGAACCAGGGCAGCGCCCCGTCCTCCCGCTGCACGGCGAGCAGCGCGGCCACGGTCTCGGCGGCCTGATCGGCGGTGAGGACCCCGGGCAGGACGAGGTGTTCGGTCCGCTCGGGCGTGCTCACGCCTCGGCCTTCGGGAGGTGCGGCTTGGTCGCGTACGCCACGAAGCTCTTGCCGACGACCGGGTTCAGCAGTTGCTCGGTGACGCGGGTGACCAGGGGCTTCTTCATGATGTCCCAGACCAGCAGCTTGTGGTACGCCCGCACCGGGAGCGCCGCGTCCTTGCCGTCGCGGCCCACGCCGAACGCGCACTTCAGCCACCAGTACGGGCTGTGGAGCGCGTGCGCGTGATGGGTGCCGTAGGGCTTGAGTCCGGCCTCCCGGATCTTGCCGAGGAGTTCGTCGGCCCTGTAGATCCGGATGTGGCCGCCCTCGACCTCGTGGTACGCGTCGGAGAGCGTCCAGCAGACCTTCTCGGGGCCGTAGCGGGGCACGGTGATCGCGATCCGGCCGCCGGGCTTCAGTACGCGGACCATCTCGGCGAGCACTCCCTTGTCGTCCGGGATGTGCTCCATGACCTCGGAGATGATCACGACGTCGAAGGACGCGTCGGGGAACGGCAGGTTGAGCGCGTCGCCCTCCATCGCGGTGGCGGTCGCGCCCGCGGGTGCCTCACCGGCCTCCTTCATCGCGGCGAACCACTTCGCGACCTCGCGGATCTCCTCGCCGTTCTGGTCGAGGGCCACCACCTGGGCGCCGCGCCGGTAGCACTCGAAGGCGTGCCGGCCGGCGCCGCAGCCCAGATCGAGCACCCGGTCGCCGGCGGCGAGCGGGAAGCGGGTGAAGTCGACGGTCAGCACGGGGGCCTGCCTTCGATGTCGGAGGTACGGATTGCGGGAGCCACGGGGACGCTCACCTGCGCGCCCCACGGGCGGCGATCGACTGACGGTACAGCTCGACGGTACCGACGGCGGCCCTGGCCCAGGTGAAGTTGGCCAACACCCGGGCGCGGCCGGCCTCACCGAGGCGGGCCCGCAGTTCACCGTCACCGAGCAGCCGGCCGAGCGCGGCGGACAGGGCCTCCGCGTCGCCGGGCGGCACGGCGAGGCAGGTCTCGCCGTCGGGTCCGGCGACCTCGGGGATGGCGCCGCCGGTGGTGGCCACCAGGGGGGTCCCGGTCGCCATGGCCTCGGCGGCGGGCAGCGAGAAGCCCTCGTACAGCGAGGGGACGCAGGAGACCTGGGCGCTGCGGACCAGGCCGACGAGTTCGGCGTCGCTGATGCCCTTGACGAACTCGACGGCGTCCTCGAGTCCGAAGCGCTCGATGGCCTGGGCGACGGGGCCGCGCTCGGCGCGCTTGCCGACGACCACGAGGTGCGCGGCCGGGTTCTCGGTGCGGAGCTTGGCGAGGGCCTCCACGAGGTGGACGAGGCCCTTGAGCGGGACGTCCGCGCTGGAGGTGGTGACGATCCGGCCGGGGACCTCGGCGACCGAGGGGTCGGGCGACCAGAGGTCGGTGTCGGCCCCGATGTGCACGACGCGGATACGGTCCCGGCGCACCCCGAGGTGCTCGACGATCTCCTGCTGTGAGGAGCCGGAGACGGTGAGGACGGAGGGAAGACGGCGGGCGACGCGCTTCTGCATGCGGGTGAAGCCGTACCAGCGGCGTACCGACAGCCGGCGGCGTACCGACTCCGCGGCGGCCAGGTCCAGTTGGCGGTCGACCGTGATCGGGTGGTGGATGGTGGTGACGAGGGGCGCGCCGAGGTTCCCGAGCAGGCCGTAGCCGAGCGTCTGGTTGTCGTGCACGACGTCGAAGTCGCCGCGCCTGGCGAGGAGATGGCGCCGGGCCCGCAGGCTGAAGGTGAGGGGCTCGGGGAAGCCGCCGGTCCACATGGTGGCGACCTCGGCGAGGTCGATCCAGTCGCGGTACTCGCCGCGTCCCGGTGTGCGGAACGGGTCGGGGTGGCGGTAGAGGTCGAGGCTCGGCAGTTCGGTGAGCGGGACGCCCTCGTCGAGTACGGGGTAGGGCTGGGCGCCGATCACTTCGACGCTGTGGCCGAGCCGGGCCAGTTCGCGGCCGAGGTGGCGGACGTAGACGCCCTGGCCGCCGCAGAAAGGGTTCCCCTTGTAGGTCAGGAGCGCTATGCGCAACGGCCGGTCTCCGTCGGCGCCGGACGCGCCGCCGCCCGCGAAGGGGCCCGTTTCTATGGCCTCAGCGGTCACACTCGGCCCCCTTCTCACTGCGTTTTCGCCGGAGCGTAACCGGTCGCGCTAATCTAGAACAAGTTTCAGACTCGTCGGTTCAACCCACATCGAATCTACCGGCAGGTAGCGTCGGTGTGACGGCCGGATCAGGTGATTCGTGCCACGGCATCACCCTGGCATGCTGTGCGCGCCCGGCAACCGGGGCCCGGCCGGACAGGGAACCGGTTCTCCCTTTGTGGATGGGGACAGATGACAGCGGAAGCCAGGCCGGCGGAGCCTCCCCTGACCGAACGCCAGGAAGCCCGCCGCCGCAGCATTCTGCAGGCCGGTGCCCAGCTCGCGGGGCGGGGCGGTTTCGAGGCGGTGCAGATGCGTGAGGTGGCGGAGGCCGCCGGGGTCGCCCTGGGCACGCTGTACCGCTACTTCCCGTCCAAGGTCCACCTCCTGGTCGCGCTCATGCAGGACCAGCTCCAGCACCTGCACGTCACGCTCCGCAGGCAGCCGCCCGCCGGTGACGACGCCGCCCGGCGGGTCGCCGACACGCTGATGCTGGCCTTCCGGGCACTCCAGCGCGATCCGCATCTGGCGGATGCCATGGTGCGGGCGCTGACCTTCGCCGACCGGGGGGTGAGCCCCGAGGTGGACGCCGTGTCCCGGCTGACGACGGCGATCGTCCTGGACGCCATGGGGGTGGACGACCCCACGCAGGAGCAGCTGTCAGTGGTGCGCGTCATCGAGCACACCTGGCACTCGGCGTTGATCACCTGGCTGTCGGGCCGGGAGTCGATCGCGCAGGTGAAGGGGGACATCGAGACGGTGTGCGGGCTGATCGACCTGTCGGCCGGCAGCCGTTCCCGCGCGGATCGGGCGGATCAGGCCGGGTCCTCGTAGTCGCCCTTGACGCCCGCCGGCAGCCGGCAGCCGTCCTCGACCGCCGTGAGGGACACCGTCCGCCCCCGCGTGGAGCCCTCCCCGGCGTGGTACCGGGCGTACAGCTTCCAGTTGCGCTTGGCGAGGGTGCGGTAGGTGACCTCGTGATCGGTGTGACTGGAGACGATCTCCCAGTCGTGCTGCCGCAGCCGCAGCACCGTCGCCTCGAAGGCGCCGTCGGCGTCCGCCTCGGGCGCGTCGCCCGTCCAGGGCGCGACGCACTGCTGCCAGTCACCCCTGGGCAGTCCGGCGGTGGAGGTGTCACCGGGCGGGAGCCCGCCGGCCCGGGCGAAGCCGGCTATCTCGTCGGCGACCGTCCGTGTGGTGAACGGCGGTGTGGGTTCCGGGGAGGGAGCGGTGGCGCTCTCACTCTCCCCGACGATGCCGCAGCCCGCCGTCACCGTCATGAATCCGGTCGCCACGGCAGCGGCGGCCACTCTCCTGCTTCTGCGCACTGACGCTTCCCACTCAGGTCGTTCCTTCCCACGGGCACGCGCCCGTGTGGCCCCCGCCGGAGTTTCGCACGGGCCCTGACCTGCTGGGAAGGCCCTTGCGCCGGAGCGTGCGGCTGTCCGCCCGAAGGCGGCCCGGGGTGCCCCGGTAGAGTGGGCGGGTCGTCATCATGCCCGTACAGGGGGAAGCCGGTGCGAATCCGGCGCCGACCCAACCCCTACGCGCTCGGCTCAGCTCGAGCAGGGGAAACCCCATTCGAGAGGCCCGGCCCGCCATGTCCGTACGCCGCCGCGCGGCAGCGCTCGCGCTCACCGCCGTGCTCTGTGGAGCGGCCGCCCCGGTGGCGGCCGCCGCGCCGTCCCCGTCCCCGTCCCCGTCCACACCTGGCCTTCCGGCGGGGCTGTACGGCAGCAAGGACCCGACGTACGACGGGGTGTGGCGCCAGTCGCTGGCCTTCCTCGCCCAGAAGGTCGAGCTGGTCACGCCCGCCACGCAGTCGGTGGACTGGCTCGTCGGCCAGCAGTGCGACAGCGGGGCCTTCGCCGCGTACCGCGACGCCTCCGAGCCCTGCGACTCCACGACGGTCGCGGACACCAACGCCACGGCGGCCGCGGTCCAGGCCCTGGTCGAGCTGGCCGCGCACCGCGAGGTCGTGGACAACGGGGTCAGCTGGCTGAAGTCCGTGCAGAACGAGGACGGCGGCTGGGGCTACCACGCGGGCAGCCCGAGCGACGCCAACTCCACCGGTGTCGTGGCCGGGGCACTGGCGCGGGCGGGTGTGCCGCTCGCCGAGGTCACCACGGCGGGCGGGAAGACTCCGTACACGGCGCTGCAGACCTTCGCGCTGCCCTGCGGGGGCGAGGACGGCGGGGCGTTCGCCTACCAGCCGGACAAGGACGGCAGGCTCGCCGCCAACGCGGACGCCACGGCGGCCGCGGTCATCGGCGCGATGGGCAAGGGCATGGCCTCGGGGAACTACAACGTGGCGAAGGCCCCCGTCTGTCACGAGGGCGACGGCCTCACCCCCGAGCAGTCCGCACAGAACGGGGCCCACTACCTGGCGCGGACACTCGCCGGGTCGGGACACCTGGACCTGCCGCCGATGCCGGGCGCCGAGGAGTCAGCCCCGCAGCCCGACTTCGGGAACACCGCGGACGCGGTCGTGGCGCTCGCGGCGTCCGGCCACAAGGACAAGGCGGCCGGAGCGGTCGCGTATCTGGAGAAGCACGCGCAGGGCTGGGCGAAGGAGGGTGGCCCCGCCGCCACCGCCCAGCTGGTGCTGGCGGCCCACGCGACCGGCACCGACGCCCGTGACTTCGGTGGCGTCGACCTCGTCAGGCAGCTCAACGCCACGGGTCCGGCGCCCGCCGCCACCGCCGTGCCCTCGCCGACCGCGACGGCACCGGACAAGCCCGCGGACACCAGCAGCGACGACGAGGGGCTCGGCCTCTGGTGGATCATCGGCATCGGTCTCGCCTTCGGCGCGGGCATCGGCTTCCTGCTCAGCGGACGCCGGAAGAACCAGCAGCTGTGAGGCGCCCGCTGAGGAAGGCGGCACTGCTTCTCCTCCTCGGTGCCGTCCTGGCGGGGCTGGGCGCGGGGAGCGCGCAGGCAGCCGGTTACCGCTACTGGTCGTTCTGGGAGGGCGACGGCGGGAAGGGCTGGACGTACGCCACCCAGGGGCCTTCCGTCGTCCGGCCCGACGACGGCGCGGTGCAGGGTTTCCGCTTCTCGGTGAGCGAGGACTCCCAGGACTCGGCGCAGCCGCGCCGCGCACCGGACTTCGGGCGCGTCTGCGCGGCCACCCCGGCGAAGGACGGCCTCAAGCGGATCGCGCTGGTCATCGACCCGGGTACGCCGGCGGACGCGCCGGACGGTGAGAAGCCGCCCGCGCTGCGCACCGCCTGTGCCCAGGTCGCGCCGGACGCGAGCACGGCCGACGCCCTCGCCGCGGTGGCGAAGCCGCTGCGGTACGACAGCTCCGCGATGCTCTGCGCGATCACGGGCTATCCGCGCTCGGGCTGCGGCGAACAGACCGGCGGGGACCCCGCCGCCTCGGAGCCCGGCGATCCGGCCGCGGCGTCGACGGCCGACGCGGGCACCTCCGACGAGGACGGCGGCCCGTCGGCCGGTGTGCTCACCGGTGTCGGCGCGGTGCTCGTCCTGGGTGTCGCCGCTGTGCTGCGGGCCCGCCGCCGCCGATGACCCGCTCCACCGGCCCGGCCCGGCTCCACCCTGCCCTGCGCGCCCCCGAGGCCGGCCGGGGCAACGCGCTTCCGGCCGGGGCCTGGTGGCTGTGGGCACTCGGGCTGGCGACCGCCGCGTCCCGTACGACCAACCCGTTGCTGCTCGGCCTGCTGGTGGGTGTGGCCGGCTACGTGGTGGCGGCGCGCCGTACGGACGCGCCATGGGCCCGTTCGTACGGGATGTTCATCAGGATCGGGTTGTTCGTCGTCGCCGCGCGGCTGGTGTTCTCCGTCGTCCTCGGCTCCTCCGTCCCCGGCACGCACACCCTGTTCACGATGCCCGGGGTGCCGCTGCCCGACTGGGCACAGGGGGTCGGTATCGGCGGGCGGGTCACGGCGGAGCAGCTGGTGTTCGCGCTGTACGAGGGTGCGAAGCTGGCCACGCTGCTGATCTGCGTCGGCGCCGCGAACGCGCTGGCCAACCCGGCCCGGTTGCTGAAATCCCTGCCCGGCGCCCTGTACGAGGTGGGGGTGGCCGTCGTCGTCGCGATGACGTTCGCGCCGAACATGGTCGCCGACGTCGCGCGGTTGCGGACGGCACGCAGACTGCGCGGCCGTCCGACCGGCGGGATCGGGGCGGTGCTCCAGATCGGGCTGCCGGTGCTGGAGGGCGCGCTGGAGCGTTCGGTGGCCGTCGCCGCGTCGATGGACGCGCGGGGGTACGGGCGCACCGCGCAGGTTCCGCCCGCCGTCCGCCGCACCACGCATGTGCTCACCCTGGGCGGCCTGCTGGGGGTCTGCGCGGGGACGTACGGGCTGCTGGCCGCGCAGGGCGCCGTGCACGGGCTGCCGTTGCTGCTGGCCGGGCTGGTCGCGGCGATGGCCGGGCTCCGGCTAGGCGGGCGCCGCTCGGTCCGTACCCGCTACCGCCCGGACCGCTGGGGCGTACGGGCCTGGCTCGTCGCCGCCTCGGGCGCGTTCGTCGCGGCCGCGATGGTCTGGGCGACCGCCACGGACCCGGGGGCCCTGCACCCCGGTGTCGTACCGCTGACCGCCCCCGTACTCCCGCTGTGGCCGGCCGCCGCCGTACTGGTCGGGCTGCTGCCCGCCGTGGTGGCGCCGCTGCCCCCTTCCCCCTCGGACTCCAAGGAGCGCTCATGATCCGGTTCGAGCACGTGTCGGTGCGCTACGAGGGCGCCGAGCACCCCACCCTGTCCGGGGTCGACCTCACGATCCCCGAGGGCGAACTGGTGCTGGTCGTCGGCCCGTCCGGTGTCGGCAAGTCGACTCTGCTGGGTGCGGTGTCCGGTCTCGTGCCGCACTTCACGGGCGGCGTGCTGACCGGCCGGGTCACGGTCGGCGGCCGTGACACCCGTACCCACAAGCCCCGCGAGCTGGCCGACCTGGTCGGCACGGTGGGCCAGGACCCGCTCGCCCACTTCGTCACGGACACCGTCGAGGACGAGCTGGCGTACGGCATGGAGTCGCTGGGCCTCGCACCTGACGTGATGCGGCGCCGGGTCGAGGAGACGCTGGACCTGCTGGGACTCGCCGAGCTGCGTGACCGGCCGATCGCCACGCTCTCCGGGGGCCAGCGGCAACGCGTCGCGATCGGCTCGGTCCTCACCCCGCACCCCAGGGTCCTGGTCCTGGACGAGCCGACGTCCGCCCTGGACCCGGCGGCGGCCGAAGACGTCCTGGCGGTCCTCCAGCGGCTGGTGGACGACCTGGGCACGACGGTGCTGATGGCCGAACACCGGCTGGAGCGCGTGGTGCAGTACGCCGACCAGGTCCTCCTGCTGCCCGCGTCCGGCGTCGCCCCGGTGATGGGCGCGCCCGCCGACATCATGGCGCTCTCGCCCGTCCGGCCTCCGGTGGTGGCCCTGGGCCGGCTGGTGGGCTGGGATCCGCTGCCGCTGTCGGTGCGCGACGCCCGGCGCCGGGCGGGGGACCTGCGGGAGCGGCTGGCCGGTGTGCGTCCGCCGGCACGCACCGCCCCGGCGGACGCCGCGGTGGCCCCACTCCCCGCTCGGGCCGTCTCCCGCCCCGGTTTCCTGGGTCGGCTGTTCGGCCGTCGTCCGGACGCGGCCCCCGTGGAGCCCCTGGTCCAGGACCCGGTCGCCCGGGTCGAGGGACTCGGGGTGCGCCACGGACGTGTCCAGGCGCTGCGCGGTCTGACGCTGTCCGTCTCGCCGGGCGAGACGGTGGCGCTGATGGGCCGCAACGGCGCGGGCAAGTCGACCCTGCTGACGACGCTGGTCGGCACGACCGAACCGACCACGGGTTCGGTCCTCGTCGGCGGACTGCAGCCGTCCCGTACGGCGCCACGCACCATGGCACGCCGGGTCGGACTCGTGCCGCAGGAACCACGCGACCTGCTGTACGCCGACACCGTCGCCGCCGAGTGCGCGGCGGCGGACTCCGACGCGGACGCGCCCGCGGGCAGTTGCCGGGCCCTGGTCTCCGAGCTGCTGCCCGGTGTGCCGGACGAGACCCACCCCCGTGATCTGTCCGAGGGGCAGCGCCTCGCCCTCGCCCTCGCCCTCGTCCTGACCGCCCGGCCCCCGCTCCTCCTCCTGGACGAGCCGACGCGTGGCCTGGACTACGCGGCGAAGGCCCGGCTCGTCGGCGTACTGCGGAGGCTGGCCGCGGAGGGGCACGCCATCGTCCTGGCCACCCATGACGTGGAGCTGACGGCGGAGCTGGCCGACCGGGTGGTGATCCTCGCCGACGGCGAGGCCGTGGCCGACGGACCGACCCGGCAGGTCGTGGTCTCCTCCCCCGCGTTCGCCCCGCAGACGTCGAAGATCCTGGCGCCGCGTGAGTGGCTGACGGTGTCGCAGGTGCGGACGGCTCTGGAGGACCTCGTATGACGGCCGGGTCCGGCCGCCCGGTGCGGCTCGGCCCGCACGCCGTCGCCGCGCTCGTGCTGATCAGCGCGGTCGGACTGGTCGGGTTCGGCTGGCCGCTGCTGGCGGGCGCCGACTCCGGTCTCGCCCACGCGCAGGACGCGCCGTGGCTGTTCGCCGTCCTGCTCGTCCTGCTCGTCGGGGTGGTCCTCGCGACGATCGCGGACTCGGGTCTGGACGCGAAGGCCGTCGCGATGCTCGGCGTCCTCGCGGCGGTCGGGGCGGCGCTGCGTCCGCTGGGCGCGGGTACGGCCGGACTGGAGCCGATGTTCTTCCTGATGGTGCTGAGCGGCCGGGTGCTGGGCCCCGGCTTCGGATTCGTGCTCGGCTCGGTCACGATGTTCGCCTCGGCCCTGCTCACGGGCGGGGTCGGGCCGTGGATGCCGTTCCAGATGCTGTCGATGGGCTGGTTCACCATGGGCGCCGGTCTGCTCCCCGGCCCGGAGCGGCTGCGAGGCCGGGGCGAGCTGCTGGTGCTGACGGGGTACGGCTTCCTCGCCGCGTTCGCGTACGGCACGGTGATGAACCTGTACGGCTGGACGATCGTGCCGGGGCTCGGCTCGGGAATCTCCTTCGTCGCGGGTGACCCGCTGCACGAGAACCTGGTCCGCTTCCTCGCCTACTGCACCGCCACCTCGCTCGGCTGGGACCTGGGCCGCGCCGTCCTCACCGTGGCGCTGACGGTGACCGTCGGGCCCACGCTGCTGAGAGCCCTGCGCCGGGCCACCCGCCGCGCCGCGTTCGACGCGCGGGCGGACTTCGAGGTCCGGGCGGACTGATCATTCGGCCAGCGCGTGCTGCGCGGCGAGCCTGACGGGGGCGTTCCTGGCGCCGTATCCGTCGTATCCGCCGCCGCGCTCGACGAGTTCGAAGAAGACGCGGCCGGTCGTCACGGTGTAGCAGTGCCGGAACTCCCCCTTCTCGTCGCGGTCGTAGAGGATGCCCAGGTCCCGGTAGGTCTCCAGCTCGCCCGGGGCGAATGCGTGGTGCGCGGCCAGGTCGTCGTAGTAGTTCGCGGGAACCGGCAGCATCCGGGCGCCTGCCGCGAGGGCCCGACGGACCGTGGTGACGAGGTCGTCGGTGACCAGGGCGACGTGCTGGGGCCTCCCTCCGCGGGCCGGATCCTCCGTGGGGGACGCGCCCACGCCGAGGGCGATGCGCACGGTGCCGTCCTCGTTGCTGACGGCCCGGCTGCGGAGCAGGCCGTACGGGTCGGCGAGGTCGACGCTCGCGTGCGGGCGGAGACCGAGGACGCCGCGGTGGAAGAGGGTCGCCTCGTCGAAGTGGTGCCAGGGCTGGGTCAGCGCGACATGGTCGACGCGGGTGACCCCGATCGGGGCGGGGGTGTGCGGGGCGGACGCGAAGTCCCCGGTCCACCCGGCGCGCACGGGATGGCCGGTGTCGTCGGGGCCTGCGGTCCGCTCGGTGACGCAGAAGAAGAATTCGGTGCCGTCGGGTGCGGCCACCGCGTCCAGCGGGGCGTCGCCGGGGGCACGGCGCCGGGGCAGGACGGGCGCGAGCAGCGACTCGGCCCGCGCGGAGGCTCCCGTGGGGTCGGGGCTCTCCAGGCCCACCGCGGTGAGCGAGGGCTCCGGGCGGTGGATGCCGGTGTCGGTGTTGATCAGGATGCGGGCCTCGCCCTGTTCCCAGAGGTCCACCGGCTTGCCGGAGTGCCTGGCTGTGCGCGCGAAGCCCAGCGCGGTCAGCAGGGGCGCGATCCTGGCGGCGTCGGCCGTGGCGATCTCCACGAAGGCGAAACCGGTGGGCACGACCGGCGCCGGAGGCGCGATCAGCCCCGCCGACTCCTGGAGGAGTGTCAGCGAGCGCCGGGCGTCGATCGCGGTACGGCCCGCGTCCGCCTGGCGGAAGACGTCGTTGAACACCTCCAGCGAGAGGGGTCCGTCGTATCCGGCACGGACGGCGGCGCGCACCAGCCCGGTGACGTCGAGGTCGCCCTGGCCGGGGAAGCAGCGGTGGTGGCGGCTCCACTGCAACACGTCCAGGGCCATCTGCGGGGCGTCTGCGAGTTGCAGGAAGAAGATCCTGTCACCGGGGATGTCCTCGATCCCGGTGACGTCGGATCCCCTGGCCAGGATGTGGAAGCTGTCCAGGCAGACCCCGAGGGCGGGATGGTTCGCGGCCTCGACGATGCGCCAGGCGTGCTCGTAGGTGCTGACGTGACGGCCCCAGGCCAGCGCCTCGTACGCGACCCGGATGCCCGACTCCTGTGCGAGGTCCGCCAGCCGGCGCAGCTGCTCGGCGGCGAGGGCGTCGTCGTCGACGGCGTACGGCGACACGCTGGAGCAGACCAGTACGGTGTCCGCGCCGAGCCGCCGCATCAGCCGGAACTTGTGCTCGGCGCGCCGCAGATTCCGGGCGAACTCGTCGGCGGGGACGGCCTCGATGTCGCGCATGGGCTGGAAGAGATCGATCGTCAGGCCGAGATCCGCCGCCCGCTCCCCGATCTCCTCGGGGCTCAGCGGACTCCCGATCAGGTCGTTCTCGAAGATCTCGACGCCGTCGAAACCCGCGCGCGCTGCCGCGGCGAGTTTCTCGGTGAGCGTTCCGCTGAGCGAGACGGTGGCGATGGACGTACGCATGTCGGTCCTCCTGCGGGCTTCAGCGCGTGGACGTGAGATCGGCGATGTCGGCGAGCATGCGGGCGGTGTCGGGTTCGCGGCCGGTGAAGAGACGGAAGGAGTCGGCGGCCTGGAAGGCGGCCATGCCCCCGCCGTCGAGAGTGGGGCAGCCAAGGGCCCGGGCGGTGCGGACGAGTGTGGTCTCCAGCGGCCGGTAGACGACCTCGGCGACCCACAGTCCGGGATGCAGCAGGTCGGCGGGGAGCGGGAGTCCGGGGTGTGCGGCCATGCCGATGGGTGTGGCGTTGACCAGACCATCGGCGTCCGCCGTCCGTCCCGCGATGTCCAGGAGGTCCGCGGCGGCGGCCCGGCCGGGGCCGAAGTGGTGGTTCAGGGACTCCGCGAGGGCCGCCGCCCGGTCCGGCATGGCGTCCAGCACGGTGAGCCGGCCGGCGCCGAGGGCGAGGAGGGCGTGGCCGACCGCGGCGCCGGCACCGCCCGCCCCCAGCTGCACGACCCGGTCCAGCGGGGCGTCCGGCAGACCGCGGGCGAAGGAGGCGGCGAAACCGGTCGCGTCGGTGTTGTGGCCGATCGCGAGATCGCCCTCGAAGACCACGGTGTTCACCGCGCCGAGGGCCTCGGCATGCGGTGAGAGCGCGTCGAGGTGGGCGAGGACCTGCTGTTTGCAGGGGTGGGTGACGTTGAGGCCGTCGTACCCCATGTCACGTGCGGAGCGGACGAGTTCACCGGTCTTCTCCGGCGGGACACCGAGCGTGCCGATGTCGATGAGGCGGTAGAGGTAGCGCAGCCCCTGCCGGTCCGCTTCGCGTTCGTGGAGCGCCGGGCTCAGCGAGGGCCCGATACCGGAGCCGATGAGTCCGACGAGATACGAGTCCGGGCTCACCGGTTCTCCTCCAGGAGCTTCGCGAGGTGGGTGAGGGCCAGGGCGTATCCATGGGCGCCCGCCCCGCAGATGACGGTGTCGGCGACGGCCGAGACGTAACTGTGGTGACGGAAGGCCTCGCGCCGGTGGATGTTCGAGAGGTGGACCTCCACGACGGGCAGCTCCACGGCGGCGAGCGCGTCACGCACGGCGACCGAGGTGTGGCTGTACCCGGCGGGGTTGATCACGATGCCCCGGTGCGCGGTGCGGGCTTCATGGATGGCGTCGACGAGCACACCCTCATGGTTGCTCTGCCGGCAGTCGGCGCGCAGCCCGTGGGCCGCCGCGGTGCTCCGGCAGAGCTCGTCGATGCCGGCCAGGGTGTCCTCGCCGTACACCTCGGGCTCGCGCAGGCCGAGCAGATTGAGATTCGGCCCGTTCAGCACGAGGACGGAGACGCCGGTCGGCGGGACCGGGGGGTTCGGCATCGCTCACTCCCGTTGATGTGACGGCTCAATGTACGGACTGGTTAGTTAGTCATACCCAAAGACGACCTCCCAGGGAAGACCCCGGGCCGAAACGGCCACCCGGGGCGTGTTCCGAAAGTCCCGCCCGCCCTTCGGGCGGACGGCGCCACTTTCGAAGCACGCCCTAGAATCGCGGGCACGCACCGCCTGCCGCGAAGGATCCGGATGACCAGCACCGAAGGACCCGCCCAGCCCGCCGTGCGTACCCGCGACTCGGCGCGCACCAAGGCCGAGATCCTGACCGTGGCGACGCGGGAATTCGCCCGCCTCGGTTACGCGGGCGCCCGGGTCGACGAGATCGCCGCCCGCACCCGCACGACGAAGCGGATGATCTACTACTACTTCGGCGGCAAGGAGCAGCTGTTCACCGCCGTCCTGGAGCGCGCGTACACCAGGATCCGGGAGGCCGAACAGCTGCTGGACGTCGAGCACCTGGACCCCGTGGCGGCGGTCCGCCGACTGGCCGAGGTGACCTTCGACCACCACGAGGACCACCCGGACTTCATCCGCCTGGTCAGCATCGAGAACATCCACGAGGCCGAACACATCGCCGCATCCGCAGAGTTGAGCCGCATCAGCTCCCCGGCTATCGAGGTCCTGCGGCGCATTCTCGACACGGGGCGCGCGTCGGGGCTGTTCACGGCCGACGTCGACGCCGTGGATCTGCACGCGATGATCAGCTCGTTCTGCTTCTTCCGCATCGCCAACAGGCACACCTTCGGCGCCCTCTTCGGCCGCGACCTGGTGGACGCGGGCCGGCGCGAGCACTACCGGACCATGCTCGGCGACATGATCATCGCCTACCTCACGGCCGACCGGGCGGCGTAGGGCCCGGACGGTGCGGCCCGGCGACCGGGCGGGCGGGACCGGCCGGGACTTTTCGGGAGCATCGGGGCCGGATGTCCGCACGGGCCCGGATCCGATCCTGCGCGAACTCTTGACAGGGGCGACAACTGCTCGCAGCATCCGTAGCCATCCGCAACTAACTACCTAGTGCGTTAATTAGCCGGGTCCGCTCGCCCTCCCCCGCACGGAACGTCCCCGAAGGAGCCCGACGTGACCGCTCACGACCCTTCCGCCGGTCCCCCGCCCCAGCCGCAGGCACAGCCCCGTAAAGCCGCGCTCGCCGCCTGGATCGGCAGCGCGCTGGAGTACTACGACTTCTTCATCTACGGCAGCGCGGCGGCGCTGATCTTCCCCAAGGTCTTCTTCGACGAGTCCGATCCCGCGAACGCGACCCTGCTGTCGCTGGCCACCTTCGGCGTCGCCTACGCGGCCCGCCCGGTCGGCGCGCTCTTCCTCGGACACGTCGGGGACCGGCTCGGCCGCAAGAAGATCATGGTCTTCACGCTGATGCTGATGGGCGTATCGACGTTCCTCATCGGCTGTCTGCCCACCCGGGACCAGATCGGCGTGGCCGCACCCGTCCTGCTCGTCGTCCTGCGGATCATGCAGGGCATCTCCGCGGCGGGCGAACAGGCCAGCGCCAACTCCATGAGCCTGGAACACGCGCCCTCGCACCGCCGCGGCTACTTCACCAGCTTCACCATCAACGGGACCCAGGCAGGCCAGCTGATCGCGACCCTGGCCTTCATCCCGGTCGCCGCCCTGCCCGAGGAACAGCTCCTCTCCTGGGGATGGCGCATCCCGTTCTGGCTGAGCGTCGTGGTCGCGGTCACCGGGTACGTCATCCGCCGCACCCTGGAGGAGACCCCGGTCTTCACCAAGCAGGCGGCCACCGAGGGTGTGGCGAAGATGCCGCTGGCCGTGCTGCTGCGCGACCACTGGGCCGATGTGCTGCGGGTCGTCGCGGCCTCCGTGATCGCCACCGTCAGCACGATCTTCACCGTCTGGGCGCTGTCGTACGCGACGAGTGACGCCGTCGGCCTGAGCCGCACCGGCATGCTGTGGGTGGGCGCGCTGGCCAACGTGGTCGCCCTGTTCACCATTCCGCTGTGGGCCCGGCTCTCCGACCGCGTCGGACGCCGTCCGGTGTTCCTCGTCGGCGCCGTCGGCAGCGCGGTGGTGATGCCTCTGTACCTGTGGGCGATCTCCACCGGCAGCTATCCGCTGGTACTGATCCTCGGGGTGCTGGTCTTCGGCGTCGTCTACAGCGCGGCCAACGGCATCTGGCCCTCCTTCTACGCCGAGATGTTCCCCACCCGGGTCAGGCTCTCGGGCATGGCGATCGGCACCCAGACCGGCTTCGCCATCGCCGGATTCGCCGTCGCCTTCGCCTCGCAGATCGCCGGGCCCGACGGCGACAACTGGGCCGGTGTCGCCCTCTTCGCCGCCGCGCTCTGTGTGCCGCCTGTCGTCGCGGCCCTGAGCGCCCGCGAGACGGCTCACGTGGAGACGGAGAAGCTCGGGGAGAGGAGCGACGAGGTTCCCGCGAAGGCCGGAGCGCCGGCCGGGGCCTGATCCCCGTGCCGGCGCCGCACGGGAGCGGCCCTTCCGCCCGCCGGCGGGCGCTACGCCTTGGTGCCCGCCGGTTCGGGCAGCGGCTCCCCGTCGGCGTCCCCCGCCTCCCGGGCAGGACGTTCGGACGGGCCGGTACGGGCCTGGAGCCCGCGCGGCCCGGCCAGGGCGTACGCCAGCCCGAAGCCCGCCGCCACCACCACCGCACCGCCGACCGCGTCGAGCACCCAGTGGTTGCCCGTGGCGACGATGCACGAGACCGTGAACAGCGGGTGCAGCAGGCCGAGCGCCTTCATCCACGCCTTCGGCGCGAGCAGCACGATCACCACACCGCACCAGAGCGACCATCCGAAGTGCAGCGAAGGCATCGCCGCGTACTGGTTGGTCATCGCGGTCAGCGCTCCGAAGTCGGGGCTGTCCAGGTCCTGCACGCCGTGGACCGTGTCGATGAAGCCGAGTCCCGGCATCAGACGCGGCGGTGCCAGCGGGTAGAGCCAGAAGCCGAGCAGGGCGAGGACCGTGGCGAAGCCGATGGTGGTACGGGCCCAGCGGTAGTCGGAGGGCCGGCGTACGTACAACACCCCGAGGATCGCGAGCGGCACGATGAAGTGGAACGTCGAGTAGTAGTAGTCGAAGAACTCGCGCAGCCAGGGGATGCCGACGACCGTGTGGTTGACCCAGTGCTCGATGTCGATGTGCAGCCACTGCTCGGCGGAGTGGATCTGCCGGCCGTGCTCCTCGGCGGTGGGACGCCCGGCGGTCGCCGCCAGCCGGACCTGCGCGTACGCGGAGTAGACGACCCGGATGAGCAGCAGTTCCAGCAACAGGTTGGGTCGGCTGAGTACCCGGCGCCAGAACGGCAGCAGCGGCACCCACGCGTACCGCGCCGGCACGGGCTTCGCGTGGTCCGTGGGGACCGGCCGCTGCCAGTGGGGCGAGGTGCGGGCCAGGAACGGCACCGCGCACGCCGCGGCGAGCGCGGCGACGAGCAGCGCGTTGTCCCGCACGGGGACTATCACGCCGACGTTCGGCAGCAGCATCTTCCCGGGCAGGGTGAGGACGAGCACCACGACCGTCGGCCAGACCAGCCGGTCCGAGGCCCGGGTGCCGACGCGGCCGACGACGGCGAGCAGCACCCACAGCAGCTGGTGCTGCCAGGCGGTGGGCGACACGGCGACGGCGACGCAGCCGGTGACGGCGACGGCCAGGAGCAGCTGCCCGTCCCGTGCGTAACGGGCCGCGCGGCGCAGCCCGAGGAACGTGACGGCGGCGGCCAGGACCAGGAACAGCACGATCTCGAGCGGCCCCTGGAGCCCGAACCGCAGCAGCGCGCCGTGCAGGGACTGGTTCGCCAGGCTGTCCGGACGCTCCCCGAGTCCGGCACCCGCGAGATGGTGCACCCAGTACGCCCAGGAGTCACGGGGCATCGCCACCCAGGCCAACGCGGTGCAGACGGCGAAGGTGACACCGCCGCTCGCAGCCGCCCGGCGTCTGCCGGTGAGCCAGAACAGGACCGCGAAGAGCAGGACGGCGGGCTGGAGCGCCGCGGCGACACCGGTCAGTACGCCCGGAAGCCGCTCACCGCGTACCGCGAAGCAGGCGAGGAGCACCAGCAGGACCGGCAGGATGCTGGTCTGGCCCAGGTGCAGGGTGTTACGGACAGGCAGCGACACCATCAGCAGCGCGATCGCGACGGGCGCCGCCAGGAACGCGGTGCGCCGGCTCACCGGGGCCGGCAGCGCGCGGACGGCGACGAACCCGAGCACCACGACGAGCAGCAGCGAGCCGAACGTCCATACGACGCCGAGGGCTTGTTCGGCCGAGACCGTCAGCGGTTTCAGGACCAGCCCGGCGAACGGCGTCCCGGTGAACCGGCCCGGGTCGTACAGGGATCCCGCGATGTGCAGGACCCCGGTCGCCCCGGTCCAGGTCTCCAGATCGGTGAGCCGTTCGCCGGGCGGCCGTCTGAGCACCACCGCCACCTGCCGCACCGCGAGGACCCCCACGAGCAGCCAGAGGACCGCTCTGACCACCGCGGCCCTCGGATCCGCCGCCGCGTCCCCCCGCACACTGCGCTCCACATCTGTCACGCTGCGCCGACCCTCCCGTTTCCATGCACTGCCCCATCGGCCGGGTATGTGCGGATGAAGCCTCGCATTGCCCTATGAGGTAGACACACTCCACCCCCTCTTCGCCTGACTGTCATCGGGGATTCGCCGGCCGCATGCCCGAATCCCGGTGGGCGGCCCGTCGAACCAGCCGGAATTCAGCTCTCGTACACGGGCATGTCCGCCTGCCAGCCCGTGAAGAGGGGGACGTCCGACGAGCCGTCCAGGACGACGATGCCGAAGGGCCGGTCGAAGGCAATGTGCCGCACCACCCGCGGCCTCGGGGCGGCGGCCCTCGCGGCCACGACCGTGACCGCCGCGGCCTCCACCCCCTTCTCCGCGATCTTCACCACGGCTTCCTGGACCGCCTCGGAGACGTGCAGGCGCACGGGCGAGAGGCCGGAGAAGTCCGCCGCCGCGGGGTCGGTCGCGAGCCGCACACCGAGCGCCGGCAACTGTTCCGTGATCCGGACCTGTGTCCGCAGGGTGAGGCGTGGCAGCGAGACGGTCACCGCGTCGGCGTCGATCGCGGACCTCGACGCGGTGCGGCCCCACGCCAGGGGCAGCACCTGCGCGGCCCCGTCCCCCGGCGCCCCCAGCACGAACCTGACCCGTGCCGGCGCCGTATCGTACCGCTCCGAGCGGCAGCGCAGCTCGACGACGTACGCGCCCGAGGCCGTCCACACGTCGCGGTGTGCGACCGGCGCGTGCATCGTCGGCACCGGCAGGCTCGTGCCGGCGGCGTCGGTGAAGGGGACGTCACGGGTGCGGGTCATGTCGAACGGCGCGTCCCAGAGCGCCTGCAGGGCCAGCACGTTGACCAGGGCGAGCGCGACGTCGCCACCGAGGTCCAGCGGCAGCCGCTCGATCAGGCCGTCGGTCTCCTCGCGGACCCACGCGTCGATCTCCGCGACGTCGACCGGGCCGAACGCGACGTCGGGCAGCGACTGTTCGTACGCGGCGTGGAGCGGCACGCTGTTCCACACCCGGGTCGCCACGTTCAGCGCCTCGGTGCGCCGCCAGTCCCGCGCCGCCTCCGTCACCACGGCCGCGGCCTCCTGACCGGCCGCGCCGAGCAGGGTGCGCAGCTCCTCCGCCGTCTCCGTACGTGCTCCTGCCGCGACGGCGGTCAGGGCCAGCCACAGCCCGGCGGGCGAGCACACGAAGCCACCCCCGCCGGGCCGCTCCAGCTGCCGTATCCACTGTTCCGCGAGCCGCTGCACGGCCGCTGTCCTGTCCATCGCCATCACTGCCCCCTGTGGGTATCAATGGGTTCGTCATCCCGTCACACCATGGACAGAATGGACCAGTGAACTGGACCGTGACCCCCGAACACTTCGGCAGCCCCGAGGCGACCCTGCTGCGGCGGGACTACTACGACGAGGTGGCGAGCCGCTACTGGGGCCGCCCTGCGACCGGGACGGAGATCGACGACGGACTGAGGGACGACGGCGTCGACCTGCTCGCCCCGCCCACGGGGGAGTTCCTGGTGGGGCGCTACGGGGGCAAGGCGGCGAGCTGCGCGGGCCTGCGGCTGGTCGACGCGGTGACGGCGGAGCTGACCCGGGTGTACGTCCGGCCCGCCTTCCGCTCGTCGGGCGGCGGCGGCCTGCTGCTCGCGGGCATCGAGAATGCCGCGCGGGCTCACGGCGTGCACCGGATCCGCCTGGACACCCGTGACGACCTCGTGGAGGCCCGGGGGCTGTACGCGAAGCACGGGTACGAGGAGGTGCCGGCGTTCAACCAGGGCCCCTACGCGGAGCACTGGTTCGCCAAGGAGCTCTGAGTCCCTGCCGCCGGTCAGCCCATCGAGTGGTCGCGGCGCGGATCCGGCATGTGCGGCTGTTCCCGCCTGGACCCGCTCACCTCGGCCGACAGCTCCGTCACCAGGCGGACCAG
Source organism: Streptomyces sp. NPDC005791 (assembly GCF_042871485.1). Taxonomy (NCBI): domain Bacteria; kingdom Bacillati; phylum Actinomycetota; class Actinomycetes; order Kitasatosporales; family Streptomycetaceae; genus Streptomyces; species Streptomyces sp. NPDC005791. The sequence goes on from NZ_JBIAIP010000012.1 coordinate 113,751, forward strand.
GTCGGTGGGGCGGTCCGGGCCCCACCAGTCGCCCAGCAGAGCGGCCAGGGACTCCTCACGGGCCCGGGACAGCCGGACCACGGCCTCCGCGCCCTTCTCGGTGAGGACCAGCTGCATCCCCTCGCGCCGGGCGAAGCCGCGTCCCTCCACCTGGCTGGCGGCGGAGGTGATCACCCTCAGCGGCACGGGGGCGACCTCGGCCAGCCGCCCGGGCTCCACGGTGCCGTGCCGTTTGATGCGCAGCAGCAGCCAACTGGCCGCGGGCTGCAGGTCGTACCCGGCCTTCTCGGTGATCTTCTCGTAGATCTCCCGGCGTCCCTCGCGCGTGGCGAGCACCGACAGGGCGCGGGCGCATTCGTCGTACGAGGAGCGATGGACCGGGTTCGAGGCCAGGGTCTCACTGGTGTCGGGCGCCGTGACCGACCCGCGCAGGGGTTCCTCCTTGAGGAACCAGGCGAGGAGGAACGCGACGAGGACGACGGGCGCCGCGTAGAGGAAGACATCGGTGATCGAGGTCGAGTACGCGCTGAGGACCGAGGGGCGCAGATCCGCCGGGAGCCGGCCGATGGCCCGGGGGTCGGCGGCCAGTGCCCCGGCGTCGACACCGGGAGGAAGGGAACGGCCGCTGAGCGCCGCCTCGAGTTCGCCGGTCAGCCGGTTGGTGAAGATGGTGCCGAAGACGGCCACACCGAACGACGCGCCGATCGACCGGAAGAAGGTCGCCCCGGACGTGGCGACACCGAGGTCCTCGTAGCCCACGGAGTTCTGGACGATCAGCACGAGCACCTGCATCACCAGGCCGAGCCCGGCGCCGAAGACGAAGAAGCAGAGGCTCATCGTCCAGGTGGAGCTGTTCTCGGAGAGCGTGTGGAGCAGCAGCAGGCCGGCCACGGTGAGGGCGGTGCCGGCGATCGGGAAGACCTTCCAGCGGCCCGTCCGGCTGACGATCTGGCCGGAGCCGGTCGAGGTGAGCAGCAGGCCGAGGACCATGGGCAGCATGTGCACACCGGACATGGTCGGGGTGATGCCGTGCACCACCTGGAGGAAGGTCGGCAGGTAGGTCATGGCGCCGAACATCGCGAAGCCGATGACGAAACTGATGGCGGCGACGAGGGTGAAGGTCCTCATCCGGAACAGCTTCAGAGGCAGGACCGGTTCGGCCGCCCGGCGCTCGGCCGCGACGAAGGCCACGAGCAGCACCACTGCGAGGACCGCGAGGACGATGATCTGCGCGGATCCCCAGGCCCAGGTGGTACCGCCGAGCGAGGCGACGAGAACCAGGCAGGTGGCGACGGAGGCGATGAGGAAGGTGCCCAGGTAGTCGATGGTGTGCTGGGTGCGGCGGACCGGGATGTGCAGGGCGGCGGCGATGACGAGCAGCGCGACGACGCCGACGGGCAGGTTGACGTAGAAGACCCAGCGCCAGCTGAGGTGCTCGGTGAAGAACCCGCCGAGCAGCGGTCCCAGCACGCTGGTCACGCCGAAGACCGCACCGAACAGGCCCTGGTACTTGCCCCGTTCGCGCGGGGTGACGATGTCGCCGACGATCGCCATCGACAGCACCATCAGCCCGCCGCCGCCGAGCCCCTGGAGGGCGCGGAAGCCGATCAGCTGCGGCATGTTCTGGGCCATGCCGCAGAGCGCGGAGCCGATGAGGAAGATGACGATGGCCGTCTGGAAGAGCTTCTTGCGCCCGTACTGGTCCCCTAGCTTCCCCCACAGCGGGGTGGCCGCGGTCGCCGCCAGCATGTAGGCGGTGACCACCCACGACAGATGGTCCAGGCCGCCCAGTTCGCTGACGATCGTGGGCAGTGCGGTGGACACGATCGTCTGATCGAGTGCGGCGAGCAGCATGCCGAGAAGCAGCGCGCCGATGGAGACCAGGACACTCCGCCGGGTCCGCCCCTCACCGGGTGCAAGGGGTGGTGGGCTCAGCTGCTGGGCCATGAGCATCTCCTCGGGTCCGCTTCATCCCCATCCTGGCCGCTCTGCTCTGTTATGGCCTGCCGGGCAGCACCACGGGCGTTGGGCTTCCCTGCGGTGGCCTGCATAATCGCAGGCAGTTCAAAGGGGAGGGGAACCCACGATGACCGGACATATATGCCCGGAGTGCGGCGGCGAGCGGAGCGCGAGACCCGGGGCGGGGTGCGCCTGCGGAGCGGGTACGGCCGCGCGGGACGGGCGGGACGCCCGTACGGCGGAGATCGCGGCGGCCGAGGACTTCGATCCGCTGCGGATCCGGCCGTACGTGACGCTGAACAGCGACGGCGCGCAGGACCGGGACCACGGCACCCCTGCGGCGGCCACGACGATGCCGCTGTTCCTGGACGGCGTTCCGGGTGCCGGGCCGGGGGTCGCCGATGCTCCGCGCGCCGGGCGCCCGGAGGGCGTGCCGGGTGCGCCGCCCGAGGCCGCCGTCGCGGACGAGACCCGCCGGCGTACGGCGGCGGCCTACGCGGGCGAGGGGCCCGATCCCGTACAGCCGCGCCGTCGGCGGCCGTTCGCCGTCGTCGCCGTGGGAGCGGCGGTGGCCGCCGTGGTGGGCACGGCCGCTTTCGCGAGCGGCCTGTTCGACGACGAGGACAGTCGGCACACGGCACTCCCCGAGCTCACGACGAGCGCGCCGGACGTGAGCACCGAGCCGGCCGCGTCCGTGTCCGCCTCCCCTTCGGCGTCCCCCTCGACAACACCGTCCCGCTCGGCATCGGCGTCGCCCTCGGCGTCCCCGTCCCCGTCCGCGAGCCCGTCGGCGTCGCGTTCGGCTGCCGCTCCGGCGTCGCCGACACCCTCGGTGTCCACGACGAAGGCCCCCACCACGCCGCCGGCGGCGCCGCCCGCGGAGGAGGTGTCCGGGAGCACGCTGCGTCGCGGCGACCAGGGGGCGGAGGTGTCCGAGCTCCAGCGTCGGCTGCGGGACGTCTGGGTCTACCGGGGGCCGGAGGACGGTACCTACTCGGAGCAGGTGGAGCGTGCCGTCGCCGAGTACCAGCGGTGGGTGTCGGTCCAGGGCGATCCGCCGGGCGTCTACGGGCCGGAGACCCGTCAGGCACTGGAGGGGCAGACGAGCGGCGGCAGGGGGCACCGCTCCTGAGGGGCCGACGCCCGTGCGGGCCGACGGGTCGGCGGACCAGGGGATTGGCCTTTTGGCGCCCGTTTTTGTATCGTGGAGGAACAAAGTAGCCTCCGCTCGTTCTCCCTGACCGGCGGGCGGGGCTGCTTGTTTCTTCACCGCAGCTACGAGCTGTTCCCCCGCGCTCTGGAGCATGCCGATGTCGGCCACCGTCCTCGAAGCCCGCGCCCTCCTGTTGGACATGGACGGCACCCTGGTGAATTCCGACGCGGTGGTGGAACGCTGCTGGCGCCGCTGGGCGATCGCGCAGGGCCTCGATCCCGAGGCGGCACTCAAGGTGGTCCACGGCCGCCAGGGTTACGCCACGATGGCCGCCCTGCTGCCGGACCGCCCCATGGAGCAGAATTACGCGGAGAACCGGATCATGCTCGCCGAGGAGACGGCGGACACGGACGGCGTGGTGCCCATCGGCGGCGCCCCCGCCTTCATGGCGTCGATCGCCGGCCTCCCCCACGCGCTCGTGACCTCGGCCGACGAGGCACTCGCCCAGGCGCGGATGACGGCGGCGGTCCTGCCGATGCCCGAGACCCGCGTCACCGCCGAGATGGTCGGCGCCAGCAAGCCCGACCCGGAGGGCTTCCTCAAGGGCGCCGCCGAGCTCGGCGTCGACCCGGCGGACTGCGTCGTGTTCGAGGACTCCGAGGCGGGTATCGCGGCGGGACGCGCGGCCGGCATGCGCGTCGTGGGCGTCGGCCCGCGCGCGGCGGCGCTCTCCCCCGACGTCCACGTCGAGGATCTGACGCACCTGCGGGTGGAAGCGACCGCGGACGGTTCGATCCGTCTGCACGTCGACGTCCGGTAGCCTCCCCCGCCCACCCTCACTCCCGGTGCAGCAGCCCTCGCGCGACCAGCTGCAACACCAGCGCGACGGCGACGGCCTGCACCGCCATCAGTGCCACCAGGACGAACAACTGCACGGCGCCCGCCTCCACGGGTGAGGCGCCGCCCAGCAGCATGCCCACGAAGGCCCCGGGCAGGGTGACGAGCCCCACCGTCCGGGCCTGGTCCAGCCCCGGCAGCAGCGCGTCCGAGGCCGCGGGGCGTGCGATCTCCAGCCGGGCCTCCCGGTCGAGCAGACCAAGAGCCATCCCCGCCTCCACCTCCCCCCGCCGTGTCGCGAGTTCGTCCAGCGCGCGCCGCCCGCCGAGCACGGTCACGGTGAGGGCGCCCCCGATGAGGATGCCGGTGACCGGGATGAGCGCGATGCCGCGCACCGGGAGGAGCCCGCTCAGCAGCAGTACGGCGACCACGGGCAGGACGCCCGCACCGATGGGCAGCGCGGCCCACCACCAGGTGCGGTTACGGGTGAGCCGCCGGCCCGCGGTGCGCACGGCGACCGCGAACATCAGCACCAGGAAGCCGAGCAGGGGCCCCAGGGAACGCACCACCCAGCCGATGAGCAGGGAGACGGCGGCAAGCTGCACCGCGGCGCGCAGCCCGGCGACGGCGATCTCGCGGGAACGGCCCAGCGAGGCCCACGCGGCGACGGCGACGGCGAACACCAGGAGCAGGGCGAGCACGACACCGAGCGCGGGAGTGACCGGAAGCAGCACGCTGCCACCCTAGGGCGCGTTTCGAAAGTCCCGCCTGCCTGGCGACGCCCCGCGCGGACCTGCAAGAACTGTCGCCCCCTCACCCGCCGAGGTCGAACACGCTTCGGACGGCACATCAGACCTACCACCCCTACCTCTTGATGTGACGTGCACATGTCGTCACTCTGTTACCTGGTGACCACCCCACCGAAACCCGGCGCCGCCACGATGGCCTGGCTTTGCGGTCACCCGCCCAACGTCTTTCCACATCAAGGGAGTTCGCATGTCAGGTATCTACGCGCGTCGCATAGCAGTCCTCGCCGCCTCGGCCGCGCTCGCCGCCACCACCGGGCTCCTCACGGCCCCGACCGCCCAGGCCGCGATGCCCACCCCGGTCAGCGCCTCGACCGCCCGTTCGTATCTGAGTCAGCTCACCGTCTCCGCCGAGGGCTCCTCGTCCGGCTACAGCCGCGACAAGTTCCCCCACTGGATCACCCAGTCGGGAGCCTGCAACACCCGCGAAGTGGTGCTGAAGCGTGACGGCACCGGCGTCGTGCAGGACTCCTCCTGCGCCGCGACCAGCGGCAGTTGGTACTCGCAGTACGACGGCGCCACCTGGACCGCGGCGTCCGACCTGGACATCGACCACATGGTCCCGCTCGCCGAGGCGTGGCGCTCCGGGGCCGGCGGCTGGACCAACACGCAGCGCCAGGCCTTCGCCAACGACCTGACCCGCCCCCAGCTCATCGCGGTCACCGACAACGTCAACCAGTCCAAGAGCGACCAGGACCCGGGCGAGTGGCTCCCGTCGCGCACCGCGTACCGCTGCACCTACGCCCGCGCCTGGGTCCACGTGAAGCACCACTACGACCTCACCGTCGACTCCACCGAGAAGAGCGCCCTGCAGTCCGTCCTCAACGGCTGCTGACCCACCTCCCCGCCCCGGCGGGCCCACCCGGGTGACCGGCCGCGGCCAGGGACACGCCGTCGCCCACACCTACCACCACTGACCACCCGCGGACACGTTGCCCCGGGCGGAACCCAGCGGCCCTCCTCCGTCGTTCCGTAACCTACGGAGCCATCGGTCACGCCGACGCGAGGAGGGCACACATGGCCGGGCTACGCCTGGGACCACTGCTGAGATACGTCGACTGGGAGTCCGGCTCACGGGCGACGGTCTGGGTGGAGGCCACCAGGCCCTGCACGGCGGAGGTCCGCTGTGCGGACGGGGCGGCCGGCGTCTCCCCCACGTTCTCCGTCGAAGGGCACCACTACGCCCTGGTCGTGGTGACGGGCCTGACACCCGGCTCGACCACCCCCTACGAGGTGCTGCTCGACGGCCACCGCGTATGGCCGCCCGAGGACCACGACTTCCCCCCGAGCAGCATCACCACTCCCGCCGTACCGCAGCCGGCGGAGGCGGGCCCTGTTCGTGTGGCCTTCGGCTCCTGCCGCTGGGCGGCCCCTCCGGCGCACGGGCACGACGCCATCGGCCCCGACGCGCTCGACGCGCTGGCCACCCGCCTCGTCGGCGACCCGGAGGCGACACGCCCGGACGTCCTCCTGCTCCTCGGTGACCAGGTGTACGCGGACGAGACGTCGCCGGCCACCCAGCGGCGGCTGGCCGCCCGCCGCGACCTGGCCGAGGCCCCGGGTGCGGAGGTCGCGGACTACGAGGAGTACACCCACCTCTACGACGAGTCCTGGCGCGACCCGGACGTGCGTTGGCTCCTCTCCACGATCCCCAGCTGCATGATCTTCGACGACCACGACGTCATCGACGACTGGAACACCAGCGCCGCCTGGCTCCAGGACATGCGCCGTACACCGTGGTGGCACGAGCGGATCATCAGCGGTCTCATGTCGTACTGGGTCTACCAGCACCTCGGCAACCTCTCCCCCGACGCCCTGGAGGCCGACCCGGTCTACGCGGCCGTACGTGCCGCCCCGGACGGCACCGAGACGCTGCGGGGCCACGCGGCGGCCGCGGACGCCGACCCCACGCGGGCCCGGTGGAGCTATCGACGTGTTTTCGGCCGAGTACGGCTGCTGATGGTGGACACCCGGGCGGCCCGGACCCTCGAGGAACAGCAGCGGTCGATGCTCCGCGACGAGGAGGCCCGGTGGCTGCGCGACGAGATGCTCGCGGACCCCGGCGCGGTCGACCATCTGCTGATCGGCACCTCGCTTCCGTGGCTGCTGCCACCCCTCATACACGACGCGGAGACCTGGAACGCGGCCCTGTGCGGTGGCGAGCGGGGTGAGCGCTGGGCGCGCTTCGGGGAGAAGGTGCGCAGGGCCGGTGACCTGGAGCATTGGGCGGCGTTCCCGGAGTCCTTCCGCCGACTGTCTGAGCTCCTCAGGGAGGCGGGGAGCGGGCCGGGCGCACCTGCGACGGTATGCGTGCTGTCGGGCGATGTGCACCATGCGTACATCGCCGAACCACAGTGGTCCGGTTCTGCCCGGGAGGACGCTCCGGCCTCACACGTCCTGCAGCTGACCTGCTCTCCCGTGCACAACTCCGTCCCCGGCTACCTACGCGCCGGCTTCCGCTTCGGCTGGAGCGGGGCCGGCCGATGGCTGGGGCGCGCGCTGGCGCGCCACGGGCGGACGGGGAGCCCTCCCCTGCGCTGGCACAAGGCGGGCGGACCGTGGTTCGGCAATCAGCTCATGACCCTCACCCTGCACGGCCGAAAAGCTGCGCTGACATTGGTTCAGGCCAGGGACAGACCGACGGGGGCACAGCTCGAGACCGTTCTGGAGCGCACGCTGACTTCGAACGGATGACCAATTTTCAGCCAGTCGACATAATGTTGAACTTGCAAGCAATAATGAGGTCACCCTAACCTGAGGGCCCCGATCGGTTCACGTCCCCAGACCGAAGGAGCCCCACCCCCCATGTCCATACGCCTGAACCAGGCCCAGCCCTACGCGCTCGGCCTCTTCCGCATAGTCATCGGATTCCTGTTCGCCTGCCATGGCGCCGCCTCGCTGTTCGGAGTCCTGGGCGGTTCCGCGGGCGGCGGCACCGTCCCGGCCGGCACCTGGCCGGGCTGGTACGCCGCAGTGATCCAGCTCGTCGGCGGCACCCTGGTCGCACTCGGCCTCGGCACCCGTGTCGCCGCCCTCGTCTCCTCCGGCTCCATGGCCTACGCGTACTTCAAGGTGCACCAGCCCGAGTCGCTGTTCCCCCTTCAGAACGGCGGCGAGGCTTCGGCAGTCTTCTGCTGGGCCTTCCTGCTGCTGGTCTTCACCGGCTCCGGCGCCCTGGGCCTGGACCGCCTGTTCTCCTCACGCGGCGGTTCCGCACGTGAGAGCGAGCCCGCCCGCGAGAAGGCCCCGGCCGTCTCGGTCTGACCCGGCGCCCCCCCGCGACTTCCGCGTGCCCGGCCCCCCTCCTCCCGAGGGGGGCCGGTGTCGTACGTGAGCTGTACGACATCGGCCGCCCACCCGGTGAATACCAGGTGAACCGGGTGAACGGCAGGCGTACGCTGTACAGCTGGCCCTGCCGCTCCTGCCGCTCCCCTGCGACGTCGCGGCGTTGACGCGGATCACGGGAACGGGGAGTAGAAAGTGCTCGAGAGTGTGGGTGCCCTGACCGGCAGCCCATGGATCTACGCAGTGGTCGCCCTCTCGGTACTCCTGGACGTCTTCCTGCCCGTCCTCCCCAGCGGCGTGCTGGTGATCACCGCGGCCACCGCGGCGGCCGCGAGCACGACCTCGGTCACCGCCGCGGCCGGCGAGGCCACCCGACAGGTGCCCTCGCTGCTGGCACTGACCCTCTGCGCGGCCACCGCGTCGGTCCTCGGAGACCTCGCCGCCTACCGCGTCGCCTGGCGGGGTGGCGACCGCCTCGACCGGGCCATCGCCCGGTCCCGCCGCCTCACCTCCGCCCAGGAACGCCTCGGCGCGGCGCTGAGCCGTGGCGGAGGGGTGCTCGTCGTCATCGCCCGTTTCGCTCCGGCCGGCCGATCCGTCGTGTCCCTGGGCGCGGGCGCCGCGCACCGCAAGGTGAAGGAATTCCTGCCCTGGTCGGCCGTGGCGGGAGTGGCCTGGGCGGTCTACAGCGTGGGCCTCGGCTATTTCGGCGGCCAGTGGCTGGGCGCGGGCTGGCTGGGCACGGCCGTCTCCGTCCTCGCCCTGTTCCTGGCGGGCGCCCTGGCCGCACTCGTCGTCCGCCGCCCCGCCCACACCACCGCAGCGGTTCCGGCCGGGACCTGACGGCCCGCGCGACGGCCCGGCCCCTCAGGCCCGGGCGGCGCCCCGTATCTCCAGGCCGTCCAGCAACCGCTGGGTCGCCTCGGCGATCTCGGCCACGGCGCGGTCGAAGACCTCCTGGTTGTGCGCGGCGGGCGCACGGAAGCCCGACACCTTCCGCACGTACTGCAGGGCGGCTGCTCTCATCTCCTCCTCGGTGGCCTCTTCCGGGATGGCTGGTGGACGAAGCGTCTTGATGCTGCGGCACATGCCTCCAGTGTGCGACGCGCCACTGACAACGCACCCTCGACGACGCACCTTCAGGGCCTGGGCCCCCGCCGGCCCTCGAGCCGCTCGAGCGCCGGGATGACGTAGTCCCCGTCGAGAACGGCCTGGTCGGGCAGATGGAGCCGCAACACCGCCCGGAAGCGACCGGTGGGCACCGGCAGCCAGTTCGCCGCTCCGGCCGGGTCCGTGGGCCGCTCCGCGGACAGGCGCAGCGTCAGCGAGCCGTCGGCGCCGTGGACGAGCCCGGGTGTCCGGTCCCCGAGCGCGTACCGGTCCGCCGCGTGCGTGACCAGGTGGCCCCCGGGGCTGTCGTACACGGTCAGTGACCAGAACGCCCGGACCGGCGGCGGCTCTGCGAGGCGCAGGACGTAGCGGTGGGAACCGTCGAGCGGGTGGCCCCGGGAGTCCCGGACCGAGTGGGCGTACACCGCCTCGTACCCATGGGGCAGCCAGTGCCCCCGTCGCGCTGCCACCGCTCTGACCAGGTACGAAGCCTGCCGGTCGGGGATCGTCCACTGCGGCGTGCCGAGGGTGCCGACGCCGAAGTGGTCCAGGTTGTAGTCGCGCAGGTGCGGAGTCGCCTGCCAGGCGGCCGGCGGGCCGTCGGCGAGGAGCGCGGGCCGGCGCGCCGCCTCCTCCACCCGGAGCCTGCCCAGCGCGAGCCCCCGCCTCAGCGCGCGTACGAGGCCGGGCCCGGCCGACACGTACGGCGAGATCCCCTCCTCCAGGAGCCCCAGGGGCTGGAAGCGGTCCTGGTACGCGCGATCGGCGGCGGCCGGCGGGAAGTCAGCCGTCCACACCCGGAGCTCCTCGAAGAACCGCAGCTCCCCCGGCACCCCGGGCTCGGTGGCCGGAAGCCCGGTCCGGTGGGCGCGGTCCCCCAGGTGCGTGAGCGTGAGCTCCTGCTGGAGCGCCCTGACGCGGGGCACGTCCCCGGGCCCGTCGCACGCGAGACGGCCGACGACGGAGACGACGGACGTGGGCGCGTCGATGACCCCCGACACCCCGTCGGGCACGGTGCCGGCCCAGCCGGGCGGCACGATCATCCAGTCCCCCTCGCCCGTGCCGGTGGCCCGGGTGCCGACGTAGGCGAACGCGTTGCTCCACGCGTCCACGAACTGCAGGACGTAGTACGCCCCGCCCGTGTCCGGGACGTGCAGCCTGACCGGCCCTCCGGAGAGGTCGAGCTGGGCGAGCGCGTCGACGAGGTCGGCCGGGGCGTACGGCGTGTGCGTGCCGGGCGTGGCGGGCCCTTCCGCGTGGACGAAGTCGTTGAACGGTACCGGCGCTCCGCCGCCTTCCTGGAGACGGGCCTGGACGGCCGACAGCCGGCGGACGAGCGGCGCCCCGTAGACGTACGCGTCGGCGGCCAGCGCCGTGATCGCGTCCGGTTCCGGGCCGCCTCGTCGCGGGCTCACGTCAGATGACCGGCTTCGCCCGGTGGGCGCACAGGGCCCAGATCACGAAGGTGTCGAGTGCGATGGAGATGATCGCCCAGAGCGGTTGGTACGGAAGCCAGATGAAGTTGGCGATCAGGTTCAGCGCGGCCAGCACGACGCCCACGCCCACGGCCCAGGCCGCGCCTGTGAGGATGCCCCATCCGACGAGCACCAGGATGATCCCGAGGATCACGTGGATCCATCCCCATGCGGTGATGTCGAACTTGAACGTGTAGTTGCTGACGCGCGTGTACACGTCGTCGGACGCGATGCCCGCGATCCCCTTGATGACGGCCAGTACGCCGTCGACGAGGAGCACGACGCCCGCGAACATCACTCCGCCCGCCGCCCAGGGGCTGACGGGGCCGGGGTCGGACGGTCGAGAGGAGCCGGGCGCGGATGCTGACTGGGACATGGGATTCCTCCGTTCGACGAACCACCCCGCATCGCAGCGGGCAGATCCGACCCTGTGCGACGGCTCCCTCCGCCACGACCCGGACGCACCCGGCCGGGTGACGGCCCCGGCGCGCTCAGGGCCCTCCCACGGTCACGACGTGCCCCTGGGCGTCGACGGTGATCACCACCCGCTCGACCCTGTTCGTCAGCGCCAGGACCGCCCACGCGACACCCCACAGGCAACACGAGAACACCGTCAGGAAGGCGTGCAGCACATGGTTGACCGGCTGCCCACGCACCAGCACGGCCTGGCTCCCGGACCGGGACTCCACCCGCCACCCGGCCGCGACCCGCCGGCCCACCACCCAGTCGAGGACCAGGCCCCGCTGTGTGGCGTCCGGGGCCACTCCGCCCACCCCGTAATAACCGGGGGGAGGCTCGAGCGACACCTCGCGCCGGTGTGCTCCACGACGCTTCACGGCGCTCACCTCCAGGTGTCGAGATCGCCGCCCCGCCACTCGATCAGCTCCGGCTGGTCAAGATCGATCTCCTCGGCCCCCTGGGCGAGCCCGGCTCGCCGGAGGAACGAGGCGACTTCCCCACGCCCGTGCGCCAGCCCGACGATCTGACCGTGCACGGTCACCCGTCGTCCACCGGTCGACGAGGGCGGATACACGATCACAGGGGGGTGTCCGGACATGCCTCCACGGTCCCCCTTGCCTCGTCGGCTCGCATCCCGGGGCACCGCAGCGCGCCGGCGCCGCAGCGGGAGCCGCGCGCACAGCGGCAGGACCGCCCCGACCACGACGGCCGCGCGGGTCCCGGCGACGATGGCCGGCCCACCCCGCACCGCCGAGTACGCACGGTGGCGGCCGTGTCGCCCCAGCGGCGGGTCGTGGCGTCAGGGAGCCGGAGGGGCGACGGGTGACAGACCCCGGGACCGAACAGCCACGGCCTCGATGCCCGCCGCCCGCCGCTTGCGCGCCAGGAGTTCCTCCGAAGATCTCATTGCCACCCCCGTTCAAGGAGACGAGGGTAACGACGTCGTGGTACGCCTCTGCTCCGTGACCGGCCGAGTGAACAGACCGACGTGGGACGGAGAACCCGTGAGCGCAGGCAGCCGCAAGGTGCTGGGAGTCGTGGGTACGGCGACCGATGGGGTGGAGACGTTGCGCACCGGGCTGGTCGAGCCGGCCCTCGCACGGGGGTGGCGGGCAGCGGTGACCCTCACACCGAACGCAGGCCGATGGCTGAGGGCGAACGGTGAGTGGGACCGGTTGGAAGCGCTGACCGGCCTCCCTGTACGGGACGCCCCCCGCCTGCCGGCCGAACCCCGCCCGCACCCCGTCGCCGACTGCTACGTCGTCGCACCGGCGAGCGCGAATTTCGCCGCCAAGCTCGCGACGGGCATCGCGGACAACCAGGCCCTGACCCAGGTGAACGAGGCACTCGGCACGGTCGGCGTCCCGGTGGTGCTGTTCCCCCGGATCAACGCGGCACACGCCCGGCACCCGGCGTGGGAGGGCCACATCGAGACGCTGCGCGGGGCGGGCGTGGACCTGGTGTACGGATCGGACGTCTGGCCCCTGTACGAACCACGTCAGGGCCCGGCGGTCCGGGAGCTTCCGTGGGTGGCCATCCTGGAGCGCCTGGCCGTGCGCTCCCGTTGACGCGGGGCGTCCCTAGGATGGCCCGACGTACACGGACCGACGGGCGGGACGGGTGGGTCATGGCAGGCCGGGTCACAGCGGTGAGCAGCAACGGGACGTACGCGTTCAGCAAACCCAATCGCGCCTCCGTCACGCTGCTCGCGGGCCTCGGCGTCGAGGGGGACGTCCACGCGGGCGAGACGATCCGGCACCAGTTCCGCATGACCTACGAGCCGGACCTGCCCAACCTGCGTCAGGTCCACCTGATGCACGAGGAGCTCTTCGACGAGCTGGCCCTCAAGGGGTACGCCGTCGCGGCCGGCCAGCTCGGTGAGAACATCACCACCCGCGACGTCGACCTGCTCGGCCTCCCGGCCGGCACCCTGCTGCACCTCGGAGAACGGGCGGTGGTGGAGGTGACGGGCCTGCGCAACCCGTGCGCGAAGATCAACGATTTCCGCCCGGGCCTGCTCGGAGAGGTGTTCGCCCTCGATCCCGTATCGGGGGACTTCACGTTCACGTCCGGCATCATGGCCGTGGTCCGCAGCGGCGGACCGGTGCGCCCGTACGACGTCATCGAGGTCGAGCTGCCACCGCCCCCGCACCACCCGCTCGAACGCGTCTGAAGGGCCCTGTCAGCTCGGCGTCGGGCCGGTTCGTCGCTCATGCCGCGCACGCGCCCGGTGATGGGCTTCGCGGAGCAGTCGCCGCACGGCCTCAGCGGTCCGCCGGCCCGGATTCACCACCGCGAGCCAGCCGGCGGAGCCGTAGACGGGGTGCGCCCTCACGACGTCGGGGACGCCGAGGTCGTCGTCGGGGTCCGCTTCGCGCGGTACGTGGCCGGTCCAGTCGCTGAACGCCTCCTTCCCCGCGGCGATGTTGAGACGGAAGGTGTCCGGGCGGTCGAGGCGCGACCTCTCGTCGCCGGGACAGTCCTTCGTCACGATGGTCGCGAAGGGCTGGACCGTTGCCGGCATGAGGCCGTCGGGTGCGTAGTAGAGGAAAGTGTCCCCCCAGCTGATCTGCGGTGAGCCGTCGTCGGGCCCCGGCCTGACGGCCAGGACTCCGTCGAGGTCTTCCACGAAAGCGATGATCTCGTCGATGGTCATGTGCTCAAGTGTTTCGTTGAAGTGCTTGTGGAGACTTCGAGCCGGACGAAATGGAGCAGTGCTTGCCAACCCTCAACTCGCCGGCCTTGCGTACGGCCGATGTCGCGCGACGAGCCGGATACTCCGTCCAGCAGATCCGCAACCTCGAACGGGACGGTGTCCTTCCCCCGGCCGAGCGCACGGCTTCGGGCTACCGCCTCTACGGCGAGATCCACCTGCGGTCCGCGCTGGCCTACCGAGCCCTCGCGACCGCCACAGGCCCGGTCGAGGCCAAGCGGATCGCTCGAGCCGTGCACCAGCGCCCGACCGCGGAGGTGCTGGCCCTGCTCGACGCGGCTCACGCCGGGCTCCACCGGGAACGCAGGGACCTCGAACTGGCCAAGGAGGCCGCCGCGGCGATCTCCGCCGAAGTGATCGGTGACGTTCGGCCGTCGGACTCGATGAGCGTCTCCGAACTCGCCGCCGCGCTCGGCGTGCGCCCTTCGACCTTGCGGCACTGGGACGCCGAAGGGCTCGCTGTCCCGGACCGGGTCCCCCCGCGAGACACGCGACGGTACTCGCCGGCCCAGACCAGGGACGCCAGGATCGTGCACCAACTACGCGGCGCCGGCTACCGCATCGGCCCGCTCCGGTCCTTGATGCCGGCCCTTCGACGCGGGCGCGGACGGGAGGAGATAGGAGCCGCGCTGGCCGGCCGGGACGCGAGCGTCACGGCCCGCTCGCGCGCCCTCCTCGAGGCCGCGGGCCCGCTCGGCGCGGTACTCGCCGCGCGCTCGCCGGCAGCCTCACCGTGCGATGACGGGGGCCGGCCGTAACCGCTGGATCACTGGCATAGGCTCCGCGTACGCGCATGCGGAGCATGCACGGCCGAGGGGGGCGTTCATGACTGATTCCTGGACAGACGATGCACGGGCCGACGGCGGTACGCCCGCCGGAAGGCCCCGCCGCCGACGCGTGCTGTCGCGCCTCGGGATCGCCGCCCTCGTCCTGGCGGTGCCGGCCGGAGGGATCGTCTGGCTGTTCCAGGACGAGCTGTTCCACCCGTTCGGCGACCCACAGGCGTGCGCGGGAAGCGACGTACAGCTGTCAGGCGGGTTCGGCGCGGCGCTCCCAGCAGACGCCTCCGACGTCCACTACTTCACGCATGACGGCCGCGCCCAAGTCTCCTTCCTGAGCGGTCGGATGCCGGACTACCTCCACCGAGCGGGCCTCGTCCCCGCCGGTGAGCCCCCGCTCGCCGGGCAGGACGGCGGCGCCTACGCGCTCGGCGAAGGGGAAACCGAACTCCCACAGGGCCTGTGCGGCTCCGGCGTCCGGGGCCCCGTCGCGTCCTACACGGGCACGGCCGTCACCGTACTGGTCGAGCGTTCCCCGTTCACCGCCGACCGCTTCCGGAACCCGGCGCGCGCCATCGTCACGTACACCCTGCCGTGAGACCTGTGACGCCGCGCGGCACACGAGCTCGGCCGAACCAGGGAACCGGGCGCACCCGTGCGGGCGTCCCGGTACCGGGGACCGGTGATCACCACCGTCTCGACGGGCACGACTCCAAGGCGGGGACAGATGACGGGCACGGCCACCGGCGCCCCGCGTGCCACTGACCGACGGCGAACGCTCGGCCGACGCCGACGTACATACGGGCTGGTGGGCTGTGGCATCGTGCTCGCCGCGCCCACCGCTCTGCTCGTCGTCCGGCTGACGGGGTTCGACGCGGGAACGCCGCTCGCGGTACCCATGGCGCTCTTTCCGTACGCGGCGGTTCTCGTCGCACTGGTCCTGGGCACGATGGTCGCTGTTCCCGTCCTGCGGTCCGGGTGGGCGGTGGCCGTCGTCGCCGTCCTACTGCTCACTCACATGGCTCTGCTCGCACCACGGTTCGTACCCGAGGGCCGACATGTTCCGCCGGACGCGTTCGAGTTGCGTGTCGCCACCGTCAACGCCGATGCCGGCGCCGTTGATCCCCGTGCGTTGGTGGATCTGGTCCGCACCGAGCGCATCGATGTGCTGGCCGTGGAGCAGATGCCGTCGGGGGGTGTGGACGCCCTCGAGAAGGCCGGCTTGGGCGCACTGATGCCGCACCAGGAACTGCACCCCGAGTACGACTCCTCGATCTACTCGCGGCACCCGCTGTCTCGCGCCGGCACGACGAAGGTCGACACCGCCTGGCCCCAGACCACCGCGGACGTCGTCGTCGGCGGGCGCACGGTGCAGTTTGTGGCCGTTCACACCTATTACCCGCTCGGAGACGCGGAGCGCTGGACCAGGGACATGGATGCCCTCACCTCCATGGCCCGGCGCAGCGGCCCGGACACCGTGTTCCTGGGCGACTTCAACGCGTCTCTCGACCACGCCCCGATGCGGGAGCTGATCGCGGCCGGCCTCACGGACACCCACGCCGAACTCGGCCACGGATGGGCCCCCACCTGGCCCGTCGGCCTTGCTCTCGTCCCGCCCCTGATCCAACTGGACCACGTCCTGCACGGTCCCGGCCTGGCAGGGGTCTCCGTCGGCGAGCACACCGTGCCGGGCACGGACCATCGGGCGGTCGTCGCGGTACTGGCGCTACTGCCGACGTAAGGCTGTACCGGCGGAGAGACCTCGTGATCCGGCCCCCCAGCTGAATACCGGCTTCACAAGGCAATCGGACGGTATGCCACGGCCTCGTCGACCACTTCCTCAGCAGACAACTCCCGCTCCGGCGGCCAGAGGATCAGGCCGCTGACATGGCCGGACGGGCAGAGCAGAGCTCTGTCGAGGCTGTCCAGCCAGTCGTCCACCTGGTCCTCGGAGGAGTAGTCCGCCTCGATGATCCGCTGCACGAGCGCGACCGCTTCCGCCCGACTCAACTCCACTGCACTCATCAGGTCCTCTCCGAGTCCGAAGTAGTCGACAGGACCTCAGACGCCGACTCTCGTCAGGTGAGGGGGCCGCCGTAGGTGTGGAAACCGTTGGTGTCGAGGGATGGTGACCGGCCGCCCGATACAGGCTGGGGAGTTGTGCCGGATCGGTCGGAGCTGGACACACCGGCACCTCTGATTCGTCGACGACCGAGCGATCTCTAGAACAGCTCCGGGAGCGATCACACCGGGCACACCAGGGCGCGGCCGCTCCCGATCCCGTCCGCTCATGGAGTCAGTCCAGGAAATAGGACCAGAACGCAAGGGTGGCGTACTGATGGTCTTCGGGAGTCGCCACAGGACGACCGAACTCGTGGTGCCAGTAGTCGACCAGATCGACACCGTAGTAAATGATGTCCGTCTGGTACATCGACAACACCGGCGTGCCGGTGCGGTCCGGATCGGCCAGTAGAAACCGATGCGAATAGACCGGCACCATCACCGGGACCGCGGCCAGGTGTCTGCGAGCCACCTTCAAGGCTTCCTGCGCGCCCGTCGGCCGCGAATCCCAGTCCGGGTGCCAGAACCCGTTGTGTTCCACGTCGAAGAGCACGCCGTCCACCGGCCAGGCCAGCCGCGCCGCCAGGTCCTCGGGGTCGCCGTCCCTCCAATCGGGCCAGCCACGGCTTCCGGTCGGCAGTCCCGCACCCAGCAGCGTCCGATGCTCCGGAGCGAATCGGAACCCCCAGCGCTCCTCGACCCGGTCGAGTTCCCGCTCACTCATGCCAGGCTCGACCTCGGCCTGGGCAGGAAGCATGGCGAGCAACGACCGCGCGTCGCTCGTGGTCAGCGGGCTCTGCGGACTGATCGAGATCATGCGTGGAACGGTAGGCCACGTCCGACCGTCACCGCATGCGCCGCAGAAATCATCGACTGCTCCGCACCCGCTCGCGACGCCACATCGCCGCATGCCCGTCGCTTTGCTGCCCCTTGCGCATGTCAGCCGCATGATGCGTGAGCCGCCACTTCCCACAACGTAATCCAAGACGGCTATGGCATGTCGAAGGCCCCCGACCATGATCGGTCGGGGGCCTTCGTACTGGTGGGCGCGGACGGTTTCGAACCGCCGACATCTGCTTTGTAAGAGCAGCGCTCTACCCCTGAGCTACGCACCCGTGGATGAGGCA
This sequence comes from Streptomyces sp. NPDC005791, assembly GCF_042871485.1. Classification (NCBI taxonomy): domain Bacteria; kingdom Bacillati; phylum Actinomycetota; class Actinomycetes; order Kitasatosporales; family Streptomycetaceae; genus Streptomyces; species Streptomyces sp. NPDC005791. The sequence continues at coordinate 131,515 of NZ_JBIAIP010000012.1, forward strand.
ACAGGTTACATGGCCCGAGGCCCCCCGCCGCAATCCGGTTGTCCGTCCCTTCCCCGCCCCCGCCCTCCCCCCGGAGCCGTTACGGGGGATATCCCCACTCCGAGACGGTGGCCGTCCGGATCGTTCACGGGGTGGGCCCGTACTTACGGTGGAGCCACATCGGCAGCGCTCTCAGGGGGACCCGACACCATGACCATCCGTACACGCCGTACCCGGGCCCTCGTGGCCGCCGCCGGGACCGTGCTGCTCCTCGCCGGGCTCAGTGGCTGTGGCAGCGCGGACGCGGAGGACGCGCCCGCCGAGCACAAGTCGTTCGCCTTCAGCGGGAAGGCGCTCTCCATCGACGCCGAAAACTCGACCCTGGATCTCGTGCCCGCCGACGTGGAACAGATCGAGGTGACCCGTCGGGTCGACGGGTGGGTCATGCTGGGCAGTGGTCCGGATCCCGTGTGGAAGCTCGACGGGGACGAGCTGAGGCTCGAGGTGAAGTGCCGAGGACTGGTCAGCAACTGTGAGGCGCACCATGAGGTGAAGGTGCCCCGGGGGCTGGCCCTTACCGTGCAGGGGGACAACGGCAAGGTCACCGCGGCCGGCTTCACCGGCCCCCTCAAGGTCACCGCCGACAACGGCGGGATCAGGGTGCGTGACGTGTCCGGGCCGCTGGAGCTGAGCGCCGACAACGGTTCGGTCGAGGCCGAGCGGGTTTCGGGGAGCTCCGTGATCGCCCGCGCGGACAACGGGGCCGTCCGGATCGGGCTGAGCCGGGTACCGGATCTGGTGGACACCGTCAGTGACAACGGGAGCGTCACCATCGACCTGCCGGCCGGCAGAAGTGCGTACGCGGTGTCTGCCGAGGCCGACAACGGGGACGTCTCCGTCAAGGTGCCCCGCAGCGAGAGCAGCAAGCACGTGGTGAAGGCGCGCAGCGACAACGGCGAAGTCACCGTCCGAACTGCGAACTAACCGGCCCGTGCGTTCGTCCTAACTGGTGGGAGAATGAACCGGGCAGGGCGGATCGGCACGGGAGAGGGATGTGACGGCGACACACACGCGGCCGCAGGCGCAAGCGAGTGTTGGGGCCACCGTCAGGGACGTCCTGGTGCTGATGCTGCTGCCGGTTCCGTTGGTCGTCGCGGCGCTGCCGGGTGCCTTCGCCGGCGGCGGGACCCGCCGCTGGTTCGGGGGTCGCGGGGAGAATCAGCGGGCCGACGCGCAGGCGGCGAAGGATGCGGCAGCCGCAGCGTTCTACGAGCTGGACACCGCTCAGCGCGATCTGCGGATCTCGATCGAGACGATCACCGCCGTGGACAGTTCGCCCCGCGCCCGTAAGGCGGCGGAGGACTTCGCGGCCCTGGGCCGGCGGATCGACGAGGTCAGCCACGCATACATCACCGCGGTCGACGCGCACGACCTCGACCGGGACGATCTGGAGCCCTCGGCGGTGGCCGGTGCGCGGACCCAGCTGACGCGGGCCAAGGACGACCTCGTACGGGTGAAGGGTGAGCTCGACCGGTTCGCTCAGGGGCTCGGGACCCTGCTCAGCAGTGCGGAGACCCAGCTCGCGCGGCTCGCTCCCGCCGTGGAGCGGGCCCGGCACACCCTGCTCGCCGCGAGCGACGCCCTGGATGCGGTCCGTGCCTCGGGGCTGCGGGCGGACGACCTCGCGGCACGGCTCGCCGCTCTTGCCCCGGAGCTGACCAAGCTCAACCAGGGCGCTGGGCAGCACGGCGTGGCCGAGACGCTGCGGCGTGCCGATCAGGTGCTGCGGGACGCCGAGGCGGTCCGGGCGGAGGCGGAACAGCTTCCCGAGCGGGCCGCCGAGATCGACCGCCGACTGGTGTCGCTGCGCACCAGGGCCCAGGCGCTGACGACGCGCGCCGGGCAGGTCGAGCCGGTGCTCAGCGAGCTCCGACGGCGCTTCTCGGCCGCCTGCTGGCAGGATCTGCAGCCGGTTCCCGAACAGGCGGCGGTCAATGTCCGGCAGGCCGAGGCGAAGCTGGCGGAGGCCGCCGAGGCGCGGTCCGAGCAGCGCTGGCCCGATGCGACGTCCCGCCTGAGTACGGTCCGGGCGCTGCTCAACACGACCGACGAGGCGGTGTCGGCCGCCGGGGACCGGCTGCAGCGGCTCGACGCGGTGGCCAAGAATCCGCAGGCGGAGATCGACCGCACCCGGTTCACGATCCGGGACGCCCAGCGTCTCGCCATGGCCGGACGCAACACGCCCGACCCGCGCCATGCCCGCCCGCTGGACGACGCCGTCGCGCGGCTGGACCGGGCGATCGCCGGGCTCGACGGGCGCCACCCCGACTACTGGCATTTCCTCACCGAGACCGAGGCGGTGCGACGGACGTCGAACCAGGTGGTGTCCGCGATCCGGGAGGAGCTCGGAGGCGGCGCCTGAGGCGCCCGGCCACGCGGGAGCGAGCGGGCTGACTTGTCCCCGGCAGCCGGTGGGCCGATCCTGGAGGTACGCACAGTACGCAGCGGCTTCCGCTGAGGCGTTCCTGGCCGGACACGGCCTGAGGAGGCGGTCATGGCCGCACACGTCCTGCACCGTCCGCACTCCACTCACCGGCCCGACGAGCCCACCCACCGCCCGGCGATCCGGCTCGACGAGCACCTGCCCGTCGACCACAGCCTCAGCCGGTTCTACCGGATGGGCGCGGGCCTCATGGGCCTGGTGCTCCTCGCCTTCGGCATCCTGGGGCTCATCGACCGCATCGGCTTCTTCGACACCGGCGGTGACACGGTGGCGGGCCTCAACACCAACGGTGCGCTGAGCATCCTGTCCATCTGTGTCGGGCTGCTGCTCTTCGTCGGCATGGTCATCGGCGGTAATTTCGCCTCGACGCTGAACATGGTCCTGGGCATCGCCTTCATCCTCAGCGGGTTCGTCAATCTGGCCCTGCTGGACAGCAGCATGAACTTCCTGGCCTTCCGCATGCAGAACGTGTTGTTCAGCTTCGTGGTCGGGTTGCTGCTGATGATGTTCGGCATGTACGGGAGGGTGAGCGGCGGCCTGCCCCACGACAATCCGTACTGGCGCGCCCGCCACCCCGAGCAGGTCGCGCGGGAGGAGCGCCGCGCCGTCGCCCCGATGCCCGAGGTCGCGCGGGAGGGCTCCGGGCGGAAGAGGCTCTAATCTGGGCCCATGCCTCGTTACGAGTACCGCTGCCGCCCCTGTGGCGAGACGTTCGAGCTCAGCCGACCCATGGCCGAGTCGTCCGATCCTGCCTCCTGCCCCGCCGGGCACGAGGACACCGTGAAGCTGCTCTCCACCGTGGCTGTGGGCGGCTCGGCCGCCTCCGCCCCGGTTTCCGCGCCCGCGGGTGGCGGCGGAGGCGGTTGCTGCGGCGGGGGCTGCTGCGGCTGACCGCCCGGCGCCGCAGCTACTTCCTGCGCGCGTACAGCTCGTCGGTGATCCTGGTGTCGGTGCCCTTGGTGATGCGCGTCTCCTCCGTCAGCGGTGGTCCGCCGAGCTTGCCGAAGATCGCTCGCGTCGTGCTCAGCGACCCGCCCGCCGCGGGTCGGCGGCGCGCAGGAAGCGGCGCAGGATCTCCTCGCCCGCGGCGCCGCCCCGCTCCCGCAGCACCTCGGTGTTGGGGGCGCCCCAGCCGCAGTCGGCGAGCTCGCCGTGGCCCGGGCGCCAGGCCCGGTCGGCGGCCAGCAGCAGGTCGGCGTCCAGGAGGGAGTCACCGGCGGCGAGCGACAGCGTGGCGCCGCTGCGGCGGGCGACCTCTCGCATCGCGGCGCTCTTGGTGAGCGGTTCGGGTACGACGTAGATCTTGCGGCCCTGGAGGGAGACGGTCCATCCCCGGGGATCCGCCCAGGCCGACAGCTCCTTCACCCAGCCCTCCGGGAGGGCGGCGCGGTCGACGACGAGGTAGGCGAAGAGGTCTTCGGCGACCCGTTCCTTGAGCAGCCACGCGGGGTCACCGACGGCCTGGAGGTGGGCGCGGACCTCGGCGAGGGAGGCGCACTCGCCGGCGATCCGGCGGACCACGTGGTCCTGCCAGTCCGGGTCGGAGACCCCGTCCACCAGGATGTGGCCGCCGTTGGCACAGATGGCGTACTCGGGGGCGGGGCCGGGGAGGTGGACGCGTTCGTACTGCTCCCGGGTGCGGGTGGTGGTCGGGACGAACACCGTGGTGCGGGCGAGTTCGTCGAGCAGCGCGGCGGCCGTCTCCGTCATGTAGCAGAGGGGCGCCCGGCCGTACACCTCCACGCAGAGCAGGCGCGGGGCCTGCTCGTCGGGCATGGTCAGCTGGAGGGACGCCGCCGAGTAGATGAGAGTGCGGTCGAGGTCACTGGCCACCAGCACGGTCTCGTTCACTTCGCCGTCACCGCCGTGCCGTCGGCGCCGGTGGCGCCGCGGGTGTACCGGGGGTGGATCAGCCCGACACAGGAGTACGGGAGTCCCTCGACCTCTTCGACGGGGACACCGCGCTGCTCGGCGAGCAGTCGTACGTGGTCGAGGTCGGCGCCGGCTCCCCGGTCGGCCAGGATCTTCCAGGGGACGCGGCGCAGCAGCACCCGTGTCGTCTCGCCGACGCCGGGCTTGACCAGGTTCACGTCGTGGATGCCGTACTCCTCGCTGATGCGCTCGACGGCGGCCCAGCCCTCCCAGGTGGGGGCGCGGTCCGCGGCGAGCAGGGTCTTCGCCTCGGCGTCGACGGCGTCGGCGACCTCGTCGAAGCGGGCGGCGACCGTCTCGAGGAACAGGCCGGAGACGTCGGAGTCCGCGAGTTCGCGGTAAAACTTCCCGCCGTGGAAGTCGTGCGGACCGACCAGGTCGGCGCGCAGGACCGTACGGGAGATCAGGCCGGACACCGTGGAGTTGAGGCAGGCGGACGGGATGAGGAAGTCCTCGCGCGTCCCGTACGTCCGTACGCAGCCGCCCGGGTCGGCCAGGACGGCGATCTCCGGGTTGAAGCCTTCGAACTCCTCCAGGGCCGACGCCAGTTCGCGGGTGATGGCGCCCTTCCCGGTCCAGCCGTCGACGAAGACGACGTCCGCCGGGTCGTGGTGCGCGGCCAGCCAGCGCAAGGCGTTGGCGTCGATGCCGCGGCCCCGGACGATGGAGACGGCGTAGTGCGGCAGGTCGAGGCCGTGCCGGTACCGGGCCCACCGGCGCATGAGGACTCCGACCGGGGTGCCGGCCCGCGCGAGGGAGACCAGGACGGGGCGGGGGCCCCTTTCGGCGAGGACGGTCTCGGTGACGGTGCCGACAGCCTGGGCGATACGCGCCGCCGAGGTGTCCAGGGCTGCCTTGAACAGCGCCTGGTACTGCGGGCTGGGCTGGTATTCGACGGGCAGCGACTCGGCGTAGTGCGCGCCACCGCTCTGGATCGCCTCCTCGCGCTCCTCGGTGGGAGCCTCCAGATGCGTGTCCGAGAGGTCCTGGAGCAGCCAGCCGACGTCGTCCGCCGCGTACGAGGAGAAGGCGGGGCCCCGGAGGGGTTCGGGCAGCATGGCGGCGTCCTGCCTGTAGGAGGGCCTGAGGGAGGGCCCTCGGGGAGGCCTGTGCGGGAGCGGCGACGGGACGTACGAGGGGACGACCGCGAGCAGGACCTGGTCGGTGTGCGCGGCGAGCCGGGCCAGCAGCCCGTCGGAGCCGTGCAGGGCGGGCGTGTCGGCGGTGGAGTCGACGACGGCGACGACGGCGTCGAACCCCGCGCCCGCGACGTTGTAGGCGTACCGGTCGCCCGGCCCGTCGGCGGGGTCGTCGTGGGCGGGGAAGACGAGGCGGCTGCGTATGGCGTAGCCGGGGTCGTCCACGGCGAGCACGGGCGAGCGGGTGGTGGTGGAGTAGCGCACCTCGGCGGTGGTGGCGTCCTCCAGCGCCGTGGCGAGGCGCAGGGGCGCGTACATCAGCTCCTCGAAGCCGAGGACGAGCACCCTGCGGGCGTCGCCCAGGGCGTCGGCGACACGGCCCGCCATGGCCGGGAGTGCGGCTTCCAGGGCCGCGCGGTGGACGGGGGTGAAGCCGTGACGTCCGCCGTCGGGCACGCCGGCCGGCCAGTCGAGGGCGACGCGGGTGGGGGTGGACCGCGGGGTCGGAGGCTCGGCCTCGGTGGCGGCCGCCTCCTGCTCGGCCACCAGGCTCCGGCCCTTCTCCAGGACGCCGTCCGGCAGGCTCACGGTGCCACGGGCCCGGGCCACCAGGTCGACACGGGCGCCGATCTCCTCGGCGAACGCGGCGAGCCGCCCCTGGTCTGCCTCGGACCGCATGTCCACCAGGGCAACGATGACGTACCGGTCCCGGGGGAAGCGCGCGTGGAGGGCGCGGATGGTGTTGAGCACGGTGTTGCCGGTGGAGAACTCGTCGTCGACAAGGACCAGCGGCGAGCTCTCCCCGGTGGCGTTCAGCAGGTCCGGGTCCTCGGGCAGCAGCAGATGTGAGGTGGCGTGCGAGTGCGCCTCCTCGAAACCGCCCGCCTGGGCGACTCCCGCGACGGGGCGCCGGGTCGAGTGGAGGTACGGAGCCACCCCGAGCCCGTCCGCGACGGCGTGGCCGAGGCCCGTGGCCGTCTCCGCGTAGCCGAGGACGACCGCGCGGCGGGCTTCCGTCTCACCCAGCAGGTGCCGTACCCGTTCGCCGAGCTCGTAGCCCGCGCCGTGGACGACGGACGGCCGCTGGGGCACGTGCTTGCCCAGGACGTTCGACACCAGCAGGTGGGCCCGCTTCGGGTTGCGGCGCAGGGCGAGGCCCAGCAGCTCCCGGATCTCCCCGTCGCCGGCGAGCTCGACCCCGAGCCGCCCGGCGACCCAGTTACCCGACCACTCCACGTCCACTGCCTCTTCTTCCCGTATGTGCTCGTGTGCCGGCCCGTGCCCGCGCATGTCCGCCCCGCCCATCGCCCCGCCCGTGTCCGCCGCCCCGCCCATGTCCGTGCTCAGCGCGCCAGGCCGGCGGCCAGGAGCTCCACGAAGCCGACGTCCTCGCGCGCCACGCCGAAGACCTCGGCCCGCCGCAGGGTCCGCTCGGCCCAGGCGCGGTGCGGCTTCACTTCGTTCATCTTGTTCGTGTACGCGGAGCGCAGCACTCCGCCCCCGCCCCGCTCGGGCCGCAGGATGTCCTGCGCGTCGCTGTACTCCTCGTGGCTGACGACCGACAACGCGTGCACGGGCATGACGTGGGACGGATGGATACAGGTCTTGCCGAGCAGCCCGTTGGCCCGGTCGAGGTCGATCTCACGCAGCAGCCCGTCGAGGTCGTGCTCGATGAGGGTGGTGCGCAGCTCCTCGGCCTGCCCCATGAAGGGGCTGCGGCGCAGCTGAGGCTTGAACATCCGCTCATGGAGGCGGAAGTACTCCCATACGGGCCCGGTGATGGTGAAGCCGGTGCCGTCCGCCCGGCCCAGGACGTTGACGACGTCACCGATGACCGCGCCGACGATCTGGACGTCGTACGCCGTCATGTCCGGGGCCCGGCGCAGACCGTAGGCGGAGCAGAAGTCGGTGACACCGAGCCGCAGCGCCAGGACCCGCTCGCGGTACTTGTCGACGGTGCGGGCGATTCCCCGCAGGGTCTCTCCTCTGGTCTCCAGGTGCAGCAGCTCGGGGGACTCGAGGACGGGCATCGCGAACAACCGGTGGCCGCTGTCCGACTCGGCCGCGGTGAGGGCCTCCAGGAAGTGCTCTCCCCGTTCCTCCGTGAATTTGGGAAGTACGAATCCGGACAAGAACCGGACGGAGCTTCCGAGCCGCCGTACGAGATCGGAGATCTGCTCCGGTTCACGGACCCGGATGAAGAGCAGCGGCACCTCGGCGTCCCGCGCGTCGAGGTCGGCGAACTGACGGACCAGATTCGCCTCGGCACCGACCACTTCGGAGTCGTCGATGGAATCCTCCAGGCAGAGCACCATGGAGACGACTCCCTGCCGGGCCTGCTTGATCACGTCGTCGGCCAGCCTGGGCCGGGTGGCGGGGCTGTAGAGCGTGGCCCCCAAGGCCACGGAGAGCATGCGGGAGGAGGAACGCGCGTCGAATTCGCACGGCTCCCTGAAGAACAGACTGTCCCGGACAGCGGGCGAGATATGCCCGAAATGACGCATGTGATTCCCCCGTACTGCCGTAGAGACCGGACAACGTATGGCCGGTAATAGTACGTTCGGAGAGGTGTCGTCGGTTCCCCGTCCCCGTGAACTTCGGGTGTCCCCGGCGTATCTCACACCCTGCACGGCGCGCCTGCGTGATCCCCGTGAACAGTGCCTGGCCTACTGTTCCGTACCCCCACGTTGTCCGAACGCCCATCCAGCAGGCAGGATGACCGCCATGACGCACGCGATGCTGAAGGGCTCGAACGTCCCACTCGATGCCATGGCCGTACGGGCCGTGCTGCGCTGGACCCCGGGCCCCGGCGTCCCGGATGTGGACGCCTCCGCACTGCTGATCGACCCCTCCGGCCGGGTGCGTTCCGACGAGGACTTCGTCTTCTACAACCAGCCGCGGCATCCTTCGGGCTTCGTCCGGCGCCTGCCCAAGCGCAGCTCCCCCGAGGGGCTCACGGACACCATCGAGGCGGACCTCTCCTCGCTCGACCCATCCGTGGACCAGGTGGTCATCGCCGCCTCCTGCGACGAGGCTGCGTTCGAGCGCGTGACGGACCTGCGGATATCGCTGTACGACGCGGCCTCCGCCGACGGTGAGCCGCTCGCGGTCTTCGATGTGCGGGCGGAGACCGGCGAGGAGACCGCCGTCATCTGCGGCGAGCTGTACCGGCGTGGCGACAGCTGGAAGTTCCGGGCGGTGGGGCAGGGATACCCGACGGGCCTCGTGGGACTGGCCACCGCCTTCGGCATCTCCGTGGACGAGGCCGAGGCCGCCTCGGAGCCCGGCCCTCCGGCCGTGCCCAGCGGCTCCGACACGTCCACGTCCGCCCTGCCCGCGCCGGAGCCCACCGCTCCGTCGCCCGACTCCCAGGCCACGGTCCAGCACCAGCAGCCCGCGTACGGCTACCCACAGCCGTCCGTGGCGCCCCAGCCGGCCTACGGCTACCCCCAGCCGCCCACCACGGCCCCGCAGCCCGCCTACGGCTACCCACAGCCCGCTGCGGCGGCGGCGCATTCCGCCGACCCGAATTTCGTGCTCCCCCCGCAGGGCCCCCAGTTCCTCCGGTCGTGAACCGGTGCCCTGGGCGCCCTTCACGGCGGACACTCAGGCCCGCGTCTTGTAGCCGCGTCCCCACTGCATACCGAAGCCGTACATCCGGTCCAGTTCCGACTGGAAGCCGTACACGAACTTCACCTCGCGGCGCACGATCAGCTCGCCCTTGACGTTGTCCACCGTGAACACCGCGCAGGAGCGGGCCTGCGGGGCCCGTTCGTCCAGCTCGATCTCGATGCGCGGACCGTTGCCCGGATAGAGCGTCACCTTGGCGTGCGTACGGTCGAAGGCCGGAGTCTGGTCGTAGATGTACACGAAGAACAGCAGACGCTTGAGCTCTTCGTGCTTGTCGAGGTTGACGTAGACGGTCTCGCCCGACGGCGCCCCGAAGCGGTCGTCCCCGCTGAGCCTGATGTACGGCGCCGTGTTCAGGTCGCCGATGAGATTGCCCAGGGGCTGCACCACGCCCTTGGTCCCGTCCGCCAGTTCGTACATGCAGCCCAGGTCCAGGTCGACGTTGACCATGCCCTGGGTGTGCGCCTGGACCACGTCGGGCTGGAAGAGCTTCAACGGGCGCAGCAGCCGGCCGCTCTGCCGCGACCTGCCGCCGATGTCCGACGTACGCATCCGCCACGACAGGTTGACGCGCAGGTTGCCCGACAGCGCGCCTTGTTTGTTCAGCGAGACCGTCGCGTTGCGCTTGGAGAGCACGATCGAACTCGTCGCGGAGTTGCCCGACTCGAACTGCGCCGACCGCAACGGAAACAGGCCGTCCCAGAAGGCCATACCCACCCCCACATATTCCGGTAGTACTCCGACCCGCACGCACGGTCCGCACGGCCCACTCGGTCCGCACGTCACTGCGGGGCGGCCACCGGGCCGGGTTCCGGGTGTTCCCGGAGAACCGCCGCGTGGGCCGCCCCGCAGAGAGAGCGTTCCTCATTCCCGACCGGGTCACACCCCGGAGGAGACTTCCGCCTTGGAATCGGAACCGCCGCCGTCGCCGCCGGCCGCGGCGAGGGCCTTGTTGCGGCGCACCGACGACCAGAAGGACCAGCCGATCAGCACGACCCCGACGAGCCCGGTGATGAGCTCGTTGATCTCGTACTGGATGGTGATGAGCAGGATGACCGACAGGGCGCCGATCGCGTAGTGCGCGCCGTGCTCCAGGTAGACGTAGTCGTCCAGCGTGCCCTGGCGGACCAGGTACACGGTGAGCGAACGGACGTACATGGCGCCGATACCGAGGCCGAGGGCCATCAGCACGATCTCGTTGGTGATGGCGAAGGCGCCGATGACGCCGTCGAACGAGAAGGACGCGTCGAGGACCTCGAGGTAGAGGAACATGAAGAACGCGGCCTTGCCCGCCAGGACGACCCCGGAGACCGGCTTCCCGGCCTTCCTGGCCTCTTCCTCGGCCTCGTGTTCGCGCTCTTCCTCCTCCTCGAGCTTGTTCTCGAAGAATCCGGAGAGACCGCCGACCACGAGGTACGTGATCAGGCCCGCGATGCCGGAGAGCATGACGGTCGACGCCTTGTCGGCGTGGCCCCCACCGTGCTGGTGTGCCTGGGTCGCGAACGTCATGGCCGTGATCAGCAGGATGATGAGTGCCACGCAGACCGACAGCATGTCGACCTTGCCGAGCTTGGCGAGCGGACGCTCGATCCAGCCGAGCCACTTGATGTCGCGGTCCTCGAAGATGAAGTCGAGGAAGATCATGAGCAGGAACATGCCACCGAAGGCGGCGATGGACGGGTGAGCGTCCGTCACCAGTTCCTTGTACCGGTCGGGGTCATTGAAGGAAAGATCAATGGCCTCGATGGGTCCGAGCTGCGCACTGATGGCCACGATCACGACGGGGAAGACCAGCCGCATACCGAAGACCGCGATGATGACACCGATGGTGAGGAAGATCTTCTGCCAGAAGGCGCTCATCTTCTTCAGGATCCCGGCGTTGATCACCGCGTTGTCGAAGGACAGCGAGATCTCCAGGATCGACAGGATCGCGACGATGCCGAATGCCTGCCACCCCCCGTAGAACACCGCTGCGACCAGACCGAGCGCGGTAACCGCGAACGACCAGCCGAAGGTTTTCAGAACCACTGGCTACCCCATCATGTGTGTAAGGGTCTCCCCCGGTGAGTACGGGGCTCCCCCGCGCCGTGCGCGGCTTTACGAAACGTTGACCCCGAAGTCTAGAGCGATGCCCCGGAGCCCGGACGCGTACCCCTGTCCGACTGCACGGAATTTCCACTCCCCGCCGTAGCGGTAGAGCTCGCCGAAGATCATCGCCGTCTCCGTCGACGCGTCCTCGCTCAGGTCGTACCGGGCCAGCTCCTGCCCGTCCGCCTGGTTCACCACGCGGATGAAGGCATTGCTGACCTGACCGAAGGTCTGCCCGCGATTGTCGGCTTCATGGATCGAAACCGGGAAAAGAATCTTGTCGCAGTGCGCCGGCACCTGCGTGAGGTTCACGATGACGGACTCGTCGTCGCCGTCGCCCTCACCGGTGAGGTTGTCACCGGTGTGCTCGACGGAACCGTCGGGGCTGGTGAGGTTGTTGTAGAACACGAACCACTCGTCGCCGAGGACCCGGCCCGACTGGCACAGCAGCGCGCTGGCGTCGAGGTCGAAGTCGGCTCCCGTCGTGGATCGTACGTCCCAGCCGAGCCCGACCAGCACCTGAGTGAGATCGGGTGCGGCCTTGGAGAGGGAGACGTTGCCTCCCTTGGCGAGCGTGACGCCCATGGTGTGTCCTCCCCGAGTCGATGGACGGTCTTACGGCCCGGCGCGGGCGCCTGGCGGACGCGGGGCGCTCTGCCGAGCGCGTCCGGCACCGCACGAGGCGCGGCACCGGACGCGATGGAACCGGCGGTGTCCGGAGATGCCTCCGGACCGGCTCAGACGTTGACGCCGAAGTCCTGCGCGATGCCGCGCAGGCCCGAGGCGTACCCCTGGCCGATGGCACGGAACTTCCACTCCGCGCCGTTGCGGTAGAGCTCGCCGAAGACCATGGCGGTCTCCGTCGAGGCGTCCTCGCTCAGGTCGTACCGGGCGAGCTCGGTGTTGTCCGCCTGGTTGACCACGCGGATGTACGCGTTGCGCACCTGGCCGAAGCTCTGCTGGCGGCTCTCGGCCTCGTAGATCGAGACCGGGAAGACGATCTTGTCGACGTCGGCCGGGACGCCGGCCAGGTTGACCTTGACGACCTCGTCGTCGCCCTCGCCCTCACCGGTGAGGTTGTCACCGGTGTGCTCGACCGAGCCGTCGGGGCTCTTGAGGTTGTTGAAGAAGACGAAATTCCCGTCACTGCCGACCTTGCCCTCGGCGTTCGTCAGCAGCGCGCTGGCGTCGAGGTCGAAGTCACCGCCGGTGGTCGTCCGGGCATCCCAGCCCAGACCGACGATGACCGCGGTCAGGTTCGGCGCGGCCTTGGTCAGCGAGACGTTGCCGCCCTTGCTGAGGCTGACTCCCACGAGTCCTCCAAAAGTTGTGAGAGGGCCGGCAGACACCAGCGCCCCCGTCGTGCGTTGGCATAGGATCAACGATTGGATCCTAGTGACCGGTTCCCGGCCAAAACAGGCTTTTGGCCGGTCGCGGCCAGGAGATCCCCGGATCCGGCGGGTCGCAAACCCCGGATGCCGCACGAGCCGCGAACGGCCGGGCCCCGGATCAGATCGCGTCGAGCGCCTTGATGTAGTCGTTCAGGTCGCGTGCGTCCGGCAGGCCGTTGACGACGCTCCAGCGGACCACGCCCTCCTTGTCGATGACGAACGTCCCGCGCACCGCGCAGCCCTTGTCCTCGTCGAAGACGCCGTACGCCCGCGAGGTCTCCCCGTGCGGCCAGAAGTCCGAGAGCAGCGGGTACTCGAGGCCCTCCTGCTCGGCGAAGACGCGCAGGGTGTGGATCGAGTCGTTGGAGACGGCGAGCAGCTGGGTGTCGTCGTTCTCGAACTTCGGCAGCTCGTCGCGGAGCGCGCACAGTTCCCCGGTGCAGACGCCGGTGAAGGCGAAGGGGTAGAAGAGCAGCACCACGTTCTTGGCTCCGCGGGAACCCTGGGGACCCCGGAAGTCGGAGAGCTTCACGGTCCGCCCGTGGTTGTCCTTGAGCTCGAAATCCGGAGCCTTCGTGCCGACCTCGATCGCCATGTGGAACGCGTCCCTTCACAAAACGTCGCACTTCCCCGGCCTGGGCCGACCGGGTGACACCCACCCTACGCAGCTCCCCCTCAGCGACCCGGGCAGGCCCGCGCCGGGGCGTACGAAGGCCCCCGACGGAGTGGTGCGCGCCCGTCGGGGGCCTCGGGTGGTGAAGGTGCTCTCAGCGCTTGGCCGGGGCCCCCTTGGGGGTGACCAGACGGCTGCCCGTCCAGTCCTTGCCCGCGCTGATGCTCTTGGTCTGGGCGAGACCAGCTGTCTGGGCAGCCTCGTTGATGTCGCTCGGCTCGACGTATCCGTCTCGGCCGGTCTTGGGCGTCAGCAGCCAGACCGCCCCACCGTCCTCGATCAGACCAATGGCATCCACCAGCGCGTCCGTAAGGTCGCCGTCCTCGTCGCGGAACCAGAGCAGGACGACGTCAGCGACGTCGTCGTAGTCCTCGTCGACGAGTTCCTGGCCGATTGTGGCCTCAATGCCCTCACGGAGCTCCTGCTCGACGTCGTCGTCGTAGCCGATCTCCTGGACCACCTGTCCGGGTTCGAACCCAAGCCTTGCGGCCGTGTTGGTCCGTTCCTCCGCGTGGTCCGCGGTCGCGCTCACGGGTTGCCTCCTGATCATGTTTCGGAAAATGCTTCAGCCACGCGCGTGCGCGGGGCGTTGGCCGTAGTCCACACGGGCTCGGCGAATCGCGCAAGTACCCGGCGTCCGAGACCGCCTAAACGGTGACGTTCCCTGCCACGTCGCCGCAACTCCCGGCATGTCTCCTGCGGGGCCGGAAACGGTGTCCGGACCCTTTACGTCCTTCCTCAGCTTATGCCGTTTCGCTCCACCATTCGGATTCGAACGGGCTTTGGGAACGCTTGGCCGGGTTGGGCGTATGGTTGCGGTTTGGGCAGGGCCGCCCTCGCGCTGCTGGTACTCGTGCCCCGGACACGGCGTCCGGGAACTGCGTGTTACCCCACAGTAGAGATGACGTCCAGGTCCTCGCGGTACACGATGGAGGCGGCGTACAGCAGCCGTCCCGGGGGTACGTTCCCCGCGACCATGCCCCGAAGAACACCACCGAACAGCGAAGGAACAGCGTGGCTTCCGGATCCGATCGCAACCCGATCATCATTGGCGGCCTTCCGAGCCAGGTCCCGGACTTCGATCCCGAAGAGACCCAGGAATGGCTCGACTCCCTCGATGCCGCCGTCGACGAGCGGGGCCGCGAGCGGGCCCGCTATCTGATGCTCCGGCTCATCGAGCGTGCGCGCGAGAAGCGCGTGGCCGTCCCCGAGATGCGCAGCACCGACTACGTCAACACGATCGCCACGAAGGACGAGCCGTTCTTCCCCGGCGACGAGGAGATCGAGCGCAAGGTCCTCAACGCGACCCGGTGGAACGCCGCGGTGATGGTCTCCCGCGCCCAGCGCCCCGGGATCGGTGTCGGCGGACACATCGCCACCTTCGCGTCCTCCGCCTCGCTGTACGACGTGGGCTTCAACCACTTCTTCCGCGGCAAGGACGACGGCCTGGGCGGCGACCAGATCTTCTTCCAGGGACACGCGTCCCCGGGGATCTACGCCCGCGCCTTCCTGCTCGACCGGCTCAGCGAGGCCCAGCTCGACGGCTTCCGCCAGGAGAAGTCGAAGGCCGGGCACGCGCTGTCCAGCTACCCGCACCCGCGGTCGATGCCGGACTTCTGGGAGTTCCCGACCGTCTCGATGGGCCTCGGCCCGCTCGGTGCGATCTACCAGGCGCGGATGAACCGCTACATGGAGGCGCGCGGTATCGCCGACACCTCCGCGTCGCACGTCTGGGCCTACCTCGGCGACGGCGAGATGGACGAGCCCGAGTCGCTCGGCCAGCTCTCCATCGCCGCCCGCGAGGGGCTGGACAACCTCACGTTCGTGGTCAACTGCAACCTGCAGCGCCTGGACGGCCCGGTACGGGGCAACGGCAAGATCATCCAGGAGCTCGAGTCGCAGTTCCGCGGCGCCGGCTGGAACGTCATCAAGCTGGTCTGGGACCGCACCTGGGACCCGCTGCTCGCGCAGGACCGCACCGGCATCCTGGTCAACAAGCTGAACACCACGCCGGACGGGCAGTTCCAGACGTACGCCACCGAGACCGGGGCGTACATCCGGGATCACTTCTTCGGTGACGACCCGCGCCTGCGGGACATGGTCAAGGACATGTCGGACGACCAGATCCTGCACCTGGGCCGCGGTGGTCACGACCACCGGAAGGTCTACGCGGCGTACGCGGCGGCCAAGGCCCACAAGGGCCAGCCGACCGTGATCCTGGCGCAGACGGTCAAGGGCTGGACGCTCGGACCGAACTTCGAGGGCCGCAACGCGACCCACCAGATGAAGAAGCTCACGGCCGACGACCTCAAGCGTTTCCGCGACCGGCTGCACATCCCGATCGCGGACAAGCAGCTGGAGGACGGCAACCCGCCGTACTACCACCCGGGCCGCGACTCGGAAGAGATCCAGTACATGCACGACCGCCGTCAGGGTCTGGGCGGTTACGTCCCGACCCGCGTCGTGCGGGCGAAGCCACTGGCCCTGCCGGACGACAAGGCGTACGCGACCGCGAAGAAGGGGTCGGGGCAGCAGTCGATCGCCACGACGATGGCGTTCGTCCGTGTCCTGAAGGACCTGATGCGGGACAAGGAGATCGGCAAGCGTTTCGTGCTGATCGCCCCTGACGAGTACCGCACGTTCGGAATGGACGCGTTCTTCCCGAGTGCGAAGATCTACAACCCGCTCGGCCAGCAGTACGAGTCGGTGGACCGCTCGCTCCTCCTCGCGTACAAGGAGTCACCGACGGGTCAGATGCTGCACGACGGCATCTCCGAGGCCGGCTGCACGGCTTCACTGATCGCCGCGGGTTCGGCGTACGCCACGCACGGCGAACCGCTGATCCCGGTGTACGTCTTCTACTCGATGTTCGGTTTCCAGCGCACCGGTGACCAGTTCTGGCAGATGGCGGACCAGCTCTCGCGCGGTTTCGTCCTGGGCGCGACCGCCGGCCGTACGACGCTGACCGGTGAGGGTCTGCAGCACGCGGACGGCCACTCGCAGCTCCTCGCCTCGACGAACCCGGCCTGCGTCTCCTACGACCCGGCGTTCGGGTACGAGATCGCGCACATCGTCCAGGACGGGCTGCGCCGGATGTACGGCGGGACCCCCGAGGAGAACGAGGACGTCTTCTACTACCTCACCGTCTACAACGAGCCGATCCAGCACCCGGCCGAGCCCGCCGATGTGGACGTCGAGGGCATCCTCAAGGGCGTCCACCGCTACCGCGCCGGCGAGAAGGGCCACATCCCGGCCCAGATCCTGGCGTCCGGCGTGGCGGTCCCATGGGCGGTTGAGGCCCAGCGGATCCTCGCCGACGAGTGGAACGTGAAGGCGGACGTCTGGTCGGCGACCTCCTGGAACGAGCTGCGCCGTGAGGCGGTGGAGGTGGAGCGCCACAACCTGCTCCACCCGGAGGAGGAGCAGCGCGTCCCCTATGTGACGCAGAAGCTCTCCGGCTCCGAGGGCCCGTTCGTGGCGGTCTCGGACTGGATGCGTTCCGTGCCCGACCAGATCGCGCGCTGGGTGCCCGGCACGTACCAGTCGCTGGGCGCGGACGGCTTCGGCTTCGCCGACACCCGGGGTGCGGCGCGCCGCTTCTTCCACATCGACGCGCAGTCGATCGTGCTGGCGGTGCTGACCGAGCTGGCGAAGGAAGGCAAGATCGACCGTTCGGCGCTGAAGACGGCGCTGGACCGCTACGAGCTGCTGGACGTGGCCGCCGCCGGCCCCGGCCCTGAGGGCGGCGACGCGTAAGGAACACGGTTCCTGGAGAAGGGCGGCGGAGCTCCACGGCTCCGCCGCCCTTCGGCGCTACCCGGCCCGCTCAGTTCTCCCAGATCTTGAAGGCCCTGATCGTGTACGGCGACCTGGGCACCCAGGTGCCGCCGCCCGGGTACGTCTCGAATTCGCCGGTCTCGGCGCACTCCGCCGACTGGTAGGTGGTGACGGGCCGCCCGGTGCGGTTGACGAGTGCCTGGGCGGACCGGCCGGCCGGCAGCGGGACGCAGCTCTCGATGTCCACGGTGGACAGTTCGTGGACCTGCCTGGCCCCGGTGTGGTCGGACTTCTCCCAGAGGCAGAGCTGCCCGGCTCCGCACGGCGCGAGACCTGCCGGCGCGGCGTGCGGGGCGCTACGGGAGAGCTCCTGCCCGGTGGCGGTCCGGTGGTGGGCGGTCGGTGCGGCGCCCGAGGACGGTGCGGTCGCCGGGATGAGTGCGGTGGCCGCCAGGATGGCGGCGGGAACGGTCGTACGCAGGGTGCGCATGGTGGATCAACCCCCGTGGTCGAGTGAGCCGGGTGGCTCGTCATGTCCGCACTCTGACCTGGGGAAGTTGGGACCGGGAAGGGGCCGGGCGGCGGACCACCCTGATAGGCGACAGCCCCGCCGGAACCGTCCGGCGGGGCTGCCGGATGCGCTGTGTTGACGCCTGGGCCCCAGGCGCTGCCCGGGAGGGAACAGATGTCGTGGCGGGATCAGATGTGGCCCGCGCCCATCCCTGCCTCGGCGTTCGTGCCGCGCTTGGTCAGTGTGGCGAACAGGGCGGCGACCACCGCGACGATTCCGGCGACCATGAAGGCCGCGCTCATGCCCGACACGAACGTGTCATGGGCGACGCCCGTGATCCTGGCAGCCATCTCCGCAGGCGTGCCCGGGGCCACCGGCGGCATGCCGACCTTGATGGCCGCGGACGCCTGGTCCATCTGCGCCGGGTCGACCGGCGGAAGCCCGGCGGCCTTCCAGTTGTCGTCGAGCCTGGCATCGACCTGGGCGGCCATGACGGCGCCCAGGACGGCGGTGCCGAGGCTGCCGCCGACCTGCATGGCGGCCTGCTGGAGTCCGCCCGCGACACCGGAGAGCTCCATCGGGGCGTTGCCCACGATGACCTCGGTGGCGCCGACCATGACCGGTGCGAGGCCGAAGCCGAGCAGGGCGAACCAGAGCGACATGGTCAGCGTGCCGGTGCCGATGCTCAGCTGCGACATGCCGAACATGGCGATCGCGACCGACACCATGCCGCCGACCAGCGGTACGCGCGGGCCGAACCGGGTGATCGCGGCGCCGGCGAGCGGCGATCCGACGATCATCATTCCGGTCAGCGGCAGCAGGTGCAGACCGCTGTCGACCGGGCTCATGCCGTGGACGTTCTGCAGGTAGAAGGTGACGAAGAACAGGCCGCCCATGAAGGCGAACGCCATCAGGACCATCAGGACCACACCGGCCGACAGCGGCACGGAGCGGAACATCGCCAGCGGGATCAGCGGCTCGCGGACGTTCTTCTGGGAGAGCGCGAACACGAAGAACAGGACGAGCGCGGCGCCCAGGAAGCCGAGCGTCTTCCAGTCGCCCCAGCCCCACTCGGAGCCCTTGATCAGCGACCAGACGAGGCAGAACATCGCCTGTGACAGGAGGACGATGCCGCCGATGTCGAACGACTTCGGCGCGTTCTCCGCGCGGTGGTCCTTGAGGATCACGAAGCCGAAGATCAGCGCGATCACGCCGACGGGCACGTTGATGAAGAACACGGACTGCCAGCTGACGTGCTCCACGAGCACACCGCCGAGGATGGGCCCGCCCGCGGTCGAGGCGCCGATCACCATGCCCCAGATGCCGATCGCCATGTTCAGCTTCTCGGCGGGGAAGGTGGCGCGCAGCAGGCCGAGCGCCGCCGGCATCAGCAGCGCGCCGAAGAGGCCCTGCAGCACCCGGAAGGCGATCACCAGGGTCACGCTGTCGGAGAGGCCGATGGCGGCCGAGGCGGCCGCGAATCCCGTGATGCCCAGCAGGAAGGTCTGCCGGTGGCCGAAGCGGTCACCGAGCTTGCCGGCGGTGATCAGGGAGACCGCGAGGGCGAGCATGTAGCCGTTGGTGATCCACTGGACGTCGGCGAGCGAGGCGCCGAGGTCCTGCTGGATGGCGGGGTTGGCGATCGCGACGATCGTGCCGTCGAGCGCCACCATCATCACGCCGATGGCGACGGCGAAGAGCGTCAGCCATGGGTGGCCGCGCAGTCCTTTCGCCTGAGCGGGGACAACGGTGTCCTCAGGCTCCCGCGGCGCCTTGTCGACAGTGGTCTGACTAGTCATGCGCAGGACGTTATGTCAGTCACTGACAGTTGGCGAAGCAATTCACGAGACAGTAACTGTCACGAAGCTCACAGGTAGGCTGAGCAGGCAGAAGCACCGAAAAGAGGTCCGGTACGTGACACGCGGGCAGACACCCGGGGTTCCCCAGCCGGGCGCTCCGGCCGGATTGCGCGAACGCAGGAAACAGCGCACCCGCGAGGCCCTGCTGCACGCAGCCCTCCAGCTCTTCACCATGCAGGGGTACGACCACACCACCGTCGACGAGATCGTCGACGCCGTCGAGGTCTCCCAGCGCACCTTCTTCCGCTACTTCGCGAGCAAGGAGGCCGTCGTCTTCGCCGCCCAGGAGGCGGTGGACGGGCGCTTCCTCGCGGAGCTACGTCAACGTCCCGCCACGGAGACTCCTTTCGAGGCAATGCGCCGGGCCGCGCTGAACGCCTGGACACCCGGCGCCGAAGCCGGAGCCGACGAGATGGCGGCCGAACTGCGGGTGCGCGCCTATCGCGTGATCGAATCGACCCCCGCACTGCACGCCGCCCACATGCGGCGCCACATCGGCCTGGAGCAGCAGATCGCCTCATTGATCGCGGAGCGTGAGGGGCTCGACCCGGAGACGGACCCGCGCCCCCGGGTGGCCGTCGCCGCCTTCTCCGGGGTGATGCGACTGACCGGGCAGATCTGGGGCCGGCGGAAGAACGCGGGAGTGGAAGCGCTCCGGGAGCTCGCCGAAATACACCTGGACCACCTCGGACCTGCACTGTCCGACAGCTGGCTCACCGCTCAGACACGTTCTCACATGCACCGCACAGGTGTGCCGCACCTCTCGCCGCCCGCGCGTGGCCGAACTCACCACGCCCCGCCCGCTGAGGTCGTTCCGAGCGGCGGGCGCCCCTCGGGCGCGCCGGAGTGTGGTGCGGGCGACCACGGAGCGTAAGGGATCGGCGGTCAATTCCCGGTGGTCGAGTGATCCGCGTCACCCCTGCGACGGCGTCACGTGTGCGTCTCCTAGGGTGGTGCGCAGTGACTTCCTTCGACTCCTCCCCCACTCTCACCGCATGGCGCGCGCTGCTCGCCCTCGCGGTCGTGTTCGTGATGCTGGCGGCCACCGGATGGACCGCCGTACGTCATCAGCACTCCGCCGGGCCGCGTGAAACGGCTCTCGCCTCCTGGGCGAAGGACCGGATAGCCGGTCGCGCCCTCCCGGACGTGAGCGCCCCGGCGAACCGGCTCTCGCACTTCTTCGCGAAGCTCACGGCGGGCCAGCAGGTCGATCTGGCGGACACGTACCCGCTGGTGGTGGGGAATCTGAACGGCGCGCCGGTCACACTGCGTTATCGGGCCAACCGGCACGCCCTGGTGCAGGCGGAATCCGCCGAGGAGCAGCGGACCCGGGACGTGCGGCTCTCGCCGGACGGGCACCGTCAGGCCGTGCTCCGGCTCGAACGCTTCCGTTCCCTGCTCGCCGGGGACCGGCAGATCCTCACCTTCGATCCGTCGGGCCGCGGCCGGGCGGCCGAGGTCTTCGGCGACCTGGAGCGGGCCGAGCGGGTCTCGGTCGTCGTGCCCGGGGTCGACACGAACCTTCTGACGCTGGAGCGCGAAGGCGTCAAGAGGAACGCGGCGCCGGTCGGTATGGCGCAGTCGCTGTACGGTGCCGAGCGTTCGGCGCGCCCCGGTTCGCGTACGGCGGTCATCGCGTGGGCCGACTACACGGCGCCCGTGGGGATCGGTGTGGACGCCGCGCTGGGCGGGCTCGCGGCCGAGGGGGCGGTGCGGCTGAACGCCCTCGTCGAGGCCCTGCCCGGCGCGTCGGACGTCTCGTTGTTCTGCCACAGCTACGGCTCCGTGTTGTGTGGCGTGGCCGCGCACGGCCTGCCGTCCAGGGTGTCCGACATCGCGGTCGCCGGCAGTCCCGGAATGCGGGTGGAGAGCGCCGCCGCCCTGGGCACCGGCGCCAGGGTATGGGCGATGCGGGACGGCGACGACTGGATCGAGGACGTGCCGCACATGGCGGTCGGCGGGCTAGGACACGGCGCCGATCCGGTCGACCCGTCCTTCGGCGCCCGGATCGTGTCGGCCGACGGCGCGGTCGGGCACAGTGGCTACTTCGAGCCGGGGACGGAGAGCCTCAGCAACTTCGCAGCGATCGGCGTGGGCGCCTATGACTCGGTCAGCTGTGCGACCACCGACGGTGCGTGCCACCGTGAGATCTCCGGCAAGTCGGAGGTCTGACGCGCGGGAGAGTCGTCTGACGCGCGTAGAGAACGGCGAACGGCCTGTCTGCCTGGTCGCGAATCTGCCTGTACCGAAGGGGGACGTGCGGGCCTGTGCCACATACGATGAGGCACATGGGTGATGTGCTGGCCGGAATTCATGCCACCTGGGAGTTCGACACCGACTCCGTGCTCATCCGCTTCGAACGGGGGATCCGCACACCGAGACTCTTCCAGAGTCTGCGGGAGCGCCGCATTCCGTACGCGGCGTTGTCGTCGGTGACGCTGACCCCGGGCAAGCGGGGCACGGTGGTCCTGCACGCGGTGCCGAGACCCGGTGCCGATCCGCTGCTGGAGGCCGCGGCCGGGCAGCTCAAGGAGGGTGTCGACCCTTATCGTCTGGTGCTGCCCGCCGAACGCGAGACACTCGCCGTGTACTACGCCGCCGAGCTGCGCGCCCTGCTCGGACCCGAGGCATCACTGCCCGCCGAACGCTTCCTCGTGACGGCCCCCGAGGTGCCGATGCACTTCAAGGCGTACGACGGCCGGGCCGGGTTCGACGGGGCCCTGGTCTCCTTCCGATGGTTCTGGACGGGGGCGTCGAGCGCCAAGTGGAAGGCGGGTGACCAGACGTTCCCCGTGGCGGAGCTGGCCGGAATCGAGTGGCGGTCGCCCGATGCCTTCGAGGGGTACCTCCGGCTGGTGCCGCGCGGCGCGGCGGCGGACTCCGAGGCGGGCTGCCCGGACCCGGCGCCCGTCGCGGGGCGGCCGTCCGTGGGGCGTGTCCAGCCGGACCAGGACCCTGCCTCCGTGGTGTTCGGCCTGGGATACGGCCCGGTGCACGAGTCGCTGCCCTTCGCCGCGGCGGTCCTCGCGTCCGTCCGCCGGACCCAGTCGGTGCCGGTCGTGACCGCTCCGGTCCCGGTGGGCGGCGCGCGGCGCGACCCCGCGGACGTCGCCGAACGGATGCGGCACCTCGGCGACCTGCACCAGGCGGGTCTGGTGACGGACGCGGAGTACAGCGCGAAGAAGGCGGAGCTCCTCGCGGAGCTGTGACGGCGGACCCTCCGCCCCCTACTCCGGTACGGGGCCGGGGCCCGCGGTCCACTCCCCGGTATGACGCCGCCGGGCACCCAGCGCGCCTACCCTGACCCGATCATGTCTCCCTCTCCCCCCGGGCCCCCGCCCGCCGACGGTCTGCTGAGCGCCGCCCGCCGCAATCTGCGCGAGCTCGCCCACGGGCTGTCCCACGCGTCCCATCCGCCGACCCCGCTGTTCGCCGATTCCCCGCGACGCCGGCTGCGGCTGCTGCCGTACGCCGTGGTCGTCGCGCTCGCCGCCGCCCTCATCCCCGTCACGACCAACCTGCTGACCAGCGACTACGGGATGCCCGGCGCGCTTGCCGGAGCCTTGGCCGTGGGACAGGCCGCGCCCCTCCTGATGCTGGCGCACCGGCCGCTGCAGGCCTGGTGGATCGTCTTCACCGCCGACATCGTGGGCGCACTGGTGATGCTGGGCCGGCCGGAGTACCGCGAGGTCGTCTGGCCGTGGCCCCCACCCGCCACCGTCGGCTACCTCTTCGTGCTGCTGGCCCTCGGCCTGCGGGAGAGCCGTCGCACCGTGATCGGCGTGTGGCTGGCGACGGGCGCGGCCGGGCTGCTGCTGGATCTGCTCGCGCCCTCGCACCGCGGCGGCAGCGCGCTCCTGCTGTTCGTCCTCGGCGGGGTGGTCCTGGTGATCGGCGCGGCGGTACGCGAGCGGGGCGACGCCCAGCGCCGGCTCGTCGAGCAGGAGACGATCAGCGAGGCCGAGCGGGCACAGCGGACGCTGCTGGAGGAGCGCACCCGGATCGCCCGCGAGCTCCACGACGTGGTCGCGCACCACATGTCGGTGATCACCGTGCAGGCCGACTCGGCGCCGTACCGGGTCAGCGGGCTCTCCGAGGAGGCGAAGGCGGAGTTCGCGTCCATCGCGGGCAGCGCCCGGGAGTCCCTGGCCGAGATGCGACGGCTGCTGTCGGTACTGCGCAGTGACGGCAGCCAGGGGGACCTGGCTCCGCAGCCGGGTCTCGGCCGGCTGCAGCAGTTGGTGGAGGCGACGGTACGGGCAGGGCTCCTGGCCGAGTTGTCGCTGGCGGCGGACGTGCGGGAGGCGGTGGAGCGGGGCGGGGTACCACAGGCGGTGGATCTGTCGGCGTACCGCATCGTGCAGGAGGCGCTCGCCAACGTCGTGCGGCACGCACCGGGTGCGCGGACCCGGGTGTCGGTCACGGCGCGCGACGGCCACCTGACGGTGCTGGTCGTCAACGACACTGCGCAGAAGCCTGGTTCGCCGTTGGAGGCGTCGGGCACGGGACACGGGCTGGTCGGCATGCGGGAACGCGTACGGTTGACCGGCGGCACACTCGACACCGGCCCCCTGCCGGACGGGGGCTTCCGGGTGGCCGCGCGGCTCCCGCTGCAGCCGCCCTCGGCATCCGTCACTCCGGAGGAACCGTGACCATCCGCGTGATCATCGTCGACGACCAGGCCATGGTGCGGGCCGGTTTCGCCGCACTGCTGGCGGCGCAGAGCGACATCGATGTGGTGGGCGAAGCCCCTGACGGGCGCAAGGGCGTCGAGGTCAGCAGGACCGTGCACCCGGATGTCGTCCTGATGGATGTCCGGATGCCGGAGATGGACGGACTGGCCGCCGCCCGCGAGCTGTTGAGCCCACCGGTGGGAGTGGTCCACCGGCCGAAGGTGCTGATGCTGACCACGTTCGACGTCGACGACTACGTCTACGAGGCGCTGCGCGCCGGTGCGTCCGGGTTCCTGCTGAAGGACGCCCCGCCGGCGGACCTGATCTCGGCGGTCCGGATCGTGGCGGCGGGAGACGCGCTGCTCGCGCCGTCCGTGACCCGGCGGCTCATCGCCGACTTCGCCCGTCAGCGTCCCGCGACGCCGGCCGGCGGGCCGGCGCTGCGGCTGAACGGCCTGACGCCCCGTGAGACGGAGGTCCTGGAGCTGATCGCCCGGGGCCTGTCGAACCAGGAGATCGCGGCACGGCTGGTACTGGCCGAGCAGACGGTGAAGACCCACATCGGCAAGGTGCTGGCCAAGCTCAACCTCCGGGACCGGGCGCAGGCCGTGATCTTCGCGTACGAGTCGGGGCTGGTGGCTCCGGGGGAGGCGTGACCTCCCGTGGCCCCCCGGATGCGGCGTAGGGCTGTCCCCCCGTACGCCCCCTACCCCGGTAGCAACGGACCATTGGCTCCGTGGTGTGACGCCCTGCCACCCGTCTTCCTCCTACCTTCCTCCCCTGCACGCCGAACGGTGTGCGTGAGCAGTACGGGGAGGGCACGATGCGCCGATTCACGAGGACGCTGGCCGGGGTCGCACTGGCGGCCACCATGGTGGCGGGCACAGCCGGATGGGCGTCCGGGAGCACCCAGCGGGCGGTGACGGGGCCGCCGCCCGGCAGCGCCTCATGGCGTGCCGACGGGGTGCTGGGGCGTCAGCTGCCCGACCCGGCCCGCACGACGCCAGGACAGGTACGGACGTTCTTCCGGGAGTTGGACGCAGCGGAGCGACAGGAGCTGCTGGAGCGGCACCCCTTGGTGGTCGGCAACCTGGACGGCGCACCGCTGGAGCTCCGCTACCGCGCCAACGCCCGTGCGCTGCACGCCTCCCACGACCCAGGGCACGCCCGTCTCGCCGCACCCGGCCGGCAGATCATCGCCTTCGACCCGCGCGGTCGGGGTCAGGTGGCCGAGGTGTTCGGCGACCTGCGTTCCGCGCGCCATGTGTCCGTCGTGGTGCCCGGTTCGGACATCGACGCCGGGACCTTCGACCGGCGGGGCGACGTGTACGGCACCCCGGTGGGCATGGCGAAGTCGTTGTACGCCGAGGCGGGCCCCGGCCACGCGGTGATCGCGTGGGCCGGTTACACGACCCCGGTCGGCCTCGGCCTGGACGCGGCGACGGGCACCCTGGCCGAGGCGGGAGCGGGGCGGCTGACCCGGTTCACGGCGGGGCTGGCGGCCGACGGACTGCCGGCGCCCGTCGTGTTCTGCCACAGCTACGGCTCGGTGGTGTGCGGGCTCGCCGCCTCCGGGCTCGATGCCACGGACCTGGTCGTCCTCGGCTCCCCCGGGATGCGCGCCGACGACGTGGCCGATCTGCGCACCACCGCCCGGGTCTGGGCGGCCAAGGACGACACCGACTGGATCGACGACGTACCCCATGTCGAGGTGGCGGGTCTCGGACACGGCGCCGACCCGGCCGGCGAGGGCTTCGGGGCCCGCCGGGTGCCCGCGCGGGACGCCGAGGGCCACACCGGCTACTTCGCCCCCGGCACGGACTCGCTCCGCGCCTTCGCCACCATCGCCGAGGGAGCCTCCCGATGAGCGTGCGGCAGTTGGTCTCCCGGATCGACGAACGGACCCCGGCCCACCGCGACCGCGCGGTCGACGGACTACGCGCCCTCGCGCTGACGGCCGTCCCGGCCGGTCACTGGCTGCTCGGCGGCTTCACCCTGGACGGCGACGGCGCCCTGCACAACGCCAGCCCGCTCTCCACGTTCGCCGTGTTCTCCCCGGTGAGCTGGGTGCTCCAGATGCTGGGCGTGTTCTTCCTGGTCGGCGGCTACGCCTCGGTCCTCTCCTACCACCGCAGGCCGTCCACCACAGGCGTCTGGCTGCGCGCCCGGCTGGTCAGGCTGGGCAGGCCGGTGCTCGGCGTGACCGCCGTGTGGGCGCTGATGCTTCCGGTGCTGTACGCGGCCGGAGTCCCCGAGGCCACCCTGCGTACGGGCGCGAAACTGGTGATCCAGCCGCTCTGGTTCGTCGGGGTGTACGCCGTCGTCACGGCGCTCACGCCGTACTGCGTACGTCTGGCCCGGCGGCTCGGCGGCTGGGCGGCGGCCCCGCTGATCTGCTCGGTCGCCGCCGTCGACTTCCTGCGCTACGGGCCGTACGCGGACGCCGTACCGTCCTGGCTGAGCCTGTTGAACATCCTGCCCGGCTGGCTCTTCGCCTATCAGCTCGGTGTCTCCTGGGGTGAGGGCCGTCTGAGCCGGCACGGTGCCCGGCTGCTGCTCGTCGGCGGCACGGCGCTCTTCGCCGTACTGCTGCTCGTCTTCCACTACCCGGCGTCGATGGTCGGCGTACCGGGCGAGGCGCGGACCAACTCGCACCCGCCGTCGCTGCTGGTCCTCGCGCTGGCCTCGGCGCAGAGCGGTGCGGCGGTCCTGCTGCACGGCCGGATCGGCCGGGCGCTGCGCCGCCCCGCTCTGTGGGCCCCGGTGGTGGTGATCAACCTGTCGGCGATGACGATCCTGTGCTGGCACCAGACGGCGATGCTGGCCGCGGCCGTCCCCGCCTCGTTCGCCGGTGTGGTGCCGGGGCTCACGACGAGCCCGGACTCGGTCGGCTGGATCCTGGCCCGGCTGGCGTGGATGCCTCTGTTCGCCGCCCTGCTCGTCATCATCGCCCGGTACGCCCGCCGGTTCGAGGCTCCTTGGGACACCACGGACAGCCGTGCCGGGACCGCCCGCCGGGCAGCGGCCGGGCTGCTCGCGGCGGGCTTCGCGGTCTTCGCGCTCCGGCTGGCCTGAGACCGCCTGGTACCGCGTGCTCCACGTCTGCCCACCCCACGGCGTGATCACCTCCAGCGCTGCTCCCCGGCGGCTGAAAAGCTCGCTCGAACTGCCGCACAAGAATCCGCCAGTGCCATGGGGTAGCTGCACCAGTAGTGACAAGAAGGGCGGGAGTTCGTTTCTCAGGCATGAGTACACCTGATGCTCCAACGGCAACCGGCACCGGCCATGCATCTTTTAATCCGAATCATGCGACGCGAAGATCGAGGAATATGCCTGACCCCCGGCCCGCCGAACCCCGAATCGCGTTGCAACCGCATACAACTTCCCCGGCAGCGGAGCAAGAAGGGGCGGAAACGCCGATGTTCAGGAAATTGTCCAGGCTCTGGGCCGCTCGCGGTCGCACGCTCCCCGGCGTCCCGGATCCGGATTGGCACAGGCTCGCCTCCTATCGGCACCACCAGGAGGAGACGGAGCGGACGTTGCGGATACTCCGCCTCCAGGAAAGCATGCCGATCGGATGATGTGGCTGTCGAAATAAACCCCGGTTCACAAACAAAAAGCACGAACGGCCGATGACGTGAAGCGTGATGATTTTCGTCAGGTATGACCTCGTAGGTCCAATCGGGTCATTTCGCGATCTCGTTGAATCCTATTCAGCCGGAATGACGTTGACCGACCGTGGAAGCCAGGGAGATGTGGAAGCGGCACGCTGTTTTGGCCGACGCCTTCTGCGGTGCGGACGACCGTGTGCGCGAGGCGCAGTCGGTGTTCGACGGGGCCCGGGCGGAGCGTGCAAGGACTCTTGCCGCTTTCGCTGTCACTGTGGGTAGCGACGCGGCGGTCGCGGAGTTGCTGGGGCTGAACGAGCGCGAGGTGCGAATCGCCCGCCGTACCGTGGGGAAGAGCGATGCCCGCTCGCTCGCCGGGGCACTGATCGACCGTCCGCCGGCCGATGCTCCGGACACCGGCGCGGCGACGGAGGAGGCCGCGTCCGACAACGGCAGTCCCGTACTCGCTCCCCACGGCGGGAATCCCGCGGTCAAAGCGCGGCTGGAGTCCACGCACTCCCCCATTCCGTCACCCCGCGTGGAACAGTTCAGCACTCGACAGGCAACACCTGCGGGGCCTCCGGGACCGAAGGAGAAGGAGTGGTCGCACGCACGCGACTCCCTGCTCGTGGACGGCTGGAACAAAGGCACGGATGCCGCTGCCCTTGCCGCCCAACTCGGCATCGGGCTGGTGCAACTGGTCTCCCGGGTCCAGTTGCTCCACTCGGTCGGCCGCCTCGCTCAGGTACGCCGCGACCGGGGCCGTCACCGGCGGCGGACAGACGAATTCAGCCGGACCGTCGAGACCACCCACGACTACGACCACGTCCTGTACGCAAGCGCGAGCGAGAACTCTTCCTGGCCGGCGCCGGCTGACGCCTCCGGACAGGGCGTGACGGCGCACTACGCGCCCCGCAGTCAGGACGGCACCGGCTTTTTCCCCTCCCACGTCGATGCCGCGCTCGGGAACACCGGGTACCCGGTGCAACAGAGGTGGGCCTACGACTATCCGGCCGAGCGCTGAGACGGGGCTCTGTCGCGTCCCGACGGAACACCCGCCGGGGCCGGACGGCCCTACCGCCGCCCGTCGATCAGGCCGGATTCCCAGGCCCAGGCGGCGATCTCCACGCGGTTACGGGCGGACAGTTTGGTCTGCACATTGCCGAGATGGGTCTTCACCGTGCCGACCGAGATGGACAGTTCGGTGGCGATCTCGGCGTTGGTCAGCCCTCTGGCCACCAGGCGCACCAGGTCCTCCTCCCGTGCGGAGATCGCGGTGTGCGGGCTGCGAGGGGCGGGCCCGGCGCTGTTGAGGCGCCGCAGCAACCGGACGGTGATGGCCGGGCTCACCAGCGCCTCGCCGGAGGCGGCCGCCCGGATGGCCTCGACCAGCAGAGCCGGTCCGGAGTCCTTGATCAGGAAGCCGGAGGCGCCTTCGGTCAGGGCACGCTGGACGTACTCGTCGTCGTCGAACGTCGTGACCACCACGACCTTCGGCGGATTCACGGTGCCGGGGCGAGTCAGTCTGCGCAGCGCCTCCAGCCCGTCCATCCGGGGCATGCGGATGTCCATCAGCACCACGTCGGGCCGGTGGCGCTCGGCGAGTTCCACGGCGTGCACCCCGTCCGGTGCCTCCGCGACGACGTCGATGTCGTCCTCGGCGGAGAGGATCATCGCGAACCCGGCGCGGACCATGGCCTGGTCGTCGGCGATCAGCACACGGATCGTCACGAGGTCATCACTCCTGCCGCGACCACCGGGAGCGTCGCCTCGACGGCCCAGCCACCGGCCGTCACCGGGCCCGCCTTGACGCTTCCGCCGATCAGCCCGACCCGCTCGGACAGGCCCTTCAGACCGAACCCGCTCCGGGAGACGTGGCGCGGCCGTCCGTCGTCGCTGACCCGCACGGTGACCGTGCTCCCCGAGCGGTCCACGCGTACCCGCACCTCGGTGCAGCCGTAGGCGTGTTTACGTACGTTGGTGAGGGCCTCCATCACCACCCGGTGTGCGGTGGTGGTCACCTCGACCGACAGGTCGTCGAATATCCCGTCCAGGTCGAGGCGGCCCCGGGCGCCACCGACGGCGGAGAACTCCTCGACGAGCGACCGTACTTCACCGATGCCCGCGAGCGGCGTCAGTGCCACTTCTCCGTCGGCGTCACGCAGCATCCCCACCATGTGCCGCATGGACGTCAGCGCCTCCGAGCCCGCCTGTTCGATCCGCTGCAGGGCGGGCGGCACCAGTTCGGGCCGCCGGTCCGCGATCGCCCGGGCTCCTTGTGCCTGTACGACGATGCCGGTCACATGGTGGGCGACGAAGTCGTGCAGATCTCTGGCGAACTCGGTCCGCTGTTCCAGCCTGAGAGCCGCCGCCTGCCGCCGCCGGTCGACCAGGAGCAGGCGCATCCCGAGGCCGGTGCCCAAAGCCATGACCGCCACCAGGGCCGAGAACAACGCCATGATCGTGGTGGAGTCCCTCACCGAGATCGCCACGGGCCGCAGCACGATCGCCATGAGCAGCACGGGGACGGCCACCGCCGCCCACGACGGCTTGCCTCGTCGGGCGACGACCAGCAGGAGCCACGTCAGAGCCCCCGGTTCGGCGAATCCCAGGGCCAGTGAGCCGACCGTCAGCTCCACGTGCAGCACCACCGAGAGACACAGCGACACGACCGCGATCGCGCAGCCGGCCACGGGCAGCGCGCGGCTGCCGAGCCTGGGCGAAACGACGACGAGAGCGATGCCCAGCAGCGAGCCGCTCAGCTTGGCGGGGCCGAGAGCGGGGTTCTCGTCGATCATCCAGTACAAGCCGCCCGCCCAGTCCAGCACGACGAGGGCGATCAGCGCCCCGACCAGCAGCAGCCGGGCCGTGACGGGCAGGAGCCGCAGGCGACGCCACCCTCCTGGTGCGGCTGTGGGTGCCGCGGCCGCCGTCTCCAGCATCTCTCTCACCGTCCTCCCGCCGACCGGCCGAAAGTCGGAGTCGGCCGCGCATGATCTGTCTTTCGCCCGATCCGTCGCGGAGCGCGGCGGAGAAGAGTGGTCTCCACCGGGCGGCGTTCGCCGTTCATCACACAAGGAGGATGCCATGGTCGCGGCCGCCGTCACCTCGCCCACGTGAGCGATCTCCCGGCCCGGCGGCCGGCCGCACGCACGGCCGGCCCTCCCCCCACGTACACGGCCACTCCTCCCCACGCACAGGAGCCACACATGGAACACGCAGAGTCGCACCACGCAAGCGGAACGGGGTGCGCGCCCCCCGTCGGCGAGGCGGCGATCGAGGCCCACGGTCTGGGCAAGAAGTACCGGCGCGGCTGGGCCTTGCAGGACGTCTCCTTCCGGCTGCCGGCCGGGCGGGTATGCGGCCTCGTCGGCCCCAACGGCGCCGGGAAGAGCACCCTGATGGGCCTGGCCACGAACATGATCCGGCCGACGACCGGCGCCCTGCGGGTGTTCGGCGCGGCACCGGGCTCTTCGGAGGCCGTCCTGCGGACCGCGTTCCTGACGCAGGAGAAGCCCCTGTTCCGGCGCTTCACCGTGGCCGAAACCCTGCGACTGGGCCGTGAGTTCAACCCCCGCTGGGATCAGGAGGTCGCCGAGGGCATCGTCCGCGCGGGCCAGGTGCCGCTGGAGGCGAAGGTCGGAACCCTGTCCGGCGGGCAGCGCACCCGCGTCGCCTTCGCCCTGGCTTTCGGCAAGCGCCCTGATCTGCTCATCCTCGACGAACCGATGGCCGATCTCGATCCGCTGGTCCGCCGTGAGCTCATGGCCACACTGACGGCGGAGGCCGCCGAGCACGGCACGACTGTTCTGGTGTCCTCGCACATGCTCGCCGAGCTGGAGCACATCTGCGACTACCTCGTCGTCGTCGCGAACGGCGGTCTGCGGCTCGCGGGCGAGGTGCACGAACTACGCGCCGCACACGCCCTGCTCGACGTCCCGGCAGAGGGTTCCTCCGCCACCCTCACCCCGCACACCATCATCGAGCCCCGCCGCGGCGAGGGCCGTCCGGGAGTCCTGGTGCGTCTCGGCGGACCCGTCGGGTACGGCGGCCCGGCGGTCGAGGTCCCGACTCTGGAAGAGCTGCTGCTCGCCTATCTGCGCGCACCCGACGCACCCACCTTGATCGCCCCGAGCGCCCGGGTCGGCGACATCCACGACATCATCACCCGCGACCGGACGAAGGCTGTGACCTCATGACCACGCTCACTCGTGACCCGGCCCGTACGGCACCCGCCGGACCCCGGCGAAGCGGCTGGGTCCCCCGGCTCGGTGGTCCGGCCTGGCTCGTCTGGCGCCAGCACCGCGCCGCGTTCTGGACGCTCGTCGCCGCCACCCTCCTCGGCGCGCTCGTCATGGTGCACCTGCGCGAGCAGATGATGGACTACCTGGCCTCCCAGGACGCGTCCTCGCGGAAGTCCGGCGGCCTGCCGCCCGAGTTCGAGGCGTACGCCGACCGTCTGTTCAGCGTCGGGAGTTACCTCGGCTACATCCCTGTCCTGGCCGGTGTCTTCCTCGGTGCCCCGCTCATCGCCGGCGACCTGGAGTCCGGCACCGCGAAGCTGGTGACCTCGCAGTCCGTCAGCCGGCTGCGGTGGCTGACCATGAAGCTCGCCCTCCCCGCCGCGATGCTCGCCCTGTCCACCGCCGTACTCACCGCCGTCTTCACCTGGTGGTGGAGTCCGGTCAAGGGACTTTCCGACGGCCTCTCCTGGACCTCCTTCTTCAGCGTCACGGGGGTCACACCGGTGGCCTACGCCCTGCTCACGTTCACCGTGGGCGTGGCGGTCGGCCTGCTCCTGCGCCGCACACTGGTGTCGATGGTGGTCACGCTCGGCATCGTCGTGGCCCTCGGGTTCGTATGGGACCAGGTCTGGCGGAGCCTGGGGAACGTCATGTCCGTCAGCACCGACCAGGGGGTCGGGCCCGACGCCGTACCGCCGGAGCTGCCCGCCCAGGCGGAGCAGCAGGGGCAGGGCACCTACTTCCTCACCGATGCCGGTGACCGCCTGGACTGGACCACCTGTCTCGACCAGATGGAGAACGCCGGGGCGCACACCGCCTGCCTGGAGTCCAAGCACGTCACCGGCTGGTCCGTGGACTACCTCCCCGTCTCCCAGATGCACTCGATGCAGTGGCTCGGAGCCGGTCTCATGTTCGCCGTCACCGCCGTCGTCGTCGCCTTCGTCATTCTCCGGGGCCGTAAGCGGCTGCTGTGACGCACGGCTCTGGGAGCTCCGTCAGTTCGAGCACTGCCTCAGCCGCCTCCCCGCGGACCTCGGGCCGGGGGTGCTGGATGGTCACCAGGGATACACGCGGGAGGTCGGGGTGGCGACGGTCCGGTGCTCCCCGCGTCGGCCTGGCGGGGGTCCCGCCAGGCGCCCGGGAGGGCTACTCGCGCGCGGTCGCCGTGTTGCTCATGTCCGGGTACCGGTCCCCCGCCACCTGGCCCGCGATGGGCTCCAGCAGTTCCAGCTCCTGCGAGGTCAGGGTGAGCCGGGTAGCTCCGAGGTTCTCCAGCAGACGACTGCGCTTGCGGGTGCCCGGGATCGGCACCACGGTCAGGCCGTGCACCTCTGCCCGCTGCTGTACCCAGGCCAGGGCCACCTGCGCGGCCGTCGCCCCGTGCGCCGCCGCGATCTTGTGCACGGGCTCCAGCAGTGCGGCGTTCGTCTTCGCGTTCTCACCGGTGAAGCGCGGCTGGTGCTTACGGAAGTCGTCGGACGACAGGTCCTTGACCGCGTCCGCGAACGCCCCGGTCAGGAACCCACGGCCGAGCGGCGAGTACGGCACCAAGGTCACCCCGAGCTCCACCGCCGCGGGCGCGGCACTGTGCTCCACGTCCCGGCTGAAGAGCGACCACTCGGACTGGAGGGCCGCGATCGGGTGCACGGCGTGAGCCTCACGGAGCTCGTCCCCGGTGACCTCGCTCAGCCCGAGCTGCTTCACCTTGCCCTGCCGCACCAGCTCGGCCATCGCGCCGACCGACTCGGCGAGCGGGACGAGGGGGTCGCGGCGGTGCATGTAGTACAGGTCGATGACGTCGGTGTTCAGCCGGCGCAGGCTGCCCTCGACGGCCTCGCGGATGTACGCCGGGTCGTTGCGCACTCCCCGGTAGTGCGGGTCGTCGGTCCTCCGCTCGATGGCGAATTTGGTCGCCAGCGTGATCTCGTCGCGGTGCGCCCCGACGAACGGCTCCAGGAACGTCTCGTTGGCCCCGCTCCCGTAGATGTCGGCGGTGTCGAAGAGCGTGACGCCCGCCTCCAGCGCGGCCTCCAGGGTGTCCCGGGCCGCCGCCTCGTCGGTGTCCCCGTAGAACTCGCTGATGCCCATGCAGCCGAGGCCCTGCACTCCCACCTGCGGGCCGCCGCCACCGCCGAGCTGTACGGTCGCGATCTTTCCGGTCTCGCCCATGTCGTCAGACCCTTTCCGGCGCCGTACGGGCGCCACCATAAAAGTCGATCTTGAAGTCGAGTACGGCCAGGGTCCCCTGGAGTTCCGCGATCCGCGTCCGCACGTCGCGCCGGGTCGACTCCAGCAGCTCCCGCCGTTCGGCGAAGGTGTGTTCGCCCTCCCGTACCAGCTCCGCGTACCTGACCATGTCGGCGACCGGCATGCCGGTCAGCCTGAGCTTGCCGACGAACGCCAGCCAGTCCAGGTCGCGGTTGCTGAAGCGGCGCTGCCCCGTGTGCGAGCGGTCCACGTGCGGCATCAGCCCGATCCGCTCGTACCAGCGCAGGGTGTGCGCGGTGAGCCCGCTGAAGGCGACGACCTCGCTGATGGTGTAGCGGTCCTGGCCCTCGGGGCGCGGATGCGACGTCGGGGCCGAAGCGCAGGTGTCCGTCCGTGCGGAAATGCTTTCCATCACCGTCATGTCCTCCACGCTAGAACCTTGGAGTGCACTCCAAGCAAGCGATATCCAGGAGCGATCCGGGATTCGGGCTCCCGTTAGGCTCGTACCCATGCAGAGCCTGGCGATGATCGAGAACTGGCCCGTCCCCACCGCGGCAGCCGCCGTCGTCACCTCGGACGGCACGCTCCTGGGTACCCATGGTCCCACCGCGCACCGCTTCCCGCTGGCCTCGGTGACCAAGCCTCTCGCGGCGTACGCGGCTCTGGTGGCGTACGAGGAGGGGGCCGTCGAGCTGGACGAGCCCGCGGGCCCCGAGGGCTCGACCGTCCGCCACCTCCTCGCCCACACCAGCGGCCTCGCCTTCGACGAGCACCGGGTCACGGCGCCCCCCGGCACCCGCCGGCTGTATTCCAACGCGGGCTTCGAGGTGCTCGGCGACCACATCGCCGAGGCCACGCAGATCCCGTTCCCGGAGTACGTGCGCCAGGCGGTCCTGGAGCCCCTGGGCATGACCTCGACGACGGTGGACGGCTCCCCGGCCAAGGACGGCTCCTCGACCGTGGACGACCTGGTCCGCTTCGCGGCGGAGGTGCAGGCCCCGCGCCTCCTCGATCCGCGTACGGTCCTGGAGGCACAGAGCGTGGTGCACCCCGGTCTCAAGGGCGTACTCCCCGGTTACGGGCACCAGAACCCCAACGACTGGGGTCTCGGTTTCGAGATCCGCGACTCCAAGTCACCTCACTGGACCGGGCTTTCCTCCTCCCCCGGGACCTTCGGCCACTTCGGACAGTCCGGCACGTTCCTCTGGATCGACCCGGCGGCGGGCGCGGCCTGTGTCGCGCTGACGGACCGGGCCTTCGGCCCGTGGGCCGCCGAGGTGTGGACGCCGTTCACCGACGCGGTGCTGGCGGAGCTCGCCGCCTCCCGTTGAGCGGCCCTACGGCCGAGACGCTCGAAGCACACCGTCCTCCCGCACCCGCCACTGCGCTCCTGCGGCGGTGGGCGGGCTGGTCCCACCTGCCAGGCCCCTCATGATCGGGCTCGGATAGATTGGGCCGCTATGCGATCACGTGATTACGACCTCGACTTCCGGGACCGAGCCGCACGGACGCGCGCCTGGGGGATCGGCCTGCTGTCCCTGGCCGGGCTCCTGTGGGCGTGGTGTGCCGTGCTGCTGCTGATGCCGTACACGGTCGACGAGGAGCCCGACGACGACTACCCGCAGGAGTGCGAGTCACGTCTGTTCACCGATCGCGGCACCGCCAACGAGGGGCTCGTGAACGGGGATCACTGCGGGGACGAACGCGACTGGCCGGAGGCCGTGGCCGTACTCGGCGTCTCCCTGCCGGTGTCGGTCGTCGGCATGGGGCTCTTCACCACCGGCACCGTGACTCGCCGCATGAGCGCACACGGCGAGGCCATGCGCGAGCTGGACAGGCCGGCGGCGGGCACGCCGAGGGAGTGACCGAGGCCGGACCCTGCGGTCTTCCGCAGGCCGGGTCCTGCGGGAGACCGCAGTCGGTCCCGAACGGCGACCCTCTTACCGCTGCCGAGTAAAGGCTTCCTAAAATATGGGTATCGGGGCGCCGGCCCCGGGCGTTCGTTCCGCCACCTTGGAGGCCCCCATGTATTCCACGCCCCTTGCAGCGTCGCAGGAGCCCACGGGCGGCATCGCGGGCTGGGCAGCCGGCCTCGTCGACACCCTGGGCGGTCCCGGTGCCGGACTGGCCATCGCTCTGGAGAACCTCTTCCCCCCTCTGCCCAGCGAGATCATCCTCCCGCTCACCGGCTTCGCGGCCGGCCAAGGAGTGCTGAGCCTCGCCTCGGCCCTGTTCTGGACGACGCTGGGTTCGCTGGTCGGTGCGGTGGCCCTCTACTGGATCGGCGTACTCATCGGCCGTGACCGGCTGTTCGCGCTGTGGGCCAAGCTGCCGCTGGTCAAGACCTCCGACCTGGAGCGGACCGAGGCCTGGTTCGCCAAGCACGGCACCAAGGCGGTGTTCTTCGGCAGGATGGTGCCCATCTTCCGCAGCCTCATCTCGGTCCCCGCGGGCCTGGAGCGGATGCCGATGCTGCAGTTCGCCGTACTGACGACGCTCGGCAGCCTCGTCTGGAACAGCGTCCTGGTGATGTGCGGCTACTGGCTGGGCAGCCGGTGGGACGTGGTGGAGACCTACGTCGGCTTCCTGAGCAAGGTGGTCCTGGTCGTCGTCGTGGTGGCCCTGGTCGTCTATCTGACCGTACGGATCAAGGGCCGCAACTCGAACGCGCAGCACCGCCGTACCTCGTGAACGCAGCACCGGACCCCGTGCCTCACGAGGAGCCCACTCGCCCCCGTTCCCGTGGCCGCGCCGCAGCGCGGGCGTGCTGCTCGGTTGCGTGACCGCGCTGGTCCGCTCCCTGTACTTCCTGGTCTCCGGTGCGGCCCTCGGACTTCTTCTCCCGTGGCCACGCACCCGCTCGAGCGCCCTGGCCCTGCTGACGGCCGGGGCGCGCCGCCCGGCGGGGCCCGAAGGGGCCCGCCGCTCCGTCTTCTTCCGCGACCCTTCCCCGAGCCTGCCGGGCCTCCGGCCAGAAGGTCATCCGCCACCACCTTCAATGGGTGGCTATGACCAGCACGGACCGAATCGATCTGACCGTTGATGTCGAGCCCTGTTCCGTACAGACGGTCCACCTTCAACCGGACGACCACTCGGCGCTCGGCTACCAACTCCTCCAGGAACGCGTCTTCATGCTCCGGCTTCGCGGCCGGTGGAATCAGTCCGAGGAGTTCCCGGCCGACCGCATCGCCAGGAACCGTGGTGGTATCGGAGACCTCGGCCTCGCCTTCAGCGACGGCGAACGACCAGACGGTCGGCACCAGGAGGCGGTGACCCCGTTACGCCGGACCCAGGCGGGCGCACCGGCGGCTGGCGCGGGCAGAGCCCGCCACCACTGCGTGCGAGGCCGCCGAGAGCGCCCCGGCCAGGGCGAGCAGCGGCCAGTCCGCGGTGAGCGCGGCGGCCACGGCCAGCGCGGGCGTCGCGACCGCCATGGCGACGCTGGTCGTGGTGCCGGCCCAGGCGACCGCCAGGGGCAGCCGGCGCGGGGTGGGCAGCCGACGGGCAAGGGCGCCGGTGGCGGCGAGCAGCGTCGCGGCGAGCAGCGCGGCGACGATCGCGACACCGGCCAGGCTCACCGCCACCATCCGGGCCATGCGCGGCAGGTGCCCCGCCGCGTCGGGGAAGCCCGACGTCCGGGCCAGGTACCAGCAGGCGACCAGGAACGGCGCGGTGAGGGTGACGGCGCGGGCCGTGTGCCGGGCCTGGGCGATGGTCAGTTCGCGCTGGGCGGCCGGGGCGATCTCCTCGACGGTCCCGAACTCCCGTATGGCCAGGCGGGCGGCCTGACCGTAGGGCGTTCCCTCGCGGACGTGGGCCTCGGCCGTGTCCGCCAGGCCGTCGCGCAGCTCCTCGATCATGCGGGCCTTCGGCCCACCGGGGCCGTGCAGGACGTCCGCCAGGGCCGCCTCGTAGTCGGCGATGGGGTCGGCCGACACCTGTGCGGTCATGTCGTCAGCCCGGGCGGGGTGGAGGGGTTGAGGACGGAGCCGATCGCCGTGGTGAATTCGTCCCACGCCGTCCGCTCCCCGGCCAGGGTGCGCCGCCCCTCCTCGGTCAGCTCGTAGCAGCGCCTGCGCCGTTCACCTGCGGACTCCCAGCTGCTGCTCAGGAGTCCGATCCGCTCCAGCCGGTTCAGGGCCGGATAGATCGTGCCCGTACGCAGTTCGAGTACGCCCCCGCTGCGGCGCTGCACCGCCGCGATGATCGCGTAGCCGTGCAGCGGGCCCGGTTCCAGCACGGCCAGCAGCAGTCCGTCGAGGTGCCCTCGCACCGCATCCGCCTTCATGGGTAGGCAGCCTACCCAAAAGAGCCGTAGGCAGTGTATGTATTGGCAGCCAACATATATGCGTGTTCCGAGCAGGAGGCACCCGCAGTGACCAAGCTGCTGCTATCCATCCATGTCATCGCCGCGATCGTGGCCGTCGGGTCGATCACCGTCGCCGCCTCGATGTTCCCGCGCTACGCGCTCCAGGCGCTGGACGGCACGGAGGGGCAGGGCAGGTCGGCCGGGGTCGCCGCCCTCCTGCACCGCGTCTGTTACGGCTACTCGCTCGCCGGCGTCTTCGTGCCGGTGTTCGGGATCGCGACCGGCGCCGCGCTAGGGGTCCTCACCGATGCCTGGCTGATCGCCTCGCTCGTCCTCACCCTGATCGCCGCTGCCATCCTCGGACTCGCCATCCTGCCCGGGCAGCGGCGCCTGCTCACCGAGGGCGAGGGCGAAGGCGGGGACCCACCCACCCTGGAGGCGGCACGCCCCATGGCGGCGCGTCTGACGATGCTCACCGGCATCTTCAACCTCGTCTGGGCGGTGGTCGTGGTCCTGATGATCGTCCGCCCCGGGTCCACCACCGGCGCGTGACCGGCGCCGTACGGTGCGAACTGACGCTGCCCCCACCCCTGTTGTCCACCGACCGGTGGACAACAGGTTCAACCGGCAGGACGTGCCGGGCGAGCCCCCTCGCCGACCAGGATTTCCGGCATGAGACAACTCCACTTGACGACCGCCCGATGGAGCGCCCGGCACGCCGGGCGCGCGATCACCGGCTGGTTCGCGTTCGTCATCCTCTGCCTCGTAGCGGGCATCTCGGTGGGCACCGACGAAGCCACCACCAAGGACTTCCGGGTCGGTGAGGCGGGACGCGCCGAAGCGATGGCGGCCGAAGGCGGCCTGGAGCGCTCACCCACCGAGCGGATCATGATCCGGTCCGGGTCCGGACCGCTGGACATGGCCGCTGCCGGGCAGGCGGCCCAGGACGTGACCGCGCGGATGCGGGACCTGCCCGAGGTGGAGAGCGTGGCGGCGCCCGTCCGCTCGGACGACGGGAAGGTCCTGCTGGTCTCGGTGGTCCTGAAGGGCCCCGAGCTGGAGGGCAGGAAGAACGTCGTACCGCTCCTGGAACAGACGGCGGCGGTCGGTGCGAGCCACCCGGACCTGATCGTGGAGGAGACCGGCTCCCCCGCCATCAGCAAGGGCGTCAACGACCAGCGCGGTGAGGACCTCGCACTCTCCGAACGCATCAGCCTGCCCGTCACGGTCATCACGCTGCTGGTCGTGTTCGGCTCGGTGATCATGGCGGGTGTGCCGCTGCTGCTGGCCCTCTCCTCGATCGCCGCCGCGATCGGGCTGTCCATGGTCGCTTCGCACGTCCTGCCGGACGCCGGGGTCGGGATGAACCTCATCCTGCTCATCGGGCTGGCGGTGGGCGTCGACTACACGCTCTTCTACCTGAAACGTGAACGCGAGGAACGGGCCCGTGCGGGTGGCAGGCTCAGCTCCGAGGCCCTCGTCGAGCTGGCCGCGGCGACGGCGGGCCGGGCCATCGTGGTCTCGGGCCTCGCCGTGATCGTCTCCACGGCCACCCTGTACCTGGCCTCGGACGTCATCTTCTCCTCGCTGGCGACCGGCACCATTCTCGTCGTGGCCGTCGCCGTGGCCAGCTCACTCACCGTGCTCCCCGCCCTGCTGGTCGTCATCGGCCGCCGGACCGAACGCCTCGCCCCCCGCAGGGCAGCCCGCCGGGCGAGGCGCGGCAAGCCGGCCCTGGCCGCGAAGCCGGAGACCGGGCGGGTGTTCGGCGCCCTGCTGAAGCCCGCCAGGACCCGTCCCGCCCTCACCCTGTGCCTGTCGGTCCTCGTCATGCTCGGCCTGGCCGCGCCCGCACTCGGCCTGAAGCTCATCGACCCGGGCAAGGACACCTTCTCCCGCGACATCCCGGCCATGCAGGTCTACGACCGGCTGACCGGCAGCTTCCCCGAACTCCTCGTCACGCACGAGGTCGTGGCCCGCTCGGCCCCGGAACAGAAGGACCGGGTGAAGCAGGCACTCAAGGACCTCGGACGGCGGACCCAGGCGGATCCTCTGTTCGCGAAGAGCGCGGAGCCCAGGGTGCGTACGTCGGCCGACGGCCGCATCAGCGTCCTGGAACTCGCCGTCCCCCACCCGGCGCCCTCCGCCGAGGCGATCGAGTCGCTCGCCCACCTCCGCCAGGACCACGTCCCCGCGATCGTCGGGCGACTGTCCGACGTGGAGACCGGGGTGAGCG
Source organism: Streptomyces sp. NPDC005791 (assembly GCF_042871485.1). Lineage (NCBI taxonomy): Bacteria > Bacillati > Actinomycetota > Actinomycetes > Kitasatosporales > Streptomycetaceae > Streptomyces > Streptomyces sp. NPDC005791. The sequence goes on from NZ_JBIAIP010000012.1 coordinate 172,275, forward strand.
GTGACGTGGCCCGGGGCCGGGACTACGTGGCACACGAGAGCGACAAACTGCCGCTGGTCATCGGGTTCCTGCTGCTGGTGACCTTCCTGATGACGGTGTGGGCGTTCCGATCGGTGGTCATCGGACTCGTCGGCGTCGCACTCAATCTGCTGTCCGCCGGCGCCTCGCTCGGCATGCTGGTCGTGTTCTTCCAGGGGACGTGGGCGGAGGGCCTGCTGGCCTTCGACTCCCTCGGGGCCATCGCGTCCAGGGTTCCGCTGTTCCTCGTGGTGATCCTCTTCGGACTGTCGATGGACTACCAGGTGTTCGTGGTCAGCCGGATCCAGGAGGCCAGGCAGAACGGCATGTCCGCCCGGGAGGCGGTACTGGAGGGCATCAACCGGTCGGCCAAGCTGGTGACCAGCGCGGCGATCGTGATGGTGACGGTGTTCGGCGCCTTCGTGGCCCTGCACCTGACCGAGATGAAGCAGATGGGCTTCTGCCTGGCCGTGGCCGTCCTGCTGGACGCGGTGATCATCCGGCTGATGGTCCTGCCGTCCGTGCTGCTGCTCCTCGGCGAGCGTGCGTGGTGGCCGGCCCGCCCGGTGCGGGACCGGCGTGCCGGGACGCCTGCCGCCGGACCCCTGGCAGAAGTAGGCTGACGCGGTGAAGCAACGGCCGCAGCCCGGCACCGAGTTGACCGTGCCGTCGCTGCACCGGTGGAACGCCGTCCTCTGGGTGCTGCTGGGCGTGGTCCCGCCGGCCCTCGCGGTCGCGGACGCCCCGGGCGCGACGAGGTTCCCGGTGCTGGCGCTGCTGGCCGTGCTCGCCCTCTCGTACGGCGCGGTGGGGCTGTTCCCCGGCAGCCCCGTCCTGCGCCACCGCCCCTACCTGTACGTCCTCGTGGTGGGCCTCGGCGCGATGTCGTACCTGCTCGACGGCAGCGCGGCGCTCTTCGTGGTGACGCTGCCGCACTTCTGGATCTACACCGCGAGCGCGCGGGCCGCGATCGCTCTCAGCGGCCTCGCCGCCGCTGGAGTGGTCGCCGGCAACGTCGTACGGCAGGGCTGGGACGGGGAGTTCTTCACCGGCAACGTGATCTTCACGCTCATCGGTTACGCGGCGGGCGTGCTGATCGGACTGGTGGTGCGCCACATTTCCGAGGACGCCGACGAGCGGGCCCGGCGGTTGCGGGCGGAGCTGGAGGACGCCCGGCTCCGGCTGGTGGAGGCACACCAGCGGCAAGGGGCGGCGGACGAGCGCGAACGGCTCGCGCGGGAGATCCATGACACGCTCGCCCAGGGCTTCGCCTCCATCGTCGTCCTCGCGGAGGCGGCCCGCTCCGGGCTCGAGGACGATCCCGGCCGGGCTGCGCGGCAACTGCTCGCGATCGAGAACACCGCACGCGAGAACCTCGCCGAAGCACGCGTCCTGGTCGGTGCGGCTCCCCGGGGCGGTGTCGCCGCCGGCTCGGTGGCGGACACCCTGCGGCGGACCCTGGACCGGTTCACCGAGGACACCGGCATCGGCGTCACCGCACACCTGCCCGACGTCGCCTGCGACCAGCAGACCCGGATCGCGCTCCTGCGCTGCACCCAGGAGTCCCTCGCCAACGTCCGCAAGCACGCGGGCGCGTCCGCGGTGGAGGTGGTGCTCACCGCGCAGGCGTACGGCGTGGAGCTGGAGATCACCGACGACGGCCGTGGTTTCGTGGCCGAGGACTCCCACGGTTTCGGCCTGCACGGCATGCGCGAACGCCTCGCCGAGCTCGGCGGCGACCTCACCGTCACCAGCTCGGTCGGCGACGGCACCCGCGTCCTCGCCATGGTCCCCACCACCACCGACGGACAGGACTGACATGACCGATGGCGTACCGGCGGCCGGCACGGTCCGGGTCGTCGTGGCGGACGACCACACGGTGATGCGTGCCGGGGTCGTCGCCCTGCTGACCGGCGAACCCACCATCGACATCGTCGGCGAGGCCGAGGACGGCCGGGCGGCCGTCGGGCTCGTCGAGCGGCTGGAGCCCGACGTGGCGCTGATGGACCTGCGGATGCCCGTTCTCGACGGGACGAGCGCCACCGAGGAGATCATCGCCGGCCGCACCAGGACCCGGGTCCTGATCCTGACCACGTACGACACCGACGCGGAGATCGAGCGCGCCGTCGAGGCCGGCGCCATCGGCTACCTGCTCAAGGACGCCACCCGCGAGCAGCTGGTGGATGCCATCCACGCCGCGTCCCGCGGCGAGACCGTCCTGGCTCCGCGCGTCGCGGCGCGGCTGGTGGCCCGGATGCGGAAGCCGCCCCCGGTGGCGCTGACCAGGAGGGAGGTGGAGGTGCTGGGCGCGGTGGCCGACGGGCTGTCCAACGGGGAGATCGGCCGCCGGCTGGTCATCACGGAGGCCACGGTGAAGACGCATCTGCTGCGGGTCTTCGCGAAGCTCGACGTCAGCGACCGTACGCACGCGGTGGTCAAGGCGCTGGAACTGGGGCTGCTCACCAGACAGCCGTGACGCCTCACACCGCGCCGAGCTCCCACACCAGCACCTCGGCGTCCCGCAAGGCCACCAGTTCCAGGCCCCGGGACCGGGTGATGCGCGCCGAGTCCCCTTCCCCCAGCTGCTCGCCGTCGAGGCTCACCTCGCCCCGGGCGACGTGGACGTAGACGCCCGCCGCGTCCGGCACGGCGGTGCGCTCGCCCTCGGACGGCCGGCACACGTGGAGCATCGCGCCCGCCTCCGGGAGGGCGTACGGGGTGGCGTCGGCGATCCCGGCGACATGCGTGTAGGAGGGCTCCCCGCCGGGCTCCAGGGGGGAGAGCCACATCTGGATGAACGTCAGCGGGCGTTCCCCGTCGTTGCGTTCGACGTGCCGCACACCGGCGGCCGAGCTGAGGTGCTGGACGTCCCCGGCCCGTACGACGGTGGCGTGCGCCGCCGAGTCGCGGTGGGTGAGCTCGCCCTCCACCACCCAGGTGACGATCTCGGTGTGGCTGTGCGGATGCTCGTCGAAGCCGGCGCCCGGGGCGAGCCGCTCCTCGTTGCACGCGAGGACGGGCCCGAAGCGCAGGTTGTCCGGGTCGTAGAACCGCCCGAAGGAGAACGCGTGCAGCGTCTCGATGCCCGCGGAGTCGCCCGTGGCGGGGTCCCCGCCGCGGAAACGGTCCCCGGACCTGCGTACGTCCATCACGCCCCCACGCTATCTCCGCCGGCCCGCGCCGCGCCCCTCCCTCCGGGCGCCTGTCCCGATAAGGCAGTCTTGTGTGCGTGCCCCGACCCGATCCTGAGCAGCCCGCCGCGCATGACGCCCACCTCCACGCCGCGACCCTGAAACGGCTCGAGCAGTCCTCCGGCCGGCTGGCCGCCGACGCCATCGCCCGCATGGACGAGACGCTGCCGTGGTACCGGGCGATGCCACCGGAGAACCGGTCCTGGATCGGTCTGGTCGCCCAGGCTGGTATCGCCGCGTTCACCGAGTGGTTCCGGCACCCGGAGACCCCGCAGGCGATCTCCACCGACGTGTTCGGCACGGCTCCGCGCGAGCTGACCCGGGCGATCACCCTGCGCCAGACCGTCGAGATGGTGCGGACGACGATCGAGGTCATGGAGACCGCGATCGACGAGGTCGCCGCGCCCGGCGACGAGTCGGTGCTGCGCGAGGCGCTGCTCGTCTACGCGCGCGAGATCGCCTTCGCGACCGCCCAGGTGTACGCACAGGCCGCCGAGGCCCGTGGCGCGTGGGACGCCCGGCTGGAGTCACTGGTGGTGAACGCGGTGCTGTCCGGTGAGGCGGACGAGGGAGCCGTGTCCCGGGCCGCCGCGCTCGGCTGGAACTCCCCCGAGCACGTGTGCGTCGTCCTCGGCACCGCCCCCGACGGGGACAGCGAGCTCACCGTGGAGGCGATCCGGCGGGCCGCCAGACACGCCAAGCTCCAGGTCCTGACGGGGGTCCTCGGACACCGCCTGGTCGTGATCGCGGGCGGCAGCGACAACCCTCTGAACGTCGCCAAGTCGCTGATCGGCCCCTATGCGGCGGGTCCCGTCGTCGCCGGACCCGTGGTGCCCGACCTCCTCGCGGCCACCCGGTCCGCACAGGCCGCGGCAGCGGGTCTCAAGGCCTGTTCGGCGTGGCAGGACGCTCCGAGGCCCGTCCTGTCGGACGATCTCCTTCCTGAGCGTGCGATGGCCGGCGATCCGGCCGCGCGCGATCAACTGGTGGAGGAGATCTACAGACCGCTGGAAGAAGCGGGTTCGGCACTTCTGGAGACGCTGAGTGTGTACCTGGAGCAGGCGAGCAGTCTGGAGGGCGCGGCACGGATGCTCTTCGTGCACCCCAATACCGTGCGCTACCGGCTGCGACGTGTGACCGACGTCACCGGCTGGTCACCCTCCGACGTGCGTTCCGCGTTCACGCTGCGGATCGCCCTCATCCTGGGGCGCTTGGCCACCGGGGACACTCGGTCCTAGACTTTTGTCGAACTTCAACAATTCCCCTGACGGTTCTTCGTCCCTGTCCCCACGGGCGTCCGGGGCCGTCCACAAGAGAGAGTGTGAGGGTGCTCGTACTCGTCGCTCCCGGCCAAGGCGCTCAGACGCCCGGCTTCCTGACTCCCTGGCTCGACCTCCCCGGTGCCGCCGACCGCATCGCGGGATGGTCCGACGCCATCGGGCTCGACCTTGCCCACTACGGCACGCAGGCCGACGCCGACGAGATCCGTGACACGGCGGTGGCCCAGCCGCTGCTGGTCGCCGCGGGTCTCCTCTCCGCCGCCGCCCTCGACGCCTCTCCGGGCGTCGTCGCCGGCCACAGCGTCGGTGAGATCACCGCCGCCGCGCTCGCCGGCGTCCTCGACGACGAGGCCGCGCTCCGCTTCGTACGCGCCCGGGGGCTCGGCATGGCCGAGGCCGCCGCGGTCACCGAGACGGGCATGGCCGCGCTCCTCGGCGGGGACCCGGACGTCACGGTCCCGCACCTGGAGAAGCTGGGGCTCACCCCGGCCAACGTCAACGGCGGCGGGCAGATCGTCGCCGCCGGCACCGCGGAGCAGATCGCCGCGCTGGCCGAGGACAAGCCCGAGGGCGTACGCCGTGTGGTACCGCTCAAGGTGGCCGGCGCGTTCCACACGCACCACATGGCCCCGGCCGCGGACAAGCTGCGTGCCGCCGCCACCGCCCTGACGGTCACCGACCCGAAGGTGACGTACGTGTCGAACGCCGACGGGAAGACGGTCGCCACCGGCGACGAGGTCGTCGCGCGGCTCGTCGGCCAGGTCGCCAGCCCGGTCCGCTGGGACCTGTGCATGGAGACCTTCGCCGCGCTCGGTGTCACGGCCCTCATCGAGGCGGCGCCCGGCGGGACCCTGGTGGGACTCGCCAAGCGCGCGCTGCCCGGTGTGAAGACCCTCGCGCTCAAGACCCCCGACGACCTCGACGCGGCCCGCGCGCTCATCTCCGAGCACGCGGGCGCCTAAGGAGCCCGAGAGCATGTCGAAGATCAAGCCCAGCAAGGGCGCCCCGTACGCGCGGATCATCGGTGTCGGCGGCTATCGCCCCACCCGTGTCGTGCCCAACGAGGTGATCCTCGAGACGATCGACTCGTCCGACGAGTGGATCCGCTCCCGCTCCGGTATCGCCACCCGCCACTGGGCCTCCGACGAGGAGACCGTGGCCATGATGTCCGTGGAGGCGTCCGGCAAGGCGATCGCGGACGCCGGGATCGCTCCGGAGCAGATCGGCGGAGTCATCGTCTCCACCGTCTCGCACTTCAAGCAGACCCCCGCCGTCGCGACCGACATCGCGCACCGGATCGGCGCGGGCAAGCCCGCCGCCTTCGACATCTCGGCCGGCTGCGCGGGCTTCGGCTACGGCCTCACGCTCGCCAAGGGCATGATCGTCGAGGGCTCGGCGGAGTACGTACTCGTCATCGGCGTCGAGCGGCTCAGCGACCTCACCGACCTGGAGGACCGCGCGACGGCCTTCCTGTTCGGCGACGGCGCGGGCGCCGTCGTGGTCGGCCCGTCCCAGGAGCCGGCCATCGGTCCGACGGTCTGGGGTTCCGAGGGCGACAAGTCCGAGACGATCAAGCAGACCGTCTCGTGGAACGACCTCCACATCGGCGACGTCTCCAAGCTGCCGCTCGACAGGAACGGCGAGGTCAAGTTCCCGGCCATCACGCAGGAGGGCCAGGCGGTCTTCCGCTGGGCCGTCTTCGAGATGGCGAAGGTCGCCCAGCAGGCGCTGGAAGCGGCCGGGATCTCGCCGGAAGACCTGGATGTCTTCATCCCGCACCAGGCCAACATGCGGATCATCGACTCGATGGTGAAGACACTCAAGCTGCCGGAACACGTCACGGTCGCCCGTGACGTGGAGACCACCGGCAACACGTCCGCCGCCTCGATCCCGCTCGCAATGGAGCGGCTCCTGGCGACCGGTCAGGCCAAGAGCGGCGACACGGCGCTCATCATCGGCTTCGGGGCGGGTCTCGTCTACGCCGCGACGGTCGTTACCCTCCCCTAGGCACCCCGGACCTTTCGGTCCACCTGCCCGAACCCTGCAGAAACACATCGAAGGAGCGCCAACATGGCCGCCACTCAGGAAGAGATCGTCACCGGTCTCGCCGAGATCGTCAACGAGATCGCCGGTATCCCGGTCGAGGACGTCCAGCTGGACAAGTCCTTCACCGACGACCTGGACGTCGACTCGCTGTCCATGGTCGAGGTCGTCGTCGCCGCCGAAGAGCGCTTCGACGTCAAGATCCCCGACGAGGACGTCAAGAACCTCAAGACGGTCGGCGACGCCGCCGACTACATCCTGAAGCACCAGAACTGATCCCAGTTCGTCCTGTGTGTCGCCACCCGGCGGTGGCGCCGCTGATTCACGACCCTCTACACGTGGAGAAGATTTTCCAGTGAGCCCGACCAATCGCACCGTGGTCGTCACCGGTATCGGCGCAACCACTCCGCTGGGTGGCGACTCCGCATCGACCTGGGAAGGTCTGATGGCCGGCCGGTCCGGCGTCAAGCCTCTCGAGGGCGAACGTTTCGCCGAACTGCCCGTCCGGATCGCCGCCCTCGCGGCTGTCGACCCGGGTGACGTCCTTCCCCGCCCCCTCGCCCGCAAGCTGGACCGCTCGGCGCAGTTCGCGCTGATCGCCGCCCGCGAGGCGTGGGCCGACGCCGGTTTCACCGGCAAGGCCGGCGAGGACGAGAAGATCCAGCCCGAGCGTCTGGGCTCGGTCATCGCCTCCGGTATCGGCGGCGTGATCACCCTGCTCGACCAGTACGACGTGCTGAAGGAGAAGGGCGTACGCCGCGTCTCCCCGCACACCGTTCCCATGCTCATGCCCAACGGTCCGGCGGCCAACGTCGGCCTGGAGGTCAACGCCCAGGCCGGTGTCCACACCCCGGTCTCCGCGTGCGCGTCGGGTGCCGAGGCCATCGGTTACGCCGTCGAGATGATCCGCACCGGCCGCGCCGACGTGGTCGTCGCCGGTGGCACGGAGGCGGCCATCCACCCGCTGCCGATCGCGGCGTTCGCCAACATGATGGCGATGTCCAAGAGCAACGACGAGCCCGAGAAGGCCTCGCGTCCCTACGACACGGGCCGCGACGGCTTCGTCCTCGGCGAGGGCGCCGGCGTCGTGATCCTGGAGTCCGCGGAGCACGCGGCCGCGCGGGGCGCCAAGGTCTACTGCGAGGTGCTCGGCCAGGGCCTGTCCGCCGACGCCCACCACATCGCGCAGCCCGAGCCCACCGGGCGAGGGATCGCCGCCGCGATGCAGAACCTGCTGGACTCCACGGACCTGAAGCCGTCGGAGGTCGTGCACCTGAACGCGCACGCCACGTCCACGCCGCAGGGCGACGTCGCGGAGATCAAGGCGCTGCGTGCGGTGCTGGGCGACGACCTGGACCATGTCGCGATCTCCGCCACGAAGTCCATGACGGGTCACCTGCTGGGTGGCGCGGGCGGTATCGAGACCGTGGCGACGGTCCTGGCGCTGCACAACCGGATGGCGCCGCCCACGATCAACATCGACGACCTCGACGAGGCGGTCGACGCGGACGTCGTGCGCGGTGAGCCGCGGGCGCTGCCGGAGGGGCCGATCGCCGCGATCAACAACTCGTTCGGCTTCGGCGGCCACAACGTGGTGCTGGCCTTCCGCTCGGTCTGACCAGCCACCCCTGCCACGAGGCCCGCTTCCCCCTGGGGAGGCGGGCCTTCCGCGCCGTGCGGGCCGTTTCCGGGGCTCCCGGCACCCTCACACGCCGGCGAGGCCGGAGCGCGCCTCCTGCGCCACGAGGAGAGCGGCATGGCTGAGGTCGGCCGGACCCACGAGGGCAACGTTTCAGCACACACAGGGACGCCGGGTCCGGGCCGGGCCCGTCACACCACCTGGTGCAGCCATCGCACCGGTGCGCCCTCGCCCGCGTGCCGGAAGGACTCCAGCTCGTCGTCCCACGGCTTGCCCAGGAGCTTGGCCACCTCGGCCTCCAGGTCCGTCTCGCCGTTCAGGGACCGCGCCAGCGCCGCCCTCAGCCGGTCCTCCGGGACCAGGATGTCGCCGTGCATGCCCGTGACGGCGTGGAAGATGCCGAGGCCCGGCGTGGAGCTGTAGCGCTCACCCTCCGCCGTGGGGCACGGTTCCGCCGTCACCTCGAAGCGCAGCAGGTCCCAGCCGCGTAGGGCCGAAGCCAGCTCCGAGGCCGTCCCCGTACGGCCCTTCCAGGAGACTTCCGACCGCCAGGTGCCCGGGGCGGCCGGCTGTCTGGTCCAGTCCAGCTGGGCCCGCACACCGAGTACACCCGCTACCGCCCATTCGACATGCGGGCACAGCGCGCGCGGTGCGGAGTGAACGTAAAGGACTCCACGTGTCGTCACCGGGACCTCCAGTGTGGGACGAGGTTCGCCTTCTCCAGCAGCCTCGCGCCCGTACCGTCTCTTTTCGGCCGGCTCCCGAGGTTGTCATCAGTAAACAGCATCGGGAGGGAATCTCCTGAAAAGGGACAGTATGTGACGTGAGCTAACTTACCGGACCCGCTGATGTGTCGCGGACCGGGCGGGCGTCACTGGTCCGACGGGGAAAAGCTACCGTGCCCCGGGGCCGGGCGTGTGACGTACGGTCAGTCCCGGGGCCATGATTCGCAGAGCATTCACCTGCGAGGGCGTGAAGGCCCGCCACCTGGGGCTGTCCGGTTGTGCCAGGGGCACGATCACCCGTGTGGCCGGAGGAGAAACAGGGATGTCCGAGCGTTCGTCACGTCGCCGTGTCCGAGGGGCCGCAGTCACTCTGACGGCGGTCGCGGCCGTGGGCGCCACCGCACTCGCAGGCTGCACCTCCGACGGAGGCCCGACCGCGCGGAGCACCGCGGGCGCCCGGAGCCCCTCCCCCTCGCCGACGCCGCTGTGGGACGCGAGCCCCGCGTCCATCGCCGCCGTCGGGGACTCCATCACCCGGGGTTTCGACGCCTGTTCGGTGCTGGCCGACTGCCCCGAGGTGTCCTGGGCGACCGGGAGCGACAGCGGGGTGCGGAGCCTCGCCGTACGCATCCTGGGCCCGTCGAAGGCCGCCTCGCACAGCTGGAACCACGCCGTGTCGGGCGCCAGGATGGCGCAGTTGCCGGAGCAGATGGCGCTGGCGGCGCAGGAGGAACCGGAGCTGGTCACGGTGATGATCGGCGCGAACGACGCCTGCCGTGACACGGTCGCGCTGATGACGCCGGAGGCCGACTTCCGGGCGTCCTTCGAGGCGTCGATGCGGCAGTTGCGCGCCGCGGCCCCGAAGGCACAGGTGTACGTGTCCAGCGTCCCCGACCTCAAGCGGCTCTGGTCGACCGGGCGGGAGAATCCGCTGGGCAAGCAGATCTGGGAGCTGGGGATCTGCCGGTCGATGCTGGGCGACGCCGACGACATGGGGGCCGCGGCCGTCGCCCGGCGCGACACGGTGCGGAAGCGGGTCGTCGCGTACAACGAGGTGCTGCGGGAGGTCTGTGAGGGGGACGAGCGCTGCCGCTACGACGGCGGGGCGGTGTTCGACTACCGGTTCACCGGTGAGCAGCTCAGCCAGTGGGACTGGTTCCATCCCGGCCGCGACGGCCAGGCCAGGCTGGCAGAAATCGCTTACCGCAACGTCACGGCGTCCGGGCCGCCCGCGTAAAGTCGGTGATCATGACGACGGGTGCAGCGGTACACAGCGAAGACTTCTCCACGCTCGGCGACGGTGCGCCGGTCCGGCGCTGGACCCTGGAGCGCGCGGGCGTCCGGGTGCGGGTCCTGACGTACGGCGCCGTGGTGCAGTCCGTCGTGGTCCCCGGAAGGGACGGCAGCCGGGCCGAGGTGGCTCTGGGGCTGCCGGACGTCAAGGGGTACGAGACGTACACCGGCCCCTACTTCGGCGCGGTGGTCGGCCGGTACGCGAACCGGATCGCGGGCGGTTCCTTCGTCCTGGACGGGCGTACCCACCGGGTGACGAGGAACGAGGGCCGCAACACCCTGCACGGTGGTGAGCGCGGCTTCGACAAGCGGGTGTGGGACGCCGAGGAGGTGCCGGACGGTGTGCGGCTCTCCCTGGTCGCCGAGGACGGCGAGGAGGGCTTCCCAGGGCGGCTGGCGGTGTCGGTGGCGTACACCCTGGACGAGGACGGCGCGCTGCGGATCACCTACCGGGCGACGACGGACGCGCCGACCGTGGTGAACCTGACGAACCACACGTACTGGAACCTGGCCGGCGCGGAGAGCGGGAGCGCCCTCGGGCACGAACTGCGGCTCGCGGCCGGGCGGATCACGCCGGGCGACGCGGAGTCGATCCCCACGGGCGAGTTTCTGCCGGTGGAGGGGACCCGGTTCGACTTCCGGGAGCCGAAGCCGGTGGGCCCCGGCTACGACACCAACTACGTGCTGGAGGAGACCGGAGGGGATCCGGTCGCCGAGTTGTACGACCCCGCCTCGGGTCGTCTGCTGACGGTCCGTACGACGGAACCCGGACTCCAGCTGTACACCGCCGATCACCTCGGCGGGGGCCCGTTCGTGTCGTGCGCCGGGATCGCGCTGGAGACGCAGCACTTCCCCGACTCGCCGAACCACCCGGATTTCCCGAGCACGGTGCTGCGGCCGGGCGAGGAGTTCGCGTCCACGACGGTGTACGGCTTCTCGGTGCGCTGACAGCCACCCCGGCGCGACGATCCGCGTCAACACGAGCCCGCCTGGATCACCGGCGGGTGATTCGCCGCCGATCCCGCGCGTCCTCCGGGTGCGGCACACCAGGCTGATCGCCATGATCACACCTGATGAGACGTCACCCGCCCTCACCTCCCGCCGTGCGGTGATCGCGGGCGCCACCGCCGGCGCCGCGGCGCTCGCCATGACGAGCGCCACCGGGTCCACCGCGGCGCCCCGCGCCGCGGCAGCCGCGCCGGGAGCAGCGTCCGGATCCGACCGGGAGGCCGCTCTCACGGTCGCCCGCGCCATCCTCGTACGTGACGAGGACAACCGTGACCTGATCCCCCGTTACCGCGAGGTCCTGCTGGGCAAGGGCCTGCCCCGCACCCGGGCCGCGCGCAGGAAGGTGCTGGTCGTCGGCGCGGGGCCGGCCGGGCTCACCGCGGCGCGGCTCCTCCGGGACGCCGGTCACGAGGTCACCGTGATCGAGGCCAACGGCAACCGCGTCGGCGGCCGCATCAAGACCTTCCGGGCCGGCGGGCACGAGCAGTCCGAGCCGCCCTTCGCCGACCCGAAGCAGTACGCCGAGGCCGGTGCGATGCGCATCCCGGACAGTCATCCGCTGGTCACCGGGCTGATGGCCCGTCTCGGGCTGAAGACCCGCCGCTTCCACCTGGTCGACGTGGACGGCGAGGGGCGCCCCGCCAACCGCACCTGGATCCACGTCAACGGCGTCCGCGTGCGCCGTGCCGACTACGCCGTGAAGCCGCAGGCCGTGAACCGCTCCTTCCACGTGCCCGCGGCTTACGAGAACATCCCGGCCTCCCGGATCGTGCGGAACGCCTTCGCCCCGGTGCGCGAGGAGATCGAGGGCAAGGAGGGCAGCGCCCTGGTCGAGGGCTGGGCGACGGTGCTCCAGCGGTACGGGCACTGGTCGATGTACCGCTATCTGACCGAGGCGGCCAAGCTCGACGAGCGCACCATCGATCTCATCGGCACCGTCGAGAACATGACCTCGCGGCTCCACCTCGCCTTCCTGCACAGCTTCATCGGGGCCTCGCTGATCAGCCCGGCCACTTCCTTCTTCGAGCTGCCCGACGGCACCGCGACCCTCGCCGACGCGATGTACGCGCAGGTGAAGGACCTGGTGCACCTGGACCGCCGGGCCACCCGGATCAGCCACACCAAGGACGGTGTGCGGGTCGAGACGGTCTCCGAGGGCCGGGGCGGCCCGGTGGTCCGGGAGACCTTCACCGGTGACCGGGCGATCATCACCGTGCCCTTCTCCGGGCTGCGGCACATCCCGGTGACGCCCGCGCTCTCGTACGGCAAGCGGCGGGCGATCACCGAGGTCCACTACGACGCGGCGACCAAGGTGCTGCTCGAGTTCAGCCGCCGCTGGTGGGAGTTCGACGAGGCGGACTGGAAGCGGGAGCTGGAGGCCGTACGCCCCGGTCTGTACGACGCCTACCGGCTGGGCAGGGCCCCGGCCGACGGCTCGCTGCTGGGCGCGCACCCCTCCGTGCCGCGCGGTCACATCCCGGCCAACCAGCGGGTGCACTACGCCGCTTGCCGGGCCACCGCCCGTAACCAGCCGGAGGCGGCACACGTCATCGGCGGCGGCTCGGTGACGGACAACGCCAACCGGTTCATGTACCAGCCCTCGCACCCGGTCGAGGGCAGCAGGGGCGGGGTACTGCTCGCCTCGTACAGCTGGGCCGACGACGCCCTGAAGTGGGACTCGCTGGACGACGACGAGCGCTACCCGCGCACCCTGGGCGGTGTCCAGGACGTGTACGGGCAGCGCGTCGAGGTGTTCTACACGGGTGTGGGCCGCACCCAGTCCTGGATGCGTGACCCGTACGCGTACGGGGAGGCGTCGGTACTGCTTCCCGGGCAGCACACCGAGCTGTTCCCCGATGTCCGCACCCCGGAGGGGCCGCTGCACTTCGCCGGCTGCCACACGTCCGTCAAGCCGGCCTGGATCGAGGGCGCCCTGGAGTCCGCGGTCAGGACCGCCCTGGAGGTCCACAGCGGCTGACCGGTGGCGGGCCGCAGGACCGGCGGCCCGCTCAGTCCTTGTGCAGGGTGTAGGGCTCAGGCGCGGGCGCCGCGGCGGGGCCGGTCCCGGGCGTCGCCGTCAGGTCACGGGCCAGCAGTGTGGCCCCGGCGACGGCGCCCGGCATCAGCAGCACCGCGACGAACGGGACGAGGAAGGCGAGCGCGAGGGGGACGCCGAAGCCGAGGACCATCATGCGGCGCCCGCGCAGCAGCACGAGGCGGTCCTTGAGGACCATGCCGCGGCGCTGGAGGGCGACGGCGGTGAGCTCCTCGGCGAGGAAGTAGCCGGTGACGCAGAAACCGAGGACGGGGATCACCGTCTGACCGATGACGGGGATGAACCCGAGGGCGAAGAGCACCACCCCGTACAGCGCGACGCGCAACAGGATGCGGACGGAGTCGCGGGCGGAGATCCACAGTTCGCGCCAGAGCGGCAGGCCCGACTCGGGCACCTCGCCGCCCTCGCTGCGGTCGACCTCCTCGGAGAGCGACTCGTAGAACGGCTGGCCGACCAGCAGGGTCGCCGCGGTGAACGTGATGACCGCGAGGAACGCCCCGAATGCGAAGACAAGGACGACCAGCGTGTTGCGCAGGAGCCCCAGCCAGGGTGAGGACCAGTCGTCGGCGAACGGGGTGGCCCAGCCGACGAAGTCGTCGGCGCCGTAGCCCAGTCCGACGAGCGCGCCCGCGTAGACGACCAGAGTGATCAGCGCGGGGAGCAGGCCGAAGCCGAACCACCGGCCGTGCCCGAAGGCCCAGCGCTGGCCCTTGATCAAGTAACTGAAACCCGCCCCGAGATCACTCATGACGTCAGCGTACTTGCGCTGAGGGCTGTCCCGTCATCCCCGGTGGATCAGCGCACGGCGTCGGACGCGGTGCGTCGTGGCGCGGAGGGCCATCCGCATACGGGCGGGGGTATCTCCCCGGGCGATGCCTCGGGGGAGTATGCGGGCGTTCCGACGACGCGGCGAGGTGCCTCGGCTGTCGTCGTGCGCCCGCCGGGGACAACGGGACGGCCCTCAGCCATTGACACGTCCCCTGGCCCGTCATTACCGTCACGCCAGCATTTCGAACGAGCGACGAAATACCGAACACGTGGAGAGGCAACACCCGTGCGCATCACCGGAATCAGCACGCATGTCGTCGGCACACCCTGGCGCAACCTCACGTATGTCCAGGTCCACACCGATGAGGGCCTCACCGGGGTCGGTGAGACCCGCATGCTGGGCCGCACGGACGCGCTGCTCGGCTATCTGCGCGAGGCGTCGGCCAACCACATCGCCGGCTCGGACCCGTTCGCCGTCGAGGACCTCGTCCGCCGCATGAAGTACGGCGACTACGGGCGGGCCGGGGAGATCGTGATGTCCGGTATCGCCGTCATCGAGATGGCCTGCTGGGACATCAAGGGGAAGGCGCTCGGCGTCCCCGTCTGGCAGCTGCTCGGCGGGAAGGTCACGGACCGGGTGAAGGCGTACGCCAACGGCTGGTACACCACGGAGCGCACCCCTGAGGCGTACCACAAGGCGGCGCAGGGCGTCGTCGGGCGCGGTTACCGGGCGCTGAAGATCGACCCCTTCGGTACGGGGCACTTCGAGCTGGGCCAGGAGGAGACCCGGTACGCCGTGTCCCTCATCGAGGCCGTCCGGGACGCCATCGGCCCTGACACCGAGCTGATGCTGGAGATGCACGGGCGGTTCAGTCCGTCGACGGCGGTGCGGATCGCCCGGGAGATGGCGCCGTTCGCGCCGGCCTGGCTGGAGGAGCCGGTGCCGCCGGAGAACCTCAAGGCACTGAGCAAGGTCGCGGAGAAGGTCGACGTGCCGATCGCGACGGGCGAGCGCATCCACGACCGGATCGAGTTCCGCGAGCTCTTCGAGTCGCAGGCCGTCGACATCATCCAGCCGGACGTCGGTCACATCGGCGGCATCCTGGAGACCCGTAAGCTCGCGGCGACCGCGGAGACCCACTACACGCTGATCGCCCCGCACAACGTGGGGGGTTCGGTACTGACGGCGGCCAGCCTGCAGGTCGCCGGCTGCACCCCCAACTTCAAGATCCTCGAGCACTTCAACGACTTCGCGGACGCGGACATCAAGAAGGTCGTCAAGGGGGCCCCGACGGTCGACCCCGCCACCGGCTGCTTCGAGCTCTCCGACGCCCCGGGGCTCGGCGTGGAGCTGGACGTGGACGCGGCGGCCGAATTCCCGCAGCAGCAGGCGCGGTTCGACCTGTGGGCGGACGGCTGGGAGAAGAGGCAGCCCAAGTGACGCCCCTGTCACGCTCGTTGACCGTGGAGCGGCCCGGCAGCCACCGGCTGTCCGAGGGGCCGCTCCCGGAGCCGGGCCCCGGTGAGGTCAGGGTGCGGGTCGCGGCGGCCGGCATCTGCATGAGCGACCGCGAGGTGTACGACGGCCACCGCGACCCGGCCTATGTGCGCTACCCCGTGGTGCCGGGTCACGAGTGGTCGGGGACCGTCGACGCGGTGGGTGAGGGCGTCGATCCCGCGCTGACCGGCCGGCGTACGGTCGCCGAGGGCTTCCGGGCCTGCGGGCGCTGCGAGCGGTGCCGGTACGGGGAGACCTCCCTGTGCACGGCGGGGTACGACGAGACCGGGTTCACCCGGCCCGGCGCGTTCGCCGACCACCTGGTGGTCCCGGCGCGGTTGCTGCACCCGCTTGCCGACGACGCCGATCTGCGGGCCGCCGCCCTGCTGGAGCCCGCCGCCGTGATCGCGGCGGCGATGCGGGCCGGGGCGCCCGAGCCGGGCGAGCGGATCGCCGTACTGGGCGCGGGCACCCTCGGCCTGCTCGCGGTACAGCTGCTGGCGGCGGTGTCGCCCGCCGAGCTCACCGTGATCGACCCGAGGGAGGGCCGTGCCTCCCAGGCCCTGGACTTCGGGGCGAGCGAGGCACGGGTGCCCGAGGAGGCCGAGGAGGTGCGGGGCCGGTACGACCTGGTCGTGGAGACGGCCGGAGCACCGTCCACCGCTGCCGACGCGTGCCTGCTGGCGCGGCGCGGCGGGCGGGTGGTGCTGACCGGGATGTTCACCCCGGGCGCGGCCGGCATCGACCCGGTGCACCTGTCGCTGAGCCAGCTCACCGTGCGCAGCGTCTTCGGCGCGTCCTCGGCGGCCTGGTCCTACGCGGTACGGGCGTTCACGGCCGGACTGCTCGACCCGGCGCCCCTGATCACCCACGAGTTCCCGCTGGAGCGGTTCGCCGAGGCCGTGGCGCTGGTGGGGTCCGGGGACCCGGCAACCGGGAAGGTGCTGCTGCGGCCGTGACGGGCCCGACCTGATCCGTGCGCCGGTACGGCGGCGTTCCGACCACCTCCGTACCGGCGCACCACCGACGATCCGCATACGGCCGGATCCGCACGCCTCCAGATCCGCATGCCGCCAGATCCGAATCTCGTCCGAAATACCGAACATGAAGGACCAGTCGTGAACGACACCCCCGTCTCATCCCCCGGCGCCGCCGGTGCCCGACGCCCTGGTGACGCCGCACTCACCGGGCTCGGCCTCGGCCCGGCGCCCCTGTCCCCCGCGGACGCCTCCCCGCACTCCTTCCCCGACGGCGGGAGCTGGCGCACCGAGGTCCCGTCCGTGGAGGGCCCGGAGGTTCTCGGTGTCGTACTCGAGGAGTCCGCGAGGCTCGACGTGCCGGTCCACCGCATCAGCCAGGGCAGCGGCATCTGGATGCTGACGGACGCGGAGATCACCGAGATGGTGGGGGCCTGCGCCGAACGGAACATCGAGCTCTGCCTCTTCACCGGTCCGCGCGGCACCTGGGACACCGGCGCGTCCGTCCGTACGGACTCCGGCGGCGCCGGGCTGCGCTCCCGTGGCCACGACGCCCTGGCCGGCTGTGTGGAGGACGCCCTGCGCGCCACCGCACTGGGCGTGAAGTGCCTGCTCGTGGCCGACGAGGGCGTGCTGTGGACCCTGCACCGGCTGCGCGAGCAGGGCGTGCTGCCCGCGGACACCACCTTCAAGGTGTCGGCGCTCATCGGGCCGGTGAACCCGGCCTCGTTCGCCGTGTTCGAGCAGCTCGGCGCCGACTCGATCAACATCCCGTCCGACCTGACGCTCGCCCAGTTCACGGAGATCCGGCGGGTCTCCCGGGCCCCGATGGACCTCTACATCGAGGCCCCGGACGACCTCGGCGGATATGTACGGATGTACGAGGTCGCCGAACTGGTCCGGCGCGGCGCGCCGCTGTATCTGAAGTTCGGCCTCTCCAAGGCCCCCGGCATCTACCCGTACGGCCGGCACCTGCGCGATCTGGCGCTGGCCACCGCCAGGGAGCGGGTGCGGCGCGGCCGGCTGGCGCTGGACCTGCTCGCGCGGCACGGGGCGGACGGCGGCATGGCGCCGCTCGGCAGCCGACTTCCGGGCCCGCTCAACAGGTTCGGAATCTCGTCATAACGTTCCGGAAACTCTCTCCCCAAAAGACGACACAGCCGCGCACAATCCCACACACCTGTTCTCGGTCGACCCGCCCTCAGCTTTCCGGGCGTGCCGGCGCCACCGGACCGAGCCCTGCTCCCCCATCAAGGATGATGACTATGCGCAACCGCAGAGCCGCACTTGCCGCCATGGCCTCCGCCACCACCCTCGCTCTCGCCCTGACCGCCTGCGGCCAGAGCGGCGAGGGAGGCAGCGAGGAGGAGAAGGGTGGCGCCGACGGCGGCACCATCGGCATCGCGATGCCGACCAAGTCCTCCGAGCGCTGGATCGCCGACGGCGCCAACGTCGTCAAGGAACTGAAGGCCAAGGGTTACGAGACCAAGCTGGCCTACGGCGAGGACGACACGGATCAGCAGGTCTCACAGATCGAGAACATGATCACGCAGGGGGTGGACGCCCTGATCGTGGCCGCGATCGACAACAAGTCCCTCAACAACGTGCTCCAGCAGGCCAAGGACGCCGACATCCCGGTGATCTCCTACGACCGGCTGATCCTGGGCACGGAGAACGTCGACTACTACGCCTCGTTCGACAACGAGAAGGTCGGCGAGCTGCAGGGCACGTACATCGTGAAGCAGCTCGGCCTGGCGGACGGCAAGAAGGGCCCCTTCAACATCGAGTTGTTCGCCGGTTCCAACGACGACAACAACACCAAGTACTTCTTCCAGGGCGCGATGAACGTCCTCCAGCCGTACGTGGACAAGGGTGAACTGGTCGTCCGGTCCAAGCAGACCGCCCTCAACCAGGTCACCACGCTGCGGTGGGACGGCGGTACCGCGCAGAGGCGCATGGACGACCTGCTGACGTCCAGCTACCGCAGCACGCGGGTCGACGCCGTGCTCTCGCCGTACGACGGCATCTCCATCGGCATCCTCTCCGCCCTGAAGTCGGACGGCTACGGCACGGCGGCCAAGCCGTTGCCGGTCGTCACGGGCCAGGACGCCGAGGTCGCCTCGGTGAAGTCGATCATCGCGGGCGAGCAGACGCAGACCGTCTACAAGGACCTGCGCCAGCTCGCCAAGACCGCCTCGAACATGGTCGACGCCGTCCTGAACGACAAGAAGCCCGAGGTCAACGACAGCAAGTCCTACGACAACGGTTCCAAGGTCGTCCCGGCCTTCCTCCTGCAGCCGGTCAGCGTCGACGAGTCCAACTACAAGGAAGTCCTGGTCGACGGCGGCTACTACACCGAGAACGACCTCAAGTAACCGGGCTCCCTCAAGGATTGGAAGGCACAACCATGGCGGGACCCGTCCTGGAAATGCGCTCGATCGTCAAGACCTTTCCCGGTGTGAAGGCGCTGTCGGACGTCACACTGACCGTCCGCCAGGGCGAGGTCCACGCCATCTGCGGAGAGAACGGCGCCGGCAAGTCGACCCTGATGAAGGTGCTCTCCGGTGTCCATCCGCACGGCAGCTACGAGGGGGACATCCTCTTCGAGGGCGAGACCTGCCGGTTCAAGGACATCCGGGCCAGCGAGCAGAACGGCATCGTGATCATCCACCAGGAGCTGGCGCTGGTGCCGTACCTCTCCATCGCGGAGAACATCTTCCTCGGCAACGAGCACGCCAAGCGCGGGCTGATCAACTGGAACGACACCCTCAGGCACGCCGGGGAACTGATGCGCCGGGTCGGTCTCGACGAGCACCCGGAGACCCGGGTCGCCGACATCGGCGTGGGCAAGCAGCAACTGGTGGAGATCGCCAAGGCGCTGTCGAAGAAGGTGAAGCTGCTCATCCTCGACGAGCCGACTGCGGCGCTCAACGACGAGGACAGCGGCAAACTCCTCGACCTGATCCTCTCGTTGAAGGAACAGGGCATGACCTCGATCATCATCTCGCACAAGCTGAACGAGATCCGCCGGGTCGCCGACTCGGTCACGATCATCCGCGACGGGCACTCCATCGAGACGCTCGACGTGAAGGCGGCGGAGACGACCGAGGACCGGATCATCAGCGGGATGGTCGGCCGCGACCTGGAACACCGCTTCCCCGAGCGCACCCCGCACCACCCGGAGGAGGGGACGGCGCCCGCCCTGGAGATCCGCAACTGGACTGTGCACCACCCCATCGACCAGCAGCGCAAGGTCGTCGACGACGTCTCGATCGAGGTGCGGCGCGGCGAGATCGTCGGCATCGCCGGACTCATGGGCGCCGGCCGCACCGAGCTGGCGATGAGCGTCTTCGGCCGTTCCTACGGCCGGTACGCGGGCGGCACCGTCCTCAGGGACGGCACCGAGATCCACACGAAGTCCGTCCCCGAGGCGATCAAGCACGGCATCGCGTACGCCACCGAGGACCGCAAGCACTACGGCCTCAACCTGATCGACACCATCAACCGGAACATCTCGCTGACCGCGCTGGGCAAGGTCGCCAGGCGGGGTGTGGTCGACGAGCACGGGGAACGGCAGGTCGCCGAGGACTTCCGCACGTCGATGAACATCAAGGCGCCGACCGTCTTCGAGCCGGTGGGCAAGCTGTCCGGCGGCAACCAGCAGAAGGTCGTCCTCAGCAAGTGGATCTTCGCGGGGCCCGAGGTGCTGATCCTGGACGAACCCACGCGCGGCATCGACGTGGGCGCCAAGTACGAGATCTACACGGTCATCGACCAACTGGCCGCCCAGGGCAAGGCGGTCGTCTTCATTTCCTCCGAGCTGCCGGAGCTGCTCGGTATGTGCGACCGCATCTACACGATGGCCGCGGGACGGCTGACGGGTGAGTTCTCGCGGGCCGAGGCCTCGCAGGAAGCGTTGATGCGTCAGATGACGAAGGACAAAGAGGTAACACGATGAGCACGGATGTGACCGCCAAGACCCCGGCCCCCACGCCGCCCGGCAAAGGCGGATCGGCCTCCGGCGACAGCATGCTGCAGCTGATGCTCGACGGCATGCGCCGCAACATGCGCCAGTACGGCATGCTGATGGCCCTCGGCCTGATCGTGGTGCTGTTCGCGGTGTGGTCGGAAGGTGACCTGCTGCTGCCGCGCAACGTCTCCAACCTGGTGCTGCAGAACAGCTACATCCTGATCCTCGCGATCGGCATGATGCTCGTCATCATCGCGGGCCACATCGACCTCTCCGTCGGTTCGCTGACCGCGTTCATCGGCGCGATGGCCGCCGTACTGATGGTCGAACACGACCTTCCCTGGCCGCTCGCGGTGGTGCTGTGTCTGGCCATCGGTGCCGTCGCGGGCGCGGTACAGGGCTTCTTCATCGCCTATCTCGGCATACCGTCGTTCATCGTGACCCTCGCGGGCATGCTGCTCTTCCGCGGTCTGACGGAGATCTTCCTGAAGGGCCAGACCCTCGGCCCCTTCCCGAAGGACCTGCAGGAGATAGCCAACGGCTTCCTGCCCGAGGTCGGTCCGGACACCAACTACCACAACCTCACCCTGCTGCTGGGCTTCGCCCTGATCGCCTTCGTGGTGATCCAGGAGGTCCGCGACCGCAAGCGGCAGCAGGAGTTCGCCCTCGAGGTGCTGCCGGCCAAGATGTTCGTGCTGAAGCTGGTCGCCCTGGTCTCGGCCGTCCTCGTCGTCACGCTGCTGCTCGCCAGCTACAAGGGCGCCCCGGTCGTACTGCTCATCCTCGGCGTCCTGGTCGTCGGATTCGGCTACCTGATGCGCAACGCGATCATCGGCCGCCACATCTACGCCATCGGCGGCAACCTGCCCGCGGCCAAGCTGTCGGGTGTGAAGGACAAGAAGGTCACCTTCCTGGTCTTCCTCAACATGGGCATGCTCGCGGCCCTGGCGGGTCTGGTCTTCGCCGCCCGCTTCAACGCGGCTTCGCCCAAGGCGGGCCTCAACTTCGAGCTCGAGGCCATCGCCGCCTCGTTCATCGGCGGCGCGTCGATGAGCGGCGGCGTCGGCACGGTCCTCGGCGCGATCATCGGTGGCCTGGTCCTGGGCGTGCTGAACAACGGGATGAACCTCGTCGGCATCGGCACCGACTACCAGCAGGTCATCAAGGGCCTCGTCCTGCTGGCCGCGGTCGGCTTCGACGTATGGAACAAGCGCAAGGTCGGTTCGTAACACACCTTCCCACCAGAGGAGTTGTTTCATGACCGGTACCAGCAGACGCACCGTCCTGGCGGCCACGGCCGTCACCGGGCTGGCCGTGGCGGCGGGCACCCCGGCCGCGCACGCCGCGGTCACCGGACGGGCCCCGTCCAAGGAGCTCTTCGGCACGCTCGCCGACGGGACGAAGGTGCACCGCTGGACCCTCGCCAACGGCGGGACCCGGCTGAAGGTCCTCTCCTGGGGCGGTGTCGTCCAGTCCCTGGAGACCGCCGACCGCAGGGGCCGGACGGCGAACGTGTCGCTCGGCTTCGACAACCTGCCGGACTACGTGGCGAAGTCCCCGTACTTCGGCGGGCTGATCGGCCGGTACGGCAACCGGATCGCCGAGGGGCGCTTCACACTCGACGGGACCACGCACCAACTGCCCGTCAACGACGGCCCGAACAGCCTGCACGGCGGGGACCAGGGCTTCGACAAGCGGGTCTGGGCCGTCGAGCCGTTCACCTCGCGCGGCGACGTCGGGCTGGTCCTGACCCGGACCAGCCCGGACGGCGAGGCCGGCTACCCGGGCGCGCTCTCCGTCCGTGTCGTCTACACGCTCACCTCCCGGGGCGAGTGGCGCATCGACTACACGGCGACCACGGACCGGGCCACCGTCCTCAACCTGACCAGCCACACGTACTTCAACCTGGCGGGCGAGGGCAGCGGGAGCGTCGACGGGCATCTGCTGGAGCTGGCGGCGGCGCGCTACACGCCGGTCGGCGCGACGCTCATCCCGACGGGTGAGCTCGCACCGGTGGCGCGTACACCGTTCGACTTCCGGCGGTCCCGGGCCATCGGGGAGGCGGTACGCACCCCGCACGAGCAGATCGGTCACGGGCAGGGGATCGACCACAACTACGCGCTGGACAAGGGGATCACGACCCGCCCGGAGTACGCGCTGACCGTGACGGACCCCGCCTCCGGCCGGGTGATGAAGATGTACACGACGGAGCCCGGCATGCAGGTCTACACGGGCAACTTCCTCGACGGCACCCTGACCGGCACCTCTGGACGGGTCTACCGCCAGGGCGACGCGTTCTGCCTGGAGTCCCAGCACTTCCCGGACTCCCCCAACCAGCCGTCGTTCCCCTCGACGGTGCTGCGGCCGGGCGAGACCTTCCGGTCGACGACGGTGCACGCCTTCTCGGCACGCTGACCCCCTGCCTACGACGGAAGGCGCCCTCCCCCGGCGGGGAGGGCGCCTTCCGTCGTCGTCAGACCAGCCGGATCATGTTCCAGGACAGCGGTTCCAGAGCCGCCCGCAGCGTGCCGTCGGTGAGCACGGTGCCCTCGGCGGCATGCGGGACGACCCGCTCGGGCTCGTCGAGGGTGTTACGGGCCTCCGGGTCGGCGTCCGCGACGACCTGGTGCTCGGCGACCCGCGCCAGATCCAGCCCCGTCAGGGCGACTTCGAGCGGCAGCACGGCGTCCTGGCTGCGGTTGACGGCGAAGACCGTGACGGCGCCCGTCTCCGGGTCCCGTACGGCGGTGGCGTGCAGCAGGTCCGTCTCGCCGTACTTCGCCGTCCCGTAGGTGGGCGAGTCCACCCGTACGTCCAGGACCTGTCCCTGCCCGTACCGTGCGGCCTGCGCGAAGGGGAAGAACGTGGTCTGCCGCCAGGCCGGTCCGCCGGGCTCGGTCATGATGGGTGCGATCACGTTGACCAGCTGGGCGAGACAGGCCACGGTCACCCGGTCCGCGTGGCGCAGCAGCGCGATGAGCAGGCTGCCGAAGACGACGGCGTCGGTGACGCTGTAGTTGTCCTCCAGCAGCCGGGGCGCCTCGGGCCAGTCGAGGGGGTTCTCCTCCGCGTCCTTCTGGTAGCGGCTCAAGTACCAGACGTTCCACTCGTCGAAGGAGAGGTTGATCTTCTTCGTGGACTTCAGGCGCGCACCCACGTGGTCGCAGGTCGCGACGACGCTCTCGATGAAGGACTCCATGTCCACCGCCGAGGCGAGGAAGGAGTCGCGGTCGCCGTCGGTCTCCTCGTAGTAGGCGTGCAGCGAGACGTAGTCGACGAGGTCGTAGGTCTCGGCGAGGACCGTCGCCTCCCAGGCGGCGAAGGTCGGCATGGCGCGGCTGGAGGACCCGCACGCGACGAGCTGGACGGACGGGTCGATCTGCCGCATCGCACGCGCGGTCTCGGCCGCCAGCCGGCCGTACTCCTCGGCGGTCTTGTGGCCGGTCTGCCACGGGCCGTCCATCTCGTTGCCCAGGCACCACAGCTTGATCCCGAAAGGGTCCTTGTCGCCGTGGGCGGCGCGGCGGTCGGAGAGTTCGGTGCCGGAGGGGTGGTTGGCGTACTCCTGGAGCTGGATGGCCTCCTGGACGCCGCGGGTGCCGAGGTTGACCGCGAGCATCGGTTCGGCCCGCGGGCCTATCTTCCTGAGGAAGTCGATGTACTCGGAGAGGCCGAAACGATTCGTCTCGGTGGAGCGCCAGGCGAGGTCGAGGCGGCGGGGGCGCTCGTCGGCGGGGCCGACGCTGTCCTCCCAGCGGTAGCCGGAGACGAAGTTGCCGCCGGGGTAGCGGATGGCGGTGACACCGAGTTCGCGGACGAGATCCAGGACGTCGGTGCGCAGTCCGGCGTCGTCCGCCGACGGGTGGCCGGGCTCGAATATGCCGTCGTAGACACAGCGGCCGAGGTGCTCGACGAAGGAGCCGAAGAGCCTGGGGTCGACGTCACCGACGGTGAAGGCCGGGTCGAGGGTGAAGCGCGCGGTGCGGGTCATGACTTCCTCAATCGTTCGATATTTCGAAAGCTGCTCGTAATCTCGAACGGGACCGTAGAGTTCAACCTCTGCGGCCGTCAATGCTTTCGCGCGCGCTTTTCCGGACAGGCCGCCGCACACGCCGGAGGGCCGCACCCCTGTGACGGGATGCGGCCCCCGGACGTACGCGACCAGGCTCGTGGACTCAGCCCCGGGTCAGGCGGCCGACAGCTCCACCTTGATGTTGCCCCGGGTGGCGTTCGAGTACGGGCACACCTGGTGGGCCTTCTCGATGAGCGCCTGGGCGGTGGCCTTGTCGACGTTCGGGATGGAGGCGCTGATCGCGACCTCGAGGCCGAAGCCGCCCGCTTCGGTCTTGCCGATGGAGACGGAGGCGGTCACCGTCGAACCGGAGATGTCGGCCTTCTCCTGGCGGGCGACCACGCCGAGCGCGCCCTGGAAGCAGGCGCTGTAACCGGCCGCGAAGAGCTGCTCGGGGTTGGTTCCCGCGCCGTTGCCGCCCATCGCCTTCGGCGGGTTGACGACGACGTCGAGCTGACCGTCGTCGGAGGAGACACGGCCGTCACGGCCGCCCGAAGCGGTGGCGACGGCGGTGTAGGCCACGTCTATGTGCTGGATGGTCATACGGTGATCTCCTCCTGCTGATTCGCCGCGACTCGCGCCCACGACCGCGACGGCCTCAGCGGAGCCTAGCGGGTGACGGCGCGTGGGCGGTGCTCCCGTCCGGCGCGGACGGGATAGGCATGGACCATGCAGACATTCCTGCCGTACGCCGATTTCCACCGAAGCGCCCTCGCCCTGGACCCACGGCGTCTGGGCAAGCAGCGGGTCGAGACGATCCAGGTACTGCGCGGGCTCACCGTCCCCGGCTACGGCTGGCGCCATCACCCCGCGGTCCGCATGTGGACCGGCTACGAGGAGGCGCTCGTACGCTACGGCCTGGACATGTGCGAGGCGTGGACCGCCGGAGGCAGGGCGGACACCTGCGCGGACACCCTGCGCAGGGACCTCGCCGCATCGCTGCGGCGCACCACCGTCCGGTCGGCCGCGGAACTCATGGCGGCGGGCGAACTGCCCCCGTGGCTGGGCGACGAACCGCTGCACGAGAGCCACCGCTCCGCGCTCGTGCGCAAGGATCCGGTGTACTACCGCCCGCTGTTCCCGGACGTGCCGCCCGATCTGCCGTACGTGTGGCCCCCCTCGGACCGCGCGGGGCGGTGAGGGACGGC
The DNA here is from genome assembly GCF_042871485.1 of Streptomyces sp. NPDC005791. Taxonomy (NCBI): domain Bacteria; kingdom Bacillati; phylum Actinomycetota; class Actinomycetes; order Kitasatosporales; family Streptomycetaceae; genus Streptomyces; species Streptomyces sp. NPDC005791. Next base: position 197,961 of record NZ_JBIAIP010000012.1, read on the forward strand.
CGCACGGGCGGCTTCACGGGCGGCTCCGCCGACGGCTGGACCGGTCAGGCGTCCAGCGAGACGATCATCTTGCCGGTGTTCTCGCCGCGCAGCAGGCCCACGAAGGCGTCGTAGCCGTTCTCGATGCCCTGGACCGTCGTCTCGCGGTACTTGAGCTCACCGGAGGCCAGCCAGCCGGCCACCTCCTGGACGAACTGCGGCTGGAGCGCGGAGTGGTCGCCGACGAGCATGCCCTGCAGACGCAGCCGCTTGCCGATGACGAGCGCCAGGTTACGCGGGGCCGGGGTGGGCTCCGTGGCGTTGTACTGGGCGATCATCCCGCAGATGGTGGCGCGGCCGTGGACGTTGAACGAGGAGATCGCGGCCTCCAGGTGCTCACCGCCGACGTTGTCGAAGTAGACGTCGATGCCGTCGGGGGCGGCCTCGGCGAGCTGGTCCTTGACGGGGCCGTTCTTGTAGTTGAAGGCGGCGTCGAAGCCGTACTCCTCGACGAGGAGCTTGACCTTCTCGTCGGAGCCGGCGGAGCCGATGACGCGGGAGGCGCCCTTGATCCTGGCCAACTGGCCGACCTGGCTGCCGACGGCACCGGCCGCTCCGGAGACGAAGACGGCGTCGCCCTCCTTGAAGGAGGCGACCTCGAACAGGCCGGCGTAGGCGGTGAGCCCGGGCATGCCGAGCACGCCGAGGTAGGCGGACAGCGGGGCCAGCGAGGCGTCGACCTTGACCGCGTGCTTGGCGGGTACGTCGGCGTACTCGCGCCAGCCGAGGCCGTGCAGGACGTGGTCGCCCACGGCGAAGCCGTCGGCGTTCGACGCGACGACCTCGCCGACCGCGCCGCCCTCCATGGGGTGGTCGAGCTTGAAGGGCGGGGTGTACGACTTCACGTCGTTCATCCGGCCGCGCATGTAGGGGTCGACCGAGAAGTGGAGGTTGCGGACGAGGACGCGGCCCTCACCGGGGGCGGTCACCGGCGCCTCGCGCAGCGCGAAGTCCGAGGCCTCGGGCCAGCCGTGCGGGCGTGCGACGAGGTGCCATTCGCGGCTGGACGTGGGAAGTGCAGACATGGGCTCGGGTTCTCCTCGATCTCGTACGGAGGGAAGCGAAAAGCTTCAGGACATGAAACAACCATGCGTCCAGATATTTCACCTTGTCAAGTAATTCGGTACCCTGGGTGTCATGGTCACCCACGCGCGCACGGACCCGCTCACCCTCGACGTCATCGAGCTCATCGGCGGAGTCGTGGCGCGCTACCACGAGGAGTACGACCGGGCCGCGGCCACACACGCGCTGACCGGCGCGCAGGCCAGGGTCCTCGGGCTGCTCTCCCTGGAGCCGATGCCCATGCGCAAGGTTGCCCGGAAACTGAAATGCGAACCGTCCAACATCACCGGAATAGTCGACCGGCTGGAGCTCCGGGGCCTCGTGGAACGCCGCCCCGACCCGGCCGACCGCCGGGTGAAGCTCGCCGCCCCGACCGAGGAGGGCCTCCGGACGGCCCGGCAGCTCAGGGACGCGCTGGACTTCGCCCGGGAGCCGCTCGCCGAGCTGTCGGACGCGGAGCGAACGGTGCTGCGCGACCTGCTGCGCCGGATGCTGGGCGAGGACGAGGACTAGGGCGTGTTTCGAAAGTCCCGCCTGCCTGGCGACGCCTGGCAGGCGGGACTTTCGAAACACGCCCTAGCAGGCTCCCCGCCGGCTCAGTCGCAGAAGAACTGCCACCACTCGCAGGGCTCCGCCGGCGACGGGGTGGGGGGCGGGGCGGGGTCGTCCGAGGGCTCCGGCGAGGTCGGGTCCGCGGTGGGTTCACCGGAGCCCGGGGGCTCGGGCGGCGCGCCGGTCTCCTCCGGAGCCGGCTCCGTGGACGCGGAGGCGGACGGTGGGACATCGGCGGGGGCGGAGGCCGACGGGACCGCCTCCGGCGCCGTGGTGGTCGCGGCGGGAGCGTCCGTGGGCGTCGCGGAGTGGGAATCGGTGACCGGTATGACGGTGGGCGCGTCCACCGGCCCGGGGTCGTCGGGCTCCGTGCTCGACGAGGCGGAGGGGACGGCTTCGGTGGCGGAGGACGTCGCCTCGCTGACGTAGTCCGCCGCGCCGCTGTCCCCCTCCGGCTCCGTCGCCAGCTCGGCCAGGCTCAGCGCGCCCAGCGCCAGCACCACACCGGCCGCCGTCAGCAGCAGCGCGCGGCCGCGCCGCCGGTGCGCGCGACGGCCGCGTCGCTCGGTGGCGCCGCGGGCACGGCGACGGTGACCGGCACCCCCGGAGGCCTCCGGGGTCCCGGTGGCGGGTCCGGCGTCACGGCCGGCGCGGTCCGGGACGGCATAGGGGGCCAGCGCGTCGGCGGGGGTCCCGCAACCGGCGCACGCCAGCGCCCCGTTGAGGTGCCGTTGGCACGGGTGGCAGTAATCCATGGAGCCCGCAGACTAGACGTGCCCGGAACAACACAGGAAGCCGCACGAGTGAGGATCCTGTGTGGAATCCGGAACTCCGCAGTACGCCGCCCGATACGTGCGATACGCGGCAGGATGGGCACCATGACCGCTCCCGCCCCGTTCGGGCCGCTCCAGTTCCAGCTCGTCCTGCTACGCCGGATGGCCGACCACCAGCCGGACCTCGCCGAGGACGCGCGTCATGAGCTGAGTGCCTCCCTCGCCGAGATGCGCGAGGCGAACCGCCGCTGGCAGGCGATGCAGCGCGCCCCGCGCGGCCGGGGCGCGCTGCGCCGCTACCGCTCGGTCCTGGGCGAGCCCGAGTCGTCCGTACGCCGCACGGTCGGCGACCTGGAGTGCGACGCGCTGCTGTGGGCGCTGCCACTCTGGCCGGACCTGCGGTTCGAGGTGATGGCGGGCCCCGGCGGAGCCGTGTGGAACGAATGGCTGGTCCGCGCCCCGGGTGCGGCGGGCCCCGAACTGCGTGGGGCCGCCGACCTGCGCCCGTGGTCCTGCACCGTGGACGAGGTGGCCAGGGCCTTCGCCCCTGCGCGCCCCCTGGAGGGCAGCGCGCCGACCCGCTGGGCGCTGGCCTTCACCGACCCGGCCGACGGCCGGGCGCAGGTCGCCGAGTTCACCTGGGGACTGTTCCAGCGACTGCTGCCCGGCCGCACCTGACATCTGGCGCGCCGTCAGTTCCCGGTCCCCCCGACGGCTCACCCAGCGCGCGGCGCCCTCGCACCGGCGCGACGATGCCAGGAGGGCCGGCTGCCGCCGGTGCCCCCCGCCAGCGCTCTCGGGAGAATCTGCCGTGACCGTCAGTCTCGATCAGTTGCGCCGTTGCCATGTCGCCGTCGATCTCGGGGCCGCCAGGACCCGTGTGTACGTCAAGGGAGTGGGGCTCGTCGTCGACGAGCCCAGTGTCGCCGCCGTGAACATGCGCACCGGCTCACTCATCGCCGTCGGCGCGCTCGCCGAACAGATGACGGGCCGTACGCCCGCGTACATCCGGGTGGCCCGCCCGGTCTCCGGCGGGACCGTCGTCGACATCGACATGGCGCAGCGCATGCTGCGCCATCTGCTCGGTGAGAAGCTCCGCCGCCAGCTGCGCCGCAAGCCCCGGCTGCGGGCCGCCGCCTGCACCCCGCACGAGGCCGATCCGCTGGCCCAGCGGGCGACCGTCGAGACCCTCGTGGGGCTCGGCGCCCGGCGGGTGGAGCTGGTCGACACCCTGATCGCCGCGGCCGTCGGCTGCGGGCTGCCCGTCGAGCAGCCGACCGCCACCCTGATCATGGTCTGCGGGGCCGCCACCACGCAGATCGCCGTGCTCTCGCTCGGCTCGATCGTGACGGCCGTACGCATCCCGATCGGTGGCGAGGCCATCGACCACGCGGTCATCCAGTACCTGCGCCAGCACCACGAACTGATGCTGCCCAGCCAGTCCGTGCGTCCTCTGCAGCTCGCGCTCCGGGGCAACGGCCTGACGCTCAACGGACCGGCGGTGACGGAGATCCACGGCCGTGACGTGGCCACCGGACTGGCCCGCTCGGTGCAGGTCGACACCGCCGCCGTACGCCAGGCGATCCATGCCCCGCTCACCGCGGTGCTCGACGGTCTGGGCAAGGTGCTGCGCGACTGCCCGCCCGACCTGGTGGCCGACATCGCCGAATCCGGCATCATGATGGTCGGCGGCAGCGCCCTGCTGCCCGGGCTCGACCAGATGCTCCGCGACGCCACGGGCGTTCCGGTGCGGATCGCCGAGCGGCCCGACGTGTGCTCGGTGCTGGGGCTCGGCGCGATGCTGGACGGCACGGTCCAGCCGCTGGTCCTCGCCCCGCTGGCCGGCTGAGAGCCGTCGGGCTCACCGGTGGCCGGAACGGGTCTCGACCTGAGGACCACCCTCCAGCACATCGTGGACACCGCCACGGCGCTGGCCGGGGCGCACTACGGCGCCCTGGCCCTCCTCCACGGCGAGGACCGCCGTGTCACCGATCTGTTCACCACGGGCATGTCCGACAGCGAACGCCGCGCCGCGACCCCGCTCCTGGACGGGCGCACGGGAGTCCTCGGCGCCCTCGTCGACGACGTACAGGCCGTGCGCGTCGACGATCTGACGTCAGGCCCGCGTCCCCGTGATCTGCCTGCTCCGCTCCTCCCGATGCGCTCCTTCCTCGGGGCGCCCGTCCGGGTGCACACGGAGGTGCTCGGCAGCCTCTGTGTCACCGCGGCTGAGCCGGAGCGTTTCACGGACACCGACCCCGCGCTGCTGCGACTGCTCGCCTCCCAGGCCGCCGCGGCGATCGGCGGCACCCACCTGCACGAGGCGGCACGGCAGCGGGAGCACTGGATCGAGGGTGCGGCGGCCGTCACCCGGGCGCTGCTGTCCGGAGCGGGCACGACGGACGCCCTGACGACCGTCGCCGAGCGGGCCAGGGTGCTGGCCGACGCGGCCGCCGGGGTGATCCTCCAGCCGACCCCGGGCGGTGGGATGGAGATCGTCGCCGCGTCCACCCTGGACGATCCGGCCGGTCTCGTCGGTACGTCCATCGAGCCCGGCTCCCCCGTCCTCGTCCAGCTGCTGGGCGGCGAGGAGGTCTACATCGAGGACTCCGCGACGGACGACCGGATGACGACCCCGGTGCGGTCCCGGTTCGGCCCCAGCATGATGCTGCCCCTGCAGAGCGGCGGACGGCTCATCGGCACGCTGGCCCTTCCCCGGCGGCGCGGGGAGGCCCCCTACACGGCGACGGACCGGCTGCTGGCCTCCCAGTTCGCCTCCCAGGCCGCGCTGGCCCTGGTGATGGCCGACGCACAGCACTACCGGGAACAGCTGGCGGTCTACGAGGACCGCGACCGCATCGCCCGCGACCTGCACGACCTCGTCGTACAACGGCTGTTCGCGACGGAGATGATGCTGGAGTCGACCCGCCGCAAGGACCTGGCGGGCGACACCGGGACCGCCGATCTGCTCGGGCAGGCCGTCGACGAGCTGGACTCCACCATCCAGGAGGTCAGGACCGCGATCTTCGCCCTTCAGCAGCCACCCGCCGACGCTCCCACGACGTTCCGCGGCAGGGTCCTGCGTGAGACGGGCGGCGCGGCGGCGGTGCTCGGCTTCCAGCCGTCGGTGCGGTTCACCGGCGCGGTGGACGCCCTGGTGACGGAGCCGGTGGACGGCGAACTGCTCGACGTGCTGCGCGGTGCCCTGGCCGCCGCGCACCGGCGGGCCGGGGTGTCGGCCGTCGAGGTGGAGGTGGACGCGACGGCGCGGCTGCCCGACGGGCGTGCGGCGGTGCGGCTGGCGGTCGCGGACGACGGGCTCGCCGAGGACGGCGCCCGGTCGCCGTCGGTCATCTGGCAGGCGCCGCTCTGAGAGCGATGCGGGTGTTGGAGTGGGCTACGCCCGCGTCGTTCCTCAGCCGGCGCAACAACGTGTCCAGGGAGCCGGAGTCGGCCGCCGTGGCGCGTACGAGGTAGTCGTGGGGACCCGTCACGTGTACCACCTCGGTGATGCCGGGCAGCGTGAGCACGGAGCGTTCGAACTGCTCGTTCGTCGTGTCCAGGCGCAGCGACACATCGATGAAGACGACGAGGCCCGACCGGGTGTCGGCGGCCGGGTCGACGATGACCGTGAAGCCGCGGATCACCCCGTCGCGGCGCATGCGGCGTACACGGTCCCCCGCCGCGTTGGCACTGAGCCCCACGCGTACACCCAGATCACGGTACGAGATCCGGGCGTCCTCCTGGAGGATGCCGAGGATCTCTCTGTCCAGCCGGTCCATACCTGAGATTGTCGCAGCCCCGGGCCGGAAAGGGCGGACGAGCGGTGCCTCCCGGGGTCCCGGAGGGGGTCCCCGCCCATGGGGGGTCTGCTGTGCGACGGCCTTGCCCGGATGGCTCAGCCCACCGCGCCCGGCCCCGTCGTCCGACCTTGACTTGCGGTGTGGACACGACCGCCGAGCAGGCTCCCCCGGACCGGAAGCAGTCAGCCGCCGCCTACCGGAACCTGATCATGGCCACGATCGGCTTCACGCTCACCTTCTGGGCGTGGAACCTGTACGCGATCGGCTTCGGCGGCATCGTGGCGTTCGGGGTGTACCTGCCGACATATCCGAAGGCCTGGTACGAGATGTCACCGACCGAGGCGGGAACCAAGGCGGCGGGATTCGCTCTGGTCACCGTCGTCTTCCGGCCGGTCGGCGGCTGGCTCTCGGACCGGGTCCACCCCGCCCTGGTCACGGCCGCGGCACTTCTGCTGGCCGCGCTGACGGCGATCGTCCAGGCCTTCGACCCGCCGCTGGATCCGCTCGGCACGATCGCGCTGCTCTGCATGGCGGCCGGGCTCGGCACCGCGAGCGGCAGCGTCTTCGCCCTGGTCTCCCAGGTGACACCGCAGGCCCAGGTGGGCAGCGTGACCGGCATCGTCGGCGCGATGGGCTCGGCGGCTTCGTGCCACCGCTGGTGATGGGTGCGATCTACAGCGCGAAGGACTCGTACTCGATCGGCTTCATGCTGCTCTCGGACCTGGCGCTGGCGGGTTCCGTGTACGCGTACGGTCGGATGCGGACCGTACGGCGCGACAGCTGACGGCCTGCGCGGGTCAGCCCGTAGGGTTCGTCGGGTGACCTCTCTTCTGCCCGCGCTGAGCGGAGCGTCGCGCCGGACGGACTCCCCGGAGGCCGTCCGGTTCGGCGAACACGTGCTGACCTACGCCCAGTTGGACGAGGCGTCCGCCTCCCTCGCCACCCGGATCGCGGGGGCGGGACGCGTCGCTGTCTGGGCGACGTCCACCCCCGAGACGGTGGTCGCCGTCGTCGCGGCACTGCGGGCGGGGGTGCCCGCCGTGCCTCTCAACCCGAGGACCGGCGGGCGCGAACTCGCGCACATCGTCGCCGACAGCGAGCCCTCCACGGTGCTGGCCGGGGCGCAGGACGCGCTTCCTGCCGCCCTCGACGGCCTGGAGCGGCTGGACGTCCGCACCGCCACCACCGGCCGGACCCCGGGGACGGACTTCCCCGAGCCTCCCGAGAACTCCCCCGCCCTCGTCGTCTACACCTCCGGCACGACGGGCCCGCCCAAGGGCGCGGTCCTCCCCCGCCGGGCGATCGCCGCGTCGCTGGACGCGCTGGAGGACGCCTGGCAGTGGACCGGCGAGGACGTGCTCGTGCACGCCCTGCCGCTGTTCCATGTGCACGGGCTGATCCTGGGCGTCCTGGGCCCGCTGCGCCGGGGTGGCTCCGTGCGTCATCTCGGCCGGTTCTCCACGGAGGGCGTGGCCCGGGAGCTGCTCTCCGGGGGCACCATGCTGTTCGGGGTGCCCACGATGTATCACCGGCTGGCCGGCGCGGTCACCGGTCCGGCGGCCTCCGGAGACCTCACGAAGGCGCTGGCGGGCGCCCGGCTGCTGGTCTCCGGCTCGGCGGCGCTGCCGGTCCACGACCACGAGCGGATCGCCGGGGCCACCGGCCGCCGGGTCATCGAGCGGTACGGGATGACGGAGACCCTGATGAACACCGGTGTACGGGCCGACGGCGCCGCGCGTGCCGGGACGGTCGGCCCGCCGTTGCCGGGAGTGGAGCTCAGGCTCGTCGAGGAAGACGGCACCGTGCTCCAGGACACCGCCTCCATCGGCGAGATCCAGGTGCGCGGCCCGAACCTCTTCACCGGCTATCTGAACCGGCCGGACGCCACCGCCGCCGCCTTCACCGAGGACGGTTTCTTCCGCACGGGCGACATGGCGACGGTCGACCCGGACGGCTGTGTGCGGATCGTCGGGCGCAAGGCCACCGACCTCATCAAGAGCGGCGGTTACAAGATCGGGGCGGGCGAGATCGAGAACGCGCTGCTGGAGCATCCGGGCGTGCGTGAGGCGGCCGTCACCGGCGAGCCCGACGCGGATCTCGGCGAGCGGATCGTCGCCTGGGTGGTGCCGTCCGACCCCGGATCGCCGCCAGGTGAGCGGGAGTTGGCGGACCATGTGGCAGACCTGCTGGCACCGCACAAGCGCCCGCGCGTCGTCCGTCACCTCGACGCGCTGCCCCGCAACGAGCTGGGCAAGATCATGAAGAGGTCGCTCGGTGCCTGACATCCCGTGCGCCCGCACGTCGGCGCGGGAGGCGATCGCCGCCGTCACCGCGAGCTTCACCGAACACCGTCCGTCCGCGCGCCCCGTCCTTCCCGACGGCCCGCTCGGCTGGAACGGTTACGCGGAGTCCAGGGCGCGCGCCTCTGCACGGACCGGTGAGGAGGAGTCCGTCCTGTACGGGACCGCCGTCGTCGGTGAGCGGGAGTGCGTCCTGGTCTCGTTCGAATTCGGGTTCCTGGGCGGCTCGTTGGGCGGACGCACCGGGGACCGCCTGGAGGCCGCGTACGCCCTGGCGGGTGAGCGGCGGCTGCCGCTCGTCTCGCTCGTCGCCACCGGGGGCAGCCGGATGCAGGAGGGCATGATCGCGCTGATACAGCTCCAGCGGGTGGCCCGCGCGTCCGCACGGCTGAGGGCGGCGGGGCAGGCGCAGATCTCGGTGCTGCGGGATCCGGCGACCGGGGGCGGCTGGGCCACCGTGGGGGCGGGTGCCGACGTGGTGCTGGCGCTGCCCGGGGCACAGATCGGGTTCGCGGGTTCCCGGGTACGGCCCGCCGACGCGGATCCGTACGCGTACACCGCCGAAGGCCAGCTGGCGGCAGGGCAGGTCGACGCGGTCGTCGCGCCGGACGAACTGGCCGGGACGCTGGGCCGCTGGCTGACGGCGTTGACGGTCGCGGGCCCGGCGCAGGCCGCCCCGGTGCCGGGCGCGCTGTCGGACACGGGGCTGCCGGCGACGGGGTGGGACGCGGTGGAGCAGGCCCGCGCGACGGCGCGGCCACGGGCCAAGGCCTATCTGGACGCGTACTTCGAGCACCGGCTGCCTCTGAGCGGCGACCGCTGCGGCGGCAGGGACCCTGGCCTGCTCTGCGGAGTGGGCATGCGCGCCGGGCGTCCGGTGGCGTACGCCGCCCAGTGCGGCACCGCGACCCGCCCGGCGGGCTACCGGACGGCGGCCCGGGTGATCCGGCTCGCGGACCGGCTTGGCCTCCCCGTGCTCACCCTGATCGACACCCCCGGCGCGGCCAACGACGCGGAGGCGGAACGGGCGGGCGCGGGCGCCGCCATCGCCGACACCTTCGCGGCGGTCGCCGCCGCCCGGGTCCCCGTGACGACGCTCGTGATCGGCGAGGGCGGATCCGGCGGCGCGCTGGCCCTGGCAGCACCGGACAACACCCATGTCACCGCGGACAGTTACTTCTCGGTGATCGCACCGGAGCTGGCGGCGGCCATCCTGAAGCGCGGTCCGGACGAGGTGCGGTCCACCGCCGACCAGCTCCGGCTGCGCCCCCAGGATCTGGTGGAGCTGGGGGTGGCGCGCTCGGTCGTCGGCCCGGAACGCTGAGGCGCGTTCGACGCGCCGCTCGGGCGACGGTTGGCTAGCGTGGCAGGAAGGACGATCCGCCGAGTGGAGAAGGGGCCGGGCCATGGCCGCACAATCCGAGGGCACTCCCTGCTGGGCCGACGGTACGTTCGGCGACCTGGAGGGGGCGAAGCGCTTCTACGGTGAGCTCCTGGGCTGGACGTACGGCGAGTCGATGCCGGAGTACGGCGACTACACCCAGGCCCATGTGAACGGCAGGGCGGTCGCCGCGCTGTCGCCTCCCATGCCGGGGCAGGAGGCGCCGTCGGCCTGGTGCCTGTACCTCGCTTCGCAGGACGCCGCCGCCACCGCCGCGAAGATCCGCGAGCACGGGGGCGAGGTGCTGGTGGAACCGATGCGGGTCGGCGGCTTCGGGACGATGGTGCTGGCCGCCGATCCCGGCGGGGCGCCCTTCGGGGTGTGGCAGGCGGGCAGCCACGAGGGCTTCCAGGCACAGGCGGTGCCCGGTGCGTACACCTGGGCCGAAATCTTCACCCGCGAGCCGGCGAAGGCGGACTCCTTCTTCTCGGCCGTCTTCGGGTACGGGGTGAAGCACCTGGACGACGACGCGATCGACTTCTCGCTCTACGACCTGGGCGCGGACCCGGTGCTCGGCCGGATGAAGATGGGGGACGACTTCCCCGCCGGGGTGCCGGCCCATCTGAACGTGTACTTCACGGTCGCGGACTGCGACGCCGCGGTGGAGAAGGCGAAGTCGCTGGGGGCGGAGGTGCGGTTCGGCCCGATGACCATCCCGTACGGCCGGTTCGCGTCCCTGGCGGACCCGCAGGGCGCGGTGTTCTCGGTGCTCGACCCCACGACGACCGGCGGCGAGATGCCGAGCGTCACGGACGCCACCTGACGGGTCCCGGGCCCTGCCCTGTCAGGGCTGCGGATCGTGCGCGTCGTACCGGGCGAAGCCGCGCCGGCGCAGCCCCGGCAGGCACACCAGCAGCACACAGACGATGCCTCCGCCGGTCACCGCCACGGCCGGTGACGTGAGGTCGGCGACGGAGCCGGCCACGAGATCACCGAGCCGTGGGCCGCCCGCCACGACGACGATGAACACGCCCTGCGGCCGGCCGCGCATCTCGTCCGGCGCCGCCGCCTGCAGCATGGTGTCGCGGAACACCATCGAGATGGAGTCCGCGCACCCGGCGAGCGCGAGCAGGGCCGGCCCGAGCCAGAGCTGCCGGGTGAGCCCGAACACGGCGATGGCTCCGCCCCAGCAGGACACGGCGATCAGCACCGCGAGCCCGTGCCGCCGTATGCGGGCCAGCCACCCGGAGAACACGCTGCCGAGCAGGGCGCCCAGCGCCGGGGCCGCGACCAGCAGCGAAGCGGCGTCAGGTCGGGGAGCATGCGGGTGCGGGGTACACCTTGTTCGGCTGTTTCGGTCACGGGGATGGTGACGACCGTGTGCCGCCGCCGTGACCCGCCTCGGGCCCGTCCGGGCCGGCGGGGGATCACGGTGGCCTCGGCCCGGCCGGCGCACCGTTTGCGCCACCCGATGCGAACGTGGCGCAATCACACGTTGCCGCCCCGTTCCGTGACGAGCAGCCTGGAGTCGCGGGAGCGCTCCCACACCTATCGAGGCCCGGCCTCACTCGTCCTCCGGGGAACCGCCACCGCATGCGAGCACCACCGCTGTGCAAGCGTCCTCTTTCCTGGAGCCCCTATGCCGATACGTCGCTGGACCGGGCCACTTCTGCTGGCCGCCCTCCTGTTGACCGCGCCCCTGTCGTCCCCCGTCGCGGCGGACGCCCCACCGCCCCGGACAGTGACGGCGCAGGGCGGCACGCCCGTGCCTCTGCCCTCGCTCAGCGCGACCACCACCCAGGTCGCCTCCGGGCTGAGACGGCCCACCGCGATCGCCGCCCCCGACGACGGCACGGACCGGCTGTTCATCACCGAGAAGTCCGGCACCGTCCGCGTCTACCAGCCGGACACCGGCCTGGCCGGGCCCCCGGTCGTCGACATCAAGTCGGCCGTGGACGAATCAGGCAACGAGCGCGGCCTGCTCGGCATCGCCGTCCCACCCGACTTCGCCGAGAGCCAGGACCTGTACCTGGCGTACACCGCGCTGCCCGACGGCGCGGTCACTCTCGCCCGGTACCGGCTCGACGAGTCCCGCCTGGAGGTCCTGCTCTCGCAGGAGCACGCCGAGCACAGCAATCACAACGGCGGCCAGCTCGCGTTCGGCCCGGACGGCCACCTGTACTGGAGCATCGGCGACGGCGGCGGCTCCGCCGACCCCTTCCACGCGGCCCAGCGACTGGACACACTGCTCGGCAAGGTCATGCGCATCGACGTGAGCCGGAGCTGCGGCGCGCTCGCCTACTGCGTTCCCGGCGACAACCCCTTCGTGGGCGCCTCCGGCGCCCGCGAGGAGATCTGGCTGTACGGGCTGCGCAACCCGTGGCGGTTCTCCTTCGACAGCGCCGACGGCTCGATGTGGATCGGCGACGTCGGCCAGGGCCGATGGGAGGAGATCGACCACATCACCCCCGGCCGGGGAGGGCTGAACCTCGGCTGGTCCTGCTACGAGGGACTGGAGAAGTTCACCGGCGGCGACTGCGCGCCCGGCGAGACGTACACGGAGCCGGTCTTCACGTACTCCCCGTACACCGGCGGCTGTTCGGTCATCGGTGGCCACGTCTACCGGGGACAGAAGTACGCCGGCCTGGTCGGCGGCACGTACATCGCCACCGACTACTGCTCGTCCACGGTCTGGGCGCTGCGCCCTGACGGGGAGGGCGGCTACGAGCAGGCCGAGATCGGGGAGATGCCCACCCAGGTGACGTCGATCGGGACGACCGTCGACGGGGAGTTCTACGTGGTCAACGATCTGCCCGGCGGCCTGCACCGGGTGTCGTTCGCGCGGGAGGAACCGACGTGCCGTGTCGAGCGCACGGTGAAGGCGTGGGGTACGGGCACGACGGTCGACCTCACCGTCACCAACACCGGCAGCACCCCCGTGGACGGCTGGACGCTCGCATTCCCGCTGGCTCTCGGGCAGACGGTCACCTCCGACTGGAACACGGACCTGACCCAGGGAAGCAACACCATCAAGGCGGCCGACGCCTCACACAACGCCGTGATAGCTCCGGGCGCGAGCATCACGCTCGGCTATCTCGCCGGCCACACCGGCGACGCTTCCCCGCCGCCGCGGTTCATGCTCAACGGGGACGCCTGCGCCGTGGGCGACTGAGACCGCCGACGAGGAGTGCACCCACCTGTGCCCGCCCGCCTGCCTGTTCCGGCGGGCGGGTCACAGGGGCGCCGATCAGCGCGGTCCTCGGATGCTGTCGATGATGCGAGTCCAGTTGTCGCTGCCGTGTCCGTCCTTGATCGCCTGAAGGTAATGGGCCCGTACGGCCTGTGGGAGCGCGAGGTCGAGGCCGAGTGACGTGCTGGTCTCGACGATGTGGTCGGCCGTCGCGCCCATCATGGTGACCGTGCTGAGGTCGCCGGGGTGCTCTCCGGCATCGAGCGCGACGCCGGGGTCCTCTTCACCGGCCCTCACCATGTCGCCGATCGATTCGACGGTGCGGAGCAACTCCGGCAGCGCTTGCCTGGCTTGTCTCCCTGCGGCACCCAGCATCGCGGTGGCCTGCATCAGTCCGGACAAGCTCGTCAGGAAGACCGTGAGTTGGGCTTGGTACATCAGCTGGGCGAGGCCCGGATCCTCGCCCAGGTGTTCAGGTGTCCCGAGCAGTGTCAACGTCGCCAGGTGCTTCTCCATCACCTCGTCGCTGCCGCTGTAGTAGACATGGGCCGCCTCGGTGCCGACCATCGGCGCGGGTACCATGACGCCTCCGGTGAGGAAGGTGGCGTCGTGCCCCGCGGCCCAGGCCGCTGCCTCGCGTGTGCGGTCAGGGGTGTCGGAGCTCATGTTGACCAGCGTCCGGCCGGCGAGTGACGCGGTGGCGCTGTCGAGGACGTCGTACATCGCCTGGTAGTCGGTGAGGCTGAGGATCACGAGGTCGCTCGCTTCGACCGCCTCGCCGGGGGTCGCCGCGAGCGTCGCCCCGTCGCGCACTACGCCGTCGGCCCGACCGGCGGTGCGGTTCCAGACGGTGACCGGGTGGCCGGCGGCGAGGAGGGTGCGTGTCATCGCCTGGCCCATCGGGCCGAGCCCGATCACGACGACAGGGCTCTTCTGCTTCAGGGTGAGGTTCTGTTGTCCGTTCACCCCTCCATGTTCGGAGAGCGCCACTACTCTCGGAAGTACCCACTATTTTCTGCGGTACTTACCTTTCAGTAAGGGGATCAGTGATGGCCAAGGCGCCCAGATGCGGGCCTTACATCTGCGGCATCGACGCCGCCCTCGACGTCCTGAGCGGCAAGTGGAAGGGGCTGATCCTCTGGGAACTCGAAGCCCACCGCGTACGCCGCTTCGCCGAGCTCCGTCGTGGGCTGCCGGGAGTCAGCGAGAAGATGCTGACACAGCACCTGAGGGAGATGGAGGCGGACGGACTCGTGCTCCGTAAGGTGTACGCCGAGGTGCCGCCGCGGGTGGAGTACTCCCTGACCGAGCACGGGCGCATGCTCAATCAAGCGCTCGAGCCGCTCGGCGTCTGGGGAGTCGAGCGGATACGTCGCGAAGGCCACGAAACGGTCGCCGCGGCCGGAGCCTCGCACAGCTGAGCATCCCGGCCACGGCCCCGTGCGTACGCCCCCCTGAGCGCCGGCTTTCCGTTTCGCCGGCTTCTCCAATCGGACGGCTGTTGATCCGTGCCATGACAGGAAAACCGGGAGGAACCACCGGTCCGCGTCATCGGCGGGGACGGGCCACACTCATTCCGCAGACGCGGGACCGCGGCTGCCGGGGGCGTCTCCGACGTACCGACTGAGCGGCGCCGGGGCAACGGAGGGTGTTATCGTGACGGGCGCAGCGATGATCAGTTCGCTGCTCATGGAGAGTGGAGGAGGTGAGTTGATGACTGTCGTGGAGACCACCGCTGTGCGCGGTGCCCGGATCATCCTCACTTCCCGGGCCTCGTCCTGACCTTCGCCTGCCTTCCTCCCGATGGGGAGTAGTTCCGGCACGCCTCCGTCCGGCGGGGCCCCTTCCCAAGGGTCTCCACTTGTTTCATCAACCCGCTTCATCACATCGCTCCGCTCTGCGCGTGGTCGACCTCACCGACCTGACGCGGGACCGCCGCTTCGTGGACTGCGCCCACACCACCGCATCGGGCTGCGCCGTGCCGACCGCCGTCCGGAACGGCCACCTCACCCAGCGGCGCCTCGACGGCTACCACCGACGGCAGCGCGAGAACGCCCATGCCGCCTCCCGCACCGACATCCGGCTGCGCGCCGAACAGGAGCGGCCCATGAAGGACATCGCGCGCCTGCCCCGCGCCTACGACAACTTCCCGTACCGCAAGGCATGACGAAAGGAATTCGGTCATGGACCTCCCTCGTATCTTCACCATCCGCGAGAGCGGCCACCGCATCCACAACCCGCTGACCGCAGCCAAGTACGCGGCCCTGGGCGAAGCACTCCACCTCGCCCCCGGGACACGGGTGCTCGACCTGGCCAGCGGCTCGGGCGAGATGCTGTGCACCTGGGCGCGTGATCTCGGCTTCACGGGCACGGGCGTGGACATCAGCACACTCTTCACTGAGCAGGCCCAGGCACGCGCCGCGCAACTCGGCGTCGCCGACCAGGTCGAGTTCGTCCACGGTGACGCCGTCGGCCATGTCGCGGACCAGCCGGTCGATCTGGCCGCCTGCGTCGGCGCCACATGGATCGGTAACGGTGTCGCCGGAACGGCCGAGCTGCTCAGCCGCAGCCTCCGCCCCGGCGGTCTGATGCTGATCGGCGAGCCCTACTGGCGGCAGACCCCTCCGGACGAGGAGACCGCCAAGACATGCCACGCCACCGGCATCGCCGACTTCCTGCTCCTCCCGGAACTGATCGAGCAGTTCCAGGGCCTCGGGTACGACGTCGTGGAGATGATGCTGGCCGACCAGGACAGCTGGGACCGCTACGCCGCGGCCCAGTGGCTCAGCATGCGCCGCTGGCTCGACCGGAACCCGGACGACGAACTCGCCCCCGACGTACGCGAAGAGCTCGCCGACGAGCCCGCACGCTACGCACGCGGCACGCGTGAGTACCTCGGCTGGGGAGTCTTCGCCCTCATGAAGCGCTGATGCTCCCGTCCCGTGCGGGGCCCGGACACGACACCGTCCGGGGCCCGCACGGGTCTCGCCCGATGTGGCTCCACCCCGGCATCGCGCCCGACCGTCCACGGTCGTGAGTCCGTCCCTGCCGGATGTCGCCGGGCAGCCTCTCCGGAGCATCTGGGGGCGACGGCTCGGGCTGCGTGCCGGAGGCGGTGCCGCCGGACCAAGCCCTGCCGGTTCCTGCCGGATACGGCTACAGCCGGGCACCGATTCCGGTCAGCGCGCGGACCTCCATCTCCGCCTGCTTGTCCGGATCTGCGGGGCGCCGGCTGAACACGGTGCCGAGGTATCCACACAGGAAGGAGAGCGGAATCGACACGATGCCGGGATTCGTGAGCGGGAAGCAGTGGAAGTCGACGCTCTTGATGATCGACGTGGAGGTGCCCGAGACCGCCGGCGAGAAGACGATGAGCACGAGGCAGGACACCAGACCGCCGTAAATGCTCCACAGCGTCCCCGAGGTGTTGAAGCGTTTCCAGTACAGCGTGTAGAGCATCGTCGGCAGGTTGGCCGAGGCGGCGAGCGCCAGGGCCAGCGACACGAGGAAGGCGACGTTCTGACCGTCGGCCACGATGCCGCCGACGATGGCCAGCAAACCGATCACGATCGCTGTCAGTCGCGCCACCCGTATCTCGGACCGGGGATCGGCCTTACCACGCCGTATCACGTTGGCGTAGACATCATGGGCGAACGAAGCCGAAGCGGCCAGGGTCAGACCGGCAACGACCGCCAGGATCGTCGCGAAGGCCACCGCCGAGACGACTCCCAGGAGCACGACTCCACCGACATGGAAGGCGAGCAGAGGTGCCGCGGAGTTCTCCCCGCCTGGCGCGTGAACAATCGCGTCCGAACCGACCAGGGCGGTGGCACCGTAACCGACGACCAGGATGCTCAGGTAGAACGTGAACATCGACCAGGTGCACCACACCACCGACCTGCGCGCCTCCTTGGCATTGGGCACGGTGTAGAAGCGCATCAGCACATGCGGCAGGCTGGAGATACCGAGGACCAACGACAGGGCCAGCGAGACGAGCTCGAGTTTGCTCATCGCGTCCTGGCCGTACAGGCTGCCCGGTTCGAGCAGTCTCTCGCCCAACGGGCTGTTCACCGTCGCCTGTTGCAGCAGCGCGGAGAAGCTGAATCCGAACTTGCCGATGATGAACACGCTGAGGAAGGTGACGCACGCCAGGAGCAGGCCGGCTTTGATGATCTGCACCCAGGTCGTGCCCTTCATCCCGCCCACCAGCACATAGAGGAGCATGACGACGCCGACGCCGCTGATGAGCAGCGCCCGCCCTCCCTTGGTGTGCACGTCCAGCAGCAAGGCGATCAGCCCACCGGCGCCGGCCATCTGGGCGAGCATGTAGAAGAACGTGATCACCAGGGTGGCGTTGGCCGCCGCGGCCCGCACCGGGCGCTGCCGCATGCGGAAGGCCATCACGTCACCCACGGTGAAGCGCCCGGTGTTACGCAGTCTCTCGCCGATGAGCAGGAGTGCGACCAGCCAGGCGACGAGCCATCCGACGGAGTAGAGGAACCCGTCGTAACCATGGACGGCGATCGCCCCGGAGATACCCAGGAAGGATGCTGCGGAGAGGAAGTCGCCGGACATCGCGATGCCGTTCTGCGCACCGGTGAAGGCACTGCCCGCGGTGTAGTAGTCGGATGCCGTCTGGTTCCTGTTGGTGACCTTGTAGACGATGAACAGAGTGATGACGACGAATAGCAGGAACACGCTCAGATTGAGCATGGGGCTGCCGGTCGCGCCGGCGGCGATCTGCTGTTTCATTCCGTGTCGACTCCCGCCAGTTCGCGAATCCTGTCCACTTCCGGATCAAGCTTCTTCCGGGCGAAACGCCGGTACGCCAGGACGATCATGATCGTGGACACGAACTGCATCAGACCGAGGACGGTGCCTGTGTTGATTTCGCCTGCGACCTTGTGGCTCATGAAGTCGTGGGCATAGGCGGAAAGCAGAGCGAACGTCATGTACCAGCAGAAGAAGAGCGCGCTCATCGGGAAGACGAACAACCGAAGCCGTCTGCGCAGGTGGGCGAATTCCTCACTCTGCTGAATCGCGGGGTAGTCGGGCTCACCTTCGTGACGGGAGTCGATGAACTCCCGTGCGGCAGGCCGCTCGGACCCTTCGACGGTGGGCAGCCCTGCCGGTCTGGTCACGTTCCTCTTTCTGTGGATTCGGGCAGGAGGACGCATGGCTGCTCCTGCGGCGAGCGACAGGAAGGAACAAACCGCAGCCCCCTGCGCGGTGGAAAGTGTAGTGAGACGCCACACACCGTCAACCAACACCCCACGACTCACGCGGTGAGCACCGAATCGTGCATGGGTATCCTGACGCAACACCGGGGACCGTTCGACCATTCAACGCCCTCAGTGGTCGCGAACTGAAGACGGCTTGATCTTTTCTTTGCCGAGCATTTACCGAACCCGCACTGTGCCGCCAACCGACCACACCGAATGTGGAGAACGCGTGCGTAACGGTTCGGTCGCGGGCGCCCGGGGTGGGGAGCCGCATTGTTGCCGTTCGCCTGACTGCCCTAAACTTGTCCATGTTCCCCGGCACTTGACAGGCCGGCACGCAGCGTGCGGAGATCGGTTCGCATCTGAGAACTGGGAGACGGAACAATGGATTTCCTTGGGCGCACCCCCGGCGCCGCCGGGTCGGTCGAGGGCCCTTGGTCGACCCCTCCCTCAGTTCTTGAGATGCGGTTCTCCACCGCCCGGGACTCACGCCCGCTCCTGGGTCCGCACACCGTGACGTGAGCGCTGGCAGTCGCGCCATCCCTCCGGCACTACCCTGCTGCCGGGCGTCCCCGTCCTGCTCAGGTGAAAACCCGGGAGAAAACAGCATCGTGACAGGTACCTGCGAGCAAGCTGTTCCGAGTACGGAACTCATATCGTGACCGCGGCCAGGCATGCGGCCACGCGTCCGGTAGGGCCGTCGTGGTGGGCTTCACTCGTGCAGTGGCGGAACTGGCGGCTGCTGGTGAAGCTGGCGGCGGTGCTGGTCGTACCTGCCCTGCTGGCTGTCGGTCTGGGCGTCGTGCAGATCCGTGACGACGTCAGACGCGCCAACTCGTACGCGGACATGCAACGCCTGGTCACGATGCGTGGTGAGCTGCGGACTCTGCTGAAAGCCCTGCAGATGGAACGCACGATGTCCGTCGAACGGCTGAGTGTCGGCGCTGCCGGAGACGCCGCCGCTCTGCGGCGGCAGAAGCGGAGTGTCGACAGCGCCCGGACCGCCGTCGCCAACCACAGGAAGCAGGGGGTCTCCCTTGCGGGCGTCACGGCGAATCGTTATCAGGACGCCGTCGGTCTTCTGGACCGCCTCCCCGCCCTACGCGCACAGGTGGCGTCCGGCAGCATCGGTTCGTGGACCACGCTCAATGACTACGGCACGGTCATCACGGGCCTGCTCAATCTGGACCACGCACTCGTCAGCCGATTCGCCAGTCCTGAACTCACCAGGTCAGCGACGGCGTTGTACGACCTGGAGGTGGTCGGGGAGCAGATCCACGTCGAGCACGCGATTCTGCTGCAGGCAGCCGACCGAGGCCGTCCGATGACCCCGGTGCTCATCAAGGGGCTGCAGGAGGCCGACGTACGCCTACAGGACAGGCTCGGTGACTTCCGGGCCCTGGCCACCCCCATGGAGCTGAGCGGATACGAGCGGACGGTCACCGGCCCCGCCGTCAGCCGGCGTGCGCACGTGGTGAGCGCCGTGCTGGCTGAGCCCTTCGCGACGGGCGCACAGCAGAAGGCCACCATGTCGCTGCCTGTCTCTGTCGACAGCTGGAACCGCGACTCCGAGACCACCGGGGCGCTCCTGGACAAGGTGTCGGAAAGCTTCCTCGACAAGCTGCGCACCTCGTCGGCCGAGCTGCAGGACCAGACGAGCAACCGTGCCGGCATGGCGTCCGTCATCCTTTTCGCCGTGCTCCTGCTCGCCCTGGCCATCGGTCTCGGGATCGGCAGGCATCTGCTGCGGTCGCTGGCCGTCCTGCGCTCGACGGCACTCGATGTGGCGGAACGCCAACTGCCGGCCTCGGTCGAGAGCATGCGCGAGGGGCGGAAGGCCGACGCCGTGGTCGACGTCGTGCCGGTCCACACCACAGAGGAGTTCGGTCAGCTCGCCAGGGCCTTCGACACCGTTCACTCGCAGGCCGTGCGCCTGGCGGCGGAGCAGGCCGCACTGCGCGGCGACCTCAGGAACACCCTGGTCAACCTCTCCCGGCGCAGCCAGAGCCTGGTGGACCGTCAGCTGCTGCTGATGGAACAGCTCGAGCGGCACGAGGAGGACCCGGAGCAACTGGCCAGTCTCTTCACGCTCGATCACCTGGCGACGCGTATGCGGCGCAACAACGAGAACCTGATGGTCCTGTGCGGCAGCACACTGGTGCGCTCTTCCCACGGTACGGCGCTGGACACCGTGCTGAGGAGTGCTGTCTCCGAGATCGAGCACTACCGGCGCGTGCTCGTTCAGCCCGGTCCTCCCGTCGAGGTGATCGGGTACGTAGCCGGTGACCTGGGGAGGCTTGTCGCCGAACTGCTGGACAATGCCACCGCGTTCTCCCCGCCGCACACCCAGGTGGTCATCGGCGGTTCCCGACAGCCCGACGGCTCTCTGCTGATCGAGATCCAGGACGAGGGAATCGGGATGAGCGAGAGCGACCTGACCAGGGCCAACCGACACGTGGCGACGGACGCCGCCACGGATACGCCCGCGTCCCGGCAGCTGGGACTGTTCGTGGTCGGTCGCCTGGCCGGTCGGCACGGCATCGCCGTCAACCTGAGCTCGCGGCCGGGCGTCAGGGGACTGCGGGCCCGTGTTCTGGTACCGCCCAAGCTGGTCACGGCACAGGCGCCGGCCCGCACAGACCAGCCGGGCACCATGGCCGGACGTAGCGCTGCCACGCTTCCGACGCGGCCGCGCGGTGGGCGGACGGACGGCGGTGACGCAGCGTTGCGCCCGCCGCAGCGGCCGTTCGCCGTCGCTGCCGCTACGGCAAGGCCCGTACCGGCCGGCAAGGACGCGCGTCGAAAGCCCGCCGACCCGTCGTGGTTCGTCCTCGCCGGATCGTCGACGGAAGCCCCCGGCGCAGGGAACGGCGTGGACGCACCGGTGCCGCGCGACACGGCGGAGGAGCCGGCATCCGTTCCCTCGGCCTCGACCGGGGCGCCCGGGGATCCGGAGCCGACAGGCCGCCCAGCGCCCGCACCCGCTGTCCGACGCCCGGCCGGGCGCGGTGCACAGGAGCCTGACCGGCCGTCCGACCTCACACAGGCCGGGTTGCCCAAAAGGGTTCCGCGTACGCGATCCGCTCCGGCCCGGACCGAGCGGTCCGCCGGCGGGGACGGGACAGCTGCGAGCCTGTACGCCAGCCGCGCCCACAGCTTCCTCAGCAGCTACCAGTCGGGCATCAGTCGGGCTCAGCCCGATCAGACGCACAATTCATCGGCGACGGGCAGGAAGAACCCATGACATCACCCCACTCCCCGGAGGTGAGCCAGTTCGGATGGCTGGTCACCAACTTCACGGAGCGAGTGCCCAATGTGGCGCACGCCGTTGTGATCTCGTCCGACGGACTGCTGCTCACCGCGTCGGACCAGCTGGCAGTCGATCGTGCCGAGCAGCTCTCCACCATCGCGGCAGGCGCCATCAGCCTGATCCAGGCCGCCGCCCGCTGTATGGACACCGGGGACCCGCTGCGCACGGTGATCCAGATGGAGCACGGCACCATGCTGATGATGTCGATCCGAGACGGTTCGTGTCTGGTTGCCCTGGCGGCTCCGGACAGCGAGATAGGCCAGATCGCCTACGAGATGGCCGTGCTCGTCGACCAGGTCGGCGAGATGCTGACTCCGGAACTGCGAACCGAGTTGCAACAGTGCCAGCAGACTGCTGCCCGATAGCCGGACGGGGAGAACATGAGCACCGGTGGAGGCCCGTCCGGCCCTCGAAGAGATCAGGAAGCGGAGGGCGAACAGACCTTCGCCGACGTGCTCAACGCGTTCAGTTTCGGCACCGGACGACGTAAGCGGAAGACCTCCGGCACCCGTGGCACGCCGCAGGACATGGCATACGACGGGAGCGACGAAGCCTCGCGGCCGCCTGTCCCCGAGTCGTACGGGCCGGCTTCCCCGGCGGACCGCCAGCCGTCCACCTGGGAAGCCGGGAACGTGGAGCCAGGAGCACCGGCCTCCTCCGTCCGCGCCTACGCATGGACGGGCGGCCGCACCAGGTCGCGCCACCACTTCGAGGTCGAGACGCTGGTCACTGCCGCCGAGCCGAGCGGCTTCCCTGGCGTTGCCGCGGAGTGGGACCGCACGGTGCTTGATCTGTGCCGGGAACCGAGGTCGGTGGCCGAGGTGGCGGCGCTCGTCGCGGTGCCCCTGGGTGTGGCCAAGGTTCTCCTCGGTGACATGGCGGATCGGGGGATGATCGTCGTCCACGAGGCGGCGAACGACGCCGGCGATGCCCCGACCCAGGCCCTGATGGAGAGGGTGCTGACCGGACTGCGTCGGCTCTGACGGGCGTCCTCGCACCTCAGGGGCATCGCGCTCCTGACGGCACGACCGAAGCCGCCGCCGATACCCGTACCACTCCACCAAGCGCAAACGTCACGGCATGAATATCCGGGGTGCCTCTGCGATCCTTCCGGACGGCTGCTGTGAGACTCGCCCGCGCTGGCTGCATCCACTCACGACCTGACTGCCGCCCACATCCGCGGCATCGTCGACGCGCCCGCCGAAGCCGGCCTCACGTACTGGCCCGACAAGGCCCGTCAGGGCGCCGGTGGCTCTGTCCGGGTGCCTTGCGCGGCCGACGCCTCAAGCGGTTCCACATCACGGTCTCTTGGGAGAGCCCGAACGTATTGGGCATGGTGAACACAGCGAAGCAGTAACCGAGGTACCGGTGGAACTGCTTTTCGGAGCCGAACAGCATCCGACGGGTGTGCGCGTGCAGACCGTCCGCGCCGAACACCATGTCGAACGTACGCGTGCTGCCTCTGCGGAAGTGACGTCGATGCCGTGCTCGTGCTCGTATTGAAGCCCGATCGGACTCGGGCTGAACCGACGTGGTCACGCTGATGCTCTGCTCGTTCGCCCGAGCCATCGCGACCCGGGGCCCGCCGCCTCGGCTCTCCCCCGCAGCCGAGGCGGCGGGCCCCGGCGCCTGCGGTCATGGAAGCTCCGCTCCAGCGCCACCCCGAAATAACCGCCGCCGTCGCACTCAAACTCGCCATCTGATCAAGATGGAAAAGGTTCCGTGGTCGGATTTTCCGGGTGTAAGGCGGCGCGACCGGGCCGCACCTGACTCAATCCATCGAGTGGAATTCAGGCTCCGGCATCAGCCTCGCGATCGAAAACGGCTCGAATTCGGGATCCGCCAGTACGCGGTAGACGAACTCACCGGTGGAAAGACTCACTTCTTGCCAGGTATATGGGTCGCCTTGCGTTACAATGGGCCAGTCCTTCGGATCCTCTTCAGCTGATGCCAGCCAGAAGTAACTGCATTTCATCTCACCGAACGCCCAGGGGATGAGACCGCGCTGATCAGGCTGGTATATTCGATAGGGCTTGAAGGCGGGATCGGGCCCGCTCTCCGGGCGGCCGTGGAGGAACTTTTTCCAGATCCTGACCAGGTCGAACTGCCTCGTGGCATCAACGGTAAGAATGCGCAAGAACTCCGAGAATTCTCCCTTGCCGAACGTGTCGACAAGCTTTTTGTAGTCCTCGGGCAGAGGTGTGCCGAGCTCTTCCTCAACGCCGTTCCAGGATACCCCTAGCCGAGTCGGCTCCCAGCGTGTGGCCTCGGCAATTCGCTCAATCCACATTCTCTTCACATTCCGATCGGTGGCTTGGATCGGCGGGTGCCAGATGTGCGACACGCCCCTCGATATCGCTCTATACAGTGTTGCCGACCCGTACTGAACCGCTGCACCGCTCAAACTGTTCCAGACTGTGTCGAACCGGTCCGGCATCGGACCGGTGGCACTGCGGTAGTACAACGGGACTGCCGGTGGCACGGGTCCCGCGGGTCGGCTTCGTGTGTCACTCATGTTTGTCAGTCCTGTCGTGGCTGGTGTCCGCACTCCAGGTTTCCCAGAGGGCTGCGTAGGAGGTCGCGGTGGTGACGAGGTGGTCGTGGTGGCCGAGCTCGGTGATGCGGCCCCCTTCCATGACGGCGATGCGGTCAGCGTCTCGGGCTGTCTGGAGTCGGTGGGCGACGGCGATGATGGTGCGGCCCTGGATGGTGGCGGCGAGGGCTTGTTCGGTGCGGCGAGCGGTCGTCGGGTCCAGCAGGGCGGTGGCCTCGTCGAGGACGAGGGTGCGGGGATTGGCGAGCAGGACTCGGGCGAGCGCGACGTGCTGGGCCTGGGCGCCGCCGAGCCGATGGGTGCCGAGGTCGGTGTCGAGCCCGTCGGGGAGGTCGTCGAACCAGTCTGCGCCGAGGACGTCGAGGGCCTCGATGAGCTCGTCGTCGGTGGCATGAGGTGCCGCGATGGTGAGGTTGTCGCGCAGCGGGTCGGCGAACACGTGGTGCTCCTGGGTCACCAGGACGACGTGCTGGCGAAGCTGCTCGGGTGCGAGGTCGGCGACGTCCGCACCGCCCACGGTGACCCTTCCTGATCGGGGACGGTCGATGCCGGCGATGAGGCGACCCAGAGTGGTCTTGCCTGCTCCCGACGTCCCCACGACGGCGAGATGCTCGCCGGCCCGGACGTCGAGGTCGACACCCTGGAGGACGTCGGCCCCGTCG
Organism: Streptomyces sp. NPDC005791; assembly: GCF_042871485.1. Taxonomy (NCBI): domain Bacteria; kingdom Bacillati; phylum Actinomycetota; class Actinomycetes; order Kitasatosporales; family Streptomycetaceae; genus Streptomyces; species Streptomyces sp. NPDC005791. The sequence goes on from NZ_JBIAIP010000012.1 coordinate 222,809, forward strand.
TAGGCGTAGCGGACGCCGGTGACGACGATGTCCATGTCGGTGGGGACGGCCGTGACACCCTCGGCGCTGCGTCGTGGCGGTTCCGCTGACGAGGCGAGGCCCTCGATGCGGGCGAACGAAGCGGCGCTGCTCTGCAACGTCTCCACCCAGATCAGGATCGTGTCGATCGGGGTGGTGAGCTGGCGTAGGTAGAGGACGACCGCGACGACGGTGCCGAGGCTGAGCTGGTGGTCCATGTAGAGCAGGCCGCCCACGCCGAACGCGGCGCCGACGGCAAGGGCGGTGGAAGCGTCGATGGTCGGGAAGAACACGCTGCGCAGGCGAAGGGTGCGCAGCTGGGCCGCTGTCGCGGCGGCGATCGCGGCCGAGCAGTCGGCGGCCCGCAGCTCCTGCAGGCCGAGCGCTTCCACCGTCCGGGCGCCGGCGGCGGTGCCGGCCAGGACGTCGGCGACCTCGGCATGCGCGGCTGCCTGGGCCAGATAGGCCGACCGGGCGCGGCGCAGGTACCAGCGTAGGACCACGGGGATGGCGACGAGTGCGACCAGTCCGACGGCGCCCAGCACGGGGGAGAGCAGGACGACGGCGACGATGATGATCAGCGCCTGGGCAAGGGCGAACACCATTTCTGGCGCGGCGTCGCGCAGAGCGAACGACACCAGGCCGGCGTCGGTCGTGGCACGTGAGGTCAGGTCGCCGGTGCCGGCCCCTTCGACAACTCGTGCAGGCATCCGCATGAGCCGGTCGGCCAACTGCTCGCGCAGTCGGGCGGCGGTCCGTTCGGCGAACCGGTAGCCCAGGCGCCGGGCCTGGTGCCCGATCAGGAGCTGCGCGGCCGCGGCAAGCACCACGAGGAGGCCCAACCGGTCGATGGTCGCGACCCCAGCCCCGGCCTGCACCTCGTTGACGATCTGCCCGAGCAGCCACGGCCCGACCAGACCTGCGCCCGCCGCCGCGCAGTTGGCGAGCAGCACGACGATGAATGCCGCGCGGTCGGAGCGGATGAGCCGCCACGCGGCACGGCGGACCTCGCCGGGCTCTGCCACCGGCAACGGCTGCGCGCTCATGCCTTCATCTCGGGGTCGTGGGCGCTGGCGGCCGGTCCTCCGCGGTGGACCAGAGCGGCGTAGGCGGGGTTGGCCAGCAAGGCGGTGTGGGTGCCGCTTGCGACCACCCGACCGTCGGCGAACAGGTGCACCTCGTCGGCTCCTTGCAGCACGAGCGCGGACGTCGAGGTGACCAATGTGGTCTTGCCGCGACGGTGGTGGATCAGGCGGTCGACGATGGTGGCCTCCGTGGCGGCGTCGAGCGCCGAGGTCGGGTCCACCGCGAGCAGGACGGTCGGGTCGGCGATCGCCGCCCGAGCGAGCCGGACGCGTTGGCGTTGACCGCCTGAGAGGTTCCGTCCCCCGGAGTCGATCCTCGACCCCAGGCCCTCGGGCAGGCCCCGCACCACGTCGTCGTCGGCGGCGGCGGTGTGCAGCGCGTCCAGGATCGCAGCCTCACCGAGGTCGGCGACGTCGAGGCGACCGGCCACCACCTGGGCCAGGGACCCGGCGAACAGGGCGGCGTCGTTGTCGGCCACCAGCACCTGCTCGTGCAGCTGGGCGGGATCGATCTCGGAGGTCGGCTGCCCGGCCCAGGTGGCACCTGGGCGGAAGCCGCCGAGTCGGTCGACGAGGGCCACGGCCTCGGAGTGCTGGGCGGTGGCGACCGCAGCGAACGTCCCCGGTGTGATCCGCAACCCGGAGGCCTCGTCGATCAGGTCTCCCCGCCCCGGGGGCACCGCCGTGCCGGTGCTGTCGGGCCGCACGTCCAGGAAGTCGGTCACCCGACGTGCGGCCACGAGAGCCTGGCTGAGATCGAGCGCGCCCTCGATGAAGGAGGCCACCGGCACCGCCAGCACCGCGGCGTAGCCGGCGACCGCGACCAGTTCGCCCACCGTGATGCTGCCCTCGACCGCGAGCCGGGCGGCCAGCCACACCACCACTGCGGAGAACAGAGTCGGCAGCCCCAGACCGACTGCCTGGATCACGCTCGTGACGCGGCCGACCCGATAGCCGTGCTGCAGCAGCCGCTGCGACTCGGCGCGGAAACGGTCGGCGTAGACCGCTTTGCCGCCCAAGCCGTTCAGGACGCCCAGCCCCGCGACGATGTCCACGATCCGACCCGTCACGCGGCCCTGCTGCTCGCGATACGGCGTACCGACCGTCCGGAGACGGGCCGTCGCCGGACCCACGACCAGGGCCAGGACCGGAACCCCCGCCAGCACGACCACAGCCAGTGGCACCGAGATCCGCAACAGCAGCACCGCGATCACCACGTAGGCGAGCACCGCACCGACCCCCGGCCCGGTCGCGGTGAGGCTGCGCCCGATCGTCCACGCGTCCCCACCTCCGATGGCCACGACCTCCCCGGTGAGCGCGCGACGCGCCATCGTGTCTCCCAGACGGATGCCGTGGGCGTTCACCTCTGACACCGTCCGCAGCGCCGCATCCATGCGGACCCGGGTCATGGTGCGATGCCGCCAGATACTCAGGCCCGCCAGGGCGCCCCCGACCAGGAGCAGGACAGCCGTCCAGCCCAGCACCACGTTCTGCTGGCCCTCCGCGAGGCTGTCGATCGCACGGGACAGCACGTACGGCGATAGGGCGAGCCCCACCGTCCAGGCGCTGCCGAGCACGGCTCCGAGCGCCACCCGGCCGCGCTGCCGAGACACGAGCCACGCCAAGTACGACCACGGGCCACGGGTGTAGGGGCGCGTCGGCGGCACGGTGCTCCGGCGCATGTGTCGGCGTCCCCGGGCCTTGCCCGTCTGGACGACGACGACCAGCATCACTGCGAGAAGTGCGGCGGAGGTCGCCGGGACGAGGTCCAGGGGCAGCGTGTAGCTCATCACGACCCGAGCCGCAGCTCCGATGAGAAAGGCCAGTCCGAAGCCCCAGGTCATGCCCCGCATCGCTCGCCGAAAGGTCTCGCTCGTCTCCCAGGACCGGTGCCAGTCCTCGGCCGCCGCCGGGGGCATGAAACCGACGGTCTCCGTGAAGACGAGCGGTCGTGCCCGCAGCAGGACCCGAACTCCGACGAAGCCGGTCAGATAGCTCTCGCGGGCCATCAGCAGCCGCGAGTCGGCGGTCATGAGGCCGATCGCAGTCCCGACGGTGGTAAGCCCGAGAGCGAAAATGCTCGCCCCGGGGATGCGCCGCCGGAAGACCAGGCCGGCGCCCAGGCGGAGCATCGGCAGCGCGGCCCCGGCAAGGAGCGCTGTCCAGACGGATGCGCCCAGTGCGCGGAGCACGTAGTAGGACGCGAGCGGCACGACGAGGTCGACGAGGAGGAAGCCGGTGAAGGCGGCCGGACCGCTTCTCGGGGCCCTCATCGTGACTCCGTGGCCTGCAGTGCACGTCGGACGATGGTGACCAGGTGCTCGGCGTGGCCTTGTGGATCAGCCGTCGGGTCGCAGGCGGCGCGGGCCGCGGCGGCGTCGATCGACGCCCGGATCGTCATGGCCGGCACCCCGGCGTCCACATCCGCGACCTCACCCGTCGCCTGCCCTCGCTCGATCAGCTCTAGGGCGTGTTTCGAACGTAGCGCCGTCCGCCCGAAGGGCGGGCCTGGCGGCGTCTGGTGCGTGCGATCGCAAGGCGGAGGGTCGCCTCGATACTGGATGTATCGGGGTGATCCCGACAACGCGGCGAGCGTGCGTGCCAGGCGTCGCCAGGCAGGCGGGACTTTCGAAACACGCCCTAGCAGGTGGGCGCTCAAGGGGTCCTCACCTCCCGGGGGGCCGTCCGCGGATCGCATGTTCGCCGCCACCTCCATGACTGCACGCACGTGCCTCGGATGGTCGGCGACGAAGGTGAGGTTGCTCCTGATGTAGGTCGCGAGCTCGCCGATCACCGAGTCGCTGTCGCCCGTCGCCTCGCCGATCTGCTCCCCGGCCTCGCGGTAGAGGGAGTTCACCACCTCACCCAACGAGTCCTCCTTGGTCGGGAAGTGGTAGGTCACCACGTCTTTGCTGACGCCTGCGCGGCGAGCAACCTCGGCGACGGACGTGCCTGCAAACCCCAGCTCGACCAGCACGTCCACCGCGCAGTCGAGCAGCTGGGCCTTCCGGGCCAGCCCGCCGAGCGACGGGGTGGATGAGGGCGTCGTACGCACGCACGGACATTCGTACGTGCGTACGAATCCGACATCGTCGTCCTTGCAGGGTCGACGACCTCAGTGCGACGCTGGGGCGTTTCGGATGGCCTGAGCGGTGACGCTCGGGTCGTAGTCCTGGGGAACGCCGCCGACGAGGATGATGTCGCCCTGGATGTGCCGGGAGCGGAGGGGTGCGATCTCCCGGTAGGCGGGAGAGTCCCACCAGTCCCTGGCCTCGTTGATCCCTGGAAAGCCGATCACCACGACGTGTCCGGCCCACGCGCCCTCCTTCACCTCCGGTGGCGTGCCGTGCACCAGGAAGCGGCCCCCGAAGGGCTCGAACGTGCCGGCGATCCGCTCCATGTACTCGGCGACGTCCGGGTGCGGCTCGGCGTCGCGCAGGTGGGCGATGGCGTAGGCGGTCACAGAAGGTTCCTATCTGGAGAGCGTCGGTTCGCGTGAGCGTCAGTCGATCGGTCTGAGTTGGCGTGGCCGTGAAGTCGGCGGACAAGGAAGTCGAGGATCTCGTCGCGTGCCGTGGCGGTCGGTTCGCCCTCGCGATCGATGAGGTGAACGGTGACCACGCTGTGGGGATAGGGGACGTGAGCGGCGAAGAACGGCGGTGCATCACGGTTCGCGGCAGCGTCGGGGAGCTCGCGGCTGACGAAGGAGTCACCCAGGGCTTGCGCGTAGGCATCGAAGCGTGCCCTGGTGCAGACCGTGTCACCTTCGAATCGGTAGGCCAGGACGGTGAGACCGTCACGGTCGAGACGTTCCTTCACGGCTGTGAGCTCGGCGTCGCTGATCTCCAGGGCGCCCGGCTCATCCAGCGGCAGGGACGGCTGGCAGGCCACGGGCGCGACGACGGCGCTCTCGAGCATCATGGTGATGGCGAAGTTGCCGGTGAAGCACATCCCGACCGCGCCCACACCTGCTCCCCCGCACTCACGGTGCGCCGCGCGAGCGAGGGCCATCAACCACGTCGTGATGGGGCTCGACCCGCCACCGCCGAGTGCGCGGAACTCCTTCGCGACGCAGAGACGACGAAACACCTGTGCCCCGCTGTCGGCGTCGCCGAGGGCGCCGTCGGTGCCGAAGAGGGAAGGAAGGTAGACCGTCATGCCACGATCACGGACCCATCGGGCGAAACGAGCGACGTGTGGGCTGATGCCGGGCATCTCGTGCATCACGATCACGCCGGGACCGTCACCGCTGACATACACGCGACGCACCTGGCCGAGGAGCGAGATGGACCGGACGGTGAAGTCGGCGAGGTCGTCGTCTCGGGTCACGTCACGATCCGTCATGGAGATCCCTCTGAGATGGATCGTCGCGGAGTGCGGCCGATCTGGTGACTACGATGGATCAACGATGAAGTCCTTGGGAGAGCGAGACGTGCCACATTTCGGGCGGTTCGAGACATGACCTCGGTCCGCTTCCTGGATCTCGAGGGTGCGATGGCCACCTCCGTGGCCATCACGATTGATGTCCTCGACACCGCGAACAGGCTGGCCCTCCGATCGGGACGGGTCGACCAGTTCGAGGTCCAGCCCTGGGTCGCCAACGGCTATGGAGACGCCACAGATCCGGTGGATCTCGTGGTCGTCCCTGGCCTCGGGATGAGGAACACCCAAGAGGTTCGCAGCCGACTCGCAGCGCCCGATGCCAGAGCGGGGGCGCACTACTTGAAGGAAGCCGCCGCAGCAGGTAGCGAGATCGCGGCCTCGTGCGCCGGAGTGTTCCTCCTCGCCGAAGCCGGCATCCTCGATCAACGACGTGCGACTACCACTTGGTGGCTGGCGCCGCTGTTCGCCTGCAGGTACCCCGCAGTTCGGTTGACACCTGCTGATCTCGTCGTCACCGACGGCCCGGTGACAACCGCAGGGGCAGCCTTGGCGCACCTGGACCTGATGCTGACGCTCGTCGGGCGTCACGCTGGGGAGGCGCTCGCCAGGGAGTGCGCCAGGTACCTCGCGGTTGACCGTCGTCAGTCACAGTCTCCCTACGTGATGCCCGAGACGGTCAAGGGCGCCGACAGCGATGTCGCAATCGCGCGGTCATGGGCGCTCCAGCACCTCGACACAAGCATAGGAGTGAGGGACTTGGCAGCCGCCGCACACCTCAGTCCGCGCACCTTCACCCGCAGAGTCAGCGAAGCCACAGGTATGCCACCTGCTCGATTCCTACGACGCCTGCGTGTCGAGCGAGCTGTCGAGCTTCTGCACAACACCGACCTCGCCGTCACCGGAGTCGCCCACGCAGTCGGGTACAGCGACCCGACGGCACTTCGACGGGCCATGAGTCAAGAACTCGGCATGAGCCCCCGGACAGTCCGCGGACAGCGCACCCGCGCCCACTGAATGACATCCGCGACCGACGCGCCCCATCGCCTTGCACGAGAGCGTCCGAAGGCCGTCGGGACTCGGCTCGGCCGAAAGTCCTTCAGCGGACCAAATGACCCGAAGGCGTCAGTCACCAGAGCAGGATCGTGATCCGCACGATCGGAGATGTCGCCTATGGTCGTCGCCCGAACGAGTCGAGCAGCCGGATCTGTGGTGACGCGTCAGCAGGCAGCGTTCCGCTCGGACCGGCGCCATACGCTCCGAAGGCAAGCATTTCTTCCAGGTGCGGCTCGACCGTGTTCAGCACGCCGACAACAGTCTGCGGATCAAGGGTCTCGTCGAGACGCGCGGCACGCAGGAGGTCCCACGCGTGGACTACCAGGTCGACGAGACGGAATCGCAAGTAGGCGGCGACGGGAACATCTCCGTTCGGGCCCGCGACCTGTTGCTCGGGCGATGTCGCGAAGAATGCCTGTGCTTGGCGCTGTGCGGACTCCCTCACGTCAGCGACTGGGTCATCGCCGACCTGCTTGGCTGCAAGCATGGCGTGGGCCTCGTCGCGACCAACGCCTGCCAGCAGAAGTGCGGTGAAGCGGTTCCCCACCACCACGTGCTCAATCAATGCGCGTACCGAGATGCCCGACGGCGTCGGTTGCTCCCACGAGTCCGCGGGCAATTGGCGCACAACTCGTTCGAACTCTGCCGAAGCTGCCCTGATCAACTCCATGTGCTACAGGCTAGCGGCACGAGCCGCTCGTCCGGGAGGCGACCAACCCGACTTGGCTGCACACCCCCGGCAAGGATTCGGCCGTTTCCACTCCACGAGCTGCGTCTCGCGAGGGAATCCCGTACTGGTCACGCTCCGGCTGACTGTCGGGCGCATGCTGAGCGCGCCACAACAGGATGGAGCAGCGGAACGCAGTTCGGTGGAGCGGTCGAGTAGCGCGATCGGTCGGTCAACGTCTCCAGGGTAGGTGGTGGACCACCCCGCTGGGGCTGGGGACGACGTCGTGAGGGAATCGGTCATCGAGCTCGTCCGGGGACTGCCAGAGCCTGGTACTCGGACGAACTCCAGAGGGAGACCGCTTCGTGCAGGGTATCGACCAGATCCGCCTCGAGGAAGGCGCGGATGCTCTGCGCGCCCCCCGCCGAGGCGGACGTCCCGGCCGTCGGCTGCTGCCCGGGCCTGGTCCAGGGCTTTGTCGGGGGCGGCTTTACCAAAGTGCCCTGCTTGTACCCCCATTTCGATCCGGTTGCGTCCTACTCGATCCGGCTCGATCGGGGATGGTGCAGCGTTCGCTGCACCACCTTTCCAGTACCCCGCAGGGTTCACGGCACCGAACACTCCCCGCTCCAGCCTCGTCAAAGCGGCAATCGTTCGGGCCGCACGGCGCCGCCGGAAATTGGGCAGGCACGGCGGGAACCAACAGCCACCGTCGTCACACTCCGCCACGAGCGGCGCCCACCCGCGCCGAGCCCATGGGGATGTCAGGCCCGACCGGGACCTGCCGCGAGTCGCGCGTACATCGGGTCAGCCGAGGACGTAGGTCTCATCACCGAAGTCGGCGACGATCTTCAGCTTGCCGCCGAGCGCCTTGACATAGGCAGCCAGGGTGTCGACCTCACTGCGCTCCAGCTGGCCCTTCTCGATGTGCGAGACGCGGGCCTGAGTGACACCCATAACTTCGGCGACCTGAACCTGCGTGGTGTGCTGCCGCTTCCGCAACTCGGCGAGACGGTGGACACCGGAGGCCAGAACCAACGCCTGCACCCCCTTCTGGATGCGGTGCTTCTCCGCGTCGGTGAAGGAGAACTCTTCGGTCAGGTCCTCCCAGGAGACGGCCTGCGGGTCCTTGAGGTGATCAGTCATCGTGCCCCATCCTCTCCGTCAGTTCGCTTGAGATGTTCCGCGCATGCCTGCTCTGCCTGGGGCACCGCAACGCGGTACCAGCCGGACCAGTTGCCGGCCTTGTCGCCACCGACCAGGATCACGGCCTGACGGTATGGTCGAACACGAACAACAACCGCACTTCCGTGGCTCCAGCGGAGCCGGGCGGAGCTCCTTGAGGTTCGGCAGCACCGAGCCTGAGAGGGGTGCCTGATACCACCAGGCTGCATCCCGCTCGATCCGGCACCTGCGGATGCGGTGCAGCGTTCGCTGCACCGCATCCGCAGGGACGCAAGACCGATTAGCCAGACCCTGTACGGTCCACGACTCGCTCAGTCAGCACGGAGAGAACACTCCTGCTTCTACGGACGTTGAGCGCACATCCGGCACAGGACCGCCTGCGCGGCACAGGAGGATTGTCACCGTCAGTCACGGTGCCGATCTGCAAAGGTGCCCCCTCCCAGGCCGGCGCATAGATGAACTCGTGCAGCCGCACCGCCGAGGAAGGTATAAAGCCTGCCACGGTGTCGGCTGAGCGTCAGTACTACCTCTCCTCGGTACTGTCACTGTCGCGGCAACCTGGCTCTCGCTTGACACATGAACCGCCGACAGATCTCAGACGCAGGTGCTCGTCTCCGGAGTGCAGAGATGGACCTGCGGGTAGCGCATGGACGGCTTGTCCAGGAGCGGCTGCGGCCGGTTGCGCAGGTGCAAGTCGAGGAACGCGCGGGAGTACCGGCGGACGATCTCCGAGGCACGGGCAGCCGGCAATTCGGCGCCGATGTCGATTCCCAGCTGCTCGGCCAGCAGTCCGACGTCGGTGAAGGAGGCGTGTTCGGCTCCGGCCACCACGAGCCATCGCTTCCACCCGGTCAGGCGTTGCCAGTCGCGTTCCCAGGTGGTGACGGCGCCGTCACCACTGCCCGGACTGTACTGGGCCTCCCTGCCGAGGAAGAGGAACGGCCGGGACAGACCGCTGTCCGGGATCGGGACCTGGGTCGTGCCGTCGATGTCGATGCCCGCGCGTACCCGGGGGTCGGCCAGCATGGACGTGACGGCACTCGCACCGCCGACGGAGTGGCCCGCCATCGCGATCCGTGATGGGTCGATGAGCCGGGAGCCGTCCCATTCCGCGTGCGCCTTGGTCAGTTCGTCCAGTACGAAGGAGACGTCGGCGGCCCGGCTCGTGACCAGCCGATTCCAGAACGCTTCGTCATGCGGGACCTCGCAGGCGGTGCAGGTGGCGACCCGACCGTCCGGGAAGGTAGTGGCAACACTTTCGTAGGTGTGGTCGATCGCGGCCACTACATAGCCGTGGCTCGCGAGGTCCTCGGCGAGGGTGGTCAGCGTGGTGCGCGGCTTGGTGAAGCCGGGAGACAGCACGACCAGTGGCAGATTTCGCGTGCTCCCTGCCGGTCGGGCGTCGGCGAAGGCGTTGGTCCGTGTCGTGCTCAGCACGTCCAACGGCACACCGCTGATACCCCCTTCCTCGAGGAGCAGTCCGGACTCCGTCGGGGTCATGTACTGCGCCCGACGCCCGTTCGGCGAGGCCGTCGGATACCACAGGGAGACCATGAGTTCGCGGGCGTTGACCCCGGAAGCCCAGGGATCGGGGCGGTTGTCGTCCGTGAGGTGCAGGGAAGTGGTACCGACAGCACGGGGCCCGGTCGGCCTGGGCAAGTACGGTGCGCTGCCCGGGCCGTCGGCCGCTGCGGCGGGCGGTCCGCCCAGGCCGACGGCGAGCGTGAGCAGTGCGGTGGCGACGGTGAGGCCACGGCGGAAGATCGCAGGGTTCATGGGTTCGTCCGTTCTCCACTCGAGGAGGGCGGGCCGTCGTCGTACGGGCGGCTCACCTCACGCAGTTCGATCACCGGCATGGACATGAAACAGCACCTCGGACACGGCAGTTGGATGCGTGAACGTTAGAAGCGGGACCGGCTGTCACGCGTCAGTCGCCCGAACCCATTGGGATACCGCGCAGGGATGAGCCCCGGAAGCGTCATCCCTGGGATGTAGGCGGGTGCTGTAGCCGGTGCGACGGAGATGACCGCCAAGGCGGACTCCGCGGGTCCACGCGGCAGCGACAATGAACCGGTGATGAACGTACGTACGGACCTGAAGCGGCTTCAGGAAGCCGCGCGTCAGACGGTGCGCGAGGTCTGGCTCGCCAGTGGCCCATCTTTACGGCCCAGCAGGCGCGCCTGGCAGTTCGACGCGTTGGTGGCACTGACGATAGGTATCGCCACCGTCTACTACGGCATCGACAACGCCAGCAACGTCGTAGTGCGGGAGATCGCGCCCGGCGTGGAGCGCGTCATCACGCGCCCGAACGGGCCCGGCGGCATGGCCTTCATGGTGACCCTCGCGTTCATCGCCTCGGTTGCCCTGGTGCTGCGTCGCCGCTATCCGCTCGCCGTGCTGTGCGTCGTGACGGCCGCGACACTGGCGACACCGCAGAGCGTCCTGCGGCTGACCTTCTACGCGTACGTCATCGCCGTCTACAGCGCCGCCGTGTACGGCCCGTACCGGGTGGCGACCCTGGCGGCGCTGCCGGTGTCGGTCCTCCTGGTCGGCACCTCTGGGAACTCGGTCACCCCAATCGTCCCCAACGAATACACCGCGCTGCTGATCCTGGTTCCGATGGCCGTGGCCTCCGTCGGCCTGCGTACCTGGAAACTCCGCACCACCGAGGGGCGCACCCTGCTCTCCGCTCTGGAACGTGAACAGGCCGAGGCGCTACGCCGGGCCGTCGAACGCGAGCGGGCCAGGATCGCCCGCGAACTGCACGACGTCGTCACGCACAACGTCAGCGTGATGATCATCCAGGCGGGCGCCGCCCGCAAGATCATGAAAACCTCCCCTGAGCAGGCCGGCGAGGCACTGCTCGCGGTCGAGGCAGGCGGGCGAGCGGCCATGACTGAACTGCGCCACGTCATGGGACTGCTCACCATGGCCGACGAGGGCGGGGTGACAGGCGTGGACGGTCCGAACGCGGTGCCGGCCCCGCAACCCGGCCTGGGCCAGCTTGAAACGCTGGTCGGGCGGGTCCAGGACACCGGGCTGCTGGTCGAGCTGACCGTGATCGGCCCGCCATTCCCCCTCCCGCCCGGCGTCGAACTCACCGCCTACCGCGTAGTACAGGAAGCTCTGACCAACACGGTGAAGCACGCCGCTGGTGCCACCGCTGCCGTGACCGTCGAATACGGTCCGGACCGGCTCCGGGTAGAGGCCACCGATACCGGCGGGCACGCGGGTGCGGGCGCAGCCGACGGAAACGGCCGGGGCCTGATCGGGTTGCGCGAGCGCCTCGCCGTCTACGACGGGACCCTTAGCACCAGCCGACGTCTGACCGGCGGCTACCGTGTGGAAGCGCTGATACCTCTGGAGGCACAGTGACCGAGCCGCCGCGTGTGCTTCTCGCCGACGACCAGACACTGGTCCGTACCGGATTCCGCATGATCCTCGGCGCCGACGGCATCGACGTCGTCGCCGAGGCGACGAACGGGGCCGAAGCCGTCGAAGCGGCCCGCCGCACCCGGCCCGACGTTGTCCTGATGGACATCCGAATGCCCGAGATGGACGGCCTGGAAGCCACCCTCCGTATTCTCACCGCTCCCCAGGCCAGTGAACCCCGTGTGATCATCCTGACCACCTTCGACCTGGACCGGTACGTGTACGCGGCGCTCTCCGCCGGGGCCAGCGGCTTCCTCCTCAAGGACGTCACCCCCGAGTACCTGGTCGCGGCCGTTCGCACCGTCCGTACCGGCGACGCCCTCCTGGCCCCGGCCATCACCCGCCGTCTCGTGCAGCGGTTCGCCCAGCGTGGCAGCGATACCGCCTCCCTTCACCGCGACCTCGCCTCACTCACCCCGCGCGAACTGGAGGTACTCGGCCTGCTGGCCCGAGGACTGAGCAACGCCGAACTCGCCACCCGCCTCCACCTGGCCGAGACGACCGTCAAGACCCACGTCGCCCGCATCCTCGCCAAGCTCGGACTCCGCGACCGCGTCCAAGCCGTCATCGTCGCCTACGAGACAGGGCTGATCAGCGCCGGCGCGGCCGCCGAGCAGACGTAGCCCGAGGCCGAGCCCTGGGATCAGCAGCCGGGACCCGCGCCTGTCCCTGTAGATCAGCATGACTGTTTGCATCGTTCCGACATTCCTGCCGGTGATCAGTTGGCCAAGAGTCCTGGGCCTCTATGGCCGGTCCGCCCGCCACTCGGGAAGGCGGCGTGCGGAGGGGCTATGCCACGTCGATGCGGTGGCTGTCAGGTGGGGTGTGGCGTCTCTTTCAACGGCCGTGGGACCGTTCTTAACGCTCCCACAGACACGAGGGCCACAAAAGCCAGTTCACAACCGTGCAAGGTCCGTCTTGGCGGACCGAAGCCTCACGTTCGCTGCACCTTCGAGAAGCATCCACCCCGTACGAGCACTGCTCTCGAGAAGTAGGAAACGATCTCGTCTTCAGCATCACCGGATCGCCGCCGCATTGCAGAAGGCACCGCTGGAATCGGGCTGCCGCGCACGGTTACGCCCCGTGGTGAACGGCTGGCTGCGCGCCAAGGTAGTCGATTGTTCGTTTCGAGTGACAACGCTCGAGGGCTGCTGCACTGATCAGGGCGGATCCAGCCGGCCGAGCCCTGCAGAGTCAGCGTTCACCACATCGCGCAGCAGTCCCGCTTCACGTGATGATGAATCGGTCGACACCTGTTTCCAGCAGCGAGTCCATGGAGTCCAATCGGGTCGCAGCCGCGACAAGGCAGCTGTACTCCTCCTGCATGATCGAGATACGGAAGTACTCGATCATTCGCACTAGTTCATCCAAGGCCAATTCCGTTTCGTCGTTGCCGATGAGCTCTAGAACCGATGTCATCGACGTGATTGGCCGCCCCTCCTTAACCAGTCGCCGAGCGATGCCTTCAGTAGTCGAATACAAAAGAGCGTCGGGTGAGTCCAGTGGCCGCATATCAAGAATCCATTGTCTCGTGTGTCCAAGATCAGAGGTCAAGACCCGATGTCCTGCTGACCCCAAGTGCGTATCGTGTCCGCGTTCATCTGGTACGGCGCGGTGGCTCCGGACAGCGGAACGTCGTAGACGACGCTGGTGATCGCCTGGCCCTCGACCGTGTCCGCCGTGCCCGAGCAATTGTCAAGACCTGTGGATCGATCTTGGTCAGGTCGCGGTCTCGATGGGCGGCGTGACTGATTGTCGATCTTCTTCTCGTTCGAGGTCCGCGCAAAGCGTCGCCCGAATGAGGAGACCGTGGCTGCCCGTGAAGACCTCGACCCGTCCTGGTCCTATCCCTCAACCCACCCGTACGGCCAGTCGGCCGATCAGACGGTTCGTCGGCCGGCTGCCGGTCAGTCAGCGGGCAGGCCGAACCAGCGCAGGAGTACGGGTCGTGCGTCGTCGGGGGCGTCCTCGGGCCCGCGGGCGTAGCGCCCGAGCAGGGCCAGATAGTCGTCATGGAATGCGTCCAGCTCACCCTTCGTGAGGTGGATGAGGCTGCGTGAACCCCGCATCCAGCCTTCGGACTCCGTCTGTGCGGCGGTGAACTGCCGGGCGAGCTCGACGTCCTCCTCCATCCTCATCCGGTCCAGCTCGGCCGACAAGGCGCGCTCGGCCTCCGTCAGCTCACCCTGCGGCGGTCTGCGGATGTCGAGCCCGCGCACCCCACGCCACCAGCGCTCACGCCCGGTGGAGCGCTCAGGGATGTCCTCGATGAGGCCACTGCGCTCCAGCATGCGCAGGTGATAGCTGAGCGTCCCGGTGTTCTCGCCGAGGGCGGCGGCCAGCGTGGTCGAGGTGGCAGGGCCCGCCGCGCCGAGGTGGCGGAGGATACGCAGGCGCAGGGGGTGCGAGAGGGCCTTGAGCATCTCGGCGCTGTCGACCGCGCGCCGCCCTGCGGCTTCCGCTCTTCGCTCTTTCGTCATGGCGGCAGTCTATCCAGATAACAGCCTTTTCTCTGCAGACCTTCCTCTGCAGAGATATCTCTGCAATGCTGTGGCGTATGACGCCGAACCGCATGACCTTGAATCGCATAGTCCGCCGCTTCACAAGTGCTACTGCGGGGGCCCTACTTGCCGGACTCGCCCTGGGTGCCGTGCCCGTGCATGGGGCTGAACAGGCCGCGGATCTGCCCGAGTTCGACTTCTCCGCTTGCCCGGCCGTCGAAGAGCTGCCCGCGGGTGCGGACCCCGGGACCTGGCGCTGTGAGGTCATGCACGCCACAGGGCATCTGCGCATGGGCGCCATCGACGAGCCGCTCACCGAACCTATGAAGATCACCTTTGCGGAAGGCCGTGTGGACGGTGAATTCCGCCAGGCCTTCGGGGCGATGACCGCTGCGCCAATCCGGGCGGGAGGCACCCCGTTGACCCTGACTCCGCAGTACGGCGGCTACTCGGACTTCCTGTCCGACGACACCCGGCGCGGCGAATTCGACATCAAGTTCGCCATAGGCTCGACGCACGGGCTGCCGGCCCTGCCGTGGTCGGGCTGCTCGGTGGGCAGCGATGAGGACGCGGTCCACCTGGTACTCAAGGACACCGATCCCACTCGGGTGATATCCAGGGACCCTCTAGTTGTCGCCTTCGGTGCCAAGGACGCGGAGTTCGCCGCCCCGGACACCAGTGGCTGCGGCCCCCTGAGCCGCGCGTTCGACCGGGCCCTGGGCCTGCCGTCCGCGGCGGGGGCGAACGCCTTCGACATGGATGTCACGGTGGCCATCCGACCCTACATGGAGGCCGGTTCGGTCAACTGAACCGTTCCGGGTTCGGTAGAGACTCGATTCCGTATAAGGATTGAGTCATGGCAAGCCCTTCCTCCCATCCCGTTGAGCTGCGCAAACGAGCGGTCCGTATGGTCGTCGAGGTTCGTGGTGACCATCCGAACGAGTCGGCCGCGCTGAAGGCGGTCGCCCAGAAGCTGGGCATCGGTTCGGCCGAGACCCTGCGGAACTGGGTCAAGCGGGACGAGATCGACTTCGGGCGGCGTCCGGGGACGACCACGGAGGAATCCGTGCAGATCAAGGCGATGAAGAAAGGGATCGCCGAGCTGAAGCGGGCCAACGACATCTCGAACACGACTGCAAAGCGGTCGGCCGAGCTGTCCCCCTCTTGACCCTACGAAGTGACGCTCCGTGGCGAGGTGCGTCTTTTGCCGGCACCCGGCGGCCGGTCCAACCGAGGGCGGCCCGTGGACGAGTGCGCAATTCCGATGGACTCCCTCGAAGCTCATCCGAACCAAAAGCGGGTTGTGACGACCGTTTCCGGTGAAGCACCCGGGGACGCGTCCCTCCACTCTCCGCCCCAGCCGAAACGGGCGAGGGCCTGCGTCTGCGATCAGACTCTTTCCACCCGAATGCGATGGCCCGCCAGAAACTTGTCCATGTCGTCCACATCCGAGGTGAAGACAGTGACCTCGAAGCCGCGCTCCGCAGTCCTGACGGCTACCGCAGCCAAATCGGCGTCAATGGCGTACTTGTGCCCGTGCAGCCCGGCGGTCTTCAGCATGCCGCGGGCCAGGGAGATCACCTGGTCATCAGTATGCTCCACATCTATCCGGGACAGCGCCCAGTCCCACAGCCCTTGGCGCGCACCCAGCTGAGGGTTCCACGCCTCCAGCGTGGTGAGCGCGCTGGTGACAACAGCGATGTCCAGGCGCGGAGCCGCCTTCACCAAGGCCATCATCCGACGGTCGCCCTGGACTGTCATCGACAAGGCTTGGGAGTCGAGGACGAAGGCGCGCCTGCGAGCAGATGGAACACCGGCGCGCTTCGAAGGGCTCACGCCGCGGCGCCGGGCGAGCGCCGCTCGTCGTGCCAGTCGTCGACGGTCGCGATGCGCTCCAGCGCCGTCTGCTCTTCCTCGGCCGATACAGGACCGAACTCTGCCTCCAGGCGGTCCGTCAACTCCCGGAGCCGGTCCATGGCATCCTGATGCGCCGCAGCTGCCGCGATGTAGCTTGAGCCACCCGGGGCGCTGCGGCGCCGTCGCTCAGGGGGCCGTGCTGCTGGAGGCGGGTCAGAGTAGTTGACGAGGACCGGGATCGTGCCCTGATAGTCGCGGTAGCCGTCCTTGGAGTCTTGGTCGAAGTGGCTCCTCATCAGCGCGGCCTGCCTGCACCTGCCCGGACTCGAGTGGTATGTGAGCGACCCCTTCCTGCAGGTCCTCCACACGTTGATCGGAATGCAGCGCAGCGCGCCCATCTCGACGCAGGAAGCCACCATGCCTGGGTGCCGCACGTGTACGGGCCGATTCCGGTGGCGTCGGTGGACGTCTAGACCTGGGGATGATCGCCGGGGGACCGAGGTCAGGAGCGGCCGTCTGACCGTGCTCCGGCCGCGAGGAGAATCTCGGCCGTCTCGGTGTGGTCGCCCTCCCTCGCCCACTCGAGCGGGGAAAGGCCCTCGCCGTCGTCCTCGCGCAGATCAGGGTCTGCGCCGTGGGCGAGGAGCAGCCGCACCACGTCGGCGTGGCCCCAAGCGGCGGCCGCGCACAAGGGCGTTCCCTCCGTTTCGTCGCGGCTCTCGACGTCCGGGGAGGCGCCCGCGTCCAGTAGGCAGGCCACGGCATCCGCGGCGCCGCCGACCGCGGCCGCGTACAGCGGGGTGCTTCCGTCGGTGTCGGCATAGTTGGGGTCGGCGCCCGCCAGCATGAGTGCGCGCACCGCGCCGACCACCTCGAACCTGGCCGCTTCGACAAGTTTTCTCGACAGTTTCTTCTGTCTGCGCCTGTTCATGGCGGCAGGGTACAGAGCGAAAGAGGGATCGGCCGCCGTGCGGGCAGGCCGGTCCCTCCTTCAGGAACTCATCTCAGCGTGCGGGCGGGATCAGGGCCCGCAGCCGCACCAACTGCCGTACGTTCCACGCCACACGTAGCTGTAGTACATGACGCCACCGGTCCAGCGGTTCATGCGCCGCATCCAGTCTGGAGGGTTCCGGGTGTGGATCACCCTGGGGATGTAGTCCCCGTCGAAGAACTGCGCTACACGACTCTTGGTGCACCACCTGCCGTGGTTGGTGTCGCAGTGCTTCACACGGCAGCCCAGGGGGGACTGGCTGGAGGCGTCTTTCTTTGCGGCCTTCTCGGCGTCGGACGGTCGCTTTTTTTCAGGATCTCGATCGTCTGCTGCTGCTCGCGGTTCTCCTTGCGCAGCCGGCGCAGTTCGTCGCGCTCGGCGCTGGTCAGCTCGCCCGGAGCGTCCTCGCCCCGGTCGGCTTTGGTCCGGCGGTACCAGCCGCGCAAGGACTCCGAGCTGATGCCCAGCTCCCGGGCGACCGCGGTGACTGTCTTGCCCGAGGAGTCGACGAGCGCGATCGCGTCCCGCTTGAACTCCTCGGTGTACCGCTTCGTGTGCTTGTTTCCCACCTGGTGCTACTTCCTCTGGAACTTCAGGTCCCAGTCTCCAGGTGTCCACGATCAAGGGGAAGCTTCACTGAGTTGTGTGCCAGTCAGCCGGTGGCGTTCACAGACGGGCCTGTTACAGGCTTCTCCAGCTCGACCGAAGCCCGCGTATCGCGCCGACGCGGCCGCCTGCGAGGCGTCGGCCTGTGCTCGACGACGCCCGCAAGGACGACGGCTTCTCAGCTCAGCGCCAGCTTTCCTAGCCGCCGCCAGTCCATGGGAGCCCTGGTCCGGAGAACGCCAGGTCGGTGGCGCGGTACCCGTACACGCAGGGCCCGGGGTCGGATCGTGCATCGTACGGGGGTGGGGAGGGTCAGCGCCTCACCGTCGACCCCGGCATCGATCTCGGGCTCGTCCGCGTCGATGACGACCTCCTGGGCGGTCAGGGCGGTGAGGCCGGGCGCGTGTCTGCCCGCGAGCAACTCGGCTGCCTGTGCAGCGTTGTCGACACTGACGCCCAGGACGCCGAGGGCACCCGAGTCCAGCGCCTCACGGCGTCCGAGACCGGCGGGATCGCCCATCCGGTAGGGGTTGTTGCTGACGAGCACGGCCTGGGGTCCGTCGATGGCCGTGTCCCCAGTGCGGACGGTCAGTCGGGGACCGCGTCGGCGGGTCAGCAGGTCGGGAAGTGTCTGGAGGGTGGTGCGGACCTTGTCGTCACGGTAGGCGGGACTTTGCACCACGGCCGCGTAGGCGCCGAAGGACGCGTTGTTGACAAAGGCTCGCTCGCCGATGAAACCGAGGTCGACGCGGAGTTCGACGCCATCGGTGAGCGCGTCCAGGCAGGTCGACGGGTCGTCCCGGTCCAGACCGAGGTCCAGGGCGAAGTGGTTGCGGGTTCCGGCCGAGATCACCATGAAGGGAATGCCGTGCCTCGCGGCGACTCCGGCGACCAGGGCCTGTGTGCCGTCACCGCCTGCGACTCCGAGAAGGTCGGCGCCGTCTTCGACCGCCTTGTCGGCGAGAGCCACCACATCCTGCTCATGAGCTGCGTCCAGCAGGAGGACGTCGGCGTCGAGCGCCTCGGCCATTTCCCTGAGATGGAACTTCCCCACCTTTCCACCGCCTGATCGTGGATTCATGATGAGGCAGGGGCGCTTGGGAGGAGCGGTCCGCACCTCCGGGAGGCCGGCTTGCTCGCGGTCCATGCTGAGTGCCGCTACGCCGATGGAAACCCCGAGAGCCCACGAGGTGAGCGAAACGAGTACGACCCACAGCAACTCCGCCCATGCGTAGAGCGCCATCACTGCAAGCGGAGCGCCGGCGGCCAGGGTGAAGGCGAGCAGTCTGCCGATGCCACGCAGAGTCAGTGCCCACCACAGGCTCGCTGCCGATATGACCAGCCCTGCCAGCCCGGCACCCAGGAGCGCGATGCTCCTGACTCCGGCGAACACGAGAAGGATCACCACCGCGGCGACCCCTGCCGCGAGGGCGAGCCGTGCGGACCAGCGCTGTACGAGGCGACCGCGCGCCCCGGAATTTCTGGGCATGGAGCCTCCTGGCGGTCAGGGGTAAGGCCGACGCCACGGTGCGTGGCACGCGTCCGGTGTCGATCGCCGCCGTTGCCCAAGCGGAGCGGGTCACGGGCGAGGCCGGGCACAGGCGAAGGATGCCGGCACCGGTCAGGTCCTCCCCGCTGCGTCGTCGTGGACGCGGCGGCAACGCCCCTGGCCGTCGACCCGGCCCGTGCTCCGCCCCTCCTCGGGCTCGGGCCGATGGCCGTGCCCGGCGCGGAACTTATGAGTGGAGGACCTTTTCCTTGGCCCGGCGGAACTCCTCGTCGGAGATGTCGCCGCGGGACCGCATCTCCGCGAGCTTGGCGAGTTGGTCCGCCTCACCGGCCTGGCCGGTGGTGCCGACGGTCTGGCGGATGTAGCGGTCCATCTCGTCCATCTTGGCCCTGGTGTGATCCTGTTCGCGCTTGCCCATGCCCTTGCCACGGGCGATGAGGTAGACGAAGACGCCGAGGAAGGGGAGGACGATCGTGAAGATCAGCCATCCTGTCTTGGCCCATCCGTTCATGGAGTCGTCGCGGAAGACATCGGTGATGACACGGAAGAGCAGGAAGATCCATATGACCCAGAGGAAGATCCACATGATCGTCCAGAAGGCTCCGAGGACCGGGTAGTCATAGGCCAGGTTCACGTAGCTGTCCATTGCTTCTCCTGTGTGGTGTCGTCCGCGTCGAGTTTCCGGCGCGCGTACGGGAGGAAGGGCCGAGAGCCCGTGGCCTGGCCCGGTCGGGGCAGCGCGCTCCGGGCGGGCCGGTCGTCACTGCTCCTCGTCTGTGGGGTGTTCCGACTCCTCTTCCGGTGGTTGGGGTTCCGTACGTCTTCGGGAGTGCGTCGGGCGAGGCACTCCCGAAGTGCGCTACCCCGGGCGGATGACCGGCTGTGGCTGGTCGCCGGCGGCCGGCTGTCCGGCTGGGCCGGAGGCCGCGGCGAGGATGCCGAGGAGAGCCAGGACGAGGACGACGATGCCGAGGACCAGCGCCACGGCCCCGGGGGTGGGGTAGTTCCACAGGGCCAGGGCGAGTGTGCCGCCAGCAACGACGATGCCACTGGTCCACTTGCTGTGCGCGCCCAGCCAACGGCCGGTGGCGCCGGTGCGCAGACCGTGCCGTGCCATGGATCTGCCCGTCGCCCCGGTTCCGCTCGACGCTCCCCCTCTGACCCATCGGGCCCCGCGTCCGGGCCCGTACAGGTAGCCGGCCAGCGCGGTGACCACGGCGATGACCAGGACCGTAGCCGTGCTGTTCCTCAGGAAGCGGACAAAGGTGTCGTAGATGTCGGCCGCGGCATCCTGTGGCAGGGCGGACGTGGGAACGGAGTCCAGATAGACCTGGCGCATCACGGCGAGGCCGACAAGCAGCCCGATCATCATGATTCCGACCCCGATGGCCGCGGCCATCAGGGCGACCCGGGGTGCGGGTGCACTCCGGACGGCGAGCGCCGCCAGGACCAGGGCCAGGACCGGGAGCCAGGCACACCGAGCACGTTCAGCAGACGCATGGCATCCCGGGCTTCGTTCAGCTCGTCGGTCTCGAACAGGGTGATCGTCTTGTCGACGTCGGGGATCTTCGCCACCTGGTCGAAGCCCGCGTCCGCCAGTCGTTGCTTGACGATGTCGATGACGACGCCGAGGTTCAGGTCGATGCCGTCGTCACCGGCCTGGACGGCACTGCCGCCCTCACCGGTGAGGACCTTGACCACGGCAGCGTGGGCCTGCCGGTTGGCGTCGTCCCACGCGTCGGTGAACTGGTCGCTGGTCACCACCTTGTTCACGATGTCGTGGACGGCCGAGTCGAGCGCACTGGTCAGGGGTCCGGTCAGCGCCTCTGCCCCCTCGACCACCCGAGGGGGCGCCCCTTCCCGCTGCAACGTCCGACCGACGGCTGCGGTGAAGGCGGCGACGTCGACCTCGTCGACCACGCGCTTGGTGAGCCGGTCGGTCACGGTGTTCTGTACGGAGGGCTCGGTGGCGATCGGGGCGACGGTCCGGACGTACCGGTCGGTGTCGGAGACCTCGGAGTCGACCCAGGCCGCCACCACGGCCAGCGGTGCCAGAAGGAAGGCCAGCAGCAGCAGTACGGAGGTAGCCGCATAGCGCAGGCGCCGGTGACGCACCCCGGCCGACTCGCGGAGCCGTTCGTACTCCTCCCGTTCCGCGACGCTCAGAGGAGAGCCGCCGACGACCCGATGGTCAGGGCCTTCGGAGGCTGACGACGCCCCGTCACCGACCGTCGGCCGGTCGGAGACGCGTTCTGGCCTTCTTCCTTCGGTAACCATAACCAGGGCGTGAGGACGGCGCATTGCCAGACGACGGGTCGTCCCGCCTGCCGCCTCCGCGCTTCACAGGGAGGTGGGACGGTGATGACTTCGGGTCGGCCCCCTCGCCCGTGGCCCTCGCGAACAGTTCTCCGAGCACCGGCCCCGCTTCCTGGAGGCACGGTCGAGCCGATGCGCTGGGGTGGGGATGGGTGGGGTGCGACGTCTCCCTCGACGGCCGTGGGAGCCTTCACCACGCACCCCACCGAAGACTCGAACAAAACCCCGGGTCACAGGCCTCTTGAACCTCACGGGGAGGTAAAGCGCCACACCTTCGCCGATCCGATTCGAGACACCCAACCCCGAGAAATCCACGTTCCCGCAGGTCAGAACGTTTCCGCAGGGTGAAGCTGGTGGGGCGGGTGGGACTCGAACCCATGAGAGTGACGCCTCCCACCTGCGACGATACCGAAACAGCGGACATAACCGTCCGTTTCCTTCCAGCTGCGTCCCCCCTCGATCCCGCCCGGAGGGGAATCGGTTAGGCGTTCGCCACACCACGTCGCCCTTGCCGCACTGACTCTCTGGACCCTCCCGTGGGGCTGAGGGAACTGTCGCCTTTCAGTATCTTCAAGTCACCCCAGGGTTCGAGGGGCAGCTCCGCTCTTACGCGCTCTACCTGCCGCAGAGAGTCACCGCACCGTAATGAAGCATCGGTGCGGTGAAGCCCCCAGCAGATAGCACGAGCGGCCGGCCCGACGGAAGCCCGGATATCGTCTGGGCCGCACCGGAGTCCTGCGATGCTGCGAGATCGCGGACAGGAGCCTCAGTCAGTAGGGGAGACCTTCGGAAGCCGCGCGCAGGGCGGCGAGCAGGCATGTGGCGATCTCACTGCCGGCTGCGTCCGGATCGTCCGCGAACCGGCGGGCGAAGTCCTCCGAAGCCGCTCGCAGTGCGCCATTGAGGGTGGCGGCGTGCACTCTGATTCTCAGGTCGTCGGTGCTGCTGCCGGACCTCTCGGCAAGAAGTTGAGCCAGGACGGGCAGGGCGTCGTCGTGGGCCTGGAGCCAGACGGCACGCAGGGCCGGGTCGGTGGTGGTCATACGGATCAGGTCGAGGATGACGGGAGCCACCGCGGGCAATTCGCCGCTACGGAAGGAATCCGCGACGAAGTCCAGCAGATCCTCCTCCACCGGCCAGTGGCGCAGTCGGTCCACCGCGACGTCGAGTCCTGCGGAGAGGAGTGGCAGGACGCAGCTCTCCTTGGTGGGGAAGTGGCGCCACAAGGTGCGGGAGGAGATGCCGACGGCGCGGGCGATCTGCTCACCCGTCGTCCCGGTGACACCCTGCGCGGCGAACAGCCTGACCGCTTCGGCGGCGATCTCGAAGCGGAGTGCCGCCTTGCGCCGTTCGGCAAGCGACGGCACGGCATCTTCCTGAACCAACGTCCCGCGTATCGCGGTTGGCGCTTCGTCCACCCTCAGGTCCCCGCTTTCCGTCCCGCCCCGCAGCATAGCGACCCCTTCGGAAATGGCGCATGCAGACATCTTGTCTCTCACTGACACAGAGACCTACGCTGCCGTAAGTGACCAGCGAGTAACAGCGTTGCTGCGCACGGCATGTGGCGTGCCTGGTCATACCGGACAGCTCCAAGTTCAGGCGACACCGACCACCGAGGATCCGCCCAGCCTGGGCAGCTCGAATACCCCACTGATCGAACGGCGCCCCACCCCACCCCAAGGAGCCGCTCATGTCCACTCCCAGCAGGCGTGCCCTGCTCACCGCTACCGCAGGACTCGCAGCCGCAAGCGCCCTCCCCTCCCCCGCCGCCGCAGCCTCCGGGCCGAACCGGGTGAGACTGGCCCGCGAGGAACACCGGGCCGTCGTCATCGGCTCGGGCTTCGGCGGCGGTGTGGCCGCGCTGCGGCTGGCGCAGGCCGGCGTGCCGGTCACCGTCCTGGAACGCGGCCGGCGCTGGCCGACCGGGCCCAACTCCGAGACTTTCCCCCGCGTATCCGGCCTCGACAAACGGGCACTCTGGTACGGCACACTCCCTGCAGCCGTCCGCCCGCTCGCCCAACTCATCGGCACACCACTGAACTTCGGGCCCTACGTGGGCCTGCTGGAGCCGATACTCGGACAGAACATCCTCGGCGTCTGCGCGGCCGGGGTCGGCGGTGGTTCCCTCGTCTACCAGGGCATGACACTTCAGCCCTCCGAAGCGGTCTTCAACACCTGGCTGCCCCAGGAACTCGACTACCGACGCATGAACGAGATCCACTACCCGCGTGTCGCGAACATGCTCCGGGCGGCCACGGCACCGGACGAACTGGTCAGCGCGTCGAACTACTACGCTGCGCGGGTCTTCGCCGAGCGGGTGCGCAGGGCCGGGTACGGCCTGGAGAAGATCCCGATGCCCATCGACTGGGACTACGCCCTGGCCGAGCTGCGCGGGGAGATGAAGCCGTCCTACACGAACGGGGACTGTGCGCTCGGCGTCAACAACGGTGGCAAGCACTCCGTCGACGTGACCTACCTCAGCCAGGCGGAAGCGACGGGGAAGGTGACCGTCGAAACCCACCACAACGTCACCTCCGTGGCCCGGGCGGCCGACGGCCGTTGGGAGGTGCACGTCGACCGGACCGACGACACGGGCCGCGCCCTGGAGCAGAAAGTCCTCTCCACCCGCGCCCTGGTCATGGCGGCCGGCAGCATGAACACCAGCAAGCTCCTCGTCCGCGCGGGAGCCACCGGTGCCATCCCCGACCTGCCCGACGGTCTCGGCGAAGGGTGGGGGACCAACGGAGACCGCATCTACGCCTGGACCAACCTTCAGGAGGACTTCGGGGCCGAGCAGGGCGGCCCGGTCGTCTACGGCAGCAAGGCGTGGGACGACCCCGCCACGGCGAACACCATCATCCAGGCCTCACTCCCGCCCCTCGGCCTCAACTCCCGGACGACCATGCTCGTCGGCTTCGGGGTGAGCGCCGACCGCGGCCGGTTCCGATACGACGCCGCCACCGACTCCGTATCGCTGCACTGGCCCCTGGGCGGCGACGCCGCCAGCCACCGCACCATCCAGCGGCGCGTCACCAAGGTATCCAAGGGGCTCGGTGTCCTCACGGACACGAACGCCCTGGTCAACAGCACCTGGCACCCGCTCGGCGGCGCCCCGATGGGCACGGTCTGCGACCTCGAAGGCCGCGTCCAGGGCCAGCGCGGCCTGTACGTCCTCGACGGGGCACTGATCCCCGGCACCACCGGCGCCTGCAACCCCTCGATGACCATCGCCGCCGTGGCCGAACGGGCGATGGACGCCATCATCGCGCACGACATCGACACCATCATCTAAACGACGAACGAGGAGCATTCCATGAGCCGCAAGAGAACCCGTTCCCGTTCCGCCCTCCCCGCTCCCGCCGCGGCGACCGGTCGCGCCACCAAGCCGGGGCTCCGTTTGCTGGCCGGGGTCGTCGCCGCAGGCACGGTCTGCGCCGGCCTGTCGGCGGTACCGGCCTCGGCCGCCGCACCCGAACCCGTCGTCTCCCGCGGCGTCACCATTCCCGCGTTCTGCACGCCACCGACCCAACTCCCCTCCAAAAACGGCGCGTTGATACGCACGGGACCCCTGCCACTCGGACTGAGCATCCCCGGTCTGGACGGCCGACCGATGCCAGGAACGGCGACCCGCCTGATGTACAAGTCCACCGACTCGGCCGGTCTGCCCGTCGCCGTGACCGGCGCCTACATCGAACCCTCCGCCGTCTGGAAGGGAACCGGACCGCGCCCTCTGGTCGCGGTGGCCTCGGGCACCATGGGCCAGGGCGACCAGTGCGCCCCGTCCTTCGCCCTGCAGAACCCGCTCACCCTCAACGGCGACACGGTGTCCGTGGGCTACGAAGCCCTCGCGATCTACCGCATCCTGTCCACCGGGGCAGCCGTGGTCGTCACCGACTACGTCGGCCTCGGCACCACCGACCGCCTGCACACCTACGTCAACCGCCTTGACCAGGCACACGCCCTGCTCGACGCAGCGCGCGCCGCCCGCACCGTCCCCGGAGCATCGGTCACCGCAGCATCCCGCACCGGCCTCTACGGATACAGTCAGGGCGGCGGAGCCAGCGCCGCCGCAGCCGAACTCCAGCCCTCCTACGCACCCGACGTCGCACTCGCCGGCACCTACGCCGGCGCACCCCCGGCCGACCTGACCTCGGTCATGAAGGGCATCGACGGCAGCGCGCTCGCCGGCGCGCTCGCCTGGTCCATCAGCGGTTTCGCCCAGGCCGACCCGGACCTGCGTGCGGTCGTCGACGCCAACATCAGCTCCACCGGCAAGGCCGCCCTGACGGACGCGTCGACCATGTGCGTCGGCGACGCGCTCTTCGGGTACGGCTTCACCAAGAGCAGCAAGTGGACCACCAACGGCAAGTCCATCGGGGACATCATCGCCGCCGACCCCCGCGCGAAGGCGGCCTTGGACAAGCAGCGGATCGGCAGGCTCAAGCCGACTGGACCCGTGCGTCTGGCCACCGGTGTCCAGGACGACATCGTTCCGCACTCGCAGGCCCGGCAGCTGGCCGTCGACTGGTGCAACAAGGGCGCCAACGTCACGTACGACGCCATCATGCTGCCCAACCTCGGCGACAAAATCCTCACCAACCACCTCGTGCCCCTCATCACCGACCAGGGCGACGCCATTTCCTGGCTGACCGACCGCCTCGCCGGCAAGGCGGCCACCTCCAACTGCTGGTCGATGCCGATCCAGCGCTGAACCAGGTGTCCACACCGATCGTGCCGCGTCCATCGGATGACACCTGTGGACACGGCGCGTTCGTGCGTGCACCGCCAAGATGGCGCACGGCGCTGCACCGCAGACGCCGGTGAGCGGCCGGTTGGCTTCTTCCACCGAGGAATCCCGGTTGCGGGCGAGCCTCCTGCCGCGTAGAGCCGTTCTTCGTGTTTCAAGAGCGGATTCCGGCTCCTGAAAGACGTGGCCCATTTGACCGGATGCCACCTCCGCTTTACTTTCCAATGTGTGCGGAGGCCGCTTCCGTTTTTGAGCGGCCACAGGGTTGTCGTCATTTGGAAGGCGCATGAGCGTGAGTGAGCAGCGGGGGCGTAAGCCCCGCGCGGATGTCCAGCGCAACCGTGCGGCCCTTCTCGAGACCGCGCAGCGTCACTTCCTGCAGCATGGGGTCGGCACCTCGCTCGAGGCGGTGGCCAAGGAGGCGGGCGTCGGGCCCGGCACCTTGTACCGGCACTTCCCCACCCGGGAGGCACTGCTGGCGGCCGTACTGCAGACACGCTCCGAGGAGCTGGTGGCTCGCCAGGCGGACATCGAACGCCTTGGCGACGCCGCCGAGGCGCTGGAGCAGTGGCTGCGGGCGATGGAGGAGTACTTCAGCGCCTTCAGCGGGCTGCCGGACCCGCTCATGGCCGCGGCCAGGGCCCAGGAGCCGGACAATCCGCTCACGATCCCCTGCGACATCCTCATCACCGCCACCGATCAGTACGTGGAAGCGGCGCAGGGCGCGGGGCACATACGCGCGTCGGTGCGGGGGCACGACCTGTTCCTCGCGGCCTGTTCCGTTGCCTGGATCAAGGGCACCGGCATGGAGGAAGAGTCGCTCGACCGCCTCCGTACCCTCATCGCGACCGGCTACCGCGAGCGGGACGTCCAGGCGTAAACCGCCAACCCCTCACCCCGCCCAGCACACCCTCAAGCGGCGGCCACCCCAGCCATTACGCGTGCGCTGCCCCCCAGGCGCAGCGCGACCTCCTGCGCAGTGGGCTGCCCACGCTCATCAGGGCAGCCCACTGAAGCAGCCGCCGTGACGGCCTGGACGATGCCTCACGGGTGCGGAACATCTCGCCGTTCAAGCCGAGGCAACCGTGGGAGCATTCCACGACGCTCCCACGAAGGCTTGGCCACAAAACCCCAGGTCAAAGCTGTTCGGAGCTCATCTTCGACGCGCGAGGACCCGCGTTCGCCACACCACCGTGAGGCGACCGCCACACGCAGAATGACCCCACAGAACGCGTTTCCCCAGGTCAGAACGATTCTGCCTGGGGATGCTCGGTGGGGCGGGTGGGACTCGAACCCAAACCGGTGACGCGTCTCACCTGCGGAAACGCCACAGAGACGGACATTCGCACCCTGCTGGATCCTGCTGCATCCGCCTCGATCCCCGGCAACGGCAATGCGGTGCGGTGCGTACCGCACGGCTACAGGCAGCCCCGGTGCCTGCAGTAGGAGACGGCCCACCCGCTGCAAGACTGCCAACCCCATGGCTCACCCGTGGTGCATGCTGCCAGCTCCGTTACCGCCTCTCCTCCTGTTCGGCACAGTCACGCTCTGCTACGAGCGGAGTCGGCCGAGGTGTCGCCCGGGAGCGGGATATCAGGCCCTCACATAGTTCCGCGCTCTCCCTGATGGTCGTCCCGGGCCTTGTGCGTCGTCGCTGTCCGCCGCAGCCCCGCGCATCCCGCACGACGTCCTGGGGGCACTCTTCCAGATCAGGCTTGGGCACGTTTTCCCCTCGACCACTTCACAGAGCGCGGCCGCAACCCTGCGTAAAAGAAGTGCCCAAGTGGCGCGGCTGGTCCCCCGCCTAGCCTCGATCTTTCGTGATGGGTCGTCGGATTTTCCGGCGGTCTGTTTCGGTTTGTCAGGTCGGTGACGGGCAGGCAGGTGGCCCGGCTGTCGTGTCGGGTGTGCGCCGGGTTCCACAGTTCCGGTGGGTGGTTCGAGTTCGTCGGGATGGGCGGTTGCGGCTGGTCAGCCAGGGTTGGGGAGTGCGTCGAGTCGCTGGATTGCGCTGGTGATCACATCCGTCCAGGGCCAGTGGCGGGTGAATCTCAGGTGCCGGCGGCGGGCGGTGGTGACGAGCTGGGAGGCGGCGGAGAACAGCCGCAGTCGAAGGCGGCGAGGTTCCCAGAGGCGGGGTTTGCCGGTCAGGGCGAGCATCGGCAGCCAGGCCAGCAAGTCGAGGGCGAGCTGGACGATCTCCAGCCAGATTTGGTTCTGCGCGGTGTCGTGCAGGGGGAGGTTCCGCAGGCCGGTGGCGCGCGCGTTGCGGATACGGTCCTCGGCGCGGGCTCGCTGGCGGCGGCGTAGTTCGAGTGCGGCGATCGGGATGTCGGTGGTGTTGGTGGTGTTGGTGGCGAAGCACGTCAGCCGCAGTCCGTCGGCGTCGGTGAGGCGCAACTGGGCGCCTGGATGGGGGCGTTCCTTGCGGACGATCAGCCGCATTCCTTTCGGCCACCCCTTGAGGACGTCACCGTCGAGTTCGGCGGTCCAGGCGCCGTCGCGGATCTCGCCTCCCGGTTCGACAGCTGGTGTCCAGGCGGAGGCGGGAACCCTCAGGACGGCCTGGTGAATGGCGTCGGTGATGGTCATCCCGACCGAGTGCGACAGCCACCTGCCGCGTTTCGCGAGCCACGCGACGAACTCGTGGGTGCCGCCGGCGGAATCGGTGCGGATCAAGGTGGAGCGGCCTCGTCGGTATCGCTTGGGAAGCTGGGCCAGGGCGAGCTGGGTGGCGGTGACGTGATCGGCAGCGGTATTGCTACCCGCGTTCCCGGGCCGCAGCAGGGCTGCCACCGGCTCTCCGGTGCCGCCGCGACCATGGTCGACGAAGCCCATGAGCGGATGTCCGTAGGATTTCTTCCAGGTCGCGGCCGCGTCCTGCTTGTCGAAGTGGGCCAGAACCAGTACTCCGTCCAGGTCTACGATCACCTGCCCGGTGGTATCCGGCGACGATGTGCCGGCCAGCCCCCAGGCCCGCTCGCGTACTTCGGCCCGTGCCGACCGGATAGCGGTCAGAGCCTTCGGGCCTGCCGCGGCGAGCTTGTCGATGAGCCGGGAGACGGTCGGGTCGGAGGCCACCGGCCCGAACACGGCCGGCTCGGCCCGCAGCGTCGCGACATCCGCCAGACAATCCCCGCCCAGCGCGACCGCCAGGGCCACGTCCAGCAGGATCTTCCCCGGATCATGTACCGCCCGAGGACGCCGCCACGGTGCGAGCGCCGCCGATATTGCGGTGTCCAGGCCGCTCTTGCGGACCGTCTCGACCAGCAGCACCCCTCCGGCCTGGGAGACCACCGCCCGGCCACCGCCTTCGATGTGGACACGAGGATAGGACTCGATGCGCTTCTTCACCTGAGGAGTGCTTCTTTCCACGCGACGATCTGGATCCTAGAAAAGCCCAATTGTCCCAGGTCAGAGGCACTCTTCTGCATGCAGGGCCGCCAACAGAGCGCTCTGTGGCAGCGTGAGGCTAGGAGTGCGGAATGGCCCGTTCTGCGTGGACTCTCGGATCGAAGTACCTCACCGTCCAGGCCGGACCCAACTGCTTCGCAACATGCCGGGCAAGCACCTCGCCCGCCTGAACGAAACGTTGCTCAGCGTCCTCCGAGGGAAAGCCGGAGAGTTTGGGGTCCTCCCTGTTCAAGGTCCGGTCATACTCGGCCGCCCAGTTGTCCAGTCGCTCTGCCAGGTCAGATGTCAGGGCCAAAGCGAGGTCCTCCGGGGATACATCGCCGGCTTCCTCACCACTGAGCCAGAGTGGGTGGCACTCGTAGTCGGCCATGACACGAATAGTGCGCGGCTCAATCTCATCGCTCATGAACCTCTCATATGGGCGCCAGTGCCACGACTGAAGGTGGCTGTGCACCTCATAAGTGAGTCCGGCGACGGGAACCGATACCCTCGGCCTTCTCCATTTTCGCAGGTCGGAGACACTCTTCACGTGCGTGGCCGCTGGTCGGAGAGACATCTCACGAAAGCGCGAGGCTAGACCTCGACTGCCCTTGCGCGAGGCTCTCCGCCACCACGCGGAAGCGCTTGCCCGCCTCGTCGAGGTGGTCAGCGATGGACAAGGCGGTCTCTCCAGGAGAACCGAAATCGTCAAGGGTCGCGGCGAGGTTAGCTTTCACGTCCAGGCTGACAATCGGCCTCTCCAGAAGTTCATCCACCGGGTACCGGCGGAAGCGCGGGGACGGGATGCGCCCTCGATGGTCGCTCTCGCCGGGCCGGTAGGCGGCGAGGAAGTCCGCGAAGTCCGCCGACGGCCTGGGCAGCATGGTTTCGTGTGGAGCTGACGACAGGAGGCTTGACGGTGGGCACGGTCGATGAGGTGCTGCGGAGCGCGGGCGATGCCTGCGAGAGGCAGTTGCGGCGGTGGGTGGGACGCCGCAGGGGCGCCTGTCCCACAGGAAGGTACAGAGGGACAGCAGACGACTCGCTCGGCCGCCTCGACGACGACTACGGGCTCAACCGCCGCTTGGGTGCCGGGGCCGTCGGCCCCGCTGCCGCGTACGAACGAGCCGTCTGACATACCGATGCTGCCTGCGTGGTTGTCCCAGAAGGCTGCGCGGTCAGCGGCGGCGGCCGCCGCCGATGCGGCGGTCGTCGGCCAGTGCGGTCAGCGGGCCGAACTCGCGGGCAAGCTGGTTCCACGTCAGAACCTCGCCACAGCGGGCCGGGAATTCCTTCGGGTTGAACTCGGGCATGGTCCAGGTGCCGTTACCCCGGTCCCGCAGCCACAGGTCCCCGTCACCGTCGACCACAGTTGGCGGGACCGGTACGGGCTCGGCCTGATCGGTGGGCTCCCAGGTGACCCGGCCCGGGTGGGAAACCCGGCGCAGCTCGGTGGTGGCCAGCCGCGCGGCCAAGTCACGGGTGGACTCTTCGGCGTCCTTGACCGACGCGAGTCGAAATGCGTCGTCAAGTACGGGCAGGGCTGGATTCTTGCTGCGCTTTGAACTCATACGCTGGCTACCTCCGGTGGGGGGCGTCACTTCCGTTATGGCACCCCGTAGAGGAACACGGTATCCGAGGCGGGAACCGGGCCGGCTACGACCACTGTCCAGGTGGAGGCGCTGGCTGAGGTTGATCCCCGGGAGTGGACACCGGGTTTCATGCGGGGAGCGAGAGGTTACGCGACGTGATCAGCTGCTGTTCGAACTCGGCCGGTGTGAGGTAGTCGAGGGCGGAATCCCAACTGCGTTGGTGGGCGTCTTCCTGGGCCTGGACGTCGGCAAGCAGACGCATCACGGACACGGTCTGACCCCGGCAGGGAAGACAGGCCGCTGCCGAACGGCGAACCGAAGCTGCGGGCCGTCTTCGACAAGCTCGGGGCCAAGTTCACCACGGTGCTGGTGGTCGTGGATCAGCCCGCGTCCATCGGCGCCCTCCCGCTGACCGTCGCCCGGACGCCGGCTGTCAGGTCGCCTACTTGCCCGGACTCGCGATGCGGCGGATCACAGATCTCTACCCCGGTGAGGCCAAGACCGACGCGAAGGACGCCGTCGTCATCACGGACGCGGCCCGCACCATGACCCACACCCGGCGCACCCTGGACCTTGCCGACGAGGTCACCACCGAGCTGACCATGCGGGTCGGTTTCGACCAGGACCTCGCCGGCGGGGCCAACCGCACCAGCAACCGTATCCGCGGCCTGCTCACCCAGTTCCCCCCAGCCTCGAGCACGTCCTCGGCCCACGCCTGGACCACCAAGCGGTGACCTGGCTCCTCCAGCGTTACGGATCCCCGCAGGCTCTGCGGGAAGCGGGCCGCCGCAGACTGGTCGAGGTCGTCCGCCCGAGGGCACCGCGCATGGCCGAGCGGCTGGTCGAGGACATCTTCACCGCGCTGGACGAGCAGACCGTCGTCGTCCCGGGCACCGGCACTCTCGATGTGATCGTCCCGTCGCTGGCGAAGTCGCTGGCTGCCGTCCACGAACAACGCCGGGCGCTGGAGGTCCGGATCGAGGCTCTGCTGGAGGCTCACCCTCTTTCCGAGGTCATGACGTCGATGCCCGGCATCGACGTCAGGACCGCCGCGGTCCGGGTGTGCCCAGTAAAGGGACTGTAAAACGTTCCGTTCGGTGTAACTCCCGATCATGGAAGATGCGTCGATGACCAGCAACAACGTGACCGAGACCGAGCCGGTCGAGCCGTCTGAGACGGCGCCGTCGAAGTTTGTGGACGACCGGCTGATCGACGAGCTGGTGGGCCGGGCTCAGGCCGAGGGCCTGCAGCTGACCGGCGAGGGCGGACTGCTCCAGCAGCTGACGAAGCGGCTTCTGGAGTCGGCCATCGAGGGCGAGATCACCGACCACCTCGGCTATGACAAGCACGATCCGGCGGTGAAGAACGGCGGCAACTCACGCAACGGCACCTGAGCCAAGACCGTACTGACCGATGTCGGCCCGGTGGAGATAACCGTGCCCCGCGACCGCGAGGGCTCCTTCGAACCAAAGTATCGCCGTCGACATCGCCACCAGGCGGCCTGTGTGCCCTGCCGGGATATCCCGGCAGGGCACACGCGTCACTCTCTGCACCCTCATATCCGGAGGCGCAGAGTTACCACACCCCGGAAAACAGGAACCCTTCGCCATAATCACACAACGCCGTCTTAAGGGTTCTCAACCTGACTGGCGATACACAGCGAGCGATTCAGATCCAGGAGCGCACGCTCTTCATTCCCTTGTTTCCCTGGAGGGCCGGATACCTGGTTTCCAGATCATCAAGGACTTGCGAAAGGAATTTACGACTGGCGGCAATAAGCTCCCCCCTACGGATCTCCCCCCTGCCATCGGCGTAATTGCAGCTCACACCGACGAAATCTCCGGTGACCTTGAGGTGAATCTCGTCGGCCATCCCGGCGAACGCGATCCGGGCGTCCCCACCCGAGCCCACCGTCCGGGCAGCAGCGAAGAACTCCACAGCAAAATCGAGGATTTGCACGCCGCCCCCTGTGATGATGCTGAAGTCGGCACCGCCTACCCTGAATTCAAGGTCACCTCCGAAGCACGAGTAGCACAGGTCTGCCAGGTCAGCCTTCCTTAGACTCATTCGCTTCTGCTCACGGATCACCACAGGGTCGTCCGACAGAACGTACTTCAAAGTGATCACGGGGTGCCACTCCCCATCTTAATCGGAAATGCGGTCACGATATTTTTGTTGCGGACCACTACTCGAATCCCTGTAAGCGGCTTACCGCTACGGTCATACCCCACGGTCTTACCGAAGTCGTACTCGTGGACATGGCCACCCTTGAGCCCATTGGACTTCCGGGCTCCGAAATTCAGAGCTTCCTCCACCTGATTTCGAATAGTACTGGTGTTGTCCGTCATGAACCGGCTATTTCCGGGGTGACGGCTACTCACCGAATGACGGTTGAAAATATGGTGCCAGTCAGCCGACTTCACACGTCCGCCGCAGTTGTGCACCAGGATCGGACTCTCGCCCGCCACCACATGGTAGGTGTGCACCCCGGCGACCGTGAGGTCGTAGGTGCGGTCCGCGGCCCTGAATCGACGGATGCTCCCGATGGTCGCGGGCGTCCCGTCAGCGGTGAGCAGCCTGGTGCCGGGCTTGAGGTCAGCAGCGTTCACCCACGCCTGGGTGTTCGGGCTCCAGAAGGGGTGGTGGTCGGTGGCGGTGATGTCGGCTTCGCCGTCGGGCGTGGTGATCGTGAGCCGGGTGTAGTGCTTGTCGTCGTCCTTGGTGATGGTGGCGACTACTTCGCGGGCTTGTGTCTGGCCGGTTCGGGGGTCTGTGGCAAGGACTTTGTCGCCGACCTTCACCTGCTCTATGGGTTTGTGCGTACCGTCGGCCATCGCGATTTCCGTGCCCGCCACGAAGCTGTGCCGTACAGGACATGTCGCCAGCTTGGCGGCGTCGGTGTGCTTGCCAGCCTTGAGCAGCTTGGCAGCTTTGCCGATCTTGCCCCAGGGCGTGAGGCCGACGGCCGTCCAAAGGCATCCGCTGGCGCTGCCCTGGGCGCAGTCGATGGCATCTCGCACGCCGATCAGTTCCAGCAGGTCGACGCCGGAGGATTTCACCCAGCCGAGGTCGTGGGCTGCGGCACACACGTCGGACCCGGGTTCTGAGCGGCACTGTCCCTCGGACCAGCGCATGACCTGGGCCTGGTAGTCGTTCCACAGATCCTGGTAGCCGGAGCGGTAGTTCATCTCCTTCGGGGTGGGAATGCGCACGCCGGCCAGGAAGATCGGTTCAGGTTCGGCCACCGGCTTCGACTTCCGGCCCGATCCGGTGGAGGCCTTGCCGCTCGGCTGGGACGAGTTGGTCCCGCGGACGGAGTAGAGGACCTTGCCGTCCTTGTCGTAGCAGTTCTCCACGGTGCAGCCGGGTCCGCTGCCCGGTCCCCAGACGCTGTCGGGGTTGTTGTAGCTGCAGCTGTCGCAGTACAGGCCGGTGGGATCGGACCCGGTGACGGGTGAGTGGTTGGCGTAGGCGTAGCCGTTGATCTGCTGGGGGCCGGCCGGGTCCATGATGGGGTCGACGCTGATGAAGCGGCCGGTGGACGCGTCGTACTCGCGTGCTCCCAGGTGGGTCAGGCCGGTGCTGGTGTCGGTGGTGCCGCCGACGAAGCCCTTGGTTCCCGGCCAGTCGGCGGGTGTCTGGCCTCGGGGTGTGCCGAAGGGGGTCGTGCCGCGTCGGCTGATGGACAGGTCGGCCGCGTCGACGGCGAGCTGTCCGGTGCCGTGGTGGTCTCCGAGAGTGAAGGAGATGGTGCCGTCGTCGCTCTGGACGGCCTGGTTGCCGCCGCCGAGGTCGATGTAGCGGGTGGCTTTCGGGGTGGTGGCCCCCTTCGGCAAGGTGATCTCGGTGGAGCCGAGGTAACCAGGGCGACGGCCCCGGCTGCCGGCCGCCCGGGACCCGCCCAGGCCGGGCCCCGGCTTCGGCATGATCAGCTTCGCTGGTTCCACGGAGACCGGCAGACTGTCGCGGAGGGCGGCGTCCGCTCGCTCAGCCGGGCGGCCTGGAGCTGGGCGGCAACGACGCCGCGATCGTGCTGCCGCCCGTCGGCGCCGTACACGTTCACGAGGTGATCGACCAGGCCGGCGGCTACGACCTGGGGCGCGTCGTGCAGTCCGGCAACAAAAGGGCCGCCCGGCAGGTTCGCCGAACGGCTTGAGGCAGGCAGGGGTGAGGTCAACGACGCACGACACCGATGGCCCACCCCTCGATCGGCCCCTCACCCTCATCAACCCGGACAGTGGGCCGGCGCCACGAGGAGAGCACGGGGCGCTCTGCGATCTCATTGTGGGCTTCGACCGTGGCATTGGTAAGGCCCGCGGGTCAGGCGACAGGGTCACGCAAGATGGTCCGCAACGCGTCCTGCGGTGTCTGTGCGGTGAAGGGGTCGATGTGGATCTCTCGATGCGGGCCGGAGCGCCGAAGGCCCCTCGCACGGGCGAATGCGCCAAGTCGAGCCAGAGTTTCGAACTCGTTCCCGAAGGGCCCGTGATGCATCACCTGCACCACAAGGGTCTCGGGCAAGGTAACCAACTCCACTTCGCCACCGGGATCGTCGGCGCTGCCCACGGCGTCACGGCGGGCTGACGCAATTGCGTCACGGGTGATCGAGTCGGCGACGCGAGTGGTGATGCGGTATTCAAGGAGATCGACACTGTTACCGGTGTAAAAGTCTTCGATCTCGACAGGTTCGGCCTGCTTCGGATACCAGTAGAGAATCTCGATGACACATGCATCCGATGGAGACATCCTCAACGTGGCGGGGAGGGCCGCCTCCACGGCGGCAACGAAGGCCATCTTGCGATAGAACGTCTCGGTCCCCGGGCGGCCCGAGCCGCCCACCGAAAGGAATGTTGCCGCCGGCGCGCGCACAAGCTCCGGTGTGTCCGCTGCGGCAAGGTGGGAAGTGACGGCTCCAGGCTCAGGCATGAAGACCTCCTCAAGGGGCGCTTCCAACGAAGAATTCCTTCATGCCGTCAGAGACCCAGAGGATCAGCATCCTGACTAACACCGAACGCTGCTCAGTGAGTCTTTCGCTTAGCCCATCAACTCACGCCGTCGGGGTCCCACTCGCGACTCTGTAAGCCGGTCCGGCGCGACTCTGCCGCCCCGGCTGAAATACGCGCAGCGGAGCACTCGGGGCCGATGTCAAGGCGTCGGCGCGTACGGGCGTCGCCCCCCATATTGAAGGCTCTCAATTTGTGCCTGCGTGTCTGCGGTAGCAGATGAGAACGCAAGCAATGTTCGTGAAGGCGAGATGACCGATCGAGCTAGATTCCGGCGAGGACGGTGGGGTCTCCCTGGGTCCAGGCGTTGTCGACGGTGACGTGCTGGATGGGCCAAACGTCCCCGCTCCTGACAAGTTCGACGTCGTAGCGGTTGGTCATGAGGACGTGGCGGGAGTGGTCCTCCCGGGGCAGGTGCTGGCACGCCACGATCGCTTCGAGGCTCGCCCTGTCGCCGTCCAGGCTGACGCGCGGGTTGCTCACGGAGTGCGTGGTGTCCAGGTGACCGAGCGAGGCCAACAGGGCTGCGGCGATGGTCTCGCGGCCTTCCACCGGCGGGTACTCCTGACCGGCCTTCTTCGTGGCCGGACCGAAATC
Source organism: Streptomyces sp. NPDC005791 (assembly GCF_042871485.1). NCBI lineage: Bacteria > Bacillati > Actinomycetota > Actinomycetes > Kitasatosporales > Streptomycetaceae > Streptomyces > Streptomyces sp. NPDC005791. The sequence continues at coordinate 259,745 of NZ_JBIAIP010000012.1, forward strand.
GGCTACTGCATCGTCTGTGAACGCGGACGAGAGAAGTTCCTTGTCACGCAGGTCGAGGCCGGCTGCGTATCGGTAGATGGTCTCCACCACGGCGAACTTGTCCGTGATTGCCGCGGTGGAGGTGCTGCTGCCTGTTGTCGACATGGTGCTTCCTTACTTGGCGGGTCGGTACACGATCCAACGTAGACCACTAAACGACAGGTGTCGAATAGTGGTAGCGTCGAGAGCGACCCGATCGAAGGAGCGACATGTCCGACGTGAATCCCCGTGCTCGAACGGCGGCCGTCGCCGGAGGCGGCAGAGACTCGGGCCTTCCCGTGCCGCCCTGTCGGCCACACGCCGCACGGAGGCGAAGCCTGGGTCTCCTCGCCGGCGCCTGCGACGCACCCTTGGCGTACCTGCCGATGGCCGGTTCTCGGCGATTGCCCCAGCGGCCCCGGGGGGTGAAGCGCTGCGATCACCCGCGAAGTAAAGTGCGTCCATGGTGAGTGATCAGCCCCCGGCAAACGACGCGGACCCGCGCTTCACGCGCTCGCGACGGGCGATCGCCGATGCACTTGCCGACCTCATGCAGCGGACACAGTCGTGCCCCTCGGTCTCCGCCCTCTCGGAAGCCGCCGGCATCCACCGCGCCACCTTCTACAACCACTTCGACTCCGTCGAAGAGGCGGCGGTATTCGTGATCGCAGACGATTTCCGCTCCCTTCACGACCTGAACATCAGCGATCGGCGGATGGGCGCGGACCCGACCGTCGTGGCAGTGGCGACGCTGAACGCCATGCTCGACTCCCTCAGGCAGCGCAGAAGCCTCTTCCTGCTGGCTTCGACCTGGCGATCGCCGAGCGGACTGATGGGGATCGGCGACCTTCTCCTGGAGCAGCTCCGCGCTCTTCGGCGCGACCTCGGCACCGACGAGCGGGAATCCGGCCCGCACAACTCGGTCGAGGACGTGTTTACCGCCTCCGGCGTGCACGGAGTCTTCTCTGCCGCCGTCGGGGGCAACACCGACTGCGACCCGGAAGAGATCGCTGTCCGTCTGTACGCCCTCCTCCCCGACTGGATCCGTCAGCCACCGCAGTCGCCGACGACCTGAGCCGACGGCTCGGCCGGCCGTGACGCCGAGCAGCCTCAAAGCATCACCGTGCGCTCTTCCGCCGGTGTGCCCTCATCACGTGGCGCGCGGGCACACCCGCCGTACGACCGCGCCGCCGCATTCCACCCGTGCGCCGCAGCGCCAACCACATCGGCTTCGACGAACCGGCCGCCTCATTGCCGCCGCTCGTCGCAAGGAGACAACAACATGAGCATCGCCCTTGTACGAAACCCAGGCGACGGCCAGGACTTCCCCTACTACGACAACATCATCGAGCAGGTGGCGACCAACGCCGAGACGAGCGGGGCGGTCAGCGTCATGCGTCTCACCGTCGGCCGCGAGGACGCGCCGCCCTTGCACACTCACAGCCGGGAGGACGAGAGCTGGGTGGTCCTGTCCGGCCGCGTCCGGTTCTGGGTCGGGTCGACCTCGCTGGACGAGTGCGAGGTACACGACGCCGAAGCAGGGGCCTACATCTACGTGTCCAGGCTGGTCCCACACACCTTTCAGACGATCACACCGACCGCGGAGGTCCTCGTCATCAACAACCCCGGAGCCGTCGAGGGGCTCTTCCACACGGTAGGACCCGCCGACGCACGTGCAGATTCCGAGCACACCGACCTCGCGTCGGAGTACGGAATCGTGAACCACGACGGCCCGCCGCCCGCCTGAACCCGGGCGGCGCCTGGTCATCGTCACCGAGAGACCAACACCCCGAGAAACGAGGGAATCGTCCACCGACTCAAGTCGCTGCTCCCCACGTCGGCCACACTGAGCGTCCGGTCGGACAGGACCCGCCCCCTGCCCCGTCGGCGCCCCGCAGCTTCCATCAGAAAAGGGACTTCCATGAGCCAGAACCTCAAAGACAAGGTCATCACCTACCTCCGCGCACTGGAGAAGTCCGACTGGGAGACCGCGCGTGCACTGTGCTCCGAGGCGGCCACCGTCTGGCACAACGACGGCAAGGGTGATGAGACGCTCGATGAGTACTTCGAGGGGCTGAGACGGCAGATCGGCTCCTACGAATCGATCCGCTACGACATTCTCCGCCAGCTCTCCCAGCCGGGCGAGGTCCTCCAGCAGCACGTCGTACGCGTGACAACGAACGACGGCAGCTGTGGCGAGGTGCATGCCGCGGTCCACTTCGGCTTCGACGGCACCGGTCTGATCACCCGCATCGAGGCGTACGCCAACTACATCCCCGTCAGTCAGCACAGCTGAGGCGCCGGCGCGTGCTCACCGCACCGGCGAACGACGACACTCGGACCCCCAAGGCCCGCGGTCTGCGCCGGCGGAACGAGAGCGTGGCCTCACAGAATGATGCAGAAGGGGTGCCCCGCCGGGTCCAGCAGGACTCGCCGCCGCTCGGGAAGCGGTTGCACCTCGGCTTCGACGGCTCCCAGCGCGATGAGCCTGGCCTGGGTGGTATCCAGGTCCTCCACGCCCAGTTCGAGGTGAGCCTGCTTCGGTACGGAGGAGTCCGGCCAGCTGGGGGGCTGGTAGTCCTCGACGCGGTAGAAGCCCAGCCCGGGTGACCCTTCACGGCCCAGCAGCACGAAACCGTCGGTGGAAAGAGTGACGGGCAGGCCGAGTGCCTCACCGTAGAAGCGGGCCAGCTCGGCAGGGTCGGGACAGTCGAAGGTGACGGCCAGGTAGCGGATCACAGGATCGGTATGGGTGCTCATCAGCGGACTCCTTGCTGGCGGGGTCGGCCACGCCTTGCCGGCGGGGCCGGCCACGCGCGGTGATGACTGTCGTTCGGCGGTGCCGGGCTGTGCCCGGCACCGCCCAATGCTCATGTTCCTGTGCGGCCGTCCACATGCTCCGTTTCAGCACGTGCCGGACCTGACGAAGCGCCCGCGCACTCGCGCTGAGGCGCCGTCACATGTGATCGGTGCGACACCGCGCTCACGGTGTGCGCACTTCACCGGTCGGAAAGTCCGGGATCGGTGTGAAGACCTCGATCATGGTGGTGTCCTCGAGCGCGATTGCGGAGTGGGGCACTCCACTCGGAATGCCAAGTGCCTCGCCCGGCCCCAGGACACGCTCCTTACCGTCGACCACGTACGCCATGCGACCGGTCAGGATGACGTCGATCTGCTCCATCGGGTGGACTTCCTGCTCGCCCGGATCCGCGGGATTGGGGATTACCGTGTCCGCCGCGATCGCCACGTGCAGTACCTGTACCTTGTCGGCGGTCAGCGCTTTGATCATGATCCGGTTGCCGAAGTCCCCCAGAGGCGTCGGCTCGATCTCACTCCAGATCCGGTGCTGCGGTCGGCCGAGTTCGTGGGCGGTGCTCTGTTCTGTGGTCATGGAGAAGACGCTACGGCGAGACCAGGACAGCTTCGGTCCTGATCATGGGGAAGACCCCACCTGTGATCAGCGCCTCTGCCCGCCTGTTGCGACACGACGGTTCGTATGCCTTCGCCCCAGGACCGAACAGTGCAGCTCACCCCCACCACGGTGGGCGTCCACCCCCCGGAAAGGCCTGACGGCGCCCTCGTGGAAATCGGCGGCTACGACCAGTGGCGGCCTTGCCCGCTACCTCCTCTGCCGGGTTGCGTCTCTGCCGGTCCTGTCACCCGACACCGTACGAGAGGCACTGCAGCGCCGGGGGGACGAACTGCCTCAGCGGCTGTGAGGCGCTGCCGCCGGCGGGCGGTGCGCCAGCAGCGTGTCAGCCCTTGGGCATGCTCTGCAGGGTCCGCCGCAGGCCGTCACCGATGCGGTCCATGGTGGCCTCGTAGGCCTCCGGCATGTCGACGTCGAGCCGGTCGGCGAGCACGAAGACCCACCACAGGCACTCGGCCAGCTTGTGCCGCAGTTCGGCGTCCACGTCACCGTCGATGCCCCAGGTGCGCTCAGCGGCGAGCACCAGGCGCCCGACGTAGGCTGCGTCGTTGGTGAAGCCGAGCGCGAGCTCGGGCAGGGTCCAGGTCCGGCCCAGTACGCGCTGCTCGATCTGCTCGTACTGGGCTCGGACCTGCAGTGCCTTCTCATCGGCCTCGATGAGGCCGGCCTTTTCGTCGTGTGCCGGCGTCTCGTTCATCTAGGTGTCCCTCCAGGGAGATGGTCGGTGTCATTGACGACGCTAAAGGCAGATGCGGACGGATTTTGTCCTGGTCTGTCGTTGTGGTGATGCGGTCTGTCGGCAGACGGGTGACTCGGTCCGTGCCGCACGTCACGGTGTGTCCGTGGGAGCCAGTTCGAATTCGGACCGCTCGGACTCGACTCCGTTGATCTGGAGGGAGATTGCATGTCGCCCGGGGTAGTAGCGGCGTGTCGTGATCGGCCGGAACGAATGCTCCCGCATCACCTCCATCTGTTCGCCCGGTGCGAGGGTCCGGGTGGTGAGTTTGAAGGTCTTGCCGGCCCGGTTTCCGTTGGCCTTGCGGTGATGCACGATGTAGTCGATCGTCAGCCGCGCCGCAGAGGCACCTACGTTGCGGATCGAGGCGGTGAGCTGGACGCTCTCGCCAAGAAGGACGACATCCCGGTCCAGACGAGGCCCGTCCACGTCCAGGACCGCGGGAGCGAAGCCGAGCAGTTCCAGTGCACCGAGGTGGCCGCGCTTGATGAGCGTGCGCAGCGCGTGCCGTACCAGGCGTTCCGTGGTGGCGTCAGGTCTGTCCAGCCAGCGGCGCGCCGTGTCGACGACGACCTCGGGATGGTCGCGGCTGAGGTCGTTGAGGTGGTTGGCGACCGAGCGGCGTACGTATGCGCTCTCGTCCCGGTAGAGGGCGTCCAGGACGGCGACGGTCACTCCGGGACGGGCCAGGACCTGTGGCACACGTACCGCCCAGGGCAGGTAGGGACGGGTGCCTTCGGAGGCGAGCCTGCGCACGTCGGGGTCCGCCGATCCGGCCCAGTCGCCCACGATGGTGCCGAGCGCCCGGTCGAGGTCGTGTCGCAGCAGTGTCCTGATCGCGAACTCGGAGGAGAGACGCCCGGTGAGCTCGGCGAGGAGCACCATCGCGTCGTCGAAGGCGGCGGTCTCGCCTTCCTGGACGGCGCGGGTGGCGACCGCGCTGGTGACCGGCCAGATCAACCATCCGGTGAACTGAGGTGCGTTGTCCCGGGCTGTACGTACGGTCCGGGCGAGTGTGGCGTAATCACCCGGCAGGTCGGTCAGCAGTGCGTCGCGCAGCAGGTCGGCGCGCTGTCTGAGTGCCAGCGGGCCGATCTGCCGTGCTGCCGCGTGCAGTGCCGTGAGGGTGGTGTCCGGAGCGGCGGCCCGGATGGCGTGCGTGAGGTTCTGCACGGTGTGGCGGCTGATGAGTTCGTCGGCGAACGGCATGCTGGTCTCTCCGTCATGTGACGTGGTGCAGCGCGGTGGTGAGCTGCCAGTCCACGCTGTCGTGGTCGATCGTGGCGTGGACGGGAGAGTCCGCCATCTCGCCGGTGATGCCGACGGCGCCGGTGCGGGCGTGCGGCAGGCTGTCGTAGGCGACGATGTCGATGACGCGTCCGTCGTCGGTCTCGACGATGCGTCGCCACAGGAAGCCGGACTGTCGCTTCAGGTAGGCGTCGATATCGGCGTTCGCCTTGACGAAGTCGGCGGCGGAGAGGCCCGGGGCCGGGCGCAAGGTGGTGATCTCAAGTGTCTCGGCCATGATGTGTTCCGTTCTCGTCACGCAGTGCTGTTGGCGGCGGTCAGCGGACGAATGCCTTGGCGGACAGGCCGTTGACCGTGGTGTCGCCCTGCTGGAAGCCGACCATGGACTCGATCATGCTGTGCGGGTAATCGAGGGTGGGTGCCGTGAGGCTGTTCAGTTCGGCGATCTGCGTGTCGGTGAGCGTGACGTCGAGCGAGGCGAGATTGGCGGCCAGTTGCTCCTGTGTCCGGGCGCCGACCAGGGTGGACGTCACCTCGGAGCGCTGCCGCACCCAGGCGAGCGCCACCGCTGCCACTGTCGTACCGAGGCTGCCGGCGATCTCCTGCAGGGCGTCGAGGAGGACGAAGGTCGGTTCGCTCAGGTAGGAGGCGGCGTACGCGGTGCGCCCGGAGCCGGCCACCTCGGTGGCGGTGCGCGAGTACTTGCCGGACAGGACACCGCTGGCCAGCGGACTCCATGGTGTGATGCCGAGTCCGAAGCGGCGGGCGGCTCCGAAGGTCTCGCCCTCGACGCTGCGGGCGAGCAGGGAGTACTCCACCTGAAGTGCGGCGACGGGCTCCCACTCCCGCAGCCGGGCGGTGGTGGCGGCCTCGGCGACCCACCAGGCGGGCGCGTTGGACAGGCCGATGGCGTGGATCTTGCCCGCGCGGACCAGATCGGTGAGGGTGGAAAGGGTCTCCTCGACGGGAGTGTGCCGGTCCCACTGGTGCATCCAGTACAGGTCGATGTAGTCGGTGTTCAACCGCCGGAGTGATGCGTCCAGTTGAGTGCGGATCGCCTTGCGGCCGGCACCGCCGGAGTTGGGATCGTCGGCTGCCAAGCTGCCGCCGAACTTCGTCGCCAGGACGACGCGGTCACGGCGGCCGGGACGCTGGGCGAAGTAGCGGCCCAGGGTCTCTTCGGAGGCGCCGCCGTTGTACATGTTGGCGGTGTCCACGAAGTTGCCGCCGGCGTCGAGGTAATGGTCCAGCAGACCGAACGAGGTTTCGGGGCCGGAGCCCCAGCTACCGTCGTCGAAGTTCATCGCGCCGAAGGCGAGAGGGCTCACGCGGAGCCCCGAGCGGCCGAGGGTGCGGTACGAGGTGAGTGACATGGTGTTTCCTTCTGGATTCTGGAGTAAGTCTCAGAACTGCGGATGCGGCGATGGTCCGCGGTGGGGCGTGGACTCCACACTCGCCGACAGGGCCCCGAAGAGGGAGGTTGTGCGAGGGTGGGTGTGCCACACCCAGGCAGACCGCCGGTGATCGTGGACGCGAGGCTCAGACGTCTGTTTCAGGACGGTCGGGATGCGCCCAGTGCGTGTGGAAGGCGCCCTGCCGGTCGATACGCCGGTAGGTGTGAGCGCCGAAGTAGTCCCGCTGGCCCTGCAGCAACGCGGCGGGCAGCCGGTCGGCCCGCAGTGTGTCGTAGTACGACAGTGCCGCGGCGAACGCGGGAGCGGGGACCCCACGTCGGGCAGCGGTGGCGACGACCTCGCGCCAGGGAACCTGGGCGGCGGTGATCTCCTCCGCGAACCCGGGCTCGCCCAGCAGGCTGACAAGGTCGGGGGCGGCCTTGTGCGCCGTGCGGATGCGGTCGAGGAATGCGGCGCGGATGATGCAGCCGCCTCGCCAGATACCGGCCACCGCTGCGAAGTCGATGTCCCAGCCGTATGCGAGCGCGGCGTCCTGGATCATCGTGAAGCCCTGGTCGTACGCGATGACCTTGGAGGCGTACAGCGCCTGCTCGACCTGCGACGTGAAGCGTTCTGCCTCAGAGCGAGTCTTCGGTATGTGCATGCCGCCGGGCAGCGGACGGTATGCGGTACGCAGGGCGGACTGGCCGGAGGCTGCGCGTGCGAAGGTGGCCTGAGCGATGGTCGTGACGGGTGAGGCGAGGTCGAGAGCGGTCTGCACGGTCCAGCGGCCGGTGCCCTTCTGCCCGGCGGCATCAGCGACCACGTCGACGAAGGGCCTGCCGGTGTCGGCATCCGTGTGGGAGAGGACCTCGGCGGTGATCTCGATCAGATAGGAGTTCAGTCGGCCCTTGTTCCAGGTGCGGAATATCTCGGCGATCTCAGCCGGGCTGTACTGGGCGACCTGGCGTAGCAGATCGTAGGCTTCGGCGATGAGCTGCATGTCGGCGTACTCGATGCCGTTGTGGACCATCTTCACGAAATGGCCGGCGCCGTCGGCCCCGATGTGCGTGCTGCATGCCTCCCCGCCGACATGGGCACTGATGGTCTCGAACATGGGGCCCAGGACGGCGTAGGCCTCCTTCGAACCGCCCACCATGATGGACGGCCCGTTCAGGGCGCCCTCCTCACCGCCGGAGACACCTGCTCCGACGAAGTGGATGCCGCGTTCGCGTAGATCCGCCTCACGGCGCCGGGTGTCGGCGAAGTGGGCGTTCCCGCCGTCGATGATCATGTCCCCGGACTCCAGTAGCGGGGCGAATTCATCGATGACCGCGTCCGTGGCGGCGCCTGCCTGCACCATGATCATGAGTCGGCGAGGGCGCTGCAGGGCATCGACGACATCCCGGGCGGTTTCGGCCGGTACGAAGGCGCCCTCGTGACCGAACTCCTCCATGAGGGCCTTCGTACGCGACGCGGTCCGGTTATGGACGGCGACCGTGTAGCCATGGCGTGCGAAGTTCCGGGCCAGGTTTCGGCCCATCACCGCGAGTCCGGTGACTCCGATGTGCGCGCGTGTGTTCATGATGATCTCTTTCTCTGCCACCTGTACGGCGGAAGACGAGTAGGTGGTCGTGGCTGTCATGGCTACTGTCCGCCCATGGCCGCGAGGTAGGTGAAGGCCTCGGCACTGCGACTTCCCGGGGCGGGGGCTCCGACCAGCAGGTGCTGTCCAGGGACGGCCGCCACGCCGTGGACGCGGTACGAGAGCTCGATGTGTCCGGCTGTTGGGTGGACCACCTTTCTGTACGCGTGGTCCAGACCGATCGCGGCGCTGTTCTCCCAGCTCCTCGCGAAGTCGGCCGACTCGGCGGACAGGCCGGTGATGAGGTCCATGATTTCGGTGTCGTTGGGCAGCCGGACGGCGTTGAGGCGCAGCGTGTGCAGCGAGCCGGCGGCGGCCACAGGCCATTCGGTGAAGTAGGTCCGTGCCCCGGGGTCCGTGAAGAGGATCCGGAGCAGGTTCTGACAGGTGCCGGCCGCGTCGGCGAAAGGGGACAGCAGCACTCGGGCGGGCGCGTTGGCCGCCAGGATGTCGAAGCAGGGACTCAGTACGTAGGCCGCTGCCTGGTGAGAAGCGTCCAGGATGTGCAGTAGTTCCGGGTGCACCTGTCCGCGTGCGGTGTCGGGACGCAGGTTCGGGTTGAGTCCGGCGAGACGGAACAGGTGGCTCCGTGCATCCGGGGCCAGACGAAGGGCCTGGGCGAGGGCTTCGGCGATCCGGGGCGAAGGGTGTCGCTCCCGGCCTTGCTCCAGTCGGCTGTAGTGGTCGGCGCTGACGTGTGCCAGGACCGCCACCTCCTGCCGGCGCAGCCCATCCACCCGGCGGCGACGACCACCGGTGCTCAGGCCGACGTCCGCGGGAGCCAGCCGGGATCTGCGGGCCCGGAGGAACTCCCCCAGGGAGTTCTCCTGTGGCTCCCCGGTGTTCTCGCGGGTTCGTGCCGAGCCCACGGGCGCCATGGAGGGCACGTGCATGCGCATCCGAATGTCTTCCCGGCTCGGCGCACCGGAAGTCGGCGTGCCCGACGCGAGCCGGTCCTTCGGTGCGCTTCAGGCGTCCGGGGTCTTGAGGTGGTAGCGGGTGTTGCCGGTGAAGTCGATGGTGACCTCCCGCCGGGCGAAGGACCACGTTCCCTGACGCCGCTCGAAGCGGTCGCGGTAGCGCCCGCCCGCCACCATCTGCAGCGGCAGGAGGCCGGGCACTGCCTGGAGGATGTTGTAGTACGACCGTGCTTCGGCGCTGTCGTCGTCCTCGTCCACCTCGATGAGGATGTTCGTCGTGATGTGCCGGGTGCGCAGGGTCCCGTCGTCGTGCACGACCAGCATCGAACTGATCAGGTCCTCGATGGCCTTACCGCCGCGGAGGCTCACCTCACCCGCCACGAACTCCGCGTTCTCGAAGAGTGCGCCGAACTTCGCGAAGTCACCGTCGTCGACGAGGTGCGAGTAGCGGGCGATGAGGTTCTCGATCTGTCGGGCGCTGGAGATCGAGGAGGTGGAAGCAGGCATGGAAGTGGCCTTTCGACAGGGGGATCCGCTCGCCCCGGCGGGCGAACACCCTCAGTCTGTTCCCGCGACGACGGGCCAGGAAGGACCTGTCTTCCTGGGTGCCACACACCCATGTTCCACTCGGATCCGTGGGTGGGCCGGCCCACCCACGGTGTCCCCTACAGGTCCTTGATCTGCGAGTCGCCGACGGCGAGAGCCAGTTCGGGGCCGTAGGCGGAGGAAGGCGACTGGAAGCCGGGCGTGAAGGAGCCGGTCAGCACGCGGCGGGCGATCTCCACGGAGGACAGCTGGGTGAACCGGTAGCCGGTCGGTGTGTCGATCAGGGAACGGACCACGCTGCCGTCCCGGCCGGTGACCTCGGCCACGACCTTGCTGCGTCCCACCTCCCGCTCCTGGGCGGTAGGGCCGTCGGGCAGCGTCGAGAGGTCCAGGTCGATGGGGAGCGGCTGCCCGACCTGCACGTACACCTCGATCGAGGGGACGCCCGTGGCGTAGTGGCTGGTGATCAGGTCGCCCATGGACACGGATACGCACTCTTCCGGACCGTCGTCACCGAAGTCGAACGAGGCGGCCTTGGGCTCCGGCAGCGCGACGATGTCCCCGTCCTTGCGGACCAGCACGCCCAGGTCACCGATGCCCTCGGTGGCGCTGACGATGGACCCGCGGGAGAAGAGATTCAAGCCCTCCGACTCCTCGGGGGTCGCGCTGAGGAGCTTGAGCGCCAGGCGCAGACCGATGGGCTCGTCGACGCGTGCCGCAGCATGGGCGGCCACGCAGTCGCTGGGCACGACGTCCCAGCCGGCGCCGGACATGACCATCACGCCGGCCGCCGCGGCCTCGGCGTGCCGGGAACGCGCGGTGGCGAACACGTCGTATTCGGCGGTGGTGTCGAGGTAGTGCACACCCTTGTCGATGCAGGCGTCCATCAGCGGGCCCGCGGTGCGCTGGAAGGGGCCGGCAACGTTCAGGACCACGGTGATGCCGTCGAGCGCGTCACGCAGGAGCGCGGGGTCATCGACCGTGAACGCCCGGCTGTCGACACCGAGTTCCTCACCGAGTGCCTTGACGCGCTCCTGGTTGCGGCCGGCCACGACGACGTCGAGGCCCGACTCCTTGGCGTGCTCGGCGACGAGCTTCCCGGTGTAACCGGTGGCTCCGTAAACGAGCAGGCGGGGGGTGGCTGACATGATGCGCTCCCATGAACAGGTAATGAGGTGGGACTGCGGGAAAGGCCCGTCCCGAGCGGTGACTCGCTCGGCGCTGTGTGCCTCGCATCCAGGCTAGGAGCAGATCCGGACACATACGGTCCTGGTCTCCCACCGGTCGCTGCGCGACCCGCCCGATCGTCACGAGCGGCTCGTCACGGCTGCTCGTCGGCTCCCTGCCGGCCCGCTTCGTTCCCTCGGTACAGAGCGTCGAGCCGGGCGAGCAGCGCCTCGCGAACGGAGTCGGGGGACAGCACCTCCAGCGGCGTGCGCAGGCTCAGGAGGTAGCCGGCGAGCTGGTCGGGGTCGGACCCGCCGATGCTGATGACCGTCGCGTTCGGCCCGTCGGGTTCATGGGTGGCGACGATGGGTGCCACCAAGCGCCGGGCGTCGTCGTAGGACAGCGGAAGCCGGACGCGGGCGAAGAAGGGATATCCGGTGCGGGTGATGGTGTCGGAGACCAACTGCGCGGCGTCCGGGGCATCCGGCACCTCGACCACCTCCCCGGTGGACTCGACCTCCACCACCCGGTCCGCACGGAACGTCCGCCAGGCCGACCGTTCGACGTCGCGGGCCACGAAGTACCAGTGGACGCCGGTGTACACCAGGCGGTACGGATCGACGCACCGGACCGTGGTGGTGCCATGCATGTCGCGGTAGGTGAGTGTGGTGCGCTCGGAGGCCCGGCAGACGGAGGCCAGCAGCAGGAGCACGTCGGCGGACGCCCGGGGGGTCTCGCAGCGCGGAGTGTGTTCGACGGTGGCATCGAGCCCCTCCAGCCGCCTCGCCATCCGGGTGGGGAGGATCTGCCGCAGCTTCAGCAATGCCGACAGTGCTGCCGGGTCGGCACCCAGTGCCGCTCCGTGTGCGGCTTCCCTGAGCGCCACGGCTACGGCGAACACCTCGTCGTCGTCCAGGTTCAGCGGCGGCATGCGGTTGCCCGCGCCGAAGCGGTAGCCGCCACCCGGCCCCGGTACGGACTCCACGCCGTAGCCGAGCTCACGCAGCTTGTCGACGTCCCGGCGCACCGTGCGCTCGGTGACGTCCAAATGCCTCGCGAGTTCCGTGTTGGACCAGGTGGGCCTGCTCGACAGCAAGGACACCAACCGAAGCAGCCGAGCAGAGGTGGTGATCATGGAACGAACCTATCCGGGAGCCGCGAACGGGGTGGCCCCGCGTGGGTCGGAGCCGGCGCGGAGCTCTCGCACACCGCCGTCGCGGCGCCGGCAGGACATCACGCGATGGTCGCGCCGCGCTCGGCAGGCCCCACGAGGGACGTGACCGCCGAGGCGCTCGCACTGCCGGCTTCGGGCACGCCGACCAGGAGCTGCTGTCCTGGAGCGTCGTGGACGTCGAAGGTCTGGTACGTCAGCTCGATGCGGCCGGCGCCGGGCAGCACGAAGACCTTGTACGCACGGGTCATGCTCTCGACCTCGTTCTCCTGCCACAACCTCCGGAAGTCCGGTGATTCCTGCGACATTTCGGCCACGAGACCGCTGATGCCGGGGTCGTCGGGGAACCGGCCCGCGTGCAGCCGCAGCGCGTGCACCGTGGCGCGCGCCACGACGGGCCACTCGACGAAGACCTCTCGTGCACGAGGATGCTGGAACAGCACCCGGACCATGTTCGAGGTGCCCTCGAAGGGTGCGAGAAGTACGGTGGCGACGGCGTTCTTCGCGAGTACGTCGAAGGCAGGGCTCAGCACATAGGCGGCGGCTGCGGGAAAGGCGTCCAGCAGATGCAGCAGAGAAGGATGGACCAGGTCACGGCCCGCGGCGGAGGTGAGCGCGGGGTGAAGGCCCGCCAGCCGGAAGAGGTGGGTCCGCGCGTCCGGTGTCAGGCGCATCGCCCGTCCCACCGCGTCGACCACCTGCGGTGAGGGGTGGCGCTCGCGCCCCTGTTCCAGGCGCGCGTAGTAGTCGACGCTCACGCCGGCGAGCACAGCCACTTCTTCCCGCCGCAGGCCCTTGACTCTTCGGCTGCCACCACCGGCGAGCAGACCCACGTCGGTCGGTTCGGTGCGGGCGCGGTTCGCGCGCAGGAAGGCACCGAGTTCGTTCTGCGGCTGCTGCATTTTCCGACCTGTCGGTTGGGGCGAACGGAAGGGTGATGTAGGGACCGGCGGGGCGGACACCGCCCTCGCTACCGGGCTTTGCGCCCGTCCTCAAGGAGGGCGGAGACAGTCCGCATCAAGTGCTCACGCACCGATTGCGGATCATCCAGGTCTCCCCCGGCCATCGCACCGTCCCGCAGGAGGATCAGCACCGCGGTGGTGTGCTCGCTGTCGGTGCAGCCCGCAGCGGTCGCGAGATTCAGGACCGTGTGCCGGAACCAGGTCCGGTGGGCCTGGACCGCCCGCCGGACAGGATGCTCGGGGTCCGGGTACTCGGCGGCGGCGTTGATGAACGGGCAGCCACGGAAGCCCGGCCCGCAGATCTCCGCCCCGATGCCCGCCATCATCATGAGCAGCAGGGCTTCGGGGTCGGTACTCGTCCGGAACGCCTCCGTCACCACCGACCTGATCTGCTGGTCGCGTTGCTCGACATGGGCGAGCACGAGGTCTTCCTTACTTGGGAAATGGCGGTAGAAGGTGACCCGGGTGACCTGGGCCTCAGCGATGATGCGGTCCACGCCGACGTGACGGATGCCGTCGGCGTAGAAGATGGCGGAGGCCGTCTCCAGGAGCCGGGCTCGGGCCGGAGACGCTGCCGCGGGGGCTTGACTCGGGGTCATTGCACCACCCTACCGGAACGACCGTTCTCCATCAGAACGGCGAAACCGCCGCACCCTCGGTCCCCCGGGTGCAGATGACTCACTGCCAGCCAACTCCTCAGCCGTCACAGCTTCCAGCGATTCAGTCGTCGATTGACGATCACGAGAGCGAGCGCTACGGTCGGCGAAGTAGATAGAACGTTCCATCTACTCGTGGAGCCCTCCGGGTCTCCTCATGCCACCAACAGGGAAGGCACACCATGTCCCGACGTCACACCCAGCCCGTACGCCGTACCCGTCGCGCCGTACTCGCGTTCGCCGGCGCGGCAGCCCTGGCCGCCGCCGCAGCCCCCGCCCTCGCCAGCAGCCCTTCCGATGATGGGCAGACCATCGCGGCCGCCGCTGCCGCCTCGCACTCGGCGCCGAAGCCGACCGTCCTGCTCGTACACGGCGCCTGGGCCGACTCCTCCAGCTGGAGCCCGGTGATCGACCGGTTGCAGGCCCAGGGATATCCCGTACAGGCGATCGCCAACCCCCTGCGCGGGCTCGCCTCGGACGCGGCCTACGTGAAGAGCCGGATCGAGAGCATCGAGGGCCCGGTCGTCCTGGTCGGGCACTCCTACGGCGGTGCGGTCATCGGGGAGGCTGCCACGGAGGAGCCCAATGTGAAGGCGCTCGTCTACGTTGCGGCCTTCGCGCCGGACAAGGGCGAGTCGCTCGGCGCGCTGGTCGCCAAGAATCCCGGCTCGCACGCCACACCGGACGCCCTGAACCCCGTCCCCTTCGACATGGGCAACGGGGTGAGCGGCGTGGACCTCTCCATCAAGCCCGACAAGTACCGTGACGTGTTCGCCGCGCCCCTGTCCGCACGCAAGGCCCACAGCCTCGCCGCCGTGCAACGGCCGATCAGCGCCGCGGCGCTCGAAGAGACCGCGACGAACGCCGCCTGGCGAGGCATTCCCTCCTGGTACCTGGTCACGCGCCAGGACCACGCTCTGCCCCCGACCACCCAGCGCTTCATGGCCCAGCGCGCACACGCGCACACCACCGAGGTCAACGCGCCCCACGCCGTCATGCTGACCCGCCCGGACACCGTGAGCGGTCTGATCCGGCAGGCGGCGACGGCCACCCGATGAACGGCACGACGTTCGCACCAGCTCACCCAGCACTCGCCGCACACAAGGAGACGCAATGGCAGGCTCGATAGAAACAGGAAGTACCGCACCGGAGTTCGTCCTCTCCGGAGGGGTGCTGCGGGACGGTGACTTCGCCCGCGGGGCCTACAGGCTCGACACCGGACGCGCGCGTCCCCTGGTCCTCGCTTTCTACCCGCAGGACAACTCAAGTGTCTGCACCAAGCAGTTGTGCTCCTACTCGAGCGGGCTGGAGCAGTTCACCGAACTGGGTGCCGAGGTCTGGGGCATCAGCCCACAGGACATCGACAGTCACGAGGAGTTCGCCCGCACGAACAACCTCCGCATGCCTCTGCTCAGCGATCCGGACCGCACCGTGGCCAGGCTCTTCGGCGTCGCCGCTCCCGGCGTCGGCCTCAGGCGCTCAGTGTTCCTCATCGCCCCCGGAGGGCGGATCGCGTGGAAGCACGCGGCGCTTGTCGGCTTGACCTGGCAGCCCTTGGAGAAACTCACCACGGAACTCGCTCTGCTCTGAGCCGAGATCCCGAGCGGTGGGGCTTCAGCGACAGCAAGCCGCATCTGGGCCGGTGCCCAGGCGCTCGCCGGCTGAGCACCCGACAGCGCCGCCTCAGCAGCAGCGGCGGCCGCGCTGCTGAGCTCGTCTTACAGGTACCGGCGAAAGGAAGCAAGGTGGTGCGCGGTCCACGGCCTGGGATGGCCGAAGCCAATTGCTGGCCGCGATGGAGCCCCCTGGCGTGCTCTCGGCCAAACTGCAGATTTCCAGCCCATACCCAGCGCCTCAAGAGCACGCCAACGCTCGCTCGCCGGCACTCGGCCAGCCGGCCAGTCGTCCCACTGTCCGGAGGAGCAGCGGGCGGACTCCTCTCTCGTGCACTTCACCGTGGCCCGAACCGAGTCCCCGGGCACCGAGGGGTGGGCGCTGCCGATGGGATTTCCCCCGGCGGCGACGCGGCCCGACGAACACCCCCCGGTGGCGGGCGCCGGCGCCCGCGGTCCGCTTCCGGGCGCCACGTCGTGCAGCATGGCAGCGACCTTCGACGGCAGCCCGCCGCGGCATCGCCAACTCCTCGACCATGGAAGCGAGAGCGCGCCGAGAGATCCCCGTGAACAGCCGCTGCACGCGGTGTCTCCTGGGAGACCGGGCACGGCAGGGACAGCGGGGACGTCATGCGATGGGCCGATCGCGGACGGAGCATGCAGCCTCCCGCGGCGGCCGTGGGACCGCGCCACGACACTCCCTCAGGAAACCGCCACAAAAGGCCAGGTCAGACGCATCTAAGGTGCGCCGGCACCCGGCGACAGCGGGCCAGTACCGCACGGCGCGCGGCTAATACCGCACGGAAAACAGCCGCGAATCCACGTTTCCACAGGTCAGAACGTTTCCGCAGGGTAAAACTGGTGGGCGGGTGGGACTCGAACCCAAATCGGTGACGCGTCTCACCTGCGGTTATCTCAAGGAGTCCGACATACCCACCTGTTTCAATCTGGCTGCACCCTGCTCGATCCGACTCCAGCGGGTTGCGGTGCAGCGTTCGCTGCACCGACCCGAGAGGCACATGAGGCCGCATCCCGGTCGTCCGGTCACGTCCCTCTCAACCGCACTGAGCGGAAGTCTCGCTTCCAGCCGGCAGGCCGACCAGAGAATCTGAGACATCGGCCAGGCGAACGTCCGGCATAACCATCAGTAACGGTTCGTCGAACGCCACCGAAGACTGCCGCAGGCGCGGGTCGAGGAGCACGCCGCCAAACCGGGCACGCCTCGAACGCCGCCAACTCCGCGCAGGCGAAGTCCGCTACCACCATGCTCGTAAGTGATCATTCCCGAGTTCGCGACGATCACGCTTATGAAGCAGGTCGACCGCGAAAACGACGAGGCCACCACACCAACTGAGCCGCCCGACGGGCTCTGCCGCACCCCAATGCCACCGAAGGCGGAGCCGCATGGCCGTCCGGAGGCGGATCGCGATCAGCCTTACGGGGATCCCCTCTGTACGTTATCGTGTACGTCATGAAGACAATGAGTGTCACCGAGCTACGCGCGGGCATCGCCGACGCCCTCGACGCGGTGGAGAACGACGCCGAGGAGCTGGTCATCACCCGGACTGGCCATGAGCCGATGGTCGTCGTCTCGCTCGCCGAGTACGAGGCACTGAAAGAGACCGACTACCTCCTGCGGTCGCCCGCGATGGCCGAGCGCCTGCGCAGGTCCATCGAGCAGGACCGGGCCGGCCAGGGTGCACTTCGCGAGCTGGTGGATCCCGATGACGAGGCCGGGCGTGGCGCCGCGTGAAGGTGCTGTTCGTCGACGACGGCTGGAACGACTACCTGTGGTGGCAGGGGAACGACCGCAAAATACTGAAGCGCATCAACCAGCTGATCGCCGACATCGACCGGGGCGGCCACGAAGGAATCGGCAAGCCCGAACCGCTGCGGAACGACCTCTCCGGCTACTGGTCGCGGCGTATCAACTCCGAACACCGGCTGGTGTATCGCATCGATGAGAACGCCATCATCCACGTGGTGGCGTGCCGCTTCCACTACGGACGGTGAACCAGGCGCATACCCACGGGCCATGCCTCGGCTCTTGACAGCGCCCATCAGCCTTCGCAGGACGCAGGCACGGGCTCGCGATCCACGTGTCCAGGGCGCGACGGTTTACTCGGAGGCGTATCGGACGCTGGGCATGGTCGTGATCCCCTGCTCCATGATGACCTCGCGGGCATCCGCTCCTGGGAGCGAGCAGCGCCCCTACACACCGTGGGGAGTCAGGAATCCAGGCGACGCGCGCTCAGCCAGGCGACCATCTCAGGGTCGCGGTGGTCGAAGAAGAGCTACGTGCCGGCTTCTGGGGTGGCGATGGCGTCCCTCTGGGCCTCGGTGAGCTCAAAGTCGGGGGCGTCGATGTTCTCCGGCGCCCAACGAGAACCTCCCCGTCGGCAGGAGGCGTTCGACAACCTCATGCACCAAAACCCTCACCGGTCACACCAGTGAGCTGCACTCAGTGGCGGTCTCGCCTGACGGAACCCGGCTCGCCTCTAGCCACATGGACCGGTCGGTGCGGCCGTGGGACCGCAGACCACTCATCCCACCGAGAAGGCGCCAAAACCCCAGGTCACGGATGCCCGGAAGGTCACGAGGACGCAGAACGCTGCACGTTCGCTGCACCGTTGCGGAGCCCGCAGGTCCCCAGAAAACGCGTTTCCCCAGGTCAGAACGATTCTGCCTGAGGACACTGAGTGGGGCGGGTGGGACTCGAACCCAAAAGCGTGACGGCTCTCACCTGCGACGATGCCGAAACGGCGGACATAGCCACCCGTTTCCATCCGGCCGCATCCCCCTCGATCCCGCTCGGAAGGGGATCGGTTAGGCGTTCGCCACACCGTTTCCCCCTGCGCCCCGCACGCCTACCGCATCTGCGGAGCCTAGGAGGACTCAGCCCGCCGACGTCCCCGAACCACTGCCTAGGTCATCATGGCTCCCCACACCCTGGCCCATGTCCGCCCCTTGCGTACAGTCACGCTACGTGGTACCGAACTCTTGGACTCAGGCGACCACGCGTGGGCGGTGGGGACGTCCTCATATCCTCCGTCGGCTGCGGATGACCGCGCCGAAGGCCGCACACAGGAGGCTGAGCACCCCCTCTGGACGTCTCGCTGCTTACGGTGCCGAGCTCGCTACTGGGCCGTCGGCGGTCTCGTCTCCGGCCAAAACGTCGGCAGCTCCACGTCCCCGAGCGATCACGCATCAGGTCGTCAAACGCCAGGCCCCGGGCCCACGGCCCGGGGAACCTGTCGAAGCGTCCGAAGTGGCTACGGGTTCTTCCTGATCTCGTAGCCGTACGGCTTGTCGACGTTCGTGCTGAAGAAGAGCACCTGCGGCGAACCGTCCTTAGCGACCATGAGAACGGCTATCTGGTCGGCGTCCGCGAACGAGCCGCCGGCGTCGATCATCAGGTTGAGGCTGTCCTCGTCTATATCATCCCGCTCCCAGGTTCCCGCGCCGGCGACTCTGTCCTCGGCGGGCGGCTCGCCGAAAGCGAAACCGATGGACTCGGTGGGAATCCCCCTGAACCCGCCCCGGGTTTGATGGAGACATCGAAGACCCGGAAGGATGCCGATCATGGCTGCTCCCCGTAAGTGCCCTGACGAGTTGCGCGAGCGCGCGACCCGCCTGGCCGTCGAGGCCCGCAAGGATCCCGCGGTGCGGCGCATCGCCGACTCGGAGCGGTGGTCGAAGGCGCCGCTGAAGCACTCGGGCACCAGGTAGGCCAGGGGTGCCGATCAGGACGTCGGTGGTGATGTCGTGTCGGGCGTCGCTGCTCTTGGTGATGCCGAAGTCGACGACCGTCGCTTTGCCGTTGTACCTGACGATGATGTTGGACGGCTTGATGTCCCGGTGGGTCAGGCCCGCCAGTCACGTATGGGCAGGGCAATCATTCTTCCGGGTCGTCCTCAGGCAGCTCCTCCTCCGTATCGCGGACGGTCCAGTCGTCGGCCAGCAGCGCGACGCCGTGAGCACCGAGCCATGCCGAGAGGCCGTCGTACGACAACAGCGCGGAGGCGGCCTCGGCAGGGTCGCCGCTGAGCTGCCGCAGCGCGGGGGTGGCGAACTCCAATTGATCGGCCGCGAATCTGCTCCATGCGTCCCGATCGGTCACCTCGAATGTCCAAGTGCCTGACACCACGAGAAGATCCCTGTCCTGTTCTGCTTCCGATGTGGCGTCGAGTTCCTCCGAGCTGTCTTCCCAGCTGTCTTCCTCAAGCTCGGCGAAGGGGCTGTCCCAGTGAGTCTGTTCACGAACACACTCACCGTATGCGGCTGCAGCTCTTCTGAGGGCTTCAAACGCTTCGATGCCGGCCTCACCGGCCTGATCCGGTGCGGACATGACCTGAGCGTGCTGCCGCAGGGCAACGATCAACTCGTCGAGGCGGTCTTGCATGCTCACGGGCGCTCGCTGCTCTCTGTGCGGGAGGCGGGGGCCCAGGAAGTCTCCGCCATGAAGCGCTTACGGAAAACCGTGCCGGGAGTCGCGAAGGCGACTTCGAGTGCCTCATGGGGCACGTCGCGGCTCTCGGTACGCCGGGGAACCTTGCGGTAACCGCACGCGCGCATAAGCGTCGTAGCCGAGGCCCAGCTGTCCGATGCCACCACTACTTCGTCGAGAGCGTCGCAGGCATTGCTCTCGTCGGCCAGGACCGCGTATGCGATCACCGAGCCCGCGACTCGGGCTCTGGCACTCATCCCACCCATGTTCACTCCATCGGTTGCGGGTGGCGAGGCCGCCGAAAGGCTGCCTCGCCACCCAGTCCCTGTGACGGGAATCGACTCTACTGGTCAGCTGTGAAGCGTCTTCTGATCAGCCCCGGCGCCCGAGACCACGTCCGTGCCAGCGGTAGTGGATGGTGCCGTACCGACCGTTCTTGCGCCACGTGAGGTGGGAGTGGCCACCATTGCTGCACGGGCCACGGAGCTCGCAGCTGTAACCCCTCCGACTCAGCCGCGCGTGGTCCTTTCGGCGCTGCTGGTATGCCTTCCTCTTGTTGCTGAACCATTTGCTGCTGTTTCGCGGGCCGCAGTTGTGCACGAGAGCCGGCTGCCCGTCAGCGACCACAAAGAAGGTATGGCTGCCAGCGACAGTCAGGTTGAAAACAGTGCGGACCGCCTGAGTGCGACGGGTTGCCGTGACAACAGGCGTCGTACCGCTCGTATTGATCAGACGCGACCCGGTGGAGAGTTCTGACGCGTTGAGCCAGCCACGGCCTTGGGTGTAGAAGGGGTGGTTGGCCGTGGCGGTGATCGTCTTGGAGCGGCCGTTGCCGTCTGCGTCGACGGAGAGAGTCACCAGTTCCTTCAAGCCAGCACCGGTGATCACGTCCACGACGGGGGAGATGGTGATCTCTCCTGTCACCTCGTCGACAGCCTGTACCCGATTGCCTACGGCCACGTCACTGATGGGCTTGGTACTCCCGTCGGCCATGACGACGGGGGTGTCGGGAAGGAAAGAGTTGCGGCGGCAGCTGCGGGCGATGGTTCGTGCGGCGCGGATGGCGCGGTAGCCGCGGTAGGCGCGGTAACCCCAGGCGGCGGCGCCGAGGCCGGGGATGAAGCCGGCTGCGGTGAGGGCGATGTCCCATTTGTTGCGCCAGGCCCAGCGCTTGGCCTTCTTGAACATCTTCTTCCACCCCCACTTACCATCGAGGTCGAAGCAGTTGATGGGGTCGGCCGTGCAGTATTCGTAGGCGTTGGCGTTGCCGCCCTGGACTGGGTCGACGGACAGGAAGCGGCCGGTGGCCGGGTTGTACTGGCGTACGCCCATGAGGGTATAGCCGGCGACGGTCTCGCTGGAGCGCTGTTTGCCGCCGAGCCAGCCGTAGCGGACGGCTTTCTGGTCGGTGCGTGCGTTGCCGTACTCGTCGGTGTCAAGGGCGATGGGTGCTTCGCCCGCGTTGAGCGGGAGTTGCAGGGCGATATCGCCGTGGATGTCGGTGAACTGGAGCACGGTGTCGCCGGTGGCGCTGGTGATCGCGCCGAGGTTCCCGGAGAGGGAGTCCACGTTGCGGGTGAGGGCGCCGGTGGCGGTGTTCTCGATGATCCAGCGGGGGTTGTCGCTGTCGCTGTCGTAGGGGTCTGTACGGTGAGTGGTGTAATTCCCGTACTGAAAGCGACAGTTGATGGCTGACGTGAAGAGTGACATCGAGGTCGGGGCCGCTGTGAGTGCGACGGGCCCCGTGGATGACGGGCTG
>NZ_JBIAIP010000013.1:0-260935 GCF_042871485.1 Streptomyces sp. NPDC005791
CCGGACGCCACGATCAGCACCCGGGCGAGCGTGGTCGTGGAGGACGGGACACCGGGCGTCCAGGTCTGACGCCCTCGCCGTGGTGGGGGGGGGGGCCCCCGGGGCCCGCGCCCCCCCGGGGGGGGGGCCCCCCCCCCCCCCCCGGGGGGGGGGGGGCGGGCGCCCGCCCCCCCCCCCCCCCCGGCCGGGGGGGGGGGGGGGGCCCCCCGCCCCCCGGGGGGGGGGGGGGGGCCCCACCCCCGGGGGGGGGGGGGGGGGGGGCCCCCCCCCCCCCACGCCGGTTCTTCGTATCCGCCCCGTCAGGACTCGCCGCGGGCCAGCTCCCAGAGCTGGAGGTCGGCCGAGGAGGTGACGGCCCACTCCACACCGGTCAGCTCGTCGACCGAGGCGACGTACTGCTTGCCCTGCCAGACCGGCAGGATGGGGACGTCGTCGGCAACGACGTCCTGCAGCTTCTCGAAGGCCGGGCTCGCGGCGCTGCGGTCGGCCTCGCGGCGGGACTGCGGGATGAGCGCGCCGTGCGCCTCGGTCAACGTGTAGGGCGAGTTGAGGAAGTTGTTCTTGTCGAGGAACGGCGCGATGTAGGTCTCGGGGTCCGGGAAGTCGGGGAACCAGCCCATGCCGTACACGGCGTACTCGCCCTTCTTCTGGGCGGGGCGGAACTTGTCCCAGGGCGCGCCCTCGACGTCGACCTCGAACAGCTTCGTGTCGTTGAGCTGCTTCGCCAGCGCCTCGTACTCCGCCTCGGTGGCGGGACCGTAGTGGTCCGTCGTGTAGTGCAGCGTGAACTTCACCGGAGTGCTGATGCCGGCCTTGTCCAACAGCTTGGCGGCCGCGTCCACGTCGGGCTCACCGTACTTGTTGTAGAACGAGTTGGTGTGGCTGGTGATACCGGACGGGATCAGCGAGTAGAGCGGCTCGGCGGTGCTGCCGTACACCTTGTTGGCGATGGAACCGCGGTCGATCACCTGGGCCATGGCCTGACGGACGGCCTTGTCCTTCACCACGGGATCCTCGGTGTTGAACGCGATGTAGCTGATGGCCAGGCCGGGCATCTCGGTGAGCTTCAGGCCCTCCTTCGGCTCCTGGAGCATCTTCTGGGACTGCTCGGGCGACATGGTGCGCGTCATCATGTCGATCTTCTTCTCGTCGAGCGCCTTGCCCATCGCCGCCGCGTCGGGGAAGAGCTCCAGCTCGACCTTCTCGTTCCTGATCTTCAGATCACCCTTGTACTTCGGGTTCTTGGTGAAGACCACCTTGACGATCTTGTCGCCCTCGACCTCGGGCTTCATCGTGTAGGGGCCGGATCCGTCGACCTGGAAGCCTTCGCGGGCCTCCTTCGCCGGGTACTTGTCCTTCTGGACGATGCCGGCGGGCGGGGTGGCGAGCTTGTAGGGGAAGGTGGCGTCCGACGTCTTCAGGTGGAAGACGATCTCCTTCTCGCCCTTGGTCTCGATCGTGTCGATGTTGTCGAGCAGGCCGACCGGGCCGCTCTCGTCCTTGATGTCGATCACGCGCTGGAGGGAGTACTTCACGTCCTCCGGGGTGACGGGGGTGCCGTCCGCGAAGGTGAGTCCGTCACGCAGGGTGCAGCGGTAGCTCTCGTTCGCCGTGTCGGTGAAGGTGCAGCTCTCGGCGGCCTCGGGGACCGGCTCGCCGCCGCCCCGCGGTATGTGGGTCAGGGTCTGCACGGTCTGGCGCAGCATGTTCCACACACCGGCCTCGTAGCCGATCGCCGGGTCGAGGGGGGCAGGGTTGTCCTTCGATGCGATGAACTGGTCCGTCGTCCCGACCACGATGGCATCGCCCCCGTCGTCCGACCCGCCACAGGCTGCGAGCACGGGCGCGAGCAGGCCCACTACGGCCGGCAGCACCAGCGTCTTGCGGTTCATCTGGACGTTCTCCCTCGGTCCGGCCTGTGAGAAAACCGAGATTAGTAGGCGTCACAGCGGGGCTTGACCGGGTCGGATCGGCCGCGTATCCATTCGGTGATCAGTGATGACGGGTTGTCCACGTCACGCGCGGGAATGTTTCGTACACGTAACCATCAAACCGGGACGTATGGGGTCGCGAAACGGGCAGCAGAGCCCGCCCGGTGGCGCGCCCGGCATCACGTCGAGTGACGAACATCACGCCTGCACTCCCCGCCGGTCGCATTGACATGGACCTGATATTCCCGGCGTGAGAGCCCTCCGTGCATCCGTTGTCACTGAGCGACCAGGCCCCGCAGGAAGGCGAGGTCCACCTGCTCCAGGGAGGGCACGACCGCTCTGCCCTGCGCGGGTGCGATCGGCGCCACGGACGGCACGGCGACGACGCGGCAGCCCGCCGCCTCGGCAGCGGCGACTCCGGTCGCCGTGTCCTCGATGACCGCGCAGCGCCAGGGATCCGCCCCGAAGCCCGCCGCCGCGACGAGGTAGGGCTCGGGGTGGGGCTTCGTGCGGGTCACCTCGTCCCCCGCGACCGTGAACGCGAAGTGATGACGGCCGACGGAGTCGAGGACCCTGTCGATGATGCGCCGGTGCGAGGCGGAGACCAGGGCGGTGGGCACCTCGTGCTCCGCGAGCTCGGCGAGCAGCCGGGCGGCGCCCGGCATCAGCGCCACCCCGTGTCCGATGCGCTTCTCGAAGCGGTCGTTGAGCAGCACGGTGAGCTTCTCGAGGGAGATGTCGGCGCCGGTGACCTCGATGAGGTAACCGGCACTGCGGGTCATGGGCCCGCCGACCACCACGTCGCGCCAGGCCTCGTCCAGCCGGTGACCGAGGTCGGCGAAGACCTCGACCTCCACGTCCCACCAGAATCCTTCGGTGTCGACCAGTGTGCCGTCCATGTCGAGCAGGACGGCTTGCAGCGCCGACCCTTCGGCCGTGCGGGTCAGGGACGCGGGGACCGTACTGGTCATCCGGCACACCTCCATGAGGGACGAGAAGGCCGGCCGCCTCCCCGGTGGGGACGACGGCCGGCCTGCACTGGACCGACCAGTCTACGGCTCCAGCCCGTACGGCGCGCGGAGTGGGGCGTCACCGCGCGTTGAACGGATCCTTACCGTGCGTTGAAGTACTTCGCCTCGGGGTGGTGGATGACGATCGCGTCCGTGGACTGCTCGGGGTGCAGCTGGAACTCCTCGGAGAGCTTCACCCCGATGCGCTCGGGCTCCAGGAGCTCGGCGATCTTCGCCCGGTCCTCCAGATCGGGGCAGGCCCCGTAGCCGAGGGAGAAACGCGCCCCGCGGTACTTCAGCGCGAACATGTCCTCGACGTCGGACGGGTCCTCGCCGGCGAAGCCGAGCTCGCTGCGGACCCGCGCGTGCCAGTACTCGGCGAGTGCCTCGGCGAGCTGCACGGACAGTCCGTGCAGCTCCAGGTAGTCACGGTAGGAGTTCGACTCGAAGAGCTCGGCCGTGGCCCCGCCGATCTTCGAACCGACGGTGACGACCTGGAGACCGATCACGTCCGTCTCACCGGACTCCTCGGGGCGGAAGAAGTCCGCGAGGCAGAGGCGACGGCCGCGGCGCTGGCGCGGGAAGGTGAAGCGGGTGCGTTCCGAGCCGTCCTCGTGCAGCAGGATCAGGTCGTCGCCCTTGGAGACGCAGGGGAAGTAGCCGTAGACGACGGCGGCCTCCAGCAGGTTCTCGGTGTGGAGCTTGTCGAGCCAGCCGCGCAGGTGCGGACGGCCCTCGGTCTCCACGAGCTCCTCGTACGTCGGTCCGTCACCGGCACGCGTCTGCTTGAGGCCCCACTGGCCCTTGAAGAGCGCGCCCTCGTCCAGCCAGGAGGCGTACTCCTTGAGCTGGATGCCCTTGACGACCCGGGTGCCCCAGAACGGCGGCTCGGGGACCGGGTTGGTGACCGACACGTCGGACCGCACGCCCTCCTCCGGCTCGTCGGCCTCGATCAGCGGGGTGTCCCGCTTGGGCACACGGCGCTGCTTCAGCTCGGGGAGGACGGCCCCCGGGACGCCGCGCTTGACCGCGATGAGGGCGTCCATCAGCCGCAGTCCCTCGAACGCGTCCCGGGCGTAGCGGACCTCGCCCTCGTAGATCTCGTGGAGGTCCTGCTCGACGTAGGCCCGGGTGAGGGCGGCGCCGCCGAGGATCACCGGGTAGTCGGCCGCCATCTTGCGCTGGTTCAGCTCCTCCAGGTTCTCCTTCATGATCACCGTGGACTTCACCAGGAGGCCCGACATGCCGATGACATCGGCGCGGTGCTCCTCCGCTGCGTCCAGGATCGCGGAGACGGGCTGCTTGATGCCCAGGTTGACCACGTTGAAGCCGTTGTTGGACAGGATGATGTCGACGAGGTTCTTGCCGATGTCGTGGACGTCTCCGCGAACCGTGGCGAGCACGATGGTGCCCTTGCCCTCGGCGTCGGTCTTCTCCATGTGCGGTTCGAGGTGGGCGACCGCGGACTTCATGACCTCGGCGGACTGCAGCACGAAGGGCAGCTGCATCTGCCCGGAGCCGAAGAGCTCGCCGACGACCTTCATGCCCTCCAGGAGGGTGTCGTTGACGATGTCGAGGGCGGGACGGCTCCGCAGAGCCTCGTCGAGGTCGGCCTCCAGGCCGTTCTTCTCACCGTCGATGATGCGGCGCTGGAGCCGCTCGTCCAGTGGCAGGGCGAGGAGCTCCTCGGCCTTGCCCTGCTTCATCGACTTCATGTTGACGCCCTCGAAGAGCTCCATCAGCCGCTGCAGCGGGTCGTAGCCCTCCGCGCGGCGGTCGTGGATCAGGTCGAGGGCGACCTTGACCTGCTCCTCCTCCAGCCGCGCGATCGGCAGGATCTTGGAGGCGTGCACGATCGCCGAGTCCAGACCCGCCTTCACGCACTCGTCGAGGAAGACGGAGTTCAGCACGACCCGGGCGGCCGGGTTCAGACCGAAGGAGATGTTGGACAGACCCAGCGTCGTCTGCACGTCGGGGTGGCGCCGCTTCAGCTCGCGGATGGCGCCGATGGTGGCGATCCCGTCCTTGCGGGACTCCTCCTGACCGGTACAGATGGTGAAGGTCAGGCAGTCGATGAGGATGTCCGACTCGTGGATGCCCCAGTTGGTGGTGAGGTCCTCGATGAGCCGCTCGGCGATCGCGACCTTGTGCTCGACGGTGCGGGCCTGGCCCTCCTCGTCGATGGTCAGCGCGATCAGCGCCGCACCGTGCTCGGCGGCCAGCCCGGCCACCTTCGCGAAGCGGGACTCGGGGCCGTCACCGTCCTCGTAGTTGACGGAGTTCAGTACGGCCCGGCCGCCCAGCTTCTCCAGACCGGCGCGCAGGACGGGCACCTCGGTGGAGTCGAGGACGATCGGCAGGGTCGAGGCGGTGGCGAAGCGGCCGGCCAGCTCCTCCATGTCGGCGACGCCGTCGCGCCCCACGTAGTCGACGCAGAGGTCGAGCATGTGCGCGCCCTCGCGGATCTGGTCGCGGGCCATCTCCACACAGTCGTCCCAGCGTGCGTCGAGCATGGCCTCGCGGAACTTCTTCGATCCGTTGGCGTTCGTACGCTCGCCGATCGCGAGGTACGAGGTGTCCTGGCGGAACGGGACGGTCTGGTAGAGCGAGGCCGCTCCCGGCTCGGGGCGCGGGGCGCGGGGAGTGAGCTCGGAGCCGCGGACCCGTTCGACGAGTCGGCGCAGGTGCTCCGGGGTCGTACCGCAACAGCCGCCCACGAGCGAGAGCCCGTACTCCTGCACGAAGGTCTCCTGGGCGTCGGCCAGACCCTCGGCGTCGAGCGGGAAGTGGGCCCCGTCCTTGGTCAGCACGGGCAACCCGGCGTTCGGCATGCAGAGCAGCGGGATCCGGGAGTGGCGCGTGAGGTAGCGCAGGTGCTCGCTCATCTCGGCGGGGCCGGTCGAGCAGTTCAGGCCGATCATGTCGACGCCGAGCGGCTCGAGCGCGGTCAGCGCGGCGCCGATCTCGGAACCGAGCAGCATGGTGCCGGTCGTCTCGAAGGCCAGCGAGCACAGCACCAGGAGGTCGCTGCCCATCGCCTCCAGGGCGCGCCGCGCGCCCAGGACGGCGGCCTTGGTCTGCAGGAGGTCCTGCGTCGTCTCGATGATGAGCGCGTCGGCGCCGCCGGCGATCAGGCCCTCGGCGTTCTGCTGGAAGCCGTCCCGCAGGACCGTGTACGGAGCGTGTCCCAGCGTCGGCAGCTTCGTGCCGGGGCCGATCGAGCCGAGCACCCAGCGCTGCTGTCCGGTGGATGCGGTGAACCGGTCGGCGGCCTCGCGGGCGATGGCCGCACCGGCCTCGGAGAGCTCGTGGATCCTGCCGGGGATGTCGTATTCGCCCAGGGCGGAGGCGTTGGCTCCGAACGTGTTCGTCTCGACGCAGTCCACGCCGACAGCGAAGTACTCCTCGTGCACCGAGCGGACGATGTCGGGGCGGGTGACGTTCAGGATCTCGTTGCAGCCTTCGAGGTTCTCGAAGTCCTCGAGCGTGGGGTCCTGGGCCTGGAGCATGGTGCCCATGGCACCGTCGGCCACCACCACCCGGGTGGCGAGCGCCTCACGGAGCGCTGCGGCTCGGTTCCGGGGGTCAGCTGCGGGGGTCGGCAACGAGGCCATGGATGTTCTCCCTGGGATGCGACGGCTGTCGGCTTTGCGCCCCTCTGTGGAGGGGGACACGCCGCCAGCGTAGCCGGGAGGCGGCCGGGCCGGTCATCGCGTCCCACGGGGCGGACTGCATGCTGTGCGATGAACGGCCCCCCTCGCGAGTGAACGCGTAATCTACGCGCCACCGGACAGGGGTCGGCATCGACCGATAGTGTTCAGCATTGTCGAACCGAGGTGGAGGAGTACGGCGCGATGGCGAAGAACATCCAGTCGCTCGAGCGGGCAGCGGCGATGCTGCGCCTGCTGGCCGGCGGCGAGCGCCGGCTCGGCCTGTCCGACATCTCGTCGTCGCTGGGTCTGGCCAAAGGTACCGCGCACGGCATCCTGCGCACCCTCCAGCACGAGGGCTTCGTCGAACAGGACGCCGCGTCCGGCCGCTACCAGCTCGGCGCCGAGCTGCTGCGCCTGGGCAACAGCTATCTCGACGTGCACGAACTGCGGGCGCGCGCGCTGGTGTGGACCGACGACCTGGCCCGTTCCAGCGGCGAGAGCGTCCACCTGGGCGTGCTCCACCAGCGCGGGGTCCTGATCGTCCACCACGTCTTCCGCCCGGACGACAGCCGTCAGGTGCTCGAGGTCGGCGCCATGCAGCCGCTGCACTCCACCGCCCTGGGCAAGGTCCTCGCCGCCTACGACCCGGTCGCCCACAGCGAGGCCACCGAGGTGGAGCGGCGCTCCTTCACACCGCGCACCGTCACGGACGCGGACGAGTTCGAGTCACTGCTCGACCTGACCCGGGCGCAGGGCTGGGCGGCCGACGTCGAGGAGACCTGGGAGGGCGTGGCGGCGGTGGCCGCACCCGTCCATGACCGGCGCAGGATGCCGGTGGGCGCCGTGGCCGTCACGGGCGCCGTCGAGCGCGTCTGCGTCGGCGGCGAGCTGCGGCCCGAGCTCGTCGCGGCGGTGCGGGACTGCGCCCGCGCCGTCTCCCGGGACCTGGGCGCCGGGCGCTTCTGAGCGCCCCTTCGGCACCCCCCGCCTCTCCGGTAACGATCGAGTCGCGCGTCACAGACCTCTTGACGCACCACCCATCGGGGAGAAACATTGCCGCTCACCGGTCGGCATTGTCGAACACCTAACGGCTATACGCGTTAGGGTGTGACAGTGCCGAGGGCCGGTCAAGCCCTACAGGTGACGTACCCGTCCTCGACAGGTACCCACCTGGGGCCGCGATCCACCGGAGGGACCCGGTGTTTCGCCTTCCCCTGGACGAAGGACAAAGGAGTCGCGGGTGTCCAGCTCCGACATCTTCATCGGCGAGACCATCGGTACCGCCATACTCATCCTGCTCGGCGGCGGTGTCTGTGCCGCCGTCACGCTGAAGCGCTCGAAGGCACAGAACGCCGGCTGGCTGGCCATCACCTTCGGGTGGGGGTTCGCCGTGCTCACCGGCGCCTACATCGCCTCCGGTGTGTCCGGCGCCCACCTCAATCCGGCGGTCACGATCGGCCTGGCGATCCAGGGGGGCACCGCGTGGAGCGATGTGCCCCTGTACCTCGTCTCCGAACTGTTCGGCGCGATGATCGGCGCCGTGCTCGTCTGGGCCGTCTACTACGGGCAGTTCCACGCGCACCTCACGGATCCCGAGATCGTGAAGGACCAGCCGGCCGAAGAGGGCATGGTCGACCAGTCGGCGGCGCCGAAGGCCGGCCCCGTACTCGGCATCTTCACCACCGGCCCGGAGATCCGGAACGGGGTGCAGAACGTCGTCACGGAGATCATCGCCACGTTCGTGCTCGTCCTGGCGATCCTCACCCAGGGCCTCAACGACGAGGGCAACGGCCTCGGCGCGCTCGGTGCCCTGATCACCTCACTGGTGGTCGTCGGCATCGGTCTGTCGCTCGGCGGCCCGACCGGCTACGCGATCAACCCGGTGCGTGACCTCGGTCCGCGGATCGTGCACGCGTTGCTGCCACTCCCGAACAAGGGCGGGTCGGACTGGGGCTACGCCTGGGTACCGGTGGTAGGACCGCTCATCGGGGCCGCATTGGCCGGCGGACTCTACAACCTCGCCTTCGCCTGAGCCACATCTCCACACGACACAGACTTCCGGGAGCCAACCGTGACCGACGCACACACCACCGGCCCGTTCATCGCGGCCATCGACCAAGGCACCACGTCCAGCCGCTGCATCGTCTTCGACAAGGACGGCCGGATCGTCTCCGTCGACCAGAAGGAGCACGAACAGATCTTCCCCAAGCCCGGCTGGGTCGAGCACGACGCGACCGAGATCTGGGAGAACGTCCAGGAAGTCGTCGCGGGGGCGATCGTCAAGGCCGGTATCACCTCCGCCGACGTCAAGGCGATCGGCATCACCAACCAGCGCGAGACCACCCTGCTCTGGGACAGGAACACCGGTGAGCCCGTCTACAACGCCCTCGTCTGGCAGGACACCCGCACCGACGCCCTCTGCAAGGAACTCGGCCGCAACGTCGGCCAGGACCGCTTCCGCCGCGAGACCGGCCTGCCGCTCGCGTCGTACTTCGCCGGGCCGAAGGTCCGCTGGCTGCTCGACAACGTCCAGGGGCTGCGCGAGCGCGCCGAGCGCGGCGACATCCTCTTCGGCACCATGGACTCCTGGGTCATCTGGAACCTGACCGGCGGCACCGACGGCGGGGTCCACGTCACCGATGTCACCAACGCCTCGCGCACCCTCCTGATGAACCTGCACACGATGCAGTGGGACGACAAGATCGTCCAGTCCATGGAGATCCCGCCCTCCGTCCTGCCGGAGATCCGGTCCTCCGCCGAGGTCTACGGCACCGCCAAGGGCGGCGTCCTCGACGGGGTCCCGGTGGCCTCCGCTCTCGGCGACCAGCAGGCCGCTCTGTTCGGCCAGACCTGCTTCGCCCAGGGCGAGGCCAAGTCCACGTACGGCACCGGCACCTTCATGCTGATGAACACCGGCCACACCCCGGTGAACTCGTACAACGGACTGCTGACGACCGTCGGCTACCAGATCGGTGAGCAGAAGCCGGTCTACGCCCTCGAGGGGTCCATCGCCGTCACCGGTTCGCTGGTGCAGTGGATGCGCGACCAGATGGGCCTGATCAAGTCCGCGGCCGAGATCGAGACGCTGGCCTCGTCGGTCGAGGACAACGGCGGCGCGTACTTCGTGCCCGCGTTCTCCGGCCTGTTCGCCCCGTACTGGCGCCCCGACGCCCGCGGTGTCATCGCCGGTCTCACCCGCTACGTGACCAAGGCGCACATCGCCCGGGCCGTGCTCGAGGCCACCGCCTGGCAGACCCGCGAGATCAGCGACGCCATGACCAAGGACTCCGGCGTCGAGCTGACCGCGCTCAAGGTCGACGGCGGCATGACTTCCAACAACCTGCTGATGCAGACGCTCTCCGACTTCCTGGACGCACCCGTGGTGCGCCCCATGGTCGCCGAGACCACCTGCCTCGGCGCCGCCTACGCCGCCGGTCTCGCCGTCGGCTTCTGGCCGGACACCGACGCGCTGCGTGCCAACTGGCGCCGTGCCGCCGAGTGGACACCCCGCATGGACGCGGCCACGCGTGACCGCGAGTACAAGAGCTGGCTCAAGGCCGTCGAACGGACCATGGGCTGGATCGAGGACGAAGAGAGCTGAGGAGCAATCGACATGACCACCCTGCAGAGCGTCCCCGCCCTCGGGACGCATCCGGCCTCCGGCTCCCTCCCGAGCCGCGCCGAGACCCGGGAGCAGCTTTCCAAGGCGACGTACGACCTCCTGGTGATCGGCGGCGGCATCCTGGGCATCTCCACCGCCTGGCACGCCGCGCAGTCCGGACTGCGGGTGGCCCTGGTGGACGCCGGCGACTTCGCCGGCGCCACCTCCTCCGCCTCCTCCAAGCTGCTCCACGGCGGTCTGCGCTACCTCCAGACCGGCGCGGTCAAGCTGGTCGCGGAGAACCACTTCGAGCGGCGCGCGGTGTCCCGTCAGGTCGCCCCGCACCTGGCCAACCCGCTCACCTTCTACCTGCCCGTCTACAAGGGCGGGCCGCACGGCGCCGCCAAGCTCGGCGCGGGCGTCTTCGCCTACTCGGCGCTGTCCGCCTTCGGTGACGGCGTCGGCCATGTGATCAGCCCCGCCCGGGCGCAGCGCGACGTACCCGAGCTGCGCACGGACAACCTCAAGGCCGTCGCGGTCTACGGCGACGACCAGATGAACGACGCCCGGATGGCGCTGATGACGGTCCGCGCGGCCGTCGACGCGGGCGCCGTCGTCCTCAACCACGCGGCGGTGACCGGGCTGCGGTTCACCAAGGGCCGGGTCACGGGCGCCGAGCTGGAGGACCGGCAGGACGGCACGGAGTTCGGCGTCGACGCACGCCTCGTGCTGAACGCCACCGGCCCGTGGGTCGACCACCTGCGCAAGCTCGAGGACCCGAACGCGGCGCCCTCCATACGCCTGTCCAAGGGCGCGCACCTGGTCCTCAAGCGCACCCGCCCGTGGAAGGCCGCGCTGGCGACGCCCATCGACAAGTACCGGATCACGTTCGCCCTGCCGTGGGAGGACATGCTCCTGCTCGGTACGACCGACGAGGAGTACGAGGGCGACCCGGCCGATGTCTCGGTCACCGAGAAGGACACGGCGCAGATCCTGGACGAGGCCGCGTTCTCCGTACGCGACCAGCAGCTGTCCCGCGACCTGATCACGTACTCCTTCGCGGGGCTGCGCGTACTGCCCGGCGGTCCGGGTGACACGTCCAAGGCCAAGCGGGAGACGGTCGTGACGGAGGGCCGCGGCGGGATGCTGTCGGTCGCGGGCGGCAAGTGGACGACGTTCCGCCACATCGGCCGTACGGTGATGAACAAGCTGGCCGAACTGCCCGGGCACCCCCTCGCCGAGGACATGGAGCCGATGGCGAGGCTGCCGAAGAAGGTGCCGCTGCCCGGTATCGCCAACCCGAACGCCGTCGCGCACCGGCTGATGGTCGACGGCGGTACGCCCGGGCCGCGCATGGCCGCCGACACGGCCCGGCACCTCGCGACGCACTACGGCTCGCTGTCCTTCGACATCGCTCGGCTGGCGAACGAGAACCCTGCGCTGGCGGAGCGCATCCACCCCGACGCCCCGGAGATCTGGGCGCAGGTCGCGTACGCGCGCGACCGCGAGTGGGCGGAGACGGCGGACGACGTGCTGCGCCGCCGCACGACGCTGACGATCCGGGGGCTGGCCACGGACGGCATCCGGGCCGATGTCGAGCGCATGCTGGCCGACGGCCGCTGACGCAGGCGGCTCGCGGAGGCGGGGGCGGTCTCCCGGTCGGGAGGCCGCCCCCGCGGCGTTGCACCCGTACGGCCTGCCCTGCGGCCGCCGTACGTGCGATGTGACGCGGGGACAGGGGCGCGGGACGCCGCCGTGACCTCCCCGCGGGGCAGCCGCCAGTGACCCCGCCGGCGCACGCCACGGCCCCTGCGCCGGTCTCAGGCCCCGGCCGGCGCCCCGGCGAAGGGGATCAGGGCGGGGCCGGGGGAGGCCGGGCCGTCCGGGTGGGCCCAGAGACCGCGGGCCGCGAGCCGGGGCAGGACGCCCTCGCCGAACCAGTACGCCTCCTCCAGGTGCGGGTAACCGGAGAGGACGAACTCGTCGATGCCGAGACGGTGGTACTCCTCGATACGCTCGGCGATCTCCTCGTGGCTGCCGACGAGTGCGGTGCCCGCGCCGCCGCGGACCAGACCGATGCCGGCCCACAGGTTGGGGTGGATCTCCAGACCGTCGCGGCCGCCGCCGTGCAGGGCGAGCATCCGCTTCTGTCCGTCGGACTCGCTGCGGGCCAGGCCCTCCTGGACCGAGCGCACGGTATCGGGGTCGAAACCCGACAGGAGCCGGTCCGCCTCGGCCCAGGCCTGCTCGGAGGTGTCCCGGGCGATGACGTGGAGCCGGATGCCGAAGCGCGGATTGCGCCCCTCGCGCTCGGCGAGCCCCCGTATCCAGGCGATCTTCCCGGCGACCTGGGCGGGCGGTTCGCCCCAGGTGAGGTAGACGTCCGCGTGCCGGGCCGCGACCGCGCCGGCGGCCGGCGAGGAACCTCCGAAGTACACCTGGGGCACGGGGTCGGGAACCCGGGTGAGCCGGGCGTCCTCGACGGTGAGGTGCTCGCCCTTCAGGTCCACCGTCCTGCCGTCCCACAGGTCACGGACGATCTCCAGGAACTCGCCGGTGCGGGCGTAGCGCGCGTCCTTGTCGAGGAAGTCCCCGTAGGCGCGCTGCTCGTGGCTCTCCCCGCCCGTCACCACGTTGAGCAGCAGCCGTCCCCCGGTCTGGCGCTGGTAGGTGGCGGCCATCTGCGCGGCGAGCGTGGGCGAGACGAAGCCGGGCCGGAAGGCGACGAGGAACTTGAGCCGTTCGGTGTGCTGGCTGACCATGGCCGTGGTCAGCCAGGCGTCCTCGCACCAGGCTCCGGTCGGGGTCAGGACCCCTTCGAAGCCGAGGGCCTCGGCGGCGCGGGCGATCTGGGCGAGGTAGCGGACGGTGGGCGGACGGTCGCCGCCCGCCGCGGTGACGGGGGTGCCGTGGCCGCCTCCGACGACATGACGGCTGTCGCCGTTGGTGGGCAGGAACCAGTGGAAGGTGAGGGTCACCGGTGATCTCCGATCGAGGGTGTCACAGCAGGCCGTGGCGGGGCGGGCGGGTGCCGTTGAGGACGTGGCGGCCGAGGTGCTGGATCTTCCAGCGGGGCGGGTCGTGGAGGGTGTGGGTGCGGGCGTCGCGCCAGTGCCGGTGCAGATTGAGCGAGTCGAGGGCGGAGCGGGTGCCGGCCACCTCGAAGAGGGCTCCCGCGACCTCGACCGCGGCGCCCGCCGCGTACACCTTGGCGGCGGCGACGGCGAGGGACGCCTCGGCGGCGGTCTCGTCGGTCAGCGTGGCCCGCGCGACGTCCACGGCTCGCGCCGCGGTGTCCAGGAGCGCGTCGCCGGCCCGTACCCGCAGGTCCAGCTCGCCGAACCGCTGGATGAGCAGCGGGTCCTCGGCCGCGGTGTCGCACCCGCTCTCGAACCAGGGCCGGCTCTTCGTCCGGACGAAGTCCGCCGCTTCGGCCAGGGCCCCGGCCGCGATCCCCGCGTCGATCGCCGCGTGCAGCAACTGCGCGACCGCGCCGTGCAGCTGAGGGCCCTCGAAGGTCAGATGGTGGGCGAAGACCCGGTCGGCGGGCACCCGCACTTCCTCCAGCCGCACCGTGCCGCTCGCCGTGGTGCGCTGGCCCATGCCGTCCCAGTCGTCGACGACGGTGAGGCCGGGTGCGCCGGCCGGGACGCAGGCGACGTACAGCTTCCCGTCGGCGCCGAGGGCGAGCACGGGGATCCAGTCGGCGAAGAGGGCGCCCGTCGAGTAGTTCTTCACCCCGGTGAGCAGGTAGGAGCCGTCGGCGGTGGGTTCCAGCCGGGTGCGGATGTCCTGGATGTGACGGGTTCCGGCCTCCGACTGGGCGTTGCCGAGCCGCTTGCCGGCCAGCAGCTCGCCGTAGAAGAAGGCCTGTTGCTCCGGTGTGCCCTGTCTGCGGATCACGTTGACGTACGCGAAGTGGCTCTGCGGGATCTGCGCGAGGCTTGCATCGGCCGAGGCGAGCAGCCGCAAGACCCGGGCGAGGGTGACCGCGCCGACGTCCGCGCCGCCGTGGTCCGCGGGGACGGTCACGGCCAGCAGGCCGGACGCGGAGAGCTTGTCCAGTTCGGCGTGGGGCAGCAGGCGTTCGGCGTCCCGCCGCGAGGCCCCCGCGCGGAATTCCGCGGCGAGTTCGGCGGCCTTCTTCAGTGACTGGGCGTCGTCGCGGATGACCTCAGCCATGGACAGCCACCGGTGCGTGGGTCTCGAGCGCGGCCGCGAACCCGTCGACGATCGCGCCGAGCGCCTCGGCGTCGGCGGCGTCGACGGTGAGGGTCCCTTCGGCTGACACCGTGATGTGCCGGTCCAGGACGAACCATCCCTGGGTGATGTGGGCTGCGCCCATCGAGCTGAGCACCGGGCGCAGCGCGTAGTCGATGGCCAGGACATGCGCGGTGCTGCCGCCGGTGGCCAGCGGCAGGACGGTCTTCCCCGCGAGGGCGTACTGCGGGAGCAGGTCGAGGAGCGACTTCAGCAGGCCCGAGTAGGCGGCCTTGTAGACGGGCGTGCCGATGACGACGCCGTCGGCAGCCGCGAACAGGTCCAGGGCCCCGGCCACCGCCGGATGTCCGAAGTCGGCGCGCAGAAGGGCGTCGGCGGGCAGTGTGCGGACGTCGAGCGGTACGACCGTGTGGCCACGGCCGGCGAGCCGCGCGTCGAGGTGGCGCAGCAGCCGTGCGGTGCGGGAGGTGGCGGAGGGGCTACCCGAGACGGACAGGACGGTGGCCATGGGCCCTCGTTTCGTGATGGCGGGCAGGGGCCCGGCGTGCCCGTTCGGGACGGGCACGCCGGGCGGCGGTCAGGAGTACCAGGTGGGCTCGGGCAGTTCCCCGGTGAGGACATGGCGGCCGACCTCGCGCCGCTTGTAGGCGACCGGGTCGTGCAGGGTGTGGGTACGGACGTTGCGCCAGAACCGGTCGAGGCCCTCGGCGGAGGCGGTGGCGCGGGCGCCGGTGACCTCGAAGATCCTGCTGGTGACCTCCAGGGCGACGTCGGTTGCGCGGGCCTTGACCGCGGCGACGCGCACCTCGAACGCGCCGCGGGTCTGCTCGGTGACGGCGTCGGGGTCCTCGTGCAGCGCCTGGCCTTCGAGGGCGACGGCGTCGGCCAGGGCCTCCACGGCCCAGAGCTTCGCGGTGAGATCGCCGTAGACGTCGATGACGTACGGCTCGTCGACGGCCTCGTCGTAGCCGCCGTGCAGCCAGGAGCGGGACTTGGTGCGGGTGTAGGTGGCCGCCGTCTCCAGGGCCCCGGCGGCGATGCCGAGGTAGAAGCTGACGAAGACCAGCTGGATGACGGGGACGTTGAGGGTGTTGTACGTCCGGGGCAGGAACTCCTTGTCCACGAATCCGGCGGCCGAGGACCAGGGGGTGCGTACGCCGTCGAGGCTGACGCCGCCGCTCTCGGTCAGCCGCTGGCCGATGTTGTCCCAGTCGTCGTGGAAGGTCAGCCCTTCGCTGTCGGAGGGGACGATGGCGAAGACGTGCTTGTCGGTGCCTTCCAGGACTCCTTCGAGCACGGTGACATCGGAGACCCTGCTGCCGGTGGAGAAGGTCTTCCTGCCGGTGAAGAGGAGGTCGTCACCGTCCTCGGTGACGGTCACGTCGTTGTCGCGCGGATTGACCGCGCCGCCGAAGAACCACTGGTTGCGGGCGGCTTCGGCCTCTACGTGCTCCCACTGCTCCCGGGTGCCGACCAGGCGGGCGGCCCAGTTCCACAGGTAGTGGTAGCCGAGGAGCTGGCCGATGGAGCCGTCGGCCTTGGAGACCTCGCGCACCACGCGGTAGGCGGTGGTCCAGTCCTGGCCGGCGCCGCCGTGCGCGGCGGGGCCGAGGAGGGTGACGAGACCGGACTCCTTGAGGAGCCGGACCTCGGTGTGGGGGGTGGCGCCGGCCTTGTCGCGGTCGGCGGCGTCGGTGGCCAGGACCGCTGCGACCTCAGTGGCGCGGGCGATCCAGCCCTCGGCGTCCCTGGGTGCCGGGCTGGTCTGCCAGTCGGTGGGTGCGACGGTGCTCATCGTGGACCTCTTTCGTGGTGCTGGTGCGGGTACGCGGGGTGGTTCAGGAGCGGGAGGGTTCGGGGACGGCCTGCTGGGCCTCCAGTTCTCGGACCAGGGGCAGCACCTTCTTGCCGAAGTACTCGACCTCCTCCAGGTAGTGGAGGAAGCCGAGGAGGAGGAGGTCGACGCCCAGCCGCTTGTAGGCGACGATCCGCTCGGCGATCTGTTCCGGGGTGCCGATCAGGCCCGTACGGAAGCCGTCGTTGTACTGGACGAGGTCCTCGAAGGAGGAGTCCTGCCACATGCCCTTGCCGTCGGCGGTGGACCGTCCGGCCTGTTTCACGGCGGCGCCGAATCCCTCGACGGCCTCGGAATCGGCCTTGGCGACGATCTCGCGAAGGGTCTCGCGGGCCTCGGCCTCGGTGTCACGGGCGATGAGGAAGCCGTTGAGTCCGAACTTCGGCGCGGCTCGGCCTGCGGCGGCCGCGGACCTGGCCACGTCCTGGATCTGGCCGGTGACGCCGTCGAAGTCCTTGCCGTTGCTGAAGTACCAGTCGGACACCCGGCCCGCCATGGCGCGTGCGGCCGTGGAGTTGCCGCCCTGGAAGATCTCCGGGTGCGGGCGTTCGGCGGTGTTGAGCGGCTTGGGCTTGAGGGAGAAGTCCCGGATCCGGTAGAAGTCGCCGGCCAGCTCGGCGTGGTCCTCGGTCCAGACGGCGCGCAGGGCCCGGATGAACTCCTCGGAGCGGCGGTAGCGTTCGTCGTGCTCCAGCCAGGGTTCGCCGAGCGCGGTGAACTCGTCCTTGAACCAGCCGCTGACGACGTTGACGGCGAACCGCCCCTTGGACAGGTGGTCGGCGGTCGCACCGAGCTTGGCGAGCACGCCCGGGTGCCACAGGCCCGGGTGGACCGCGGCGATGACCTTGAGCCGCTCGGTGGCCAGCAGCAGGGCGAGGCTGAAGGAGGTCGACTCGTGCTGGTACTCTGCGCCGTAACTGGCCATGTAGCGGACCTGGCTGAGCGCGTAGTCGAAGCCGTTGTTCTCGGCGAGCACGGCCAGCTCGCGGTTGTAGTCGTAGCCCCAGTCGGTGCGCTGTTCGATCCGGCTGGTGACCAGGCCGCCGCTGACATTGGGCACCCAGTACGCGAAGCGCACGGGGTCGGCGGGCCGTGGAATGGACATGAGGACTCCCGGAGTCGGGGGAAACGGGCAGGGGTGGGGAGCGCCCGGCGGTCGGTACAGGACCGTGCGCTACGACAAAGGACGGCGCGGCACGGCGCACGGACCGGTGCACAGCGGCGCGGACGGCCCCGGAGCGGCCCGGAGCAGCACAAGGAGCCGGGCGGCGCGAGGCGGAACGGACGTCGTCGAGG
Organism: Streptomyces sp. NPDC005791; assembly: GCF_042871485.1. Taxonomy (NCBI): domain Bacteria; kingdom Bacillati; phylum Actinomycetota; class Actinomycetes; order Kitasatosporales; family Streptomycetaceae; genus Streptomyces; species Streptomyces sp. NPDC005791. The sequence continues at coordinate 17,568 of NZ_JBIAIP010000013.1, forward strand.
AATGCCGGGTCACCGGCGATGAGGGGTCCCGTGGACGGGCGGGTCCGTCCTGGTCAGGACGGCGTGGAACAGCGCGCGAAGGAGGGACTCCTCAGACTTCGCGACAACAGAACGCACTGGCGACACGAGCGAGGTCGATATGACGTCGCTGCGTGAAATTCCGTCGGTCCTTCATGCCGCCCACCCTAGCCATCTCCGGCGCCGGCAGTCGAGTAGGCAATCACGAGGCGTTGATAGGGTTTCCCTTCAACCGGGCCCGGCCGGTGAATCCGTCCCGGTCGCGGGGGTGCGTGGGCATGCGTGTGGAACAGCTCGAGTACATCGAGGCGGTGACACGGCTGGGCTCGCTGCGCCGGGCCGCCGAGGAGCTCCATCTCTCCCAGCCCGCCCTGAGCGAGACCGTGCGCAACCTCGAACGCGAGCTCGGGGTGGATCTCCTGGACCGCAGACGCTCCGGGGCGAAGATCAGCGACGAGGGCAGGGAACTGCTGCCGCACATCATCGGCGTGATCGACGCGGTGGACCGGCTGCGGCGGGCGGCGGACCACCAGCACCACATCAGCCGGATGGTCCGGCTCGGGACGGTCAACACCGCGACGGTCCCCCTGCTCGTTCCGGCGGTACGCGAGTTCCGTGCGAGCCATCCCACGACACAGGTGGAGGTCGTCGGGGCGCAGCAGGCCGAGATCCACCGCTCGCTCCTGGAGGGCGGTTTCGACCTCGGGCTCGTCAACTACCTGCAGGGCGACGACCTGCCGCCCGACTTCCAGACGACGGAGCTGCTGCGCGGGCGGGCCGTGGTCTGCATGCGCCCCGACAGCCCGCTGGCGGCCCGGGAGACGGTCGGGGTGGGCGATCTCCTCGCGGAGCCGCTGATCGTCATGCGCTCCGGTTACGTCATGCACCGGTTCATGCACCGGCTGCTCGCGGGCCGCGCCCCCGCCTTCTCGTACTCAACGGACGGCGCGGAGATGGGCAAGCTGATGGTGGCGGAGGGTCTCGGGGCGACCGTCCTGCCCGACTTCAGTGTCGTCGGCGACCCCCTGGAGCGCGGCGGATCGATCGTGTGCCGGCCGCTCGAGGATGCCGGGGCCGACGTTCTCCTGGTGCTCCAGCGCCGCAGGTCGGGTTCCGTCCCGCGCGCGGCACGCGACCTCCACCGCCTCCTCGTGGAGCGTGCGCGGGGCCTGTGACCGGGCGAGGGCACGGCACCGGCCGCGGGCCGCATAATGAGGTCCATACATCGGATGTCTTGTGCGCGAGGAGGCCCCACATGGCCGTCACCGACGAAGCGATCGAGAAGATCAAGGGGATGATCGTCTCAGGTGCCCTGGCCCCGGGCGACCGGCTCCCCAAGGAGAGTGAGCTCGCCGCGGAGCTGGGCCTGTCGCGCAACTCGCTGCGCGAGGCGGTGCGCGCGCTGTCGCTGATCCGGATCCTCGACGTCCGTCAGGGCGACGGCACCTATGTCACCAGCCTCGACCCGCAGCTGCTCCTGGAGGCGCTCAGCTTCGTGGTGGACTTCCACCGCGACGACACGGTGCTGGAGTTCTTCGCGGTACGCCGGATCCTGGAACCGGCCGCCACGGGGATGGCGGCGCTGCGTATCACGGAGGACCAACTCGACGCACTCGGTGCACAGTTGGACGCCCTGGGCCCCGACCCCTCGGTGGAGGCACTGGTGGCGGGCGATCTGGAGTTCCACCGGAGTATCGTCCGGTCCTGCGGCAACGCGGTGCTGTGCTCCCTGCTGGACGGACTGTCCGGCCCGACCACCAGGGCCAGGGTGTGGCGGGGGCTGACCCAGGAGGACGCGGTGAGCCGCACCCTGCGCGAGCACCGGGCGATTCTCGCCGCGCTCCGGGACCGGGACGCCGAGGCGGCCCGGTCCTGGGCGACGGTTCATGTGGCCAGCGTGGAGCAGTGGCTGCGCTCAACCCTGTGAGGGCGCGGCCGGGCGCAGGCGCAGGCCCTGCATCCCCCCGTCGACGGCGAGCGCGGTACCGGTGACGGACGCGGCCGCCGGGCTCGCCAGGTAGGCCACGGCGGCGGCCACCTCATCGGCGGACACCAGCCGCCCCAGGGGCTGGCGGGCGTCGAGCGCGGCACGCTCCGCGACCGGGTCCTCGGCCTGGCCGAGCAGCCGGCCGATCCAGGGGGTGTCCGCCGTACCGGGATTGACGCAGTTGACCCTGATCCCCTCGCGGACGTGGTCGGCGGCCATCGCGAGGGTGAGGGAGAGCACGGCGCCCTTGCTCGCGCTGTAGAGCGCGCGCTGCGGCAGACCGGCGGTCGCCGCGATGGAGCAGGTCTGGGTGATCGACACGGCCCCGGGGCGCCCGGCCGCGGCACGGCGCAGATGGGGCAGCGCGTGACGGGCGGTGCGGACCATGCCGAGCACGTTGATGTCCAGTACGCGGGTCCATTCCGCGTCGGGGTTGTCCTCGACGGTGCCGATCGAGCCGATCCCCGCGTTGGACACCACGGTGTGCAGGCCGCCCAGTTCCGCGGCGGCGCGGTCGACCGCGTTCCGTACGGCCTCGTCGTCCGTCACGTCGGCCTCGAGGGCGAGCGCTCCCTCGGGAACGCCGTCGGTGGCGAGGTCCAGTACCGCGACGCGCGCCCCGCGTGCGAGCAGCAGGGTCGCCACGGCGGCCCCGATCCCGGATGCGCCACCCGTCACCAGGGCGGTCAGTCCGTCGAAATCCTTCGTACCGGCCATCAGCGGTTCTCCTCGGGGGTGCGGCGGGACTGCCAGACAGGGCCTCGCGGGTAGCGGTGTGCGGCGATCGAGGCGGGGAGCATCCGGGCGGAGAAGCCCGGTGCGCGGGGGGTGACGTAGTGGCCGTCCGCGATGACGGCCGGTTCGGCGAAGTGCTCGTGGAGGTGGTCGACGTATTCGATGACGCGGTCCTCCCGACTGCCGGAGACCGCGACGTAGTCGAACATCGAGAGGTGCTGGACGAGTTCGCACAGTCCGACGCCTCCCGCGTGGGGGCAGACCGGGACGCCGTACTTGGCGGCGAGCAGCAGGACGGCGAGGTTCTCGTTGACGCCCGCGACGCGTGCGGCGTCGATCTGGACGAAGTCGACGGCTTCGGCCTGGAGCAGCTGCTTGAACACGACCCGGTTGGCGACGTGTTCGCCGGTGGCGACCTTGACCGGCTGCCCGGCGCGCACGGCGGCGTGGCCGAGCACGTCGTCAGGGCTGGTCGGTTCCTCGATCCAGTACGGGTCGTACGGAGCGAGTGCGTTCATCCACTCCACCGCTCCGGCCACGTCCCAGCGCTGGTTGGCGTCCACGGCGATCCGGATGCCGGGGCCGACGGCCTCACGGGTGAGTGCGAGCCTGCGGACGTCGTCGTCCAGATCGGCGCCGACCTTCAGCTTGATCTGGGTGAAGCCGTCCGCGACCGCCTCCTCGGCCAGCCGCACGAGCTTGTCGTCGTCGTACCCCAGCCAGCCGGGCGAGGTGGTGTACGCGGGATACCCCTCGGCGAGCAGCCGCTCGGTGCGCTCGGCACGGCCCGGCTCCGCGGCCCGGAGGATGCCGAGTGCCTCCTGCGGGGTGAGGGCGTCCGTGAGGTAGCGGAAGTCGACCAGGGAGACGAGCTCCTCCGGGGTCATCTCCGCGAGGAACTGCCAGACGGGCTTCCCCGCCAGTTTCGCCGCGAGGTCCCACGCCGCGTTGACGACGGCTCCGGCCGCCATGTGCGTCACCCCCTTCTCGGGGCCGAGCCAGCGCAGCTGGGAGTCGTGCGTGAGCGTCCGGTAGAGGGCGGCGAGGTCAGCGGCGGTTCGCGGGACGCGGCGCCCCACCACGTACGGCCGGAGGCTCTGGATGGCGGCGGCCATGACATCGTTGCCTCGGCCGATGGTGAAGCAGAACCCGTGCCCCTCCTCGCCCGCACCGTCCGTGCGCAGGACGACGTAGGCGGCGGAGTAATCGGGGTCGGCGTTCATGGCGTCCGAGCCGTCCAGCTGTTCCGAGGTGGGAAACCGGATGTCGTCGACCTCGAAATCCATGACGGTCAGACTCATGTGCGCCCCCAGGGGAATAACATCGGATCTCTCAACGGTCATCCGATGTATAGCTTCCCGCAGACCCCGAAGTCCAGAGTGCGGAGGAAGTTTGATCACTTTCGATCGGGACAGCTCGGATGAATCAAGGGGCGGCACGCTTCCCCTCCACGCGCAAACGGCCTGCGGCGGAACAGGGCGGAAGCCGTAAGGTTGGTCCGTACACAAGGGAACTTCGGAAGGAGGCCTGGGTGATCGAGCTCGAGGGGGTACCCGAGCTGGTCGACCCGGTCATGGTGGCCGCGTTCGAGGGCTGGAACGACGCCGGTGACGCCGCCTCCACAGCGGTGGCGCATCTGGACCGGGAGTGGAAGGGCGAGGTCTTCGCGGCGCTCGACGCCGAGGACTACTACGACTTCCAGGTCAACCGGCCCACGGTGTGGCTCGACGGTGGGACGCGGAAGATCACCTGGCCCACCACGCGGCTCTCGGTGGTCCGGATCGGCGGCGAGAAGCCCCGTGACCTGGTGCTGATCCGTGGCATCGAGCCCTCCATGCGCTGGCGTTCGTACTGCAACGAGATCCTGGGCTTCGCCCATGAACTCGGCGTGGAGATGGTCGTCATCCTGGGGGCGCTGCTCGGCGACACCCCGCACACCAGGCCGGTGCCCGTCAGTGGGGTCACCTCCGACCCGGACCTGGCGAGGACCATGGATCTGGAGGAGACCCGGTACGAGGGGCCGACCGGCATCGTGGGGATTCTCCAGGAGGCGTGTACGCACGCGGGGGTGCCCGCGGTGAGCCTGTGGGCGGCGGTGCCGCACTACGTGTCGCAGCCGCCGAACCCGAAGGCGACGCTGGCGCTCCTGAACCGTCTCGAGGATCTGCTCGGGCTGCGGATCCCGCTGGGCGAGCTGCCCGAGGACGCCCGGGCCTGGCAGCTCGGGGTCGACCAGCTGGCCGCCGAGGACAGTGAGGTCGCGGAGTACGTGCAGACGCTGGAGGAGGCGCGGGACACCGCCGAGCTGCCCGAGGCGTCCGGTGAGGCCATCGCCCGGGAGTTCGAGCGGTATCTGCGGCGCAGGGACGTCGGCGGGCCCGGACAGGCTCCGGGCGGTCACGCCACGGAGAGCGGTGACGTGCCGTATCTGCGGGACACGTCCAGCGGCCGTACGAGGCCGCCGAAGCCGCCGCGTCCGGAGAAGGGGAAAGGCAGGGCCAAGGACAAGGACGCCGACGGGGGCGCCGCCCCCGAGGACCCGCCGCCGGCCGGACCGGACGAGGACGCCTCGGACGACTGACTCCCTGAGCATGTGGAACGGCCCCGGACTTCGCATCGCCCTCTCGCGAAGTCCGGGGCCGTTCGGCGGTTTCCGCGGGGTCGCTACAGGGCGACGCCCAGCAGGGCGTCGACGGTACGCGAGACGAGACCCGGCGCGCCCTCGTCCGTGCCGCCTGCGGAGCTCTGCGCGGCGGCCCAGCGGTCCACCGCGGCGAGTGCGGCCGGGGAGTCCAGGTCGTCGGCCAGGGCCTCCCGGACCTCCTCGACCAAGGCGTCGGCGCAGAGTCCGTCGGGCCGGGAGACGGCGGCACGCCAGCGGGCGAGACGCTCGACGGCGTCTTCGAGCACCTGGTCGGTCCACTCCCAGTCGGACCTGTAGTGGTTCGCGAGCAGGGCGAGCCTGATCGCCGCGGGGTCCACGTCGTCCCGGCGCAGTGCCGACACGAAGACGAGATTGCCCTTGGACTTGGACATCTTCTCGCCGTTCAGGGCGACCATGCCGGCGTGGACGTAGGCACGGGCGAAGGGGTGCTCGCCGGTCAGCACCTGGGCGTGCGAGGCGCCCATCTCGTGGTGCGGGAAGGCGAGGTCGGAGCCGCCGCCCTGGACGTCGAAGGTCATGCCCAGGTGGTCCAGCGCGATGGCGACGCACTCGATGTGCCAGCCGGGCCTGCCGCGGCCGAGGGTGCCGCCGTCCCAGCTCGGCTCACCCTCGCGGGCGGCCATCCAGAGCATCGGGTCGAGCGGGTTCTTCTTGCCGGGGCGCTCCGGGTCGCCGCCGCGCTCGGCGGAGAGCAGTCGCATGGCCTCGGCGTCGAGGCCGGAGACCTCACCGAAGTGCGGGTCGCACTCGACGGAGAAGTACACGTCGCCGTCGAGTTCGTAGGCGGCGCCCGCGTCGCGGAGGCGTTCCACGAGCGGGACGATGCCGGGTATCGCCTCGACGGCCCCGATGTAGTGCTTCGGGGGAAGCATGCGCAGGGCCGTCATGTCCTCCCGGAAGAGAGCCGTCTCGCGTTCGGCGAGCTCGGTCCAGTCCTCGCCGTCGCGTACGGCCCGCTCCAGCAGCGGATCATCCACGTCGGTCACGTTCTGGACGTAGTGAACCTGCCGCTCGGTGTCGAGCCACACGCGCTGAACGAGGTCGAACGCGTTGTAGGTCGCCGCATGACCCATGTGGGTCGCGTCGTACGGCGTGATGCCGCAGACGTATATGCGGGCGACGGGACCGGGGTCAAGGGTGATCCGTCCGCCGGTCGCGGTGTCGTGGATCCGAAGGTCGCGGCCCTTGCCAGGCAGGGCGGGGACCTCAGAAGCGGGCCAGGCATGCATGACATGAGCGTAACCGGACGATGCTTCCGGATACGAACCGGATGGCAGATCGTGGCCGAAGAGGCGGTCTTGCGCGGGGGACGGCTTTCCGCTGTCGCGCCTTCCCGCCGTGCCGCGCCGGAACCGGCCGGTGTGCTCACACCGGCGGCCAGGGGATCGGTGGCCAGTCGCCGCTCGGCTCGGGGTGGCGGCCGGTTCTGCGGAGGCCCTCCACCCGGCCGCGCAGGGCGTCGATCTCCGCCGCGGTGATCAGTTCCGCCAACCGGGTGGCGAGCGCCGCTCCAGGTCGCAGGCGGTCGGACAGCCGGTCGAGCACCTCGGTGGCCTCCGCCGTCAGCGGCTCGCCGGCCCACCCCCAGAGGAGCGTCCGCAGCTTGTCGTCCGCGTTGAAGGTGACGCCGTGGTCGATGCCGTACAGCCGGTCACCGGGTGCGGGCAGCAGGTGACCGCCCTTGCGGTCACCGTTGTTGATCACCGCGTCCAGGACCGCGAGCCTGCGCAGCCGGGGGTCGTCGGCGTGCACCAGCAGGGCCGTCCTCCCCTCCCCCACCTCGGCGAAGCCGACGGCCTTCCAGCCGTCCCCGGGCTCGTCGCCCTCGACGAGCGCGAGCAGCGGCGACAGCCCGTCGGCGGGCCGGTCACCGTCCTCGGCGGCCTCGATCCACAGCTGGCACATCCCCTCGCCGTAGGGGCCCTCCCGCAGGACCGTGGGCGGTACGAGCCCCCAGCCGGTGGCCTCGGAGATCTCGTACGCCGCGACCTCGCGCCGGGCGAGCGTGCCGTCCGGGAAGTCCCAGAGAGGCTGCTCACCGGCGACCGGCTTGTAGACGCAGGGGCGTTCCTCGCCCTCGTACGCCACCGTGCAGTACAGCACCGCGTTCGACGCGCCCCGGACCTGGCCGAGGACCGTGAGTTCCCCCTCGGCGAGCAGGGTGCGCAGCCCCTCCTCGGTCAGGCCCCGCGACGGTATCCGTTCTGGCGCGGGCATACGTGTCCTTCCGGATCGAGGGGGAGGCTGCACAGCGGGCAGGGCGGCCGGCCCGCGTTCACGACGTCCAGCGCGCGTTTGGCGAACGCCCGCGCCTGAGCACCGGTCAGCCGGACGCGCAACATCGGCGGGCCGTTCTCCTCGTCCTGCAGGAGCTTCTCCTCGGCCTCCGCGAGGTCGTCCTCGGAGTCGGCGTCCAGTTCGACGAGGGCCTGCGCCTCGACGATCATGCGCTGCTCCTCGCCGTCCCAGGCGAGCGCCATCGTGCCGACCCTGAACTCCTCCTCGACGGGAACGTCGAGGGGCGCGGTGTCGGTGACGTCCATGGGTGCCACGGCGGGCACCGGGGAGTTGCCGCCGGTCCGCCGGACCACCTCGTCGAGGAGTTCGTCGATCCGTTCGGCCAGCGCGGAAACCTGGGTCTTCTCCAGGGCCACACTCGTGACCCGTCCCCGCGAGGATGCCTGCAGGAAAAACGTACGGCGGCCAGGCAGCCCGACCGTACCGGCCACGAAACGGTCCGGTGGGTCGTAGAGGAACACCTGACGGGACACGTCCTGTCTCCCTTGAGTATCTGATGGCGGATGGGGCGGGGCCCCGGGGGCCCCGCGGGATCTCCCACAGGGCCTCTACGGCGCGTCCACCCTACTGCCCGGAGCGATCACGGTGCCCCAGCGCCGCCCCCGACCGCCGCGTCCGTTGCCGTGTCCACGGCCGCGTCGGCCCCGACGGCCGGTTCACGCGGCACCAGGGAGGCGAAGTCGCCGGTGTCGCCGAGGCGCAGGAGGAAGGGACGCAGCCGGGTGTAGCGGATCGCGGTGACGGAGCACGGGTCGGCGTGGACGCGCTGGAAGAGGTCGAGATGCATGCCGAGCGCGTCGGCGACGAGTGACTTGATGATGTCCCCGTGCGAGCACATCAGATACGTGGCGTCCTCGCCGTGCTCCGCCTCGATGCGGGCGTTCCAGTCCCGCACCGCGTCGACGGCCCTCGCCTGCATGGCCCGCATGGACTCGCCGCCGGGGAAGGCGGCGGCCGAGGGGTGCTGCTGGACGACCTTCATCAGCGGTTCGTCGGAGAGTTCGGCGAGTTTGCGTCCCGACCAGTCCCCGTAGTCGCACTCACTGATCCGTTCCTCGGTGTGCAGCGAGAGGTCCGGGCGGGCGTCGAGAAGCGGCCGGAGCGTCTCGCGGCAGCGCTGCAGGGGGCTGCTGACAGCCGCCGCGAGCGTGAGGGCGGACAACCGGCCGGGGAGTGCGGCGGCCTGTTCGGCGCCGCGTTCGTCGAGGGAGACACCTGGGGTCCGGCCCGCGAGCACTCCGGAGGTGTTGGCGGTCGAGCGTCCGTGACGTACGAGGATGAGCGTCGGCATACCCGCCAGCGTAGAGGTGCGTGAACGCTTCCCGGCAGGGAACAATGCGCGGGTGATCGTCGACTGCGGAATTTACCGGGACGGGCGCCGGACCGAAGGTCCCGCCGACTTCTCCGATGCCCTCGACGAGGCACGTGCCGCCGGGGACGCGTTCGTCTGGATCGGGCTGCACGAGCCGACGGAGAAGGAGTTCGACCTGGTCAGCAGCGAGTTCTCACTGCATCCCCTGGCCGTGGAGGACGCCCTGCGCGCCCATCAGCGGCCCAAGCTGGAAATCTACGACGACTCACTCTTCGTCGTGATCAAGCCGGTGGTCTACGAGCCGGAGAGTGACACCGTGAGCGCCGGTGAGCTGATGCTGTTCATAGGCGACTCCTTCGTCGTGACGGTGCGGCACGGCGAGGGCGCGCCCCTCGCGGCGGTGCGCCGCCGGCTGGAGGCCGAGCCCGAGGTCCTCAGGCACGGCCCCACGTCGGTGCTCTACGCGGTCAGCGACGCGGTGGTGGACCACTACATCGAGGTCGCGGCGGAACTCCAGGTCGACCTGGACGAGCTGGAGGCCGAGGTCTTCGCCCCGGCGGGGACCGGGGACTCCACGAACACGGCCGCGAGCATCTACACCTTCAAGCGCCAGGTCCTCGAATTCCGCCGGGCGACCAATCCTCTGGGCGCACCGATGGCGCGGCTGTCGAGTGCGGGGGTGCCGTTCGTCGACACCGACTCGCAGCCGTTCTTCCGGGACGTCAACGACCATCTGACGCGTGCCGTCGAGCACGTGGAAGGACTCGACCGGCTGCTCTCGGACATCCTGTCCGCGCATCTGGCGCAGGTGGGTGTCCGGCAGAACGACGACATGCGCAAGATCTCGGCGTGGGCCGCGATGGCCGCCGTGCCGACCATGGTGGCCGGGATCTACGGCATGAACTTCACCCACATGCCGGAGCTCGACTGGGTGTGGACCTACCCCGCGGTGATCGCGCTGATGGGCTTCGCCGTCGCGGGGCTGTACCGGCTGTTCAAGCGCCGCGGCTGGCTGTAGGCGGAGCGGGCACCGGCCTCAGGCGTACTCGGTCTCGGGAGCGGCCGGGCTGCCCAGTGCGTCGCGCAGGGCGGGCTGTTCGAGGCTCACCATGCGCCGCCATCCGACGAGTCGCTCGTAGGCGTACAGGGCGTGGATGCCCGCGGCCAGCGCTGCCGCCTTCGCCCGGGGCCAGCGCAGCACGGAGCCCATGTGGCTCATCACGGCGAGGCTGACGTCGCGGTACACGCGGATCTCGGCCCGGGCGCACTCCCGCAGCACGGACTGGATCGTCCGGCCGTGTCCGGCCCGGGCGAAGCGGAGGAGTTCCTCGTGGCAGTATGCGAGATGGTGGTCCTCGTCCCGCGAGATCATCTTCACCGCGCGGCCGACGACAGGGTGGTCGGCGAAGTGCTTGACCATGAGCCGCATCTGTTCGGAGGCACGCTGTTCGGTGACCCTGCTGTGCGCCAGGTAGACGATGACGTCCCGCTCGGTGAGCGGTTCCTCCCGGCTGAGCCGGTCGTGGGCGAGTCCGATGCCGTGGCGCTCCAGCAGGAGCGTGTAGTCGGTCTCGTACGGCACCGCCACGGGTTGGAGTCCGCGCTGCTTCAGCAAGGCGTTGAAGATCCGGCCGTGCTTGTCCTCGTCGGCGCCGTGCCGGGCGACCTTGGGCGCCAGTTCGCGCAGTCCCGGGGGGACGAGCGCGGCGATGCGCCCGTTCTCCCAGCCTCCCTGCGCCTCCCCGCCGGCGGCGATGGAGCAGAACAGCCGGAACGACTCGTCGTTGTCGAGGATCTCCTGGAACAGACCTTTTGCCGAGAGCATCACTGCCACCTTTCGCACCGGTGTCCGCAGGGGCACAGTCAAATTCGGTACGCGGCGGTAGGCAACACGAGAGGGGCCGGACAGGGCCGATGGGGCGTCGTACGCCTCCTGGGGGCCCGTCTGGGCGTCCCGGGAACGGTACGGGGCGTAACCCGGGAGCCGTGCGGCGCGTTGTTCCGTACGACGGCCGTGGCGGGGAGGACCCCCGAGCCCCCACCACGGCCGTAGTGCTGTGGCGGGTCGTTACGCGGCGAGGCCGGAGCGCTCCAGGGCGTCGGTACCGGCGCGCAGGGCCGCGAGGCGCTCGTCGAGGGTGAAGCCGGCCGGGGCGAGGGTCAGCGTCGTGACACCCGCGGCCGCGTACGCCTGCATCCGGTCGGCGATCCGGTCCACCGAGCCGAGCAGCGTGGTCTGGTCGATGAGCTGGTGCGGTACGGCGGCAGCCGCACCGGCCTTGTCGCCGGCCAGGTACTTGTCCTGGATCTCGGCGGCTTCCTTCTCGTATCCCATGCGCTGGGCGAGCTGGTTGTAGAAGTTCTGCTTGCGACTGCCCATGCCCCCGACGTAGAGCGCGGTGTACGGGCGGAACATGTCGGCGAGGCCGTTGATGTCGTCGCCGATCGCCAGCGGCAGGGTCGGGCAGACGTCGAAGCCCTCCATCGTCCTGCCTGCCTTCTCCCTTCCGGCCCGCAGGTGCTTCACCGCGGTCTCCTCCAGGTGTTCGGCGGACGGGAAGATCAGCAGGGCGCCGTCGGCGATCTCGCCGGTCTGCTCGAGGTTCTTCGGGCCGATCGCGGCGATGTAGAGCGGGATGTGCTCGCGCTGCGGATGGACGGTCAGCTTGATGGGCTTGCCCGGGCCGTCGGGCAGCGGCAGCGTCCAGTGCTCACCCGCGTAGGACAGCCGCTCCCGGGACATCGCCCTGCGCACGATCTCGACGTACTCGCGCGTGCGGGCCAGCGGCTTGTCGAACTTGACGCCGTACCAGCCCTCGGAGACCTGCGGTCCGGAGACGCCGAGACCGAGGCGGAAACGGCCTCCGGAGAGCGAGTCGAGGGTGGCGGCGGTCATGGCCGTCATGGCGGGCTGACGGGCCGGGATCTGCATGATCGCGGAGCCCACGTCGATGGACTCGGTCCGGGCCGCGACCCAGGCCAGCACCGTCGGCACGTCGGAGCCGTATGCCTCGGCCGCCCAGCAGACGTCGTAGCCGAGCCGGTCGGCCTCCTGGGCGACGGCGAGGTTGTCACCATCCATGCCCGCACCCCAGTAACCGAGATTGATGCCGAGCCGCATACCCACACTCCCTCTACTGATCAGTAACGTTCCTGTCGAGCGGGACTCTAGCGCGGCGCGCCGGAAACCGGCAGGCTCGCCCGGGGACCGCGGTCATCCACAGGCCTCCACCCCGTGGGGCCCCGGCCAGTAATCTCAGCGCCCATGGAGCAGAGGCATCTCGGCCGTACCGGCCTTCGCGTGTCCCGGATCGGGCTGGGCACCCTCACCTGGGGCCGGGACACCGACGAACACGACGCCGCCGACCAGCTCAGAGCCTTCTGGGACCTGGGCGGCACCCTCGTCGACACCGCCGACGTGTACGGCGGCGGGGAGGCCGAACACCTGCTGGGGCGCCTCCTGGACAACCTGGTCCCACGGCAGGACCTGGTCATCGCGACCAAGGCGGGCAGCGTGCCCGATCCGTACCGCCGCTCCGACGGCTCTCGCGGGCATCTGCTCGCCGCGCTCGACGCGTCCCTACGGCGGCTCGGGACGGACTACGTCGATCTGTGGCAGCTCCATGCCTTCGACCATGTGACACCGCTGGACGAGACCCTGCAGGCGGTGGACATGGCCGTGTCGTCGGGGCGCGTCAGGTACGCCGGCGTGTCCAACTTCAGCGGCTGGCAGCTGGCCAAGGCGGCCACGTGGCAGCTCGCCGCGCCCGGGCAGCGCACCCGGCTGGCCAGTACGCAGATGGAGTACTCGCTGCTGCAGCGGGGCGTCGAGCGGGAGGTCCTGCCCGCGGCGCTGGACCTCGGGGTGGGACTGCTGCCCTCGTCCCCGCTCGGCCGCGGGGTGCTGACCGGCAAGTACCGCACCGGCACCCCGTCCGACTCGCGTGGCGCCTCCGAGCACCTGGCTCCGTTCGTCGAGCCGTACCTCGACGAGGCGGCGGGCAGGATCGTGGACGCGGTGGCCACGGCTGCGGACGGCCTCGCCACGACATCGCTGCAGGTCGCGCTCGCCTGGGTGCGGGACCGGCCGGGGGTGGTCGCCCCGGTCGTGGGGGCGCGCAACGCGCAGCAGCTGACCGAAGCGTTGTCAGTGGAGGCGCTTAGTCTTCCTGACGAGATCTGCCAGGCGCTCGACGACGTGTCGGCGCCCGTGCACCGCTATCCCGACCAGGACTGGAGCACGCTGTGACTGCGCATCCCCGGGGAGAGACCCCGGACCCCGCGGCCGAGGACCACGAGTCCGGCGAGGACGCCGGCACCCAGGCCGCCGGCACACCCGGCACGCCCGACGAGGGCGCCACCGGGAGCGCGGAGGGGGCGGCCGGCGCAGGGGGCGCGGAGGGCGCGCAGGCTCCGGAGCCGGCCCCCGATGCTCCTGCGGCGCCCGTGCTGTCGGAGGCCGAGGCGGAGCTGGCCGCACAGCGCGAGCTGCGTGAGCGGATCGAACAGCGCAAGGCCGAGAAGGAAGGGCCCATCCCGGCCGGCACGAAGCTGAGCGGTCCGGCCGCGGACCTGCTCGCGGCGGTCCGCGCGGTGGAGAGCGGCGAGAAGCCCGGCTCCGCCTTCTTCGACTCCCCCGCCACGCCGCCGGCACCCCGCCGGGCTGCCCCTGCCGCCCCGGCCTCACCCGACCGGCCCTCCCGTGCCCCCGGGCAGCCGGCTCCACGGACCGCCTCCCCCGAGGCCGCGGCCTCGGTCGTGGAGGTGCTGACCAAGGGCGGGGCGCCCGAGGCTCTGGCGCACCCTGCGGCGGCGACCCTCGGCGAAGGAGCGGCCGGGATCCTCCGGGACGACCCGTGGCAGCTGTTGTCCGTGCCAGGTGTGCGGCCCGAGCAGGCGGACGGCTTCGCACGGGCGCTGCTGGGCGCGGAGTGCGGACCCGACGACGAGCGGCGTACGGCGGCCCTGGTGGGCTGGCTGCTGGAGCGGGCCGCGCTGCGGGGCCACACCGCACTGGACGCCGAAGAGGTGCGGACGGCCCTGACCGGGCTCGCGGTGACCGATCCGGGGGAGGCCGTCCAGAACGCCGTCGCCGAGGGCGTCGTCCTGGTCTTCCAGGACGGCACCGGTTCCGACGCGACGGAGCCGGAGCGGACGGAGGAGGCCGAGGAGGCGCCGGAGGGTGAGGCGGGGGCCGATGGCGCACCGGTGCGGGTCCTGCTCGGGCTCGACCGGTACGCCCTGGCCGAGGAGGCTCTCGCCGACGGGCTGGCCCGGCTGGTCAACTCCTGCGAGAAGGGCGCCGACTGGTCGGACGCCGCTGCCGCCGCCCCGTCTCCTTCCGCGGGCGAGCTGATCCGCGCGGCCGCTACGGCCGGTCTGGTGGCCCACAGCGGCGGCGAGGCCGCCCGGGCCGAACCCGCCGCCCTCGTCGCCGCCGCCCACGGCCTGGGTCTGCGGGCCCTGGGCACCGCCCACAGCGCCGACGGCCGTCGCAGACTGGCGGACGCGATCGGTGATCCGGGGTCCGCCGTCACGCTCTCCGCCCTGCTCTCCGGCGAGGAGGGCCCCGGCCGGGACGCGGACGGTGCCTTCGCCCTCGATGTGCTGGTCGTGCTGGACGCCCCGCAACTCGACGTGGAGACGGCCGCGATGCTGGTGGAGTCCCTCGCCGACGGCACACGGCTGATCCTGAGCGGGGACCCGGGCGTACTCGGATCGGCCGGTGCCGGCCGGGTGTTCGCGGACGTGCTCGCGGCGCGTGCCTGCCCGCACGTGGTCTCGCGCACGCCCGACCCCGGGCCGATCGGCGAGCTGGTCTCCGGCATCGGCGTCGGAGAGCTCGCCCAGGTCGAGGCGCCCGGCAAGGAAGTGGTGATCGTGCCGGTCAGGGACGCGGGCGAGGCGGTCCACCGCACGGTGCAGCTGGTGGCCGATTCGGTGCCGCGCGCCATCGGCGTACCCTCCTCCGACACCCAGGTGATCACGGTCGGACACGGCGGCTCGGCGGGGACCAAGGCGCTGAACGCGGCGCTCAAGCAGCGGCTCAATCCCGGCCCCGGCCGGTTCGGCGGCTTCGACCCCGGCGATCGCGTGGTCCATGTCCCCGCACCCGGCAGGGTGGTGCCCGGCTCGGTCGTGTCGGCCGACCAGGAGGGCCTGCACCTGGACTGCGCGGGCGCCCCCGTCGTCGTACCACCGGACCGGGTGGAGACCTCGGTACGCCACAGCTGGGCGCTCAGTGCCCACCAGGCGGCCGGGATGCGCTGGCCCGCCGCCGTGGTCGTCCTGCCCGGGGACGCCGCCCAGGGACTCAGCAGGCCCTGGGTGTACACGGCGTTCAGCCGTGGGGAGCGGCACCTCTCCGTGGTGCACGGCGTGGATCAGGCCCTGCCGCGCGCGGTGGCCGAGGTCCCGGCCCAGGAGCGGACGACCCGGCTGCGTCCGCTGCTGGAGGCGCTGCCCGCTCCGGACGCCTCGTAGGCCCGCCCCGGAGCGCTGGACGGCCCCGGTGCGCCGGGGCCGTCTCGGACGGCGGGGTCAGGAGCGGTCCGGGAGCGCGCCGTCGGCGTCGACGGCCAGTTCCTCGTCCTCGTCGAAGACCGCGCTGACGTCGAAGCGGCAGACCACCATGGCGGGGTCCGCCTCGTCGAACGGCGCCCCGAGCCACTCCCCCGGCTCGGCCAGCTCCTCCGCGGCGGTGACCCAGAGGGTGGAGTCCCCTTCTTCCAGGCCGAACTCCTGGTGCCGGGAAGCGATTTCGTCCGCCTCGTACTCGCCGAACACCACCCCCAGCGCGGCATGCACACCGGCGCCCTCGGTCGGCAGAGCCTCACCCTCGTGACCCTCCGGATCGAGGTCGGCGAGCCGCTCCGCCTGGGCGATCAGCCGCGCGGGCTCCGCCACCGCGTAGTCCCGCCTGATCAGGACACTGACGGCGTGCGGCTCCTCCGGCCCCGCATAGGGCGGGAGGGAATCCTCCGCGGAGGGGATCTCGAAGGGGGTGACCTCGTCGTAGCGGTCGTAGAGCACTTCGTCGTAGACCTCGGCCGCAGCGGCCAGTGCGTTGAACGCGTCGTAGACAGCGGGGTCGTCGTCCCCGGTACGGCGTTCGACTGCCTGGAGGTGGCGGTCGAGCGCGGTTTTGACTGCATCGGCGGCGGCGCGTACCTCGGCAGCGGTGGGCTGCGCAGCATCAGACATAGGACAGACGCTATCCGTCCCGGGGCTCTGCCCGCACAATAGATGCGATGCCGGAATACGAATTCATCGATGTGTACGTGCCGCGCGGGGTGTCCCGCAAGGAGGCGGCCCGACTGCTGACCGACCATGCCGAGTACGGACACTGGGAGCTGGACCGGCTGACGCTGCGCCGTGACGGCAGCCGCAGGGTGCGGCTGCGTCGCCGCATCATCCGCCAGCTCCGTCCCACCTGGTAGCACGAAGCGGGCTCCGCTCGTGCGGAACCCGCTCGTCACACCGGATGTCGCGCTACCGCTACGCGGCGCTCCGCGAGCGGCGGTACAGGACCGTGCCCGCGCCGGCGAGCAGCAGGCCGGCGCTGGCCGGGATGAGCAGGTCGAGCCCGCCCCCACCGGTGTGCGCGAGCTGCTCGCCCGCCACGAGCTGGGTCTCGGGTACCGGAGGCGCGTCCGGCGTGGCCGGCTTCTCCGAGGTGTGCGGCGTGTACGGCGTCTGCGGCACGACGGGAGGCGGGGCCGTCTCCGTGTCGTTCTCGCAGTTGTTGCCGAAGACCGGGTTGAGCAGTCCGCCGATGGTCACGCTGTTGCCGCAGACGTTCACCGCGACCTCGACAGGTACCTGCACCTGGTTGCCGGAGAGGATCCCGGGGGAACCGGTCGTCTCCGCCTGGGCAGAGCTGCCGGACGCACGGTGCCTGCCCGTCCCCGCCCCGCTGTCGTGCACGTCCTCGTGCCCGGACGCCTGGCTCCCGGAGCCGTGACCGGACGAGGAACCGCCGTCCGAGGTGTACGCGTGCCCGGAATCCGAAGGTCCGTTTCCGCAGTCGTTTCCGCTCGTGGGATTGAGCAGACCGACGACGTCCACGGAGTTTCCGCACACGTTGACGGGTACGTCGACCGGAATCTGGATCGAATTCCCCGAGAGCACTCCCGGTGAATTCGACGCACCGCCGGCCGCTCCCGCGTCGGCGTGCGCATAACCGCCGCCGAGCGCGAGCACGCCGCCCGCCGCTGCCATGGTGATCAGGCCTTTACGTGTGACCTGTCGCATAGGTTGTCTTCCTGCCTTCTGCCTACCGAGATGCCCCGAGCACAGCCGTGCCCAGGACCGGATGCCCAGCGGCCCCGGAGTGCGTGGCGCGCACTCCGGGGCCGCCCGGACTCACACCCTTACGGGTTGGTGTGCCAACGTCAGGCGTTGACGCAGGTGTTGCCGAAGGCGGGGTTGAGCAGCCCGATCACGTTGACCGTGTTGCCGCATACGTTCACCGGAACGTGGACCGGCACCTGGACGACGTTGC
This sequence comes from Streptomyces sp. NPDC005791, assembly GCF_042871485.1. Lineage (NCBI taxonomy): Bacteria > Bacillati > Actinomycetota > Actinomycetes > Kitasatosporales > Streptomycetaceae > Streptomyces > Streptomyces sp. NPDC005791. The sequence goes on from NZ_JBIAIP010000013.1 coordinate 35,086, forward strand.
CCGAGAGCACGCCGGGGCTGCCGATGGCGGCACCCTGGGCACCGGCGTCGGCGGAAGCCATACCGGCGCCCGCGAGCACGAGACCACCGGTAGCAGCCGCGATTGCGACGACCTTCTTGATCATTATTCCTCCTAGTTGTAAGTGCGGTCCCAGCCGCGGACCGCATCAGGTGTAACGAGGAGGGGGTGACGGGGCTACGAGCGCATTACCCCTTTCACTCTTTCTGGTCGTATACGCACACGCTGGCGAATTCAGGCGCGCTGCGCTCACGCATGGTCGATGAACCGGTCGAGCACCCGGGCGCCGAACTTCAGGCCGTCCACCGGTACCCGCTCGTCCACACCGTGGAACATGCCGGCGAAGTCCAGCTCCGGCGGCAGCTTCAGCGGGGCGAAGCCGAAGCAGCGGATGCCGAGGTCGTCGAAGGACTTCGCGTCGGTACCACCGGACAGCATGTAGGGCACGGCGCGGGCGATCGGGTCCTCGGCCTTGAGCGCGAGCTGGATCGCGTCCACCAGGGAGCCGTCGAAGCTGGTCTCCAGCGCCTTGTCACCGTGCACGTCCTCGCGCCGCACCCGCGGTCCGAGGATCCGGTCGAGATCGGCCAGGAACTCGTCCTCGTGACCGGGCAGGAAGCGCCCGTCCACGTGGGCGGTGGCCTGTCCGGGGATCACGTTCACCTTGTAGCCCGCACCGAGCATGGTGGGGGCGGCGGAGTTGCGCAGGGTGGCGCCGATCATCTTGGCGATCCCGCCGAGCTTGGCGAGCGTGGCCTCCATGTCCTCCGGGTCGAGCGGGGTGCCCAGCGCGTCGGACAGCTCGTCCAGGAAGGACCTCACGGTCTTGGTCACCCTGACCGGCCACGTGTGCCGTCCGAGCCGGCCGACGGCCTCGCAGAGCTCGGTGATGGCGTTGTCGTCGTTGGTCATGGAGCCGTGACCGGCGGTGCCGTCCACGGTGAGCCGCATCCAGTGCATGCCCTTCTGCGCCGTCTCCACCAGGTAGAGGCGCAGGTTCTCGTTGACGGTGAAGGAGAAGCCGCCGACCTCACCGATCGCCTCGGTGACGCCGTCGAAGAGGTCCCGGTGGTTGTCGACGAGGTGGCGCGCCCCGTATGTGCCGCCCGCCTCCTCGTCGGCCAGGAAGGCCAGCACGATGTCGCGCGGGGGCTTACGGCCGCTGCGCATGCGGTCGCGTACGACCGCGAGGGTCATCGCGTCCATGTCCTTCATGTCGACCGCGCCGCGTCCCCACACACAGCCGTCCGCGATCTCGCCGGAGAACGGGTCGTGCGTCCAGTCCGCCGCGTTGGCCGGTACGACGTCGGTGTGCCCGTGGATCAGCAGCGCCGGCCTGGACGGGTCCTCGCCCTCGATCCGGGCCACGGTGGAGGCACGGCCCTTGTGGGACTCGATGATCTTCGGCTCCAGCCCGACCTCGGCGAGCTTCTCGGCGATGTACTCGGCGGCGACCCGCTCGCCGGGGCCGGAATGGTCGCCGTAATTGCTCGTGTCGATCCGGATCAGGTCACGACAGAGGTCCACGACCTCATTCTCGGCGGTCTCACCGATGCCGGCCCGGGCCGTGTTGGTCTCGCTCACGCTGCTTCCTTCCACTGTCGCGGTGGTGCTCCCCCTCATACTCGCGCGCCGGCCCCGCGCGCCCAAGGCCGCCCGGCGCTCGCCATGCGCCCTTCACATGCCCGGGGACGTGATCGAGCACCCCCGAATGTTTGCTATGGTTTTCCACGTCGGAACGGGCAAGGCCCGCGAGACACACCCGGTCCGGGTGGCGGAATGGCAGACGCGCTAGCTTGAGGTGCTAGTGCCCTTTATCGGGCGTGGGGGTTCAAGTCCCCCCTCGGACACCAGCAGAAACCCCAGCATGCCTGGGGTTTTTTCTGTTTCCCAGGTAGGGGCGTGGCCAGCCACCGAGCGCATCCCCGGATCAGCCGGGACCGTCACGCCGCCGTCGCACGGCGGGAACCGGCCGTGGGCGGCCTCGGTGAAGAGTGTCAGGTGGAGTGCGGCTCAGTCATGGGCGGCCACCCGCTCGCCGAGGAAGTGCAGCAGTGCGGTGTTGAAGCGCTCGGGCTGCTCGACGCCGGGCAGGTGCCCGGCGTTCTCGATGACGACCAGCGTGGCGTGGGGGACGAGGCGGTGGATCGTCTCGGCGTCCTCGACGGGCGTGTAGACGTCGTCGGCGCCGACCACGATCAGCACGGGTTCGACGACGGCGGCCAACGTGTCCCGGTAGTCCGGGCGTTCGGCCCGGCCACGCAGTGCCGCGGCGGCACCGCGCGGGTCGGTGGCGCGCATCATGCGCAGGACGCGCTCGGCGACGTCCGGCATCGCGGTGACGTTGTACGCGGCAAGCATCTTGTCGATCACCTCGCCCGCGTAGGCGTCCATGCCCTCGGCGAGGAGCCTGTCGGCCAGGCGGTTGCGGAACTCCTTGCCCTCGTCGGTCTCGGCGGGAGCGGAGGTGTCGGACAGGACGACGGCTCGCACCCGCTCCGGGTGGCGGCGCTGGAACTCCATGGTGATCTGACCGCCCATGGAGACTCCACCGACCACTGCCCGCTCGATGCCCACGTGGTCGAGAAGTGCGGCGAGGTCGTCGGCGAAGTCGGAGAGAAGGACCTGTCCTGGGGTGACGCCGCTGGCGCCGTAGCCGCGCAGATCGGGGGTGAGGACCCGGTACCCGGCTCCGGTCAGCGCTTCGGCCTGGGGCGCCCACAGGGTGCGGTCGAAAGGGTGCCCGTGGACCAGGAGGACCGGCAGTCCGGCCCGCGGCCCGAGGTCGTCGTAGGCGAGGGTGGCACCGCGCAGGGTCATGGCGTTCATGCCCGGCACCCTAGCCTCTGATGGACGGGGTGTCGGAGGCTTTTCGGCCGCCCCGCTCCCGGGCGCCCGGGAGCGGGGCGGCCGGTGGTTCTCACCGGCGGAAACCCCCAGGCCACCCGGGGGTTTCCGCTTCTCTCCGCGCTACTCCTTGATGCGCAGGAAGGTCACGGAGTGCGCCGGGAACGTGTGCGTGAAGACGGCCCCGTCGACCCGCAGTGTCGATCTCCGTGGTGCCACCTGCCGGTCATCAGCGGTGTTCACGGCGTCCGGAGCCGCCTGGAGCGTGGTCAGCCGGGCGGTCCGTGAGGCCGGCTTCGTCCCCAGGTCGATCCGGGTCCTGGCTTCCGATGCCTGGGCGTTGACCACCTTGACCACGAGCTCGCCGGTGGCGTCGTCACGGGTGACCACCTGCCGGAAGGGTTCGGCGGGCCTGTCGTCGGTGAAGGTGCCCCACTGCTCGCCGTCGAGGAAGAGGGTGACCTGCCGGCCGCGCACCTGGACGTGGACGTCGTACGCGCGTCCCGTCTCGATCGTGGTGGAGTCCTCGGTCATCGTCTGCTTGGCGCCGTCCACCGACTTCTCCACGGCGGAACGGGTGTTGCCCCAGCCACCCAGGTTCCACCAGTAGGTGTTCCCGGTGTCCTTGACCCCGAAGGCGACGAGGAAGCCCTCCTTGCCGGACTTCTTGGTGGCCTTCACCTTCATGTCGTAGTTCTGCCAGCCGGAGTCCCCCGCCGTGACCAGGGTGTTCTCGGCGCTCTCGTCGGACTGGAGGTAGGCCCCGTCCTCGACGGCCCAGGTGCCACGTCCCGCCGCCTTCGTCCACCGCGAGTCACCGGTGGAGAAGTCGTCGCGCAACAGCGGGGCGCCGTCCGCCCCGGTGACCTCGACGTCGTCGTACGCGGCGCTGGTCGCCCAGGTCGACAGGCCCACCGCGCCGGTGATCGCCTCGGTGGTGGCGGGTGTCGCGGAGGCGGTGCTCGGCACGACGCGGTCGCCGACGTTGTTCATGAACAGCTTCTGCACCTCGTAGTTGGCCGATCCCCACGACTTCTCGTTGTCGAACCAGATCATGTCCGGCCGCCACTGCGCGTCGTTCGTGTCGGCGAGGAGCGGGGCGTAGGACGCGAGCTGCACGACGTCGGCGTTGCGTTCCAGGCCCGTCATGAAAGCCGCTTCGGCGAGGGCGTTGGAGAAGCGGTTGTCGAGCGAGGCGTACTCACCGAGGAACACCTTCGGGCCCCGGCGGTCGTAGGAGTCGTAGCGGGTGTTGTTCTCCAGGAACCACTGGGGGCTGTTGTAGTAGTGCTCGTCGACCATGGCGACGCCCGCGTCCCGGTTGAGCTGCCAGGCCCGGTCGAAGGTGGCTCCGCTGTCGTCGGGGCCGGAGTTGCTGATCACGGTGATGTCCGGATATCTGGCCTCGATGGCCTCGCGGAACCGCGTGAAGCGGGCGAAGAACTCGTCGGGGAGGTTCTCCTCGTTGCCGACCTCCAGGTGCGTGAGGCCGAAGGGCGCGCGGTGGCCCATCGCGGCGCGCTTCGCGCCCCAGGTGGAGTCGGCCGGGCCGTTGGCGAACTCGATCAGGTCGAGTGTGTCCTGGATGTGCCGTTCCAGCAGGGCCGGGTCGTCGGTCGCCTTGTTCTGGCCGCAGCCGGTGACGAGGGCGGGCACCACCGGCAGGGCCATCGCCCCGATGTCCTCGGCGAACTGGAAGTACTCGTAGTACCCCAGGCCGTAGGTCTGGTTGTAGCCCCAGAAGTTGGCGTTGACGGGACGCTGCTCGACCGGGCCTATGGTCTCCTTCCACTGGTAGGAACGCTTCCGCTCCCAGCCCGGCGCCTCGTACGCCTCGTGGCTCCCGGTATTGACGAGGCATCCGCCGGGGAAGCGCAGGAAGCCGGGCTCCAGCGCGGCGGTCTTCTCCGCGAGGTCCTTCCGCAGGCCGTTCGCCCGGCCCTTGTAGGTGTCGCCGGGGAAGAGCGAGATCATGTCGAGCCGCACGGTTCCGCCGCCTCCCGCCGTGACGGTGAGCCGGCCGTCCACCGCCGAGGTGCGGGCGGTGAGGGTGCCGGTGTACTTCCTCCAGCGGTCACCGCGGGCCGTGACGCGCAGGGGTGTGGCGAGCGCGGTGCCGTCCGCCGCGGTGGCTCCGACGGTCAGCGCGGTTCCTTCGGGACGATCGGTCCGGGCCCAGACGGAGAAGTCGTAGCGCTCCCCCCTGCGCAGGGTAAGGCCCTGGTCGTAGCCGGAGTTGGTGACTCCGAAGCCGGCCCTGCGGTCTCCCGCCCCGTCGAGGTCGAGGCGCAGGTAGCGGCGGTTGCGTTCACCCAGCCGCTGGTCGTCGTCCACGGTCGCCGCGCGACCCGTACCGCCGGAGGCCGAGGCTTCGCTCCAGGCCGTCATGGGTGAGTACGCGGGGTTGTCGGTGCGGTCGTACTCGAAGGAGCGGTTCTGGACGAGCTCGGCGTAGAGACCGCCGTCCGCGGCGTGGTTGATGTCCTCGTAGAAGACGCCGTACATCGACTCGGCTATGGCGGGGCCCGTGCGCTCGGGGTGGACGGTGAGGGAGTAGTCGGTCGCCTCCGCCGCGGGTGGACCGTCGTCGGCATGGACCGGTGCTGTCACCAGCGTGCCGAGCAGGAGGGCGATGACCGGGACGGTGAGTCTCGGCCACGGATACGGGTGGAACATACACGCTCCAGGTTGTTCGATATATCGGACGTTGCCCAGAACTTCGAACGAAAGATAGGCACGGCGCGACGGTGGGTCAACGCCTCTGGCCGAACTGGCCGGGACGAGCCCTCAGGAGGGCACGGGGGACGCCGAAGTCCGGGGCGCCGTCCGCACGCCGACCGAAGCGCTGGACACGGGTGTGGCGGTTGGGGTCGTGCAGTGTCCGGGGCCACGAAGTCCCGGCGGGCGCTCGGCACGGCACGGTCCTCCCGGTCACCCGGCAGGAACACGAGCGGCTGCTGGGAGCCGGTGCGGTGGGATGATGACGGGACCGTGCCCGTCCGTTCCGGGCCACTCCGGCGACGAAGGACCGCAACGATGAGAGGACGGGCGAAGCCCCCCGCCGCCCCGCTCCCCCAGCGGGACGGTATCGATCCGGTGCGCGTCAGACTGCCCGAGGACCCCGGCGGCGCCTGGCCGACCGTCCGGGACCATCTGCTGGACCGGTTCGCGGCGGCCGTCGGGGCACGGCGCGTGGACGCGATGCTCGCCGAGGGGTTGTTCGTCGGGGCCGACGGCGGCCCGGTCGACGGTGACGAGCCGTACGCGGCGGGCCGGTTCCTCTGGTTCCACCGGGATTTCGCGCCGGAGGAGCCGGTGCCGTTCCCGGTCGGTGTGGTCTACCGGGACGAGCACCTCCTCATCGCCGACAAGCCGCATTTCCTCGCGACCACCCCGCGCGGCCGGCACATCACGCAGACCGCGGTGGCCCGGCTGCGCAGGGAGCTGGACCTGCCGGAGCTGCAGCCCGCGCACCGACTGGACCGGCTGACGGCGGGCCTGGTGCTGTGCGTCGTACGGGCCGGGGACCGGGGCGCGTACCAGACGCTGTTCCGGGACCGGCTGGTGCGCAAGGAGTACGAGGCGGTGGCCCCGTACGATCCGGGACTCGCGCTCCCCCGCACCGTGCGGAGCCGGATCGTCAAGGAGCGCGGGGTGATCGCGGCGCGCGAGGAGCCGGGGGCCGCGAACAGTGAGAGCCGGGTCGAACTGCTGGAGCACCGGGGCGTTCTCGGCCGCTACCGGCTGCTGCCCGCGACGGGCCGCACCCATCAGCTGCGGGTCCATATGAACGCGCTGGGGCTGCCGCTGGTGAACGATCCGGTCTATCCGGCGGTGGAGCCCGAGCCGGAGCGCGAGGACTACGCGCGTCCGCTGCAACTGCTCGCGAAGGTACTGGAGTTCACCGATCCGGTCACGGGCGTGCCGCACCGCTTCGAGAGCGGGCTGCGGCTTTCCGCGTGGCCGGACCGGTGAGGTCAGCCGCGGTCAGTGACCGCGGTTGATCCAGTCCTCCAGCTGCGGGGCCTCCGCGCCGATGGTGGTGGAGTCCCCGTGCCCGGTGCGGACCGCGGTCTCCGGGGGAAGGGCGAGCAGCCGGTCCCTGATCGAGTCGATGATCGTCGGGAAGTGCGAGAAGGACCGCCCGGTGGCGCCGGGCCCGCCCTGGAAGAGGGTGTCACCGGTGAAGACGGTGCTCAGCTCCGGGGCGTGCAGGCAGACCGCTCCCGGCGCGTGCCCCGGGGTGTGCAGGACCGTCAGGCGCGTTCCGGCGATGTCCAGCTCCTGGCCGTCGGCCAGTTCGGCGTCGGGGGCGCGGTGCGGGTGGGTCTGCTGCCAGAGCGGCAGGTCGTCCGGGTGCAGCAGGATCGGCGCCCCGGTCGCGTCGGCGAGGGCGGGGGCCGCGTCGATGTGGTCGTTGTGCGCGTGGGTGCAGATGATCGCGCGCAGCGTACGGCCGCCGAGTGCGGCCTCGATCGCGGCGGCGTCGTGGGCGGCGTCGATGACGACGGCCTCGGTGTCGTCGCCGACGATCCAGACGTTGTTGTCGACGTCCCACTCGCCGCCGTCGAGGGCGAAGGTGCCGGAGGTGACCAGGTGGTCGATGCGGGCGGCCATCAGAGGATCACCACCGAGCGCAGCACGTCGCCGTCGTGCATCCGCGCGAAGGCCTGCTCGATCTCGTCGAGCTGGATGGTCTCGGTGACGAAGGCGCCCAGGTCGAGGCGCCCCTGCTGGTGCAGGTCGATGAGCATCGGGAAGTCACGCGAGGGCAGGCAGTCGCCGTACCAGGAGGACTTGAGCGAACCGCCGCGTCCGAACACGTCGAGGAGCGGGAGTTCGAGCTGCATCTCAGGGGTGGGCACGCCGACGAGGACGACGGTTCCGGCGAGGTCCCGGGCGTAGAAGGCCTGCTTGTACGTCTCCGGGCGGCCGACCGCCTCGATGACGACGTCGGCGCCGTTGCCGCCGGTCAGTGCGCGGATCGCCTCGACGGGGTCGTCGGAGCGGGAGTTGACGGTGTGGGTGGCGCCCATCTTCTTCGCCGTCTCCAGCTTGCGGTCGTCGATGTCGACCGCGATGATCTTCGCCGCTCCCGCGAGCCGGGCTCCGGCGATCGCCGCGTCGCCGACGCCACCGCAGCCGATGACGGCCACGGAGTCACCGCGGCCGACCTGGCCGGTGTTGATGGCGGCGCCGATGCCCGCCATGACACCGCAGCCGAGCAGCCCGGCGACGGCCGGAGAGACCTCGGGGTCGACCTTGGTGCACTGGCCTGCGGCGACGAGGGTCTTCTCCGCGAACGCGCCGATGCCGAGTGCCGGGGAGAGTTCCGTGCCGTCCAGGAGGGTCATCTTCTGCTTCGCGTTGTGGGTGTCGAAGCAGTACCAGGGGCGGCCGCGCAGACAGGCACGGCACTGGCCGCACACCGCACGCCAGTTGAGGACGACGAAGTCACCGGGCTCGACGTCGGTGACGCCGTCTCCGACGGATTCCACGATGCCCGCGGCCTCGTGGCCGAGCAGGAACGGGAAGTCGTCGTTGATGCCGCCCTGCTTGTAGTGCAGGTCGGTGTGGCAGACGCCGCACGCCTGGATCTTCACGACCGCCTCACCGGGCCCCGGCTCGGGCACGATGATCGTCTCGACCCGTACCGGCTCGTTCTTCCCCGGTGCGATGACACCTTTCACCTGCTGCGCCATACCGTGGTCTCCCATCCCGACTGTCCCGATTTCTGCTGATGATCGTTCACCGACCACCGTACCGGGGCGGGCCGCCCGCTCAGGGGGCGAGGACGTCCAGTTCGTGCAGCGCGCCGACCGCGATCTCCTTGGTCAGCCGTTCGGCTTCCCCGGCGTCACCCTCGCGTACGGCTTCGGCGAGCCGGACGTGGAGCGTGACGGCGGCCGGATCCGGGTCCTCGAACATCACCTGGTGGTGCGTGCGCCCGGCGAGGATCTCCGCGACGACGTCGCCGAGCCGCGCGAACATCTCGTTCCCGGAGGCGTTGAGCACGATGCGGTGGAAGGCGATGTCGTGCCGGAGGTAGCCCTCGAGCTGCTGGCCCCGCGAGGTCGCGACCATGCCGAGGGCGCATTCGGTCAGGGCGGCACACTGCTCGGCGCTGGCGTGCCGGGCCGCGAGGCCCGCGGCGACGGGTTCCACGGCGGACCGCAGCACGGTGAGGGAGCGCAGCTGCCGGGGCCGGTCGGAGCCGGCGAGGCGCCAGCGGATGACCTGGGGGTCGTAGACGTTCCACTCCTCGGTGGGCCGCACGGTCACCCCGACCCGGCGCCGGGACTCGACCAGGTGCATGGATTCCAGCACGCGGATCACCTCGCGCACGACGGTGCGCGACACGTCGAAGCGCTGGGCGAGCTCGTCGGTGCGCAGGACCCGGCCGGGCGGACAGTCACCCGCGGCGATCTCCAGACCCAGGGCGTCCAGCACATGCGTATGGAGCCCATGGGCAGGTGTGGTCATGCCCACAAGCCTACGGGGCGCCTTACGCCAAGGAAAAGTACGACGTTTACGTCACAGCCACTTGAATAAGTCGTATGTAATGGGTTTCAGTAGCGCGACGGACCGATGTCGCGGACCGATGTCGAAGAAGACAGCGAGGCACCAATGAGCACCCCCCACGTCGTCGTGGTGATGGGCGTAGCAGGGACCGGCAAGACCACGATCGGCCCCCTGCTCGCCGACGCACTGGGCGTCCCCTACGCCGAGGGCGACGACTTCCACCCGCCGGCCAACATCGCCAAGATGTCCGCCGGTACGCCGCTGGACGACAACGACCGCTGGCCGTGGCTGGACTCGATCGGGCAGTGGGCACACGGCCGGGCCGGGCTCGGCGGCGTCGTCAGCAGCTCGGCGCTCAAGCGCGCCTACCGCGACCGGCTGCGGGACGGGGCGCCCGATGCCGTCTTCCTGCACCTGACCGGGGACCGCGCCCTCATCGAACGCCGCATGGCGGACCGCAAGGGCCATTTCATGCCGACCGCGTTGCTCGACTCCCAGTTCGCCACCCTGCAGCCGCTGCAGGAGGACGAGGCGGGCGTCTCCGTCGACGTGTCCGGCACCCCTGAGGAAATCACCGACCGGGCCGTCGCCGCGCTGCGCCGGCTCGCGAACTAAGGATCACCACCGTGACCAGTCTCAGCGTCGAGATGCTGGCAGCGGATGCCGTCGAACCGATCACCTCGGCCGGCAACGCACAGCTGGGCATCGCCGTCCTGGCGGGCATCGCCGTCATCGTCCTGCTCATCACCAAGTTCAAGATGCACGCGTTCCTCGCGTTGACCATCGGCTCGCTGGCCCTCGGCTCCTTCGCCGGGGCCAACCCGGCGAAGACCATCGCCAGCTTCACCGCGGGCCTCGGCTCCACCGTCGCCGGCGTCGGTGTCCTCATCGCCCTCGGCGCCATCCTGGGCAAGCTGCTCGCCGACTCCGGCGGCGCCGACCAGATCGTCGACACCATCCTCGCGAAGGCGAGTGGTCGCGCGATGCCGTGGGCGATGGTGCTGATCGCCTCGATCATCGGGCTTCCGCTGTTCTTCGAGGTCGGAATCGTGCTGATGATTCCGGTGGTGCTGCTGGTCGCCAAGCGCGGCAACTACTCCCTGATGCGGATCGGCGTCCCCGCGCTCGCCGGTCTCTCCGTGATGCACGGGCTGATCCCCCCGCACCCCGGCCCGCTGGTCGCGATCGACGCCCTCGGCGCCAACCTGGGTGTCACGCTGGCCCTCGGTGTGCTGGTGGCCATCCCCACCGTGATCATCGCCGGTCCGGTCTTCTCCCGCTACGCCGCCCGCTGGGTCGACATCGAGGCGCCGGAGAAGATGATCCCGCAGCGCCCGTCCGAAGAGCTGGACCGCCGGCCCAGCTTCGGCGCGACCCTGGCGACGATCCTGCTGCCCGTCGTGCTGATGCTGATCAAGGCGCTCGTCGACATCGTGGTGGACGACCCGGAGAACCACGTCCAGCGGGTCACCGATGTCATCGGCTCTCCACTGATCGCGCTGCTCGCAGCCGTGATCGTCGGCATGTTCACCCTGGGCCGCGCGGCCGGGTTCACCAAGGGCCGCCTCTCCGGCACCGTCGAGAAGTCGCTCGCCCCGATCGCGGGCATCCTGCTGATCGTGGGGGCCGGCGGCGGGTTCAAGCAGACGCTGATCGACGCCGGTGTGGGCCAGATGATCCTGGAGTTCTCCGAGAACTGGTCGATCCCCGCCCTGCTGCTCGGCTGGCTGATCGCCGTGGCGATCCGGCTGGCGACGGGCTCGGCGACGGTGGCCACCATCTCGGCGGCCGGCCTGGTCGCCCCTCTCGCCGCCGACCTGTCGTCCTCGCACGTGGCACTGCTCGTCCTCGCCGTGGGTGCGGGCTCGCTCTTCTTCAGCCACGTCAACGACGCGGGGTTCTGGCTGGTGAAGGAGTACTTCGGCATGGACGTCCCGCAGACGATCAAGACCTGGTCGGTGATGGAGACGATCATCTCCGTCGTTGCCCTGGGCTTCATCCTGCTGCTGTCGCTGGTCCTGTAGCCGGCAGACGCACGAGAACACCCGCGGCACCGGCACAACCGGAGCCGCGGGTGTTCCGCTGTGTCGGGGGGACAGCGCGTCAGCGCGGCTCGGTCGTGCCCTCGGCCGCCTTCTCCAGTTGGAACGCCTCGTTCCCGAGGCCGATCCTCGCATGGAGCTCGGGCCTTGTACGGCGCAGCACCGCCCCGTGGATGAGGCCGGCGACGAGGGCCAGGACGATGACGCCGGGCAGCACCCGGTGCAGCACGGAGCCGGGGCCGGAGCCGACCAGGACGTCGAAGTCCCGGACGGTGAAGACGGCGATGGTCAGCAGGGCGAGACCCGCCAGTCCGGAGGCGACGAGCCGGGGCGCCTGGACCCGGCCGGCGCCGCGCCGCACGAAGAACGCGATGACGGCGAAGGACGCCGCGGCCATCAGCACGATGATGCCGAGCGCACCGACGTTGCCCATCCAGGTGAACAGGTGCAGGACGGGCGCGGTGGGATCACCGACCGGGTTGTCGTCGGTGAGGGCGAAGGCCAGGACGACCACGACGGACACCGCCGACTGGAGCACCGAACCGGTGGCGGGTGCGCCGCTCGTCCTGTTGGTACGGCCGAAGCCGGCGGGCAGCAGCCCTTCACGGCCCATGGCGAACGCGTAGCGGGCGACCACGTTGTGGAAGCTGAGCAGCGCGGCGAACATCCCGGTGACGAACAGGACGTGCAGGACGTCGGTGAAAGTGGCGCCGAGCCGTTCCTCGGTCAGGCCGAAGAGCATCCCCGGGCCCTGCTCGACGGACATGCCCGCGATGGACGAGGGGCCCGCGGCGACGGTCAGGGCCCAGGAGCTGACGGCGAGGAACAGGGCGGCGTAGCCCACGGCGAGGAACATCACGCGGGACACGACGACCTGCGGGCGGCTGGTCTCCTCGGCGTACACCGGGGCCTGCTCGAAGCCGACGAACGCGGCGATGCAGAAGCAGAGGGCGGTGCCCAGGCCGGCGCCGGTGAGCGTCTCGGGATCGAACGCGTGCAGGGAGAGGCCCTCGGGGCCCGGATCACCGACGGCGGCGATGTCGAAGATCACGACGAGGGCGCACTCGATGACGAGCAGCACGCCGAGGACCTTGGCGTTGAGGTCGATCTTCAGCCATCCCAGTACGCCGACGACGGCCACGGAGGCCAGCGCGGGGATCCACCACCGGAGGTCGATGCCGAGGTAGGTGGCGAAGAGGCCGGAGACCTCGAAGCCGAGGATGCCGTAGATGCCGACCTGCATCGCGCTGTAGGCGACCAGCGCCACGTGCGAGGCGCCGGCACCGGCCGTGGGGCCCAGGCCGCGGGCGATGTACGCGTAGAAGGCGCCGGCGTTGTGGACGTGACGGCTCATCTCGGCGTAGCCGACGCCGAACAGCATCAGGACGATGCCGAGGACGACGTAGAGCAGGGGCTGCCCGACGATGCCCATCACCCCGAAGACGGTGGGCATCACCCCCGCGACGACCATCAGCGGGGCGCTGGCGGCGAGGACGGACAGGAGCAGCCCGGGAGTGCCGAGCCGGTCGGCGCGCAGGGCGCGCTCCTCGCCCTTGTACGTGTTGATCCCGCCGGTTCCGCCGGTCTTCCCGGTGGTGCCGGTCTCGCTCGTAGCTGTTCTGCCCGTCGACATGGCGGGGGTGGTCCCTTCGTCGATAAGAACGTGCGTCAGGGGGCACCGAGCGCGAGGGCGCGCGCGGCGAGGAAGGCGGGGTACGGATCTCGGCCGGCGTACGACCACGGGGCTTCGGTCGCATGGGGGCCGATGCGGTGGAAGAGTGCGGCGGCCTCGGCGGGCCGGCCCTCGCAGGTCTTGGCGTGGGCGAGGAAGTTGAGGTCGGCACGGTGGCGGGGGTGGTCCTCGCGCTCCCATTCGAGCCACCAGTCGAAGGCGGCCTTCATCACCTGTCTGGCCCGGCGCCCCGACCAGTGGCCCGAGGCGGCCGGGTCGTCGGACACGGCACCGGAGGCGGCCAGGACGCGGTAGCGCTCGGCGTGGGCGACCACGGGGAGCACGGCGAGCGGCGAGTCGGCCGGGGCCTGTTCGGCGGCCCATGCGGCGAAGTCGTACACCTCGTGGAGCGGGTCGCTCTCAGGGCGCGCCTCGGCGAGGCCGGCCGTCATGAGGTGGTGTGCGTGGTGGTGTTCGGGATGGCGGGCCCGGATCTCCTCGAAGTGCCTGGCAGCCGCCTCGTGGGGGCCGTGGGTCCGTGCCAGCGTCATCAGGCCCAGCCAGGGAGTGGGGTCGGCGGGGTCGAGCGCCGCGGCGGCCAGGCAGGTCTCGCGGGCCCGGTCGCCGTCTCCGGCGGTCGCCTTGGGGCGCTGGGCGCGGGCCACGGTGGCGCAGGCGAGCAGCGTCGCGGCATCGGAGCTGTCCGGTTCGGCGAGCAGCCAGTCGTGTGCCCAGCCGGCGGCGGACGGGACAGCGGCGAGGGCGAGCATGCGATGGCCGCGGCGGTCCCAGTCCGTCCCGGTCGCGACCAGCAGGGCGCGGGCCCTGGTCCAGCGCCCTTGGGCGAACTGCTGGCGCACGTCGCTGAGTTCGCTGTCGTCGAGTGCCGGGTCGAAGGCGTGGTCCGAGCGTCCGCCCTTACGGCGGGCGCGGCCCAGGGGCGGCGGAGGCGGAGACATCCGCGGGTTTCCTTTGCGACTTCGACATGACACCAGCACGTTCGATGCTGTGTGCGAGCAGACGATCGCGCACAGCAAAGCGGTAGGCAAGGCTCGGAGTCAAGACCACCCCTGCCTCAACCGCCCCGCCTGACGCGGGAGTTGGCCTCTCCCGCGGAATGGACTGAACCATTCGCGCAGTTCGCGGGGCGCATGCGGAACTGGCGGCCGACGGGGCGTGACGCGTGCCACACTGCCGCAATGGAGAACCGTGAAGCCCTCAAACCTCTCGCCCTCGCCTTTCCCGGGCCCCTGCGGGACCAGTTGGTGGCGGCCGTGCTCTCGGGCGAGAAGGTCTCCACCTCCGGGCTGCTCCTGGAGTACGAGGTGGAGCGTGAGGAACTGCCGCCGGTGGGCGAACGGTCCGCTCTCATCGACTCCGGCGGCCGGGAGGTCGCCGTGGTCGAGGTGACGGAGGTACGGGTGCTGCCGCTGGGGGCGGTCGACCTGCGACACGCACTGGACGAGGGCGAGGGCTACACCTCGGTGGCCGGGTGGCGGGCCGGGCACGAGGCGTTCTGGCACAGCGAGGAGATGCGGGAGGCGCTCGGTGACCCGCAGTTCACCGTGGACGACGGCACGATGATCGTGGCGGAGCGTATCCGGGTCGTGGAGCGGCTCGTCTGATGACCCGCCCCGTCCGCCTCCCCCGCCGCGGCGGGGGAGGCGGACGGGGCGGGCGGACCGGGCTCGTGGGCGGTCAGACGGCGGGGAGCGCGTAGAGCCGCTTCCCGTGCATCACGGCCAGCCGCTCGCCCGCCGCGGCGACGTACCACCGCTGGATGTCACCGGTGCCGTCGTTGTAGGTCCAGCGCAGCTTCCCGGTGGCCGCGTCGAAGGCGTGCACACCGCCGTCCTCGTCGAACTCGGTGGCGCCGTAGAGGACGCCGTTCACCTTGACGAACTGCCACGCCTGCGTCGCCGTGTCCCGCAGGTCCTCGTTGTGCCAGAGCTCCTTGCCCGTGGCGGGGTCCACCGCCCACAGGCCGCGCGCGCTGTCGGAGGCGTGGAGCACGCCGTCCAAAAGGTGCGGGTCGTTGAACCTGCTGAACTCCTCCGTGGTGAGCGTCCAGCGCTCCTCGCCCCCGGACAGCTCGAACGCCCGCAGCCGCTGTCCGTCCGCGACGATCACCAGCTCCTCGTGCACGGCGAACCGGCGATGGTTGGACCGGCCGAGCTTCTTCGTCCAGACCTGCCGGCCGGTGACCGTGTCGCGGACGGTCACGTTCTCCCGGTAGTCCGTGTAGACGAGGCGCTCGCCGACGACCGCGGCGTTGATGCCGTACTCCTCGGTCCCGGCGTCGCGCTGCTCACGCCAGACGACCTTGCCTGAGGTGGTGTCGATCGCCGCGATCACGTTGTTCGGCGTGGTGAAGTCCTTCTCCAGGATGCCGGCCAGCACGTAGACACGGTCCTCGTCGGCCGCGATGGGGCGCGGCTGCTGGTACTCGTCGCCCAGGCGGCTGCGCCAGGTCTCCTTGCCGGTGGCCGGATCCAGTCCCACCACGTCGCCGTCGTACTCCGCACTGGCGAGGTGGAGCATCCCACCGCCGACGACGAGCGCGGCGCCCGGCGTGGTGATGCCGGCGCGCGACCACTTCTCCTTGCCGCTGACGGCGTCCCGTCCCACCAGGGGGTCACCCGACACCAGGACCAGGCCTCCGGCCACGGCGAGCGCGTGGCTGCCGGACAGGCTGGTGTTCGCGGTGTCCGTCCGCCACAGCGGCTCGGGCGCGGTGCCGGGCGGCGGGGTGGTGAAGGCGTCGCCGTTCTTCTCCCCGCCCGGCGTGGCGCT
The DNA here is from genome assembly GCF_042871485.1 of Streptomyces sp. NPDC005791. NCBI lineage: Bacteria > Bacillati > Actinomycetota > Actinomycetes > Kitasatosporales > Streptomycetaceae > Streptomyces > Streptomyces sp. NPDC005791. The sequence goes on from NZ_JBIAIP010000013.1 coordinate 50,980, forward strand.
GCCGGCCGGAGCGGCCTCCTCGGGACCGCATCCCACGGCCCCTAGCAGGGCCAGTACCGACCCCGTACCGGCCAGTCCGAGTACCTGCCTGCGCGATAGAGCGTTCCCGCCACGTCCGGCCATGCCGTCCCCCGCTTCGGTTCCCTTGGTGCGACGTCCTGGGACCCCAGGACGCCTCGAGCGCCGTCAGGCTACCGTCGCTTTTCGGCCTTTCCCGTTGCGGGACACAATCGGGACAGGCCCGTGAAGCTCCCGTCACCACCGAGGCCGGACAGACACCGTTCAGCCTGTCGCCTTCGCCGCCGCCCGGCCCGCCGTCCGGCCCGAGAAGATGCAGCCGCCGAGGAAGGTGCCCTCCAGGGACCGGTAGCCGTGGACCCCACCGCCGCCGAAACCCGCCGCCTCCCCCGCCGCGTACACCCCGGCCAGGGGGCTGCCGTCCTCGGTCAGGACGCGGGAGGACAGGTCCGTCTCCAGCCCTCCGAGGGACTTGCGGGTCAGGATGTTCAGCCGTACGGCGATGAGCGGGCCCGCCGCCGGGTCGAGGATGCGGTGCGGCTTCGCCGTGCGGATCAGCCGGTCGCCCAGATAGGCGCGGGCTCCGTTGATCGCCGTGATCTGGAGGTCCTTGGTGAAGGGGTTGGCGATCTCACGGTCGCGGGCCGTGATCTCGCGGCGCAGGGTGTCCTCGTCGATGAGCGCTTCGCCGGTGAGGGCGTTCATTCCCCGTACGAGCGCGCCCAGGTCCTTCTCGACGACGAAGTCGGCGCCCTGGTCCATGAACGCCTGTACGGGACCGGGGACATCGGCGCGCGCCCTGCCGATCACGTCGCGCACCGACTTCCCGGTCAGGTCCGGGTTCTGTTCGGAACCCGAGAGTGCGAACTCCTTGCCGATGATCTTGCGGTCGAGGACGAACCAGGTGTAGCCGTGGCCTGACCGCATGATGTGTTCGAGGGTGCCCAGCGTGTCGAAACCCGGGAAGAGCGGGACCGGGAGCCGCTTGCCGCGGGCGTCCAGCCAGAGGGAGGACGGGCCGGGCAGGATGCGGATGCCGTGCTTCTCCCAGATCGGGTTCCAGTTCTCGATGCCCTCGGTGTAGTGCCACATCCGGTCGCGGTTGATGTGGTGGGCACCGGCCTTCTCGGCGATGCCCAGCATCAGTCCGTCGACATGGGCGGGGACCCCGGAGAGCATCTTCTCCGGCGGCGTGCCCAGCCGCTCGGGCCACTGGGCGCGCACGAGGTCATGGTTGCCGCCGATGCCTCCGGAGGTGACGACCACGGCCTGGGCCCTGAGCTCGAAGGCGCCGGTGACCTCGCGGCTGCTCGCGGTGCCACGCTCGGCACCGCTCTCCTCCAGGATGTCGCCGGTGACCGTGTCGACCGCTCCTGCCGAGCGCCCGAGGCCCGTCACCCGGTGGCGGAAGCGCAGCTGGACGAGGCCCTTCGCGACGCCCTCACGCACCCGGCGCTCGAACGGCGCGACGACGCCGGGGCCGGTGCCCCAGGTGATGTGGAAGCGGGGGACGGAGTTGCCGTGGCCGTTCGCGTCGTAACCGCCGCGTTCGGCCCACCCGACGACGGGGAAGAACCGCAGCCCCTGGGCGTGCAGCCAGGACCGCTTCTCCCCGGCCGCGAAGTCGACGTACGCCTCGGCCCACTGCCGTGGCCAGTGGTCCTCCTCACGGTCGAAGCCGGCCGTGCCGTACCAGTCCTGGAGGGCCAGGTCGTGGCTGTCCTTGATGCGCAGCCGGCGCTGCTCGGGCGAGTCGACGAGGAAGAGCCCGCCGAAGGACCAGTGCGCCTGGCCGCCGACGGACTGCTCGGGTTCCTGGTCGAGGAGGATCACCGTGCGACCCGCGTCGACGAGCTCGGCGGTGGCCACCAGCCCGGCGAGACCTGCCCCGATCACGATCACGTCAGCGTCGTACGCCATGGGTTCCATCCTTCGGAGCGGTGCGGGGCAGCAGCAGCGGCGGGCGGGCGAAGTTACTTGTGGGTCAGATCTTCGGTTCGGGCCGCGCCCACGTCAACCGTCCGGTCGGTGGCGCCCTCACCGATCCCGTACGGCCGCCGGGCTATCGTCGGACCGTGTCGGTGCTCGTACTCCTGCTGTCCGTGGGCGCCGCCTGCTGCCTGGGCTTCGGATTCGTCCTCCAGCAGGATGCCGCCCGCCGCGCGCCTCTGAGCGACTTCCTCTCCCCGCGGCTGCTGCTCGACCTCATGCGGGTCCCGAGCTGGCTGGCCGGGCTGGGCCTGATGGTCTGCGGAATGGCTCTCGGCGCCCTGGCCCTCGGCCAGGGCGAGGTGTCGGTCGTGGAGCCGCTCCTGGCGACCAATCTGCTCTTCGCGATGGCGCTGTCGCGGCACCGCACGGGCCAGCAGTTGGGGAAGCAGGGATGGGGAGGCCTCTGTCTGCTGGCGGGCGGCGTCGCCGCGTTCCTGCTGGCCGGTGAGCCACGCGGTGGTGAGGCCGTGTCCGCGCCCCTGCGGCACTGGCTGGTGATCGGGGTGGTGGCGGGACTCGCCGTGATCCTGACCGGGTGCGCCAGGCACCCGCGGACCCCTGGGACCCCTGTGCTGCTGGGTCTGGCGGCTGGCCTGCTCTACGGGTTGCAGGACGCCCTGACCAGGCTCAGCGGGGAGCGGCTGGCCGACGACGGCTGGACGGCGCTGATGACCACCTGGCAGCCGTACGCCGTCCTCGTCCTGGGGGTGACCGGGCTGCTCCTGGTCCAGAGCGCGTTCGAGGCGGGGCCGCTGCGGATGTCCCTGCCCGCGCTGACCGCCGCGCAGCCTCTGGCGGGGATCGTCTGCGGGATCGGCTTTCTGGGTGACCAGGTGCGCACCGACACGGGCGCCCTGGCCTGGCAGGCCGTGGGACTGGCGGCGATCGTCGCCGGGATCGTCCTGCTGGGACTGCACCCGGCGATGCCGGAGGGGAAGGAGCGACACGGATCCACGGCTGCCGACCGGGTGATGTTGGATGAGCCCCATGACACCGGCTGACGAGATCCTGGACATCGTCGACGAGAACGACGAGGTCGTCGGGCAGGCGCCCCGCGGTGAGGCGACCACGCGAGGCCTGCGCCACCGCTGTGTCTTCGTCGAGGCCAGGGATGCGACGGGCCGACTGTTCGTGCACCGCAGAACGGCCACGAAACTGGTCTTCCCCTCCCACCACGACATGTTCGTCGGCGGGGTCGTCGGGGCGGGCGAGTCGTACGACGAGGCGGCGCTGCGGGAGGCCGAGGAGGAACTGGGGGTCTCCGGGCTCCGCCCCACCCCGCTCTTCAAGTACCTCTACGAGAGCCCTGGGCACAGCTGGTGGTCGTACGTCTACGAGGTGCGCTGCGAGCTTCCCGTCCGGCCGCAGGTGGAGGAGGTCGCCTGGCACACCTTCCTGACCGACGCCGAACTGGAAGGGTGCCTGGGCGACCGGACGTGGGTGCCGGACGGTCTGGAGACCTACCACCGGCTGCGGGCGTTCCGGGCCGACGGCGGGGCGGGGGCCACGGCATGAGCGGCTTCGTGCGCGGACTGCGGCTGTGGTTCGCCCCGGAACGGATCCGCGAGGAGGGCGACACCCCGGACTACCGCTTCTCCCTCGCCAACGAACGCACCTTCCTGGCCTGGATCAGGACGGCGCTCGCTCTCATCGGCGGCGGCTTCGCCGTCGACCAGTTCCTGCCCTCACTGGCCTGGGGCGTCCGCGCCGGCCTGGCGCTCGGACTGCTGGCGGCCGGGGTGCTCTGCGCGCTGCGGGCCGTCAACCACTGGGTGCGGTGCGAGCGTGCGATGCGGCGCGGGGAGGATCTTCCGGTGTCGCGTTTCCCCGCGCTGATCGCTCTCGTGGTCGCCGTGGTCGCGGTCGCGATGGTCGTGGTGGTCCTGTTCGGCTGGGAGGGCCGGTGACCACCGCGACGCGCGATCCCGGCCTCCAGCCCGAGCGGACGCGGCTGGCCTGGCGCCGCACCACCCTGGCGTGCACGGTGGTGGCCCTGCTCGCGGTCCGGCAGTCCCTGCACGGCGGGGTGACCGCTGCCGGGGTGTTCGCGACGGCCCTGAGCCTGCTGGCCTGGCTGGGGTTCCTCGCGGTGGCCCACCGCCGGGTGACGGGCATGGGGGCCGCACGGCCCGCCCCGCTGTCGGCCCGCCATGTGCTGACGGCTGTCGCGTGCACGGTCGCGCTCGCGGTGTTCGCCGTCGTGTCGCTGTTCTGACCGGCCGCACCCGGCCCGGCCGTACTCAGTCGTCCCGGTCCACGCTGACGACGATCTTTCCCCGCGTGCGGCCCTCCTCGTTGAGCCGGTACGCGTCGGCGGCCTGCTCCAGCGGGAAGACCCGGTCCACGTGGACGGAGACGATGCCCTGCTCGGCGAGTCCGGCGAGATGGGCGAGGTCCGCGGCGTCGGGCCGCACGAAGGCGTAGCGCCCGCCGTAGGAGAAGACCTCGGCATCGGCGATGGACGCGAGCCGGCCGCCGGGCGCGAGGGTCTCGGCGGAGACCCGGAGCGCTTCCCCGCCGACCGTGTCGAACGCGGCGTCGAAGCCGTCGGGGACCAGCTCACGCAGCCGGGCGGCCAGCCCGTCGCCGTACTCCACGGGTTCGCCGCCCAGCCGGCGTACGTAGTCGTGGTTGTGGGGCCCGGCCGTGCCGACCACCCGGCAGCCCGCGTGCCGGGCGAGCTGGACGGCGAGCGAACCGACCCCGCCGGCGGCCGCGTGGACGAGGACGGTCTCGCCCTCCTGGACCCCGAGGGTGCGGTGCAGCACCTGGTGTGCGGTGAGGCCGCACAGCGGCAGGCCCGCCGCCTCCTCGAAGCCGACGCTCAGCGGCTTGCGGGCGAGGGTGCGCACGGGTGCGGCGACGTACTCCGCGAAGGTGCCGCGCGAGAGGAAGTCCTCGCGTACGTAGCCGATGACCTCGTCGCCCACCGCGAACTCGTCCACGGCGGCGCCGGGCTGGACCACGACACCGGAGACGTCCCAGCCGGGGATGACGGGGAACACGGCCTCCAGCCCCGCCTGGAGGTAGCCCTCGCGGGCCTTCCAGTCGACGGGGTTCACGGCCGCGGCCCGCACCTTCACCAGGACCGAGTCCGGCCCGACCTTCGGGTCGGGCCGCTCGCCGTACTCCAGTACGTCGGCCGAGCCGTACCTGCTGTAGCTGATCGCCTTCATGCTCCGACGATCGGGGCGGGCCGGAGTGCCCGCAACTCAGAGCCCCCGGGGCGCGCGGAGCCGGAGATCACTCCGCGGATTCCGGGAGGACACTGGACGACATACCGACTGGTCGGCATCATGGTCCCGACCGTTCAACGTCCCGGAGGTGCGCCCCATGAGCCCAGTCCACCCGCCAGGTCTCGATCTCGACCTGCTGCGCGGCCATCTCGACCGTGAGCGGCCGGGGCTGGTGAACGGACCGCTCGACGCCCGGGTCGTCGAGGGCGGCCGCTCGAACCTCACCTACGTCGTCACCGACGGCTCCGGGAAGTGGGTCGTGCGCAGACCCCCGCTGGGCCATGTGCTCGCCACCGCGCACGACATGAAGCGCGAGCACCGGGTGATCAGCGCCCTGCACTCCACGGCGGTCCCGGTGCCGGAGACTCTCCTTCTCTGCGAGGACGACGCGGTGATCGGCTCACCGTTCTACGTCATGGAGTACGTCGAGGGGACCCCCTACCGCACGGCCGAGCAGCTCTCCCCGCTGGGCGCCGAGCGCACCCGGGCCGTCGTGCTGGGGCTCGTCGACACCCTGGTGGATCTGCACGCCGTGGATCCGGCGGCCGTCGGCCTCGGCGACTTCGGGCGTCCGGACGGCTTCCTGGACCGGCAGCTCCGGCGCTGGGGCAAGCAGCTGGACGCCTCCCGCAACCGTGAGCTCGCCGGCATCGACGAGCTGCACGCGGCGCTCGGCCGGCAGCTGCCTGTCTCCCCCGCGCCCACCGTCGTGCATGGTGACTACCGCCTGGACAACGTCCTGATCGGTCAGGACGACCGGATCAAGGCCGTCCTGGACTGGGAGATGTCCACCCTCGGCGACCCGCTCACCGACCTCGGTCTGCTGGTGATGTACAGCTCCGACCTGGACCTGCCCGAGTCGCCGGTCTCCACCACGAGCGGCGCCGCGGGCCACCCCGCACCCGCCGAGCTGATCGAGCGCTACGCCGCCCGTTCGGGCCGCGACACCTCCGCCATCTCCTGGTACACGGCCTTCGCCTGGTTCAAGCTCGCCGTGATCCTCGAGGGCATCCACTACCGCTACACCCTGGGCCAGACCGTCGGTGCCGGCTTCGACCGCATCGGCGACCTGGTCCCGGTCTTCATCGCGCACGGCCTCACCACCCTCCAGGAAGGCTGATCCCCCGTGGACTTCGCATTCGACGCCCGCACCGAAGAGCTGCGCACCAGGCTGCTCACGTTCATGGACGAGCACGTGTACCCCGCCGAGGAGGTCGCCGAGGAGCAGCGCGCGCGGCTGGCCTCTCCGTGGGACACCCCGGAGGTCATGGAGGACCTGAAGGCGGAGGCGCGCACCCAGGGCCTGTGGAACCTCTTCCTGCCCGACGCGGAGTACGGTGCCGGGCTGACGAACCTCCAGTACGCCCCGCTGGCCGAGATCACCGGCCGCAGCCCGCACCTGGCGCCGACGGCGCTGAACTGCGCGGCCCCGGACACCGGGAACATGGAGGTGCTGTCCCAGTTCGGCTCCGAGGCGCAGAAGAAGCAGTGGCTGGAGCCGCTGCTCGCCGGGGAGATCCGTTCGGCGTTCGCGATGACGGAGCCCGACGTGGCGTCGTCGGACGCGACGAACATCGAGACCAGGATCACCCGGGAGGGCGACGACTACGTCATCAACGGGCGCAAGTGGTACATCTCCGGGGCGATGAACCCGGACTGCGCGATCTTCATCGTGATGGGGAAGACGGACCCGGACGGTGAGGACATCCGCCGCCAGCAGTCCATGATCCTCGTCCCTCGCGGCACCCCGGGCCTGGAGGTGCGCCGCGCGATGCGGGTGTACGGCTACGAGGACCACTCGCACGGCGGCCATGCCGAGGTCGTCTTCACCGACGTACGCGTGCCCGCCGCGAACCTGATCGGTGAGGAGGGCGGCGGTTTCGCCATCGCCCAGGCGCGGCTGGGACCGGGCCGGATCCACCACTGCATGCGGCTGATCGGGATGGCCGAGCGCGCGATCGAGCTCATGTGCAAGCGGGCCGTGGCCCGTACGGCCTTCGGCAAACCGCTGGCCCAGCAGGGCGTCGTACAGAACTGGATCGCGGACGCCCGGGTGACGGTGGAGCAGCTGCGGCTGCTGGTCCTGAAGACCGCCTGGCTGATGGACACGGTGGGCAACCGGGGCGCGCACACCGAGATCCAGGCGATCAAGATCGCCACCCCGCGCGCGGTCTGCGACATCCTCGACCAGGCGGTGCAGCTGTACGGCGCCGGTGGTGTGAGCCAGGACTTCCCGCTGGCGGAACTCTGGTCGTCGGCCCGGACCCTGCGGCTCGCGGACGGACCGGACGAGGTGCACCAGCGGTCGCTGGCGCGGCGCGAGATCAAGAAGTACCTCTGAGCCCGTGAGCGGGGAGGCGCCGCGCCGGCCGCCTCCCCGGCGGGTCAGAAGGTGAGCTGCCAGCTGTCGACGTAGCCGGTGTCCTGTGCGGCGACGTCCCGGACCTGGAGCTTCCAGGTCCCGTTCGCGGTCTCCCCCGACGCGTTGACGGTGTACGTCGTGATCACGTTGTCGGCCGAGTCACTGCCGCTGGAGTTCTTCAGCCGGTACGCGCTCCCGTCGGGTGCGAGCAGGTCGACGACGAGGTCACCGCGGTAGGTGTGCTTGATGTCGACCCCGACCTTGAGTGCGGACGGGGCGTTGCCCGTACGGCCTGTGACCGCGACGGAGGAGGTCACGGCGGATCCGTTGTCCGGCACGGAGACGTTGTCGGCGTTGCTGAAGACGGTCCCGGTGGGCGGGGTGACCGTCCCGGCGGACAGGGTCCATATCGCGTGGGCCACCGCGTCGCTGTTGCGGTCCAGGGCGGTGTCGTCGATGTTCGCCGTCGTGTCGCACGAGGAGTGGTAGCAGCGGTCGAAGGCCTGGCCCGCCGTCCCGCCCCACTTCTGGGCCTGGGCACTGGACTTGGTGTTGCTCGCCCCCGTGAACAGGCCTCCCACGGGCACGCCCGCGCTCTTGAACGGCGCGTGGTCGGAGCGGCCGTCGCCCTCGGTCTCGATCTCCGTGGGTACTGACAGGCCGGCGAAGTGGTCCTTGAAGGTCCGCTCGATGACCGGGTCGTCGTCATAGACGAAGTAGCCGGGGTTGGGCGAGGCGATCATGTCGAAGTTGAGGTAGCCGGAGAGCTTGGAACGCTCGGTGGTGGCCAGGTTGTTGACGTAGTACTTCGAGCCGACGAGCCCCAGCTCCTCGGCGCCCCACCAGGCGAAGCGCAGGTGCTTGTCCGGTGCGAGCCCGGCGCGGGAGACGGCGAGAGCGGTCTCCAGCACGGCGGCCGATCCGGAGCCGTTGTCGTTGATGCCCGCGCCGGAGGACACCGAGTCGAGGTGGGATCCGGCCATGAGGACCTGGTTCGGGTCACCTCCCGGCCAGTCGGCGATCAGGTTGTACCCGGTGGCGCCGCCGGAGGTGAACTGCTGGAGCGTCGTGGTGTATCCGGCGGCGTCCAGTCTGGCCTTCACGTAGTCGACGGACGCCTTGTAACCGGCCCTGCCGTGGGCCCGGTTGCCGCCGTTGGCGGTGGCGATCGACTGGAGTTGGGTGAGGTGCGCCTTGACGTTGGCGAGCGGGATGTCGGGGGCCGCGGCGACGGCTACGGGCGCGGCCTCGACGGCCGGCGCGGCGGTCGCCAGCAGCGCCGCGCCGGCGATCACGGCGGCGGGCAGGAGTCTGCGTCGGGCAGGTCTCATGAAGGGCTCCGGATTCCGTTCGGGGACTGACGGAACGTGCGGGGGTCCCCGGCCGTGCACGACCGGGGCCTGGAGCGGTGGGGCGGGAAGTGCGCCCCCGATGCTCGAGTAAGTGACCGAGCACCGTCAAGAGTGGAATTCGGACAACGGCGTCCGCTCATCGGACACCCCGGGTCGGGCCGGCCTCCGCGTGTGCCGGAGCGCTCGGTGGCCGGGCGAGCGCCGGGGCGCTCGTACGCGGTGTCCTACCTGCTCAGGCACCTCGCGCGCCGGGGCCGGGCCTCTTGGCGGGGTCGAACGCGACATGGCCGACGATTTCGGCACACCGCTGGACCGGTTCGCGGCCGAGTCCGCCGTGCGGGAGGAACCAGGCTCGGGGACTGCCGGGGCGTCAGGGGCGCAGGGCCCGCAGCAGCAGGTCGGCCAGATGGTCCGCGACCTCCTGCTGGCTGAGCGGGCCGTCAGGGCTGTACCACGTGGACAGGTGGTGGACCGATCCGAAGTGGTAGTCGACGACCAGGTCGGCCGGGGTGGCCGTGGAGAACACACCCGCCCGCTGCCCCTCCTCGACCAGGGCCCGGAAACGCTCGTGGTACCGGCGGCGCTCCATCCTGACCTGCTTGTTCTTCTCCGGGCTCAGATGGTGCATGGAGCGGAAGAAGATCGAGGCGTCGTCGAGGTTGTCGATGGTCGTGACGACGACGTCCGCCGCCGCGTCACGCAGTCGCCGCTCGATCGGCGCCTCGGCGTTCGCATAGGCGTCGAGGCGCTCCTGCTGGAGCCGCAGCACGCGGGCGTAGACCTCCTGGAGGAGGTCCTCCTTGGAGCCGAAGTAGTGGTAGAGCGCCCCTTTGGTGACACCCGCCGCCTCGACGATCTCCTGGACGGAGGTGCGGTCGTAGCCCTGTTCCGCGAAGAGCCGGGTGGCGGCGGCCAGCAGCCTCTGGGGCACGGGCGTACCGTTCTCGTCCGTCGCCTTGGCCATTGCCGCCACCTGCCCTCTCGTACCGCGCGTGAACTGTTCTAACGGGGGGAACGCAGTTCTCGCCTGAGGATCTTCCCACTCGCCGTCTTCGGGAGTTCGGTCAGGATCTCCACTTCGCGCGGGTACTTGTAGGCGGCCAGCCGTTCCTTGCAGTACGCGCTGAGCTCGCCGGGTTCCGTCCCGGCGCCCGGCCGCAGGCTGACGTAGGCCCGGACGGTCTCCCCCCGGTAGGCGTCGGGGACACCCACGACGGCCGCCTCACGGACCGCCGGATGGGTGTAGAGGACATCCTCGACCTCCCGGGGCCACACCTTGAAGCCGGAGGCGTTGATCATGTCCTTCTTACGGTCCACGACGTAGAGCCAGCCCGCGGTGTCCATGAATCCGATGTCCCCGGTGCGCAGTTCCCCGTCCGGGAAAGCGGCTTCGGTGGCCTCGGGCAGGTTCCAGTAGCCGGAGACGACCTGCGGCCCCCGCACGGCGATCTCGCCCTGCTCACCGAAGGGGACGTCGTCGCCCTTCTCGTCGATGATCCTGACCAGGGTGTCGGGGCCGGGCACACCGACGGAGAGGGTCCCGGACACGGGGTCGACGGGCGCCTCGTGCTCCGGCGGCACGGCGGCGCAGGGCGCGGTGCACTCGGTGAGTCCGTAGCCGTTGCGGATGTACGGGCCGAAGTCCGCCCGGAACTTCTCGACCAGGGCCGGCGGCAGCGGCGCACCGCCCGAGGAGATCACCTCGAAGGAGGCGAAGTGCTTCCGGGTGACGTCCGGGTGCGCGGCGAGCGCCATGAAGGCGGTCGACGGGCCCACGGTGTAGGCCGGGCGGTGCTCCGCGAAGGCTTCCAGGACGACGCTCGCCTCGAAGCGGTAGGCCAGGACCAGGGTGCCCGCGTTGGCGACGCAGGCGGCGAGCTGGCACACCATGCCGGTGATGTGGAAGAGCGGGGCCAGCGCGAAGTAGGCCGCGCCCTCGCCGATCGGGTGGCCGGCCCGCTGACGCTCGGCGTTGATCATGATGTTGCCCTGGGAGTTCATGGCCCCCTTGGGGGTGCCGCTCGTCCCGGAGGTGTAGCTGATCAGGGCGGTGTCGGCGGCGGTGAGTTCCCGGTCCCCGGGGGCGGCGAGGCCTCGCCGGGCCACGGCCACCAGGTCGCGGGCCCACGCGTCGGGGCCGGGCGCGGGGAGCCGCTCGAAGCCGAGCACGCGCGGGTCGTCGGCCGACTGGAGGTCGAGCTCACAGGCCGTGACGGCGATCCTCACGCTCACAGCCGCCTCGGCGGTGGCCCGCAGATACGACTCCCAGATCCGGTCCGAGCAGATCAGCGCGGTGACCTCGGCGTCCTTCAGCACGTGCCCGACCTCGCCGGACTTGTACATCGGGTTGAGCGGGACGACGGTCGCGCCGGCCTTCCAGGCCCCGAGCAGCGCGAGGACGAAGTGCGGGGTGTTCTGCAGCATGATCGCGACCCGGTCTCCGCGCCGCAGCCCCTCGGCGGCGAGGTGTCCCGCCACGGAGTCGGACAGCTCGTCGGTCTCCCGGTAGCTGAGACGCCCGTCGAAGTAGGCGAGTGCCGTGTGGTCCGGGGCCCGCCCGACGGCCTCGCGGAAGGCGTGCACCACGGTCTCGGCCGGATGGACGGGGGCGAGCTGGGCCTCGCTGAGCAAGGCGGTCCAGGGCTTCGCCGCGTAGATCGAGTCGGTCATGCGCCGGCCCCCTCCCACTTCTGCTGCAGGTGATTCATGTTGCCGATCCACTGGTCGGGGTCCTTGGCGCGGGCGCGGTAGTAGCCGGCCACCTCCGGGTGCGGCAGGACGAGGAAGCGGTCCTGCTCCATCGCGTCGAACAGGGCGTCGGCGACGGCCTCCGGCTCGATGGCGGTGGGCGCGAGCACCAGGTCGCCCGCGGAGCCGGCCGCCGTGAGCATGTCCGTACGCACCCCCTGGGGGCAGATCGTGTGGACCTTGACGCCCCGGTGCCGGTAGGTCAGCGAGAGCCACTCGGCGAAGGCGACCGCACCGTGCTTGGTGACGCTGTACGGCGCGGCACCGATCATCGTCAGCAGCCCGGCCGCGGACGCGGTGGAGACGAAGCGCCCGCTGCCGCGCTCCAGCCAGTCCGGCAGGAGCGCCTTGGCCGCGCGGACGTGCGCCATGACGTTGACGTCCCAGGCCCTGGCCCAGACGTCCTCCTCGGCGAAGGCGTCTCCGCCCGAGGCGAGTCCGGCGTTGGCGCAGTAGATGTCCACCGTGCCGTCGAGCGCGTCACGGGCGGCGTCCACGATGCCGGAGGCGTCGCCGGCCACGACGGTGCCGCCGATCTCCTCGGCGAGCGGCTTGATCCGGTCGGCGTCGAGGTCGTTGACCACGACCCGCGCGCCCTCGGCGGCGAATCTGCGGGCCAGGGCGGCCCCGATGCCGCCTCCGGCTCCTGTCACCACTACGCCAGCGCCCCGCACCGTACTCATCGGTCCCGCCTCTCTCAGCCGTCTTCCCCAGCAGACTAACCAGTCGGTATGTGATCGGGGAAGGGGTGGGGGGCAGGACTGGGAATCTGCCCGGTCCCGGCCGTTCCGCGCGGACCGCGCCCGCGCTAGCGTGCGTGGCCATGACTGTCGGCGCGATCATGGAGGTAGCGGAATGACCCTGTCCAGACGTGGTGTGCTGGCCGTCGGCGGCGCGATGGGAGCTCTCGCGGCGACCACCGCGGGACCCGGGACGGCCGCGGCCGCAGGCCGGGGGCCCGGCGGGCGCGCCCGGGTCCGCACCGGCTTCGAGCGGCTGGCGTCCGACGGTTACCGGCTGCTGGCCGGTCAGAAGGTCGGCATCGTCACCAACCCCACCGGGATCACCTCCGACGTCGAGCACGTCGTCGACGTCATGCATCCGGACGAGCGGGTGAACCTGACGGCCGTCTTCGGCCCCGAGCACGGCTTCCGGGGGACCGCGCAGGCGGGCGGCTCGGAGGGGCGGTACGACGACCCGGCGACCGGGCTGCCGGTCTACGACACGTACCTGAAGAGCGGGCAGCCGCTGGCCGACATCTTCACCACGTCCGGTGTGGACACGGTGGTCTTCGACATCCAGGACGCGGGCGCCCGCTTCTACACGTACATCTGGACCCTGTACGACTGCATGCAGGCGGCGGCGCTCGCGGGCAAACGGTTCGTCGTCCTCGACCGGCCGAACCCGGTGACGGGGCGGGCCGCGTCGGGGCCGGTGCTGGACCCGGCGTTCGCGACGTTCGTGGGGCGGCGGGAGATCTCCCAGGCGCACGGGATGACGGTGGCGGAGCTGGCGCTGCTGTTCAACGCGCGGTTCCTGGCGTCCGGGCCGGTGGAGCTGGACGTCGTGAAGATGTCCGGGTGGCGGCGGGCGGACTTCTTCGACACGACGGGCCTGCCGTGGGTGCCGCCGAGCCCGAACATGCCGACGCCCGACACGGCGCTGGTCTACCCGGGCACCTGCCTGTTCGAGGGCACGAACCTCTCCGAAGGCCGGGGCACCACCCGCCCCTTCGAACTACTGGGCGCGGAGGGGATCGACCACCGGTGGGCGGCGGCGGCGAACGCGCTGGAGCTGCCGGGTGTGGCGTTCCGTGAGGCGTACTTCGCGCCGACGTTCTCGAAGTTCCAGGGGAAGACGGTCGGCGGGGTACAGGTACACGTCCAGGACCGGGATGCCTTCGACCCCGTACGCACCGGGATCGCGCTGCTGGTCACGGCGAAGCGGACATGGAGCGGATTCGCCTGGCGGGCGGACAACTGGATCGACAAGCTCACGGGCAACACCCGGGTCCGCACGATGATCGACGCGGGCGCGGACACGGACGAGGTGGTGGGCGCCTGGGAGGCGGACCTCGCGGCGTTCCGTGCGGTGCGGCGGTCGTACCTGCTGTACCGCGGCTGACCTCGCGCCTCGGTGCCGGCCGTGCCGGCCACGGACGTCGGCGCGGGCATTGGAGGGTGTGGGCGCGGGCACGGCGACGCCCGGGTGGTGAGGTCCAGTTCGCCCGGGGACACGAACGTCCCTCACCGTATCCGTGCCCGCAGGACCCGGCCACGCGTTGTCCGGTGGCCGGGCCCGGGCCGCTCCGGTCGGCTACCGGTGCGAGGGGAATTCCACGACCAGCTGGTAGGTGGGCCGGTTCTGCCAGTGGATGGACTTCTGCGAGATCCCGCCCAGCGGGCGGTGGATGATCGCGTCGGTGCACCACTGCTCACCGGCCTCGCAGGTGTCGTCACCCGGGTAGACCTCGGTGGCCGGTGTGGCCACCGCCTCCCTCAGGGTGGCGAGCAGCGCGGCCCGGCAGGCGCTCAGGTCGCCACCTCCGCAGTACGTCTTCGCCAGCGGCCCCTCGACGGGCTGCCCGAGGACCTTGCGCAGGTCCTTGTCGACGAAGCCCCACCAGCCGTACTGGAAGGCGGAGCCGCTGTGCGCGCCGCTCGGCCCGTGACTGGCGGCCGGGGACTCGTCGGTGGCCAGGCTCGCGGTGAACGCCGTGTAGAGGTCGTCACCGAGGCCCGGACGGAACTCCGCCTCGACCAGCTTTGGCCACCACGCGTCCATGATCCGTACCGCGTCGGCGTGCGTATACGTGTGCGATCCGGAGCTGGTCTCCTTGCGCTGCGCCCCGGCCGCCCGCCAGGAATCCAGCTGCTGGACCACCGCCTTCAGCTCGGGGTCGGTGACCGGCTGGGAGCGCAGCACCTTCAGGAGCTCGGGAAGCAGCTGTTCGCCCCGCAGGTCGGTGAGGGCCGCGTCCGCCATCGCTCGGGTGAGGGAGGAGCGGGTCACGCCGCCCTCCTCGACCAGTTCGGCCACCCGGTCGTCCAGCAGGTCACCCCGGTGCACGGCGCCGAAGCCGAACGCGGCGGTGGAGTAGTCCTGGGCCTGACGGTTGTTCCAGGAGATGTAGTAGTCCTGGCCGCTGGAGTGCGGGTGTTCGGCGAACGGGGTGTGGTCGGTGGTGTTGGCAGCCGGGTCGTAGCCCTGCCACTCGTACGCCTTCTCGGCCTTGACCGGCAGCGCCGCGTCCACCCCGGGCGCGCGCACGGGGTTCATGCCGCTGTTGTAGTAGGCCGTGGTGCGCGAGTCCGCGTAGAACCAGTTGAAGGCGTAGTCGATATGGCTCGCCGCCTGCTGGAAGGAGGCCGCGTCCGTCACGTACGCCGGGTCGTTGAGCAGTTGGAAGCCGATGATCGAGTCGGCCTCGTGCCGGTAGGTGGTGCGCAGCGAGGTGTACGCGACGGGCTTGCCGTCCACCGTGGCGCGGTGGGTGACGATGCCGTAGTCGGTGCGCCACACCTGCATCCGGTAGGAGCCCTTGGCCGTGGAGTCGGCGACGGTGGGCTTCCAGGAGTTGACGCGCTCGAGCTTCTCCATGGCCGTGCAGGCGCCGTCGTTCCGGTAGTGCGTGGAGTCCTTGGTGGGGGCCGAACCGCCGGGTTCGCAGAGCTCGACGGCGTACGTGTCGGTGATGTCCTGCGCCGCCGAGGTGGCGCTCCAGGCGTAGTCCTGGCCACGGCCCATCTGGATGTACATGCCGACTCCGGCGAAGGAGACGCCGCGGGCGCTGATACCGGGGCCCTGGAGTTCCTGGAGCATCATCAGCTGCGGGGCGAAGTACCCGGTCTGGGGGCCCATGACGGCGACCGGGTTGCCGCTCGCGGTGTGCTTGCCGGACACCAGGAGGGCGTTGGACATCCCGCGCTTTTGGGCGCCGTCACCCGATCCGGGCAGCGCCCCCTCCGGGATGACGCCGTCGTCGTACATCCCCTGGAGCGGCGCGAGCGCGTCCGGCGCGTCGACGGGGGCCTTCCTGTCCGTGCCCGCCGAGCCGGTGCGGTCGTATATCAGCGGTTCCGGGGTGACGGAGTCCGCGTCGGGAAGGGCGGTGCCCCGGGCCTTGTCGGGCTTGCCCGCGTAGGGGAACGAGGTGCCGTCGTGGACGGTGAGGACGGCCTCGGGATCGTTGCGCTGGCGGAAGGACTCCCAGACGCGGGTGCCCTCCTGGACGCCGTACTTCTGCTGGGCGGCGAGCAGCGACAGCGCGGCCTGGACCTCGCCGCCGCCGCCCCCGCCGAACTGACCGCCGACGACGGAGGCGATCGAGATCAGGTCGGTCAGCTTGAACGGCTGGATCTCGCCGATGTTCGTGAGGGAGTCGATCTTCCCGGTGAGGACGTACTCGCCCGGGAAGTAGCGGCCCTGTTTGGACTTCTCGCGGTAGGCGTTGATCCCGTCGACGTAGGCCTGGGCGTCGGCCATCGCCTGCTCACCGCGTGCGCCCTCGGTGGTCCTGATCCGTTCGACCTGGGCCTCGAGATCCGCCTCGGTGTACGGGGCCTGTGGCCAGAACTGTTGCTCCAGACCCTGGTTGGCCAGTGCTCCGCCGGCGAAGGAGGTCAACTGTCCGCGACCGATGTGCCGGAAGAGGTCCATCAGCCACAGCCGGTCCTGTCCGGCGGCGAACCCGGCGCCGAACTCGGTGCCGTAGCGGGTCGTGCCCTTGATGTGGGGCACACCGCTCTTCTTGTCCCGGGTGATCGTGACGTCCTCGCGGGGCCTGGTCACCGACTCGACCTGGTCGGCGGCGACCCCGAAGGAGGCGTCGTTGAAGAAGTCGGTCAGTTTCTGGTCGGTGAGGCCCGTGTGCCCCGCGACCAGGCCGTCGTAGCGGTCGAGCTGGTCGTCGCTGTGCGCGGGGTGCGTGCCGAATGCCTTGTTGCCGAGGATCTCGACGAGGGTGGCGTTGCCGTTCTCGCCGGGCGGCAGGATGTCCGCGCACCGGTTCCCGCAGTGATCGGTGACGGCGAACGGCTCCGGCTCCGCCGCTCCGGCGCCGGGCGCCGAGGCGAGCAGGGACGTGCCGAGGGCGAGGACGGCCGCGACTGTGGCGGCTGAGAGCGTGCGGGTGCGTGGGGGCATGCGTGTTCCTCCGGGTGGCCGATGCGCCGGAGGTTACTGGCGGTACGCCGCGCCGGTAAGATGAACCTCGGTCACTTTTGACGGATCACCACACGCTCACAGGCGCTCCCGCACGGCCCGTCTCAGCCCGTGGACACATTTCGCCCTTGGATGGAGCCAGATCGGGCAGTCGTACGTCCATCCCTTGACGCCGAAGAACGAGCGACGGAGGTGGCAGTGCCATGGCCGGTTTCCGGAGTCTTGCGAGACAGGTCCGCGATCCACGGGGCGATCTGGCCTTGCGGCGGTACTCGCTGCGCAAATGCCTGGAGCGGTTCGCCCCCTACGGCCACCGGGCGACCTGGGATCACCTGTGTGCCCGGCACGGTATCGAGCCCGAGGACCGGGCACCTGAACCGATACGCCTGATCCGCGCCCTGGAGGAACTGGAGGAGGCGCGGGCCGTCTGGCTCGCGTACGAGGCGGGCTTCGCCGAGCGGAGGCGCCGTGAGAAACACGACGGGCTGCGCCGGCCCGGCACCTTCGACGACTGGCACCGGCGGACCTGGGGCGGCAACGGGATCGCCCACTGCGAGGACCCGGGCATCCACCCCAGCGCACCCCTGGCCGAGGTCCTGGGACGGCTGATCGCGGCCCTGGGCGCGAACCCGGGCGCCGCGTGCCCGGTCTGTACGGGCACGGGCATCGTCTGGCGGCAGGACCTGGACCGCGAGCCCCGGTCCGGTCCGGTGTGCACCGGCTGCGGCATCGTGGTCCCCCGGCCGGTCCTGACGGCGGGCGCGCTGGCCAGGGCCGGACGAGCACGGACGGGGGACCTGACGGCGTCAGCGGCCTGAGGGGCCGGCCGCGGGTGGCCGGGCGACCGGCGGGGGCGCGCTCAGGAGGGGTCGGCCCCGCCCAGCTCGGGCATCAGACGCGACCCGGCCATCCGGTCACCGAAGACGTCGTCGGGGTTGGACAGCACGCAGGTCTCCAGTGACAGGCAACCGCATCCGATGCAGTCGGTGAGATGGTCGCGCAGTCGCCCCAGCTGTTTGATGCGGTCGTCCAGCTCCGAGCGCCACGCCTGGGAGAGCCTGGCCCAGTCCTCACGGTTCGGCGTGCGCTCCTCCGGCAGCTCGGCCAGCGCCTCCCGGATCGTGGCGAGCGGAATACCCACCCGCTGCGCCGCGCGGACGAACGCCACCCGGCGCAGCGCCTCCCTGGTGTAGCGGCGCTGGTTGCCGCTGGTGCGTCGACTGCTGATCAGGCCCTTGGTCTCGTAGAAGTGCAGGGCGGACACCGCGGCGCCACTACGGGCGGAGAGCTGGCCGACGGTGAGTTCTTGGTAGGTCTGCGGGATCTGTGGCACTCCCCCAACCCTAGTGGCCACGCCTCGGCCGCTACCGCTTCTTCGAAAACCCGGCCGGTCCGTCGTTGACAGGGAGGCATGACCCACCCATGCTGAGCAAGCGCTTAGACATTGCCCGTGAGGGGCGACCGACAGCCCGGAAGGCAGGGACCAGGAACATGGCAGAGCCGAAGATCTTCACGTCCGCACAGGAGCTGCGGGACGGGGTGGGCGAGGAGCTCGGTCACAGCGACTGGCTGGAGATCGAGCAGAAGAGGATCGACCAGTTCGCCGAGGCCACGGGTGACCACCAGTGGATCCATGTGGACCCGGAGCGCTCCGCGAACGGCCCCTTCGGAACGACGATCGCGCACGGTTATCTGACCCTGTCGCTGCTGCCGGTGCTCGTCCCGCAGGTCCTGCGGGTCGAGGGCGCCAAGATGGGCATCAACTACGGGACCAACAAGGTCCGCTTCCCGTCGACCGTCCCGGTGGGCTCGCGCCTGCGGGCCACGGCGGTACTCAAGAGCGTCGAGGAGGCGGGCGGCGGCGTGCAGGTGACCGCTCTCGTCACGGTCGAGCGCGAGGGCGGCGACAAGCCGGCCTGCGTCGCGGAGTCGGTCTCGCGCTACTACTTCTGAGCGGGGACGCCGGTCCGGGTACGTACGTGGTGCGCCGGGCCGGCGTGGGCGCCCGGCGCACCCGCCGTCACTTCTGGGCGCCCACCATGCGCAGGACGAGGTCCGCGTAGAGGGTGCCGACCTCCTCGGGCGTCCGGCTGCCCTGCGCGTTGAACCAGCGCGCCACGTCGATGCACAGCGACAGCACGGCGAGCGTGGTGCCCGGGACGTCGGGTACGTCGAACTCGCCCGCCCGGACGCCGTCGCCGATGATCCGGCGCACCGCGGCGTCACTCCTCCTGCGCAGGCCGACGATCTCGGCGCGGTGCTCCTCGCCGAGCGCCTCCAGCTCGTACTGCACGACCCGGGCCGTGGTGTGCCGCTCGGCGTGCCAGCTGACGAAGGACCGGACCGCGTCCGCGAGCCGCTCGGCCGCCGTGCCGTCCTTGTCGGCGGCCGTCTCCAGCAGGAGCAGGGCGCGGTCGTGACCGATCCTGCTGATCCGGTGGAGCAGCTCCTCCTTGGTCTTGTAGTGGATGTAGAGCGCGGCCGGACTCATCCCGGCACGGCCGGCGATGTCGCGGGTGGTGGTCGCGTGGTAGCCCCGTTCGGCGAAGGCCTCGACGGCCGCGACGAGCAGCCGCCTCGCCGCCTCGGGCGTGACCTCGCTCCACGGCGCGCTGTCGCCGTCGGTCTCCTCCGCCGTGCTCATCGCCACATGCCCCTTTCCGCTGGCAGGACGAACACCATACCGCGAACCTGAGCAAGCGCTTAGATCGCTCGGCGGGTGAGACGTCAGAGCTTCTGGAAGGGGTCGTGCTCGGCGAGGATCTTCTCCAGCCTGGCCTGGTCGACCCGGCTGACGATCTGCCCCGCCTCCTGCCGGTCCCTGATGACCTTGGCGAGGGTGAAGCACGAGGTGACGAGATAGAGCACGCCGATGGCGAGGAAAGCCCGCACCCAGGCGTCGGCGTCGAGGAAGAAGATGCCGAGCGCCACCGCGCCCGACGCCACCCCGAAGGAGAGGACGGCCTGTCCGTAGAAGGCGGTGGTGTTCTGCTGCTTGACCGATGGTGTCTCACTCATGTCGCACAGCATGGGCGGCTGTGGTGTACGCGGGTATCCGTCGGCGTACTCAGCCGGTACTCATGAGTTCGGGCGGCGGGCTCAGAAGGCGGAGACCCCCGTCAGCGCCCGGCCGATGATCAGTTTCTGGATCTGGCTGGTGCCCTCGTACAGGGTCATCACACGGGCATCCCTGACCAGTTTGCCGACGGGATACTCATCGATGTAGCCGTAACCGCCGAACACCTGCAGGGCGTTGTTCGCGGCGCGGACAGCGGCCTCGGACGCGAAGAGCTTCGCGGTGGATGCGGCGGTGGCGAAGTCCTGGCCGCGGTCGACGAGGTCGGCGACGCGCCAGGTCAGCATGCGGGCGGCGTCGACGTCCACGGAGATGTCGCTGATGAGCTCCTGGACGAGCTGATAGCTCGCGATGGACTTGCCGAACTGCTCACGCTCGCCCGCGTAGCGCACGGCGGCGTCCAGGGCGGCCTGGGCGATACCGACACAGCCGGCCGCGACCGACATCCGGCCCTTGGCCAGGGCGGACATGGCGATGGAGAAGCCCTTGCCCTCGGGGCCCAGGAGGGCGGAGGCGGGCACCCGGACGTCCTCCAGCACCAGTTCGGCCGTGGCCTGGCCGCGCAGCCCGAGCTTGCCGTGGACGGTGCGCCGGGTGAGGCCGGGGGTGTCGGCCGGCACCAGGAAGGCGGAGACGCCCCGGTGGCCCGGGGTGTCGTTCGTGCGGGCGAACAGCAGGACCACATCGGCCCAGGTGCCGTTGGTGATGAACATCTTGGAGCCGTTGATGACGTAGGCGTCGCCCTCCCGCACGGCCCTGGTGGTCAGGTTCCCGGCGTCGGAGCCGGTGCCCGGCTCGGTGAGACCGAAGCAGCCGACGGCCTCGCCGGCGGTGAGCTCCGGCAGCCACCGCTGCTTCTGCTCCTCGCTGCCCCAGGACGCGACGGTCTTGGCGACCAGGCCGAGCGAGACGGACACGATGCCGCGCACCGAGGAGTCACCGCGGCCGAGCTCCTCGGTCACCAGGCAGTAGGCGAGATGGTCGCCACCGGAACCGCCGTACTCCTCCGGGATCGTCAGCCCCAGGAAGCCGAGGGCTCCCAGCTTCTTGACGATCGACTTGTCGACACTCTCGGCACGGTCCCACTCGACGACATGCGGGGTGATCTCCCGTGCCACGAAGTCCTCGGCGAGCTGCCGGACGGCGTCCTGCTCCTCACTCAGCTCCAGGTTCATCCTGCGCCACCCCACTATAAATTAGCACTGCTAGTTTTAGGCTTGCAGGCCCTACTATGTGCCGCATGGCCCGACCGCGCAAGCCCCTCCTCAGCAGAGACCGCATCATCGAGGCGGCGGGCGCGCTCGTCGACGCCGAAGGGCTGGACGCCGTCTCCACCCGCCGCCTCGCCGCCGAGCTGGGGGTCAGCGGACCCTCGCTCTACAACCACTTCCGGAACAAGGACGAGATCCTGGACGCGGTCGCCGACGCCGTGTCCGCGCAGGTCGACCTGTCGATGTTCGAGGAGGCCGACCAGCGCGGCTGGTCCGCCGCCCTGCACGACTGGGCCGTCTCCTACCGTGCGGCGCTCGCCGCGCACCCGCACATCGTCCCGGTGCTCGCCCAGGGGCCCGGCCGCCGCCCGGCCGGGCTGCGGGTCGCCGACGCGGTCTTCGGCGCCATGGTCCGGGCCGGCTGGCCGCCCGCCCAGGCCACCTACATCGGCGCTCTGATGCGCTACTTCATCACCGGGTCCGCGCTCGGCTCCTTCGCCCGCGGATTCGTCGACGACGAGACGGCGTACGACCCCGCCGACTATCCCCACCTCGGCCAGGCCCATCTGCTGGCCGACCGCCGCCACCAGGTCGACGAGGGCGCTTTCGAGACCGGGCTGCGCGCACTGCTGGACGGCCTCACGATCCAGTACGAGCAGAGGGCCGCCGGCCGCACGGTTCGGCCCGCGCCGAACGGTGCCTGACGCATACTGGGCCCATGGCCCGAACGACACCGCACGCTCTCGGCCGCGCCCCGGCTCGCCGTGCCGCGCGCCCCGTCGGCGCATCCGGGCATCGAGCCGGCGACGATTGACGCGAGCTGACAATTGGGTGGGGCCCGGACAGCTCACGGCTTATCGTCATGACCATGACGACGACACCGCCACCGGCAGCGCACCCCGCCTCGCCTGCCACCCCCGGACGCGACTGGCGCGCTCCGGCCGCCGCGTGCACCACGGTCATCCTGTGGGCCTCCGCATTCGTCTCCATCCGCAGCGCGGGCGAGTCGTACTCACCGGGGGCACTGGCACTGGGCCGGCTCCTCGCGGGCACGCTGACACTCGGAGCGATCCTGCTCGTACGGCGCGAGGGGCTGCCGTCGCGGGCGGCGTGGCCGGGCATCATCGGGTCCGGGCTGCTCTGGTTCGGGCTCTACATGGTCGTACTCAACTGGGGTGAGCAGCAGGTCGACGCGGGCACGGCGGCCATGGTCGTGAACGTCGGGCCGATCCTGATGGCGCTGCTGGGTGCCCGGCTGCTCGGTGAGGCGCTGCCGCGCCGGCTCGTGACGGGCATGGCGGTCTCGTTCGCGGGCGCGGTCGTCGTCGGTCTCTCCATGTCGGGCCACGGGAGTTCCTCGGTTCTCGGCGTACTCCTGTGTCTGCTGGCCGCCGTGTCGTACGCGGGCGGGGTGGTCATCCAGAAGCCCGCGCTGCGGCACGGATCCCCGCTCCAGATCACCACGTTCGGCTGTCTGATCGGTACGGTCGCCTGCCTGCCGTTCACCGGGGTGCTGGTCTCCGAGGCGGCCGACGCCCCTGTGTCCGCCACGCTCAACATGATCTATCTCGGCGTGTTCCCGACCGCGCTGGCCTTCACCACCTGGGCCTACGCCCTGGCCAGGACCACCGCGGGCCGGATGGGCGCGACGACGTACGCGGTACCCGCGCTGGTGGTGCTGATGTCCTGGCTGCTGCTCGACGAGGTCCCCGCGCTGCTCACCGTCGCAGGCGGGCTGCTCTGCCTGGCCGGGGTCGCGGTCTCCCGGTCCCGCGCACGGCGTGACCAGGCGGCCGGGGATCCGCCGGCCGGCGCCCAGCAGGTGCCGGCCGACCGGACCTGAGCCGCCGGATCTGGACGGACCTCCTCGCGCGAGACGCTAGAACACGACCAGCGCGCGCCCGCCCTTGCCCGCGATCATGTTCTCGAAGGCCGCCGGGATGCCGTCCAGCGCGATCCGCTCCGTCACCAGCATGGAGAGGTCGAACCGTCCGGCGCGGATGTGTTCGGCGAGCACCGGCAGGTCGCGGGCCGGGTCGCTGTTGCCGTAGACGCAGCCGGTGAGGGAGCGGCCCCAGTGGAAGATCTCCAGGGCGTTGAACGTCACCTGCTGGTCCTTGCCACCGATGCCCACGACCGTGGTGCGGCCGCCGCGGCGGGTGGACTCCCAGGCGCCGCGGATCGTGGCGGGCCGCCCCACGCACTCCACCGCGACGTCCGCGCCCTGGCCCCCGGTGAGCTTGCGGACCGCGCGCGGTGTGGTGTCGGAGGCGACGACGTAGTCGGTGGCACCGGCCCGGCGGGCGAGCTCCTCCTTCTCCGGTGACACGTCCACGGCGATGATCTTCGACGCACCGGCGATACGGGCGGCCTGCAGGACGGCGAGGCCGACCCCGCCGATGCCGAAGACGACGACGCTCTCGCCCTCGCGGACCCGGGCGCAGTGGTGCACCGCCCCGTATCCGGTCAGTACCGCGCAGCCGAGCAGCGCGGCGTCGGTGAGCGGGATGCCGGCGGGGGCGGGCAGCACGCAGTTGGCGGCGACGACGGTCTCCTGGGCGAAGGCCGCGACGTTGAGGCCCGGGTGGAGCTCGGTGCCGTCGGCCGTACGGGCGTGGATGTTCGCCGCGCCCTTGAGCGCGTCCGCGCAGAGCCACACCTCGCCGATCCCGCAGTGGAAGCAGGCTCCGCAGGACGGCGCCCAGTTGAGGACCACCGGGTCGCCCGCGGCGACGTGGGTGACCCCGTCACCGACGGCGAGCACCGTGCCCGCCCCCTCGTGGCCGAGGACGGCGGGCACGGGCAGCCGCATGGTGCCGTTGGTCAGGGACAGGTCGGAGTGGCAGACGCCGGCGGCGGCGAGACCGATGCTCACCTGGCCGGGGCCGGGTTCCGGGAGTTCGATGTCGGTGATCTCCAAAGGAGCTCCGACGGCGGGCAGTACAGCGGCGCGGACCACGAACAGACTCCTCGGTGGGTCGGAGAGGCTCAGAACTGGAGGGACTTGGTCTGGAGGTACTCGGAGAGGCCGTGCGGGCCGAGCTCTCGGCCCACCCCGGACTGCTTGTAACCACCGAAGGGCGCCAGGGGGTTGAAGCGTCCGCCGTTGATGTCGACCTGCCCGGTGTCCATGCGGCGGGCGAAGGCCACGGCCTCCTCGTCGTCGGCGCCCCAGACGGCGCCGGCGAGCCCGTACACGGTGTCGTTGGCGATGCGCAGGGCGTCGTCCACGTCCTCGTACCGCAGGATCGAGAGCACCGGGCCGAAGATCTCCTCCCGCGCGATGGTCATGCCGGGCGTGACGTCGGCGAAGACCGTGGGGCGGACGTAGTAGCCCTGGTCCCTGGGCGCCTCGGGGCCTCCCGCGACGAGGCGGGCGCCCTCCTCGATGCCCTTCTCGATGTAACCCCGGACCCGGGCCTGCTGCTTGGCGTTGACGACGGGGCCGACGCGCTCCCCGGGTACGTACTTGGCGACGGCCGCGGTGGCGAGGCCCACGGCCTCCTCGTACCGCTCGGCGTCGACCAGCATGCGGGTCCAGGCGCTGCACGTCTGCCCGGAGTTGGACATCACGTTGGCCACGCCCACGTTGACGGCCCTGGCGAGGTCGGCGCCGGGCAGGATCACGTTGGCGGACTTGCCGCCGAGCTCCAGCGCGACGCGCTTGACCGCCGCTCCCGCGGTGGCCCCGATCCGCTTGCCGACGGCCGTGGATCCGGTGAAGGAGACCAGGTCGACGTCCTCGTGCCCGGCGAGCGCCTGGCCGGCGACCGCCCCGATGCCGGTGACGAGGTTGAAGACGCCGGCCGGGAGCCCCGCTTCCTGGGTGGCCTCGGCGAAGAGCTGAGCGGTGAGCGGGGTGTCCTCGGCGGGCTTGAGGACGACGGTGCAGCCGGCGGCCAGCGCGGGCGCCACCTTGGCGACGATCTGGTGGAGCGGGTAGTTCCAGGGCGTGATCGCGCCGACGACGCCGACGGGCTCCAGCAGGACGGTGGAGTTGCCGAGCTTCTCCTCGAAGGAGTACGAGGCGGCCAGCTCGGCGTACGAACCGGCGACCAGCACCGGTACGCCCGCGTGCACCGTCCGGGACAGCGGCAGCGGCGAGCCGAGCTCGGCGGTGACGGTCTCGGCGATCTCGTCCTTGCGTGCGGCGAGCACGTCGCGCAGGGCGGCGATCCTCTCGGCGCGCTCGGCGGGCGGGGTGGCCGCCCAGCCGGGGAACGCGGCACGTGCGGCACGCACCGCGGCGTCGACGTCCTCGGCGGTGCCCGCCGGGACGTGACCGATGACCTGTTCGTCCGCCGGGTTCACGACCGCGATCGTGTCCCGGCCGGAGGCGGGCCGCCACTCCCCGCCGATGTACATCCCGTCATGCGCCTTCATGGCTGTCCCTCCCGGGCTCGCTGTGCCTGCCGCCGAAGCCGTGCGGCGTACGGACGGATGCCGTCCCGGCCCAAACTAGCGCTGTTAGTTTTTCGGCGCCAGGGAACGGCCGGAGACACAGATCACGCGCGGACCACGGCGACGTCGGACGCCGGCGTCCGGGGCGTCCCGGAGCGGTCGGGACCCGGCCCTGGAAGGAGGCGTCGGCCGCCTCGTGTCAGGGGGAGTCCCGCTCGGCACAGGGGCGTTCGGCACAGGGGTGTTCGGCGCGGGGGCGTTCGGCGCGGGGGCGTTCGGCGCGGGGCTCGGGCTCCTCGGCTGCCGGATCCGCCGTCGCCCTCGGCCCGCCGCCCCGCAGACCGAGTCCGGCCGCACCGACGAGCAGCGCGCCCAGCATCACGAACGGGGCCGCCGTGCCCGCGACCCCGGCGATCAGCCCGGCCGAGGCGGGAGCCGCGACCTGGCCGAGCCGGTTACCGGTGAGCCTGAGGGCGAGCGCGGTGGAGCGGGCCGCCGCAGGGGCCGCCTGGACGACGGTGGTCATGGAGAGCGGCTGGCCGACACCCAGGCAGAAGCCCAGCACCGCCAGCACGACGGCCAGCCCCCACACCGGGACGGGCAGGGCGATGGCCGCACAGAGCAGGCCGCCGAGCAGGCAGGTCGTGGAGAGCAGGGCGGTCCTTCCCACCCGGCGCAGCATCGGTGCCATGACGAGCCGGCATGCGATGGTCGCGGCGGCCCGCAGGCTGAGCAGCAGGCCTACGGTGGCGGGCGCGATGCCGCGGTGTTCCCCGACGACCGGCAGATAGGCGGTGAGGATGTCGGTGGCACTGAGCACGGCGAGGCTGATGAAGATGCCGGCCGGGACCCCCCGGGTACGCAGGATGCTGCCGACCGGCACCTTGTCGGCCGATGTCCGGGGCGGTCCGGCGGTCTTCCGGTGCTCGATGCGCCACAGCGAGGTGAGGGAGACGGCGGCGACGACCGCCGAGACGAGCAGGGCGAGGGCGCTCGTACGGGCCATCGCGCCGTCCCGCTCGGAGATGAGGTAGCCCGCGGCGATCGGGCCGACGAGCTGGCCGAGGGAAGCGCCGATCGTGAAGTGGCCGAAGTTGCGGTCCTGGTCGGCGGGGGCCGACTGCCGGGCGACGAGCGACTGCGCGCCGATCACGAAGCAGAGGTGCCCGAGGCCCATGACCCCGCTCCACGCCGCCAGCGCCGCGAGGGAGCCGGCGGCTCCGCTGAGCGCGCAGCCGGCGCCGATCAGCAGGACACCGACGGGCAGCAGCGGCGCGCAGCGGCCGTGATCGGTCCGCCGGCCCAGCGGCACCGCGGCGAACAGCGGCAGGAGCGCGTACACACCGGCGATGACGCCGATCGCGCGCTCGTCGGCACCCAGCGAGAGCGCCCGGTAGGAGACGGCGGGCCGCGCCATCGACACCGCCCCCTGCGCGAAGGCGAAGGCGATGACGAGGCGCAGCAGCCAGCCCCTGCCGGGCCGCGGTCGCGGAGGCATCAGATGATCCCGAAGAGGATTCCGGCGCCGAGGACCACCAGCGAGGTGAGCACGGCCCACTTGACCGTGAACCGGGTGTGGTCGCCGAACTCGACCTTGGCCATGCCGACCAGGACGTACACGGCGGGCACGAGCGGGGACGACATGTGCAGCGGCTGTCCCGCGATGGAGGCGCGAGCGATCTCCAGGGGGGAGACGCCGTGGGCGGCGCCGGCCTCGGCAAGCACGGGCAGCACTCCGAAGTAGAAGCCGTCGTTGGACATGAAGTACGTGAGGGGGAGGCTCAGCAGACCGGTGACGACGGCCATGTGCGGGCCCATTCCGTCGGGGATCGCCCCGACGAGCCAGTCCGCCATGTGTTCGACCATACCGGTGCCGGTGAGCACGCCGGTGAAGACGGCCGCGGCGAAGACCATGCCGGAGACGTTGAGCACGTTGTCCGCGTGGGCCGCGATCCTGGCGCGCTGGTCGGGCATGTGCGGGAAGTTGACGGTGAGGGCGAGGGCCGCGCCGAGCAGGAAGAGCACCGGGATCGGCATGAGCTCCAGGATCATCGCGGCCAGCAGGGCGACGGTGAGGCCGGCGTTGAACCAGTAGAGCTTGGGGCGGAGCGTGGACCGGTTGGGGTCGAGGCCCTTGAACTCCTCCTCCTCCTCGTCGTCGTCCACGCCGCCGGTGCTGGTGCCGCTGCCGGTGCTGGTGCCGCTGCCGGTGCCGCTGCCGGTGCCACCGCCGTTCGGGGCCTTCGTGAGCCGGTCGCCGCCGCCCGCACCGACGAGGACGGTCTCGGTCACCAGCGCCTCGTCGAGCGTGAGCATGCCGAGCCGCTTGCGCTCGCGACGGCCCAGGACGAAGGCGAGGAGGATCACGGCGAGGAGGCCGACGGCGAGAGCCGGGATCATCGGGACGAAGATGTCGGCCGCGTCGACCTTCAGCGCGGTGGCCGCGCGGGCGGTGGGGCCGCCCCAGGGCAGGGTGTTCATGACCCCGTTCGCGGTGGCGGCGACACCGGTCATCACGACCAGGCTCATCTTCAGCCGCTTGTAGAGCGGATACATCGCCGAGACCGTGATCATGAAGGTGGTGGAACCGTCACCGTCCAGCGAGACGATCGCGGCGAGCAGCGCCGTACCGACGACGATCCGCATCGGGTCGGCCTTGCAGAAGCGCAGGATGCCCCGGACGATCGGGTCGAAGAGGCCGACGTCGATCATCACGCCGAAGTAGACGATGGCGAACATCAGCATCGCCGCAGTCGGCGCGAGGGTGCCGACCCCTTCGATGACGTAGTCGCCGAGCTGTGCGCCCTGTCCGACGGCCACGCAGAACAGGGCGGGGATCAGGACCAGCGCCGCGATCGGCGACATCTTCTTCGTCATGATCAGGACCAGGAAGGTCGCGATCATGGCAAAGCCGAGGATTGTCAACATATGGGCTACCTAACGTTCACCTTTGAACTCTCACCGATGCCGGCGTCCGGATGACGTTAGGGGCCCTGAAGCGGCGTTAACAAGATGTTGACGTGTGAGCAATACGAGCAAAACCCCAGGTCAACGACTTGGCGCTATGGAGACGGGGACGGCGTTGAGCACGGCGGTACCGGACAGCGGGTCCAGAAGGGTGCCGTCCAGGAGCTGGTTGACGTTGACGCCCGGCTCCGCTCCGGCGACCGACATGCGCGTGCCGGGGCGGCTGTGACCCCAGCCGTGCGGAAGGCTCACGACCCCGGTACGTACCGCTTCGGTGATCTCGACGGGCGCCTCGACCTCGCCGCCCGCAGCGGTGATCCTGGCCGTGCCGCCTTCGGTGATCCCGATCCGGGCCGCGTCGTCGGGGTGGATCTGCAGGGTGCAGACGTTCGAACCGCCGCGCAGTGAGGCGACGTTGTGCATCCAGCTGTTGTTGGACCGCAGATGACGGCGGCCGACGAGGACGAGTCCGGCGGGCCGTGCGCCGAGCGACGCGCGGAGCCTGGGCAGATCGGCCGCGATCGGCGCCGGGAACAGCTCGATGCGGCCGCTGCGGGTCCTGAGCACCTGCGGAAGGCGTGGCTGCAGCGGGCCGAGGTCGATGCCGTGCGGATGTGCGAGGAGCTGCTCCAGGGTGAGCTCGTACGGGCCGAGGCGCAGCATCAGGTCGAGGCGGCGTTCGGCGCCGGTGCGGCCGGTCAGGCCGTCGGCGAACGACTCGGGGAGCCCTGCCTTGCCGAGCGTCGTGGCGATGACCAGGTCGTCGACGGCCTCGGGCGGGGTGCCGTGCCTGCCGCCGACTGCGAGGACGAGCCGGGCGAGGATCTCGCTCTCGTCCATGCGCCCGTCCTCCAGAGGTACGGCGGGACGGCTGTAGCGGACCTGGTTGCGGACGGCGAGGGAGTTCAGCGCGAAGTCGAAGTGGGCGCTCTGCGAGGGCGGCGGCGGGGGGAGCACGACGTCCGCGTGGCGCGCGGTCTCGTTGAGGTACGGATCGACGCTGATCATGAAGTCGAGGCCGTCGGCGAGTGCCCGGTCCAGCCGGTCCCCGTCGGGGGCGGAGAGCACCGGGTTGCCCGCGATGACGATCAGCGCCCGGATCCGGCCCTCGCCCGGCGTCTCGATCTCCTCGGCGAGTGCGGTGACGGGCAGTTCACCCTTGGCCTCGGGGTGGCCGGAGACGCGGCTCCTCCAGCGGCCGAGGGCGAATCCCTTCCCCGGGGCGGCGGCGCGCGGGGTGCGTGCGGTGGCGGAGAGCGGGAAGAGCGCGCCGCCGGGGCGGTCGAGGTTGCCGGTGAGGATGTTGAGTACGTCGACGAGCCAGCTGGCGAGGGTGCCGTGCTCGACGGTGCAGCTGCCGATGCGCCCGTAGACGGCCGCGGCGGGGGCGGCGGCGAGCTCGCGGGCGATCTCCCGGATGGTGTCCGCGTCCAGGTCGCAGGCGGCGGCCACCGCTTCGGGGGTGAAGTCCGCCATGGCTCCGGCGAGTTCGTCGTACCCGTCGAGGTGCTCGGCGAGCGCCCCGGGATCGGTGAGCTTCTCCTCGACGAGGACCTGGGTGAGCGCGGCGAGCAGCAGGGCGTCGGTGCCGGGCCGGATCGCGGCGTGCCGGTCGGCGAGGCGGGCCGTGCGGGTGCGGCGCGGGTCGATGACGGTGAGGGTGCCGCCGCGCCGGCGGAGCGCCTTGAGTTTGCCGGGGAAGTCGGGGGCGGTGCACAGACTGCCGTTGGACTCCAGCGGGTTGGCGCCGATCAGCAGCAGATGGGCGGTGCGGTCCAGGTCCGGCACGGGGATGGCGTTGGCGTCACCGAAGAGCAGCCCGCTGGAGACGTGCTTGGGCATCTGGTCCAGGGTGCTGGCGGTGAAGACGTTGCGGGTGCCGAGCGCGGACAGCAGCAGCGGCGGGTAGAGCCCGCCGGCCGTCGTGTGCACGTTGGGGTTGCCGAGGAAGACTCCGACGGCCTGCTCGCCGTGTTCCCGGACCAGGGCCGGGATCTTCGCGGCGATCACGTCGAACGCCTCGCTCCAGGAGGCCTCGCGCAGGACGCCGTCCGTGCGGACGAGTGGGGTGCGCAGCCGGTCGGGGTCGGCGTCGAGGCCGCCGAAGGAGGCGCCCTTGGGGCAGATGAAGCCCTTGCTGAAGATGTCCTCGCGGTCACCGCGGGCGCCGGTGACCTCGGTCCCCTCGATGGTGAGGGTGAGTCCGCAGGTCGCCTCGCAGAGCGGGCAGACGCGCAGAGCGGTACGGGATGCGTGGGACATGGGCCCTCCCCGGGGCGGCGGCAGCGGTGGCGCGCGGGTGCGATCCGGCGTCCCGCGGCGCACTCGGCGGGCGCGGGCTCCCGGCGCACCGAGCATACCGACCGGTACGGATGCTGGCGAGACGCCGGAGCCGACCCGTTCCCCACGGCCTCACGGGGCCAGGGCCTTTCGTCCGGATCAGACCGGACCAGGGGCCGGGGCACGAGACCCCGGCATGATCCGAACGAGAGGCGGCCCTACTCGAGGACCCGCGCGAGGTACGCCTGGAGCAGGACCCGGGTCTCCGCTATCAGGTCCGGGTCGCCCGCCGGGTCGGCGCGGAAGGCGAGCTGGAGCAGGGCGTCGGCCGCCTGCACACAGACCAGGACCGTGCGTCTCAGCGTGGCGTCGACGGCGACGGCTCCGTCGGGACCCCGGCCGAGATGGCCGGAGAGCAGCTCCGCCAGACGCCCCGCGACGAGGCGGTTCACCTCCTCGTCGAGCGGGCCGGCGGCGGGCACGGGAGGACCGAAGTCGACGAGGGCGAACCCGGGGACGGAGCGCTTCATCGCCAGGTACTCGTCGAGCACGGCGTCGAGGGCCGCACGCCACTCCCGCTCGGGTATCGCTTCGAGCCGGGCGACGACCCGTCCGGCGTAGACCTCCAGATTGCGCTCGGCCAAGGCGTCGACCAGCGCCCTCTTGTTGGGGAAGAAGCGGTAGACGGAGCCGATGGGCACACCGGCCCGGTCGGCCACCGCCCGGGTGGAGAGCTGCTCGTAGCCGGTCTCGTCGAGCAGCGCGGCTCCGGCGTCGAGGATGCGGGCGAGACGGTCGGCGCTGCGTTGCTGCACGGGGACGCGTCGGAGGTTCGTATGAGCGTGGGACACGGCCCCATCATGCCTGTATGCCGTTGACGGGCCACGTTTCGATTCCTACGGTGATCCATAGGATTCTTCGTCAGGGAATCCACGGGATTCCTCATCCACCGGGAGCACATGGTGAGCGGCATCGAACAGGCGAGGAAAACGGCGGAGGGTCTCCGCCACAGTTCCGGCTTCGGCAACGAGCACAGCACGGAAGCCGTCCCCGGCGCGCTGCCGCACGGCAGGAACTCGCCCCAGCGCGCCCCCCTCGGGCTGTACGCGGAGCAGCTCAGCGGCTCGGCCTTCACCGAGCCCCGCGCGCACAACCGCCGGTCCTGGCTCTACCGGATCCGGCCCTCGGCCGCCCATCCCGCCTTCGTCCGCACCGACAACGGCACCCTGCGCACCGCGCCCTTCACCGAGACGGTCCCCGACCCCAACCGGCTGCGCTGGGACCCGCTCCCCGACCCCGCGCCCGGCACGGACTTCCTGACCGGCCTGTGGACGCTGGGCGGCAACGGCGACGCCACCCAGCGCACCGGCATGGCCGTGCACCTGTACAGCGCGAACTCCTCCATGACGGACCGGGTCTTCAGCGACTCCGACGGCGAGCTCCTGATCGTCCCCGAGCGCGGCGGCCTGCTGCTGCGCACAGAACTGGGCCTGCTGGCCGCCGGTCCCGGCCAGGTCGCGTTGATCCCACGCGGCGTCCGCTTCCGTGTCGAGCTGCTGGACAGCGCCGCCCGGGGCTACGTCTGCGAGAACTACGGCCAGCCCTTCGTCCTGCCGGACCTGGGCCCGATCGGCGCCAACGGACTGGCGAACGCGCGGGACTTCCTGGCACCCGTCGCGGCGTTCGAGGACCGGGAGGGCCCGGTCGAGGTGGTCAACAAGTTCTGCGGGAACCTCTGGTCGGCGACGTACGGCCACTCCCCGCTCGACGTCGTCGCCTGGCACGGCAACCACACGCCGTACGTCTACGACCTGCGCCGCTTCAACGTGATGGGCACGATCAGCTACGACCACCCCGACCCGTCGATCTTCACCGTGCTGACCTCGCCGTCCGACACCCCGGGGCTCGCCGGCGTCGACTTCGTGGTCTTCGCCCCGCGCTGGCTGGTCGGCGAGGACACCTTCCGCCCGCCGTACTTCCACCGCAACGTGATGAGCGAGTACATGGGCCTGATCGAGGGCGCGTACGACGCCAAGGCGGGCGGCTTCGTGCCGGGCGGCGGCTCGCTGCACAACATGATGTCGGCACACGGCCCGGACCGCGCGACCTTCGACCGGGCGAGCGCGGCGGAGCTGAAGCCGCAGAAGATCGACGACGGGCTGGCCTTCATGTTCGAGACCCGCTGGCCGGTCACGGCGACCGCGCAGGCCGCCGGTCCGGACCTGCTCCAGCGCGGATACGACGACGTGTGGCAGGGTCTGAGCCGCAACTTCCGGCCGTGAGACCGCACCGCCGGCCGCTCCGCAGAGAGATCGGGTGAACCGGATGGATCAGGTGAACGAGGCCGGCCGGCCCGGCTTCGCCCCCGACTCCCTGGTGCTGAACCGGAAGCTGCCCCTGTGGTACCAGGTCTCGCAGTCCCTCCGGGCCTCCATACTGGGCCGCCCCCAGGACGCCTCGACGCGGCTGCCCACCGAGGAACAGCTCGCCGCGCACTACGGCGTCAGCGTCCTCACCATGCGCCAGGCGCTCAAGGAGCTGGAGAGCGAGGGGCTGATCAGCAGGCACCGCCGGCGCGGCACGTTCATCGAGCCGCGGGCCCGGCGCGTGTCACCCGTCCGACTGCTGGGTTCGATCGACACGATCGTCGCCCAGCAGTCGGGCGAGCGGACGACCGTGCTCGGCCACGGACGGGCGCCCGTGCCCGGCGATCTGGCCGAGTTCTTCCCGGACTGCCCCGAGGTGGTCCGCTACCGCCGGCTCCGCTGCGACGAGGGGACGGGCGAGCCCACCAACTGGGCGGAGAACGCGGTGCGCCCCGAGATCGCGGCCGGGCTCGACGTGGCCGATCTCGAGCGGTGGCCGATGACCAAGGTGCTGCGCGACGCCATCGGCGTACGGATCTCGCGGATCACCGACACCGTGGAGGCGCGCCTCGCCGACCCCGTCACGGCCGAGCTGCTCCAGATCCCGCTGCTCAGCCCGATCCTGCACTACACCGGCGTGACGTACGACGAGGACGGCACGGTGGTGGACGTGGCACGCATCCGCTACCGGGGCGACCGCTTCTCCTTCTCCGTGACCGTCGACGCGCACTGACGGCGGAGCCGCGGCCGGCGGTCGCCACGGCCACGGGGCGGTCGTCACGACGGCGGTCGGCCACGAGGACGGTCGGTCGTGCGGACGGCGAGCGGTCGTTACCATGCCGGGAGCGGCGGACGTGGCGACGGGGAGGACGGCACGGTGGCAGCACGGGTGGCGGCCGAAGCCGGCGAGGGCGACGCGTTCCCCCTGCTGGACGACCTGATGCCCTGGTCGGTGCGTCCCCTGAGAACGGGGCGCCCCTGGGTGACGGCTCCCGACGCCGCCTCGCTCCGGGCCCGCTGGGACCTGCTGGCGCGGTCGGAAGGCGCCGAGCAGGAGCGGCTGTTCCGGCCCAGCCGCTCCCGTACGCCGCTGACCCCCGCGGCGGCACTGCCGGGCACCTCCACCGGCACGCGTGCGTTCGCCCGCGACCCTGGCCCGTATCCCGAACCGGTGCGCATCCAGCACGGCCCCTTCGACGAACAGTGGCTGATTCCCGACCACCGGCTGCTCGACGCGGCCCGTCCCGAGCTGTGGCGGGTCGCCGACGGACACCAGCTCTACGCCGTCGAGCACGGATACGTGCCCCAGGACAGCGGCCCCGCCCTGTCCGCCACCGCCCTGCTGCCCGACGGGCACTCCCCCGCCGGGCGCCCCGGCCGCATCCGGCCGCTCTACCGGCGGCCGGGCGGACGGGAACCCAATCTCACCCCGGGACTGGCCGCTCTGCTGACCGCCCGGTACGGCGTACCGGTCACCGCCGCAGACGCCCTGGCCTGGACCCTCGCGGCCGCCCTGCCCTCCCCCGCCGGCCCGCTCGTCCCGCTGCCCGCCGACGGCGCGCTGTGGGCACACGGCGTGGAACTCGGCCAGGAGCTGCTGCGGCTCCAGCTGCGCGGGGCGCGCGGCGGGGCGCGCCCCCGCCTGCCCGGCGGCCGGCGCCCTTATGTGCGGGCCGCTGTGCCGCCCCGGCCGGACGGGCTGCGCTACGACGCCGACGAGGAGACGCTCGTCCTCGGCGAGGGACGTGTCTCACCCGTGCCCGCCGGGGCATGGGACTTCCGGGTCGGCGGGGTACGCGTGCTGGAGTTCTGGGTCCAGCGCCGTACGGCGACGGCGGAAGGCCTGGCAGCGGTGGGACCGCGCGGCTGGCCGCAGGAGCGGACCTCGCAGCTGCTGGAACTGATCACCGTCCTGACGCTGCTGACCGGGCTGCGGCCCCGGCAGCAGGCGCTACGGGAACGGCTGGAGCAGGCGGGCACGCTCACCCGGGACGGGCTGCGCTCGGCCGGGGTGCTTCCCGTCCCCGCGTCGGCGCGGCTCCCCGCGTCCGTGCTGGACCATCAGGAGGAGGGGCCGGAGGGGCAGTTCGCTCTGCTGTGAGACGGCGTACCGGGAGCGGACGGGGGCGGTCGAAAGGCCGGCCCTTGGTTCGGGGGCCGGGCGGGCGCCGGTGCCGATGGGTGCTGTACCGACGCCGGGGACGCACCTGGGGAACACACCGACGCAACGCTGCCGGCCCTGGGGATGACGGACGGGCGGAGAGCAGCACTGCGCCGGAACGGAGTGATCTGGACTCGGCCCTGAGCGGAGGGCCGGCCGGTCGTGACAGCCGTCGGTCAGTGGCGGCTGCCGAAGAGCGAACGCCGCAGCCGCCGCAGGGGGGCGAAGAGCGAGACACGCGCGCTCCTGCTCCTGCGGGTGTGCGCGGCGTCGCGCGAGGTGAGTTCGAGCATCAGCAGCGTCGCTTCCGCCGACTCGCGCTGCGGAACGGCGGGGCCGCCCAGCACTGCGAGATGGCGGTCGAGGCGCGAACTGGTCGCTCCACTCCCACATGTGATGGCAGGCACACGCGGCCTGCTGCGCACCGTTATCTGTTCCATGTCACTCCCCACCCGTACGAGGGCACCCGGCCCGGGCAGGTTAACCCTATCGTCCCGCGCTGACACACGTGTATCCCGGCCGCAGGATTGCACACGCGTGTGCGGAGGTTGACGGCCCGTTACCAAACTCTGTCGACCTCAGGGGAGTTGAGTTAGCTTGGAGGGGATTCGTCCGTACTGCGCACAGCTGCTGATGGAGGGTCACCGATGAGCGAGGTCCCGGGCACCGGACGTGTGATCGCGGATCGTTACCGTCTCCAGGACCCGCTGGGCGAGGGCGCGACGGGCATCGTGTGGCGCGCCCGGGACGAGGTACTGGGGCGCGAGGTGGCCGTGAAGGAGGTACGGGTTCCGGCCACCCTGCCCGCCACCGAAGCCGAGCGGCTGCACTCCCGGCTGGAGCGGGAGGTCCGGACGGCGGCCCGCGTCTCGCACCGCAACGCCGTCGCCGTCCATGACGTGGTCAGCCAGGACTCCAGGCCCTGGATCGTCATGGATCTGATCCGCGGGATCGCCCTGTCCGACGCACTGGACGCCGACGGTCCGCTGCCCCCGCGGCGTGCGGCCCGGGTCGGCGCGGAACTGCTCGCGGCACTGCGCGTCGCCCACGAGGCCGGGGTGCTCCACCGCGACGTCAGGCCGGGCAACGTGCTGCTGGCCAACGACGGACGGGTGATGCTGAAGAACTTCGGTATCACCCCGTCCGGCGGATCGCCCGGCCTCATCGGGACGGGTGAACCCATCGGCGCACCGGCATACCTTGCGCCCGAGCGCGCGCTGGGGCGCACGCCGGGGCCTGCATCCGACCTCTGGTCGCTCGGTGTGCTTCTGTACGCCGCCACCGAGGGGCGGGAACCGTTCGGCCGGGGCACTCCGCAGGACACCCTGCGCGCGGTGCGCGAGGAGGAACCGCCATCACCGGGGCGTGCGGGTGCGCTCACCCCGGTCATCGAGGGGCTGCTGCGCAAGGATCCGGCCGAGCGGCTCACCGCCGTGGAGACCGAGCACAGGCTGCGGATCCTGGCCGCGGGCGGGACGGGCTCACCGAGCGGCGGAGCCACCGACCCGTCGCTGCCGCCGCCGGACGGCCCGGCCGCGACGGCCGGGGTGCACGGGATATCCCAACCGGCCGGGGACCGGCCGGAATCCGCCGGGCGCACGAGGCGCACGGGTGTCCTGGTGGCCGTCGGAGCCGCCGTCGCCCTGCTCATCGCCGGAGGTCTCGCCTGGGCCCTGTCGGGCGACGACGACACGGACGAGAGAGGCGGCGGGAAGGCCTCGACGGGCGTCGTCGCGTTCTCGTGAACGTACGGGGAGGAGGCTCCGCGGGGCGGAGCCTCCTCCCCGGCGGCGGGGTCGGAGGCGGGGCGGTCAGGCCTTGGCGTCGAGGACGGGCAGGTAGCCGCCGGACTGCCCGGCGGCGGTCGGGTGGTAGGACTCCCCGATGTTCAGCCAGTTCACGCTGTGCAGCCAGGCGCTGCCCGAGCAGATCTCGTGCCCGGTGAAGGTCGAGGTGACGTCGCCGAAGGTGAAGCCGTGATCTGCCGCCCGCTTGGCGGTGGCGGCGTTGAGGTGGTCGGCGGCGCCGTTGATGGCGGAGCGTTCCTTCTCGCTGAGACCGGCGACACAGCCACCGCCCAGCTTGTAGAAGCGGGGGTATCCGAGGACGACGACGTGGGCCGAGGGTGCTTTGGCGCTGATCGCCGCGTACACGGAGTCCAGCTTGCCGGGGAGGGTCGAGTCGACGTAGGCGCGGGCGGTGGCGATCCGGCTCAGACAGGTGGCCTCGGACTGCAGGACACAGGTGGTCATGACATCGGCGAAACCCGCGTCGTTGCCGCCGACGGAGAGCGAGACGAGATCGGTGGCGGAGTTCAGAGGACCGAGCTGACCGGCCGTGACATCGCCCGTCCTGGCCCCCGAGCACGCGGTGAAGGCGAACGAGGCGGGACTGTTGGCCGCCTTCCACAGGGCGGGATACGCGCGGGTGCTGCGCTTGCAGTCGCCGCTCGCACTGTCGTAACCGCCGGCACCGACACCCGACGAGTAGGAGTCACCCAGGGCGACGTAGTCGACGGACTGTGCGGATTCCTGAGCCTGGGCGACCCCCGCACCGGTCAGAGCGAGAACGGTACCGAGCAGGAGAGAGGACGAGAACGCCACGAGTCTGGACATTTTCATGGAACCTCCTTGGGCAGGATCTCTGCCTGCTCCGTGGTAGCAGTACCGACCCGGGTTCCGGAAGTGTGCATGCCAATACCTGCAACGGCGTCTCCCTGACGCCCCCCTGGCGGCGCGTCACACCGAAATCCGGCATCCTGCACACCGGGGTGCATAGTCGCCTATACGGATCATCACGTGCGAGACGGGGACAGTCAGGACAGAGGCGCTGACCGTTCCGGCGGGCGGAGCGGTCGCGGTGGCCGGAGTGGGCGTCGTACCGGCACTCGCCGGATTCGTTTCACCCCTGCGCACCCCCTTCACGCTCTTCCACCTCTTCGCGACCCCGGCCGCCGCACTGTACGCCTGGCCGCCGGGACTGGACCGGCTCACCGCCTCGGCCGCCGGGGCACTCGTGGTCAAACTCCTGGTGGCGCACACCATGTCGGCACCGAACGCCGGGTCCGCACGGAATTACGTCCTGCCCGTTTCCGTTTCCGCGCCGATCATCCATCTTCCAGCACATGCCTCGAAAACCTCGGAGACCCCGAGGACCCCAAAAGCCCCGGGCGCGCCAGGAACCAGGAATGGCCAATTCCGTGGCCGTATGTGACAGTTCCGTCAAAGTCCGAAAAGGACGAGACGTCATCGCATGTCTTGTCATACAGTTCCCCTCGTCAATACCGTTGGTGATCAGCCCGTAACGGTCCATCACGCATGCGGCTCCAGGGGAGGGCTCAGGCAGCCGCGGTGGATACCGGAGCGGGGCACGGTAGGGGGGTGCCGTGTTCAACGGCCGGGCTCGTTCGAGCCGGTCGTCGCGCGGCCAGTTGTGCCAGCTCATCCAGCCAGCTCGGAGTGCCATGCCGTCATGGCCGGGGTGAGAGCCCCCCTTTCGAACCGGACCTTATGCGGACAGCCCGGGGGCGGGCCGTCCACCGGACGAGAGGGTAAACACTCATGAGTTCAGTCCTGCCTTCCTCGATCAGACCTGCCGTCGAAGAGACCGAAGCCGTTCGAATAGAGAACGAATACCGGCCGATCTCTTCCCATCTCGCCATAGCGCCGCCGGTAAGTGTCGTGATCCCCGCCATGAACGAGGCGGAGAATCTTCCCTATGTGTTCAAGACCCTGCCCGACTGGATTCATGAAGTCGTGCTCGTGGACGGCAATTCGACCGACGACACCGTCCGGGTCGCCCGTGAACTCCGGCCGGACGTCGTGGTCGTCAAACAGGTCGGCAAGGGCAAGGGGGACGCCCTGATCAGTGGCTTCGCCGCCTGCACCGGCGAGATCATCGTGATGGTCGACGCGGACGGCTCGGCGGACGGTGAGGAGATCGTCAGCTACGTCTCCGCCCTGGTCGGCGGCGCCGACTTCGCCAAGGGGTCGCGCTTCGCCAACGGCGGCGGCACGGACGACATGACGCCCGTCCGCAAGCTCGGCAACTGGGCGCTCTGCGCGGTGGTCAACCGCAAGTTCGGGGCCCGCTACACCGACCTCTGCTACGGCTACAACGCCTTCTGGAAGCACTGCCTGGACAGGATCACCCTGGACTGCACCGGCTTCGAGATCGAGACCCTGATGAACATCCGGGTGGTCAAGGCCGGCCTCAGGGTCCAGGAGGTGCCCAGCCACGAGTACAACCGCATCCACGGCGTCAGCAATCTCAGCGCCGTACGGGACGGGCTCCGTGTGCTCAGGGTGATCCTCACGGAGAAGCGGGTGCGCCGCGGCGGGCGCCGGGTGACGGCCGTGCCCGCCGTCATCGGCCGGGGGCAGGTGCTGTGAGCTCACGGCCGGCGACGGACTCCGTGAGCTCACGCGGCTTCTCCGTCGTCATCTGTGCCTACACCGAGGAGCGCTGGGACGACATCCTCGAGGCCGTCGCCTCGGTCCGCGCACAGTCCCTGCCGGCGGAGGAGATCCTGCTGGTGGTGGATCACAATCCGGTGCTGCTGCGCCGACTGGCCAAGGAATACGGGGACCGTCCTGGGGTGCGGGTGCTCGCGAACGCGGGCCCCCGCGGCCTCTCGGCCGGCCGCAACACGGGTATCGCCGCCGCCCGTGGCACGGTCGTCGCCTTCCTCGACGACGACGCGGTGGCCGAGCGGGACTGGCTGCGCCACTTCGACAAGGGCTACGACGATCCGCGGGTGATGGCCGTCGGCGGCCGGACCCTGCCCTCATGGGCCTCGGGCCGCAGGCCGGTCTGGTTCCCGGAGGAGTTCGACTGGGTGGTCGGATGCACCTACCTGGGGCTGCCGTCCGGCACCGCCCGGGTCCGCAACGTCCTCGGCGGCAACGCGTCGTTCCGGCGTACGGCGTTCGACGCGGCGGGCGGCTTCGCCACCGGCATCGGGCGGGACGGCGACAAGCGGCCGCTGGGCGGTGAGGAGACCGAGCTCTGCATCCGGCTGAGCCGCGCACTCCCCCACGCCGTCCTGCTGATCGACGACCGTGCCGTGATCCACCACAAGGTCCCCGGGGTACGGGAGCGCTTCGGCTATTTCCGTACCCGTACGTACGCCGAAGGGCTCTCCAAGGCGCTCGTCGCCCGCAGCGTCGGTGCGGACAGGGGACTCGAGTCCGAGCGCCGCTACACCACCCGGGTCCTCCCGGCCGGAGTCCTGCGGGGTGTACGGGACTTCCTGCTCGGCCGTCCCGGCGGAGCAGGCCGCGCCGGCGCCGTCGTGACGGGGGTGCTGGCGGCGGCGGCCGGCTACGCGGTGGGGAGCGTACGGGTCCGGCGTGACGGCGCGTCCTTCGCCGTACCGGCGATCGAACCGGCGGCGGGCGCTCCTGAGGAGGTGC
This sequence comes from Streptomyces sp. NPDC005791, assembly GCF_042871485.1. Taxonomy (NCBI): domain Bacteria; kingdom Bacillati; phylum Actinomycetota; class Actinomycetes; order Kitasatosporales; family Streptomycetaceae; genus Streptomyces; species Streptomyces sp. NPDC005791. Next base: position 91,727 of record NZ_JBIAIP010000013.1, read on the forward strand.
GGTGAGCGAAAGGAGCCCGGTGAGCGTCGATGGCGCGGGGAGCGGCGCCGTGCCGATCCTGATGTACCACGCCGTCGGCCACCGCCCGGCCGACGGCGCGTACGGCCTCTCCGTGTCACCCGGCGCCTTCCGTACACAGATGGAGATCCTGGCCCGGCGCGGCTTCACCCCGCTCACCACGGCCGCGCTGGGTGAGAGCTGGCGCACGGGGCGGCCCCTGCCGCCCCGGCCGGTGCTGATCACGTTCGACGACGGTTACGAGGGAGTGCACCGGCATGCCCTGCCGGAGCTCGCCGAGCACGGTTTCGCGGCCACCGTCTTCGTGACCACCGGCTGGCTGCGCGGGGCGTACGACGAGGGCGGCGCCCTGGACACCATGCTCGACTGGGGTCAGGTGCGCGAACTCGCCTCCGTCGGAGTGGAGATAGGGGGCCACAGTCACACCCACCCGCAACTGGACCAGCTCGACGATGCGGTCCTGCGGGCCGAGACCGTGCGGTGCCGGGAGATCGTCGAGGCCGAAATGGGCGCTCCCCCGGTGTCCTTCGCCTATCCCTACGGCTACTCCACCCGCCGGGTGCGGCAGTCGGTGCGGGCGGCGGGCTTCGCGCAGTCACTCGCCGTCGGCAACGCCCTGGCACGCCGGCGCCAGGGCCCGTACGCCCTGGAGCGGGTGACCGTCCGCCGGAGCACCGGCCCCGCCGAGTTCGCGCGGCTCGTCGAGGGCCGGGCGGTCGCCCGGGCCTTCGGGGTGGACCGGGCGCTCACCAAGGGGTTCGCCGTCGTACGGGGCGCGCGCCGCACGCGCCGCGCCTTCGGTGGCTCCGGGCCGGCAGCCGGCTCGATCCGCTGAAGAAGTGCCGGGCTCACTCGCGGGCGCGGGCCACGTGCCCGTCCGGTGAGCCCGGCCTGCCGTACGGCGGACCGCGTCAGGCCTTGGCGACCTCGGATTTGCTCCGAACCGCGGGCTGCGCCGGGTAGGCGACGGCCTCGGCCGGCAGCGCGCGCTCGACACGCAGCAGCATCAGGCCACCCAGCAACGCGGTGGTCGCGACCACCAGCCAGGGCAGTCGGCCGTCGAAGGCCACGAGCAGGGTGAACACGGTGGGAGCCAGGTTGTAGGCGAGTGACCAGGAGAGCTGGTACGCCGCCATGTAGCGCCCGCGCAGATCCTGTGGGGCCGCGGACTGGGACAACGCCCCCGAGGACGGACCGTGCACCAGCTCGCCCGCGGTGACGATGACGACGGACGCGATCAGGCCGGTCATCATCAGCACCACGCTCTCGGGTCGGACGGTGCCCAGCAGCACCTGTCCGAGGAACCCGATCACGAACAGGGCCGCGCCCATGGCCGCTGCGCGGTTACGCGTCGCGAAGCGCCTCCGCACGAGGGCCGCGACCGGCACACCGAGGGTGGCGCAGAGCACGGTGTTGACCATGAAGGCGCTCCCTGTCAGCCCCTCGGGCAGTTTCAGCCAGTCGACGGCGAAGACGGGTAGCAGCACGCTGAGTGAGGCGTACCCGAGAGCCACGAAGAAGTTCGCCAGAGTGAGCGTCAGGAACGGACGGTCCTTGGCGATGAGCAGGTAACCCCCGCGGTTGTCCGCCTTGTTGCGCACGACATGCGGGCTCGGGGGGGTGCGGAGGGCCAGCAGCGCCGCGAAGAGGAAGCTGGCGGCGTTCAGCCAGGCGGCGATGACGTACCCCGAGCTGCCGGCCGTGGCGATGAGCAGGGAGGCGACCATGGCCCCGGCTCCGAGGCCGGCGTTGCTGAGGCTCCGCGTGAGGGCCTGCATCCTCTCCCGGTCCTCGTTGTCGACGAGTTCGGCGAGCCGGGCCTGCTGGGTGCCGGGGAACGCCCTGGTCCCGACGGCGGTGACCAGCGCCAGCACGGCGAAGGAAACCAGCCCGTGGGCCAGCGGGTACAGGGCGAAGCCGACTCCGCGCAGCGTGTAGAGGAAGAGCTGCATCCTCTTGGCACCGAAGCGGTCGACCGCAGCACCGGCCACGGGCAGCGCGGCCATGGCTATCAGCCCCGTGACCGTGAGTACCATCCCGATCAGAGGAAGTGACAGCCGGGTTACATTCTGAAAGAACACCAGACTGAATGGGATGTACATCCCCGAGCCCAGTGCGTCGATGGCGATTCCCGTGACCAGGGCACGTTCGCCCGGGAAACGGGGGCGTAGGAAGGACAAAAGGGTCTCCAGGGATAGGTCAACAGCCCATGAGACTAGGGCCTCGCGTTCCGATCGGGACGGCGTGCGAGCTCGCCCTGATCCAAACGGAAGACCTTAGCGCCCCGACGGACATCACCGGGCGGTAGTTCGAGGTGATTCTCGACGCAGAGGACGTCGTCACGGCGCTTTTCAGCCATATACAGTCGGCCTGATTGATCAGTTTTCACCAAGTCTCATCCGGTATGCGGCATCAGCCCGCGCGGGATGGTGGCCACACCGAGAAGGCGAGCAAGGGACAGCGAATGCCGGACACACAGGTAAAGAAGCCCGTCGTGCATCGAGGGCGGGTCATCCGCACGGAGCGGATAACGCCACACATGATCCGCGTCGTTCTGGGCGGTGACGGCCTCGACCGGCTCGAGGCCGGAAAATTCACCGACCATTACATCAAGATGCACTTCCCGCTGCCCGGCGTGGAATACGCGGATCCCACGGACATCGCGGCGATACGCCGGGACCTGCCGCGGGACCGGTGGCCCCGGACCCGGACCTACACGATCCGTGACTGGGACGCGGAAGCACGTGAACTGACGGTCGACTTCGTGCACCACGGCACCACCGGGGTCGCTGGGCCGTGGGCGGCCTCTGCCCGGCCGGGCGACGTCATCGCCTTCTCCGGCCCTGGCGGCGGTTACGCGCCGTCGGCCGAGGCCGGGTGGCACCTGCTGGCCGGCGACGAGAGCGCCCTGCCGGCCGTCGCGGCGGCTCTGGAATCCATGCCGGCCGGTGCGAGAGCGCGGGCGTTCATCGAAATCGGCGACGCCCGGGACGAGCAGGTGATCGAGTCGGCGGCGGACCTCGAACTCGTCTGGCTGCACCGCGGGGCGGCGACCGTCGGCACCCTTCTGGTCGAGGCCGTCACCGGGCTGGAGTTTCCCGACGGACCGGTACAGGTCTTCATTCACGGGGAGGCCCACTTCGTCAAGGAACTCCGACGTCATCTGCGGGCGGACCGCGGACTCCTTCCCGAACAGCTTTCGGTTTCCGGGTATTGGCGACGGGGTGCGGACGAGGATGTCTGGCAGGCCACCAAGGGCGAATGGAATCGCGACCCCGTACCGGTGAACGGTGCGGATACCACAGTCGCTTCCGGCTGAAAAGAGGAGGCCCCGGGGCGCCGGGGCCTCCTGCTCCTGCCGAGCGCCGGCGGCCCCGGAAAACGGAATCCAGTGGTCCGGGCGTCCTCGTCCCGCGCATTCTCCCCTGCCGCCTGCCACGGCAACGGCTGCTCATCCGTGGTCGCGGATCGATTCCTTTTCCCAGTCCTCCCGATTACGCACGTAAAGGGGGGCGGCCGCGGAAATCGACTGCGTTTCTGCCGAGCCCAGCCCCAGACGCCAGCGGACGGTTCCGGTGACCGCTGTGGCGCACGTGTCGATGAAGGACTGGGCCGCTCCGCGTAGCTCACCGAACCAGCGTCCTTCGAGGGCCTCGCGCACCCATATCTGCTCGAGATGCATCTTTTCCCTGATCGTCTCCGCGTCCAGCGTCGCCGTCTCCAGGTGCCGGTAGCTCCTCAACAGGATCTCGGCGGCAGGCATCTCGCGCAGTTCGAGCACCTTCTGCCCACCGGGCAGGTGCTCGAGCCCGCTGTAGCGGCCTATCCCGTGGGCGCCGACCCGGTGGTTCAGGCTCTCCACCAACGAGCACAGGGCGACACCGGTCCCGTCGACGGAGACGGGTACACCTGCCGCGAAACCGATCTCGACGCTCTCCTGCGCGACGTGCCGTCCGCGGGCACTCCAGTGGTAGAGGTGCTCCGGAACGGTGTGCTCCTCGGGATCGTCGAGAATCCCCGACTCGAACTCCCTGCACCACAGATTCGCGTCGATACTGGCGATCCGCTTGCTCATGTGGACCAGCCCGATCTCCTCCAGAGCGCGGACCTTCTCCTCGCGGTCCACCGGGTCGAGGTCGTAGGGAGTGCCGTGAGCACCCTGGTAACCGAGGAGGCGCAAGGCGCCGTTGAGCCTGCGGAGGGTGTTCTGCGAACGGTTCGCCGTGTGCAGGATGCCCGACGCGTCCAGGGTGTCCGCCAGCTCCATGGCCAGCTCGACGATGAGGGGCCTGCTGAGGGACGAGCTGATCGGATGCGTGCCGAGATACACGGCCTGCGCCGCGATGGCAGGACGGACGTACTCCTCGGCGAACCTCTGCCGCCCGTCGAGGACGTGCAGGTGTACGCCCAGTTGGTCCGCGACGAGGCGCAGTTCCTCCACCTCCTCTCCGGCACCGAGGTCGACACTGACGGCGTGGATGTCGGTGAAGCCGTCCTCCGCCAGCCGGTGGAGGAGATAACTGCTGTCGAGGCCTCCGCTGAAGAGGGTGACCACGGGGCGCGCCCGGTCGAAACGCCGGGACGAGAGGTCGCCGAACGACCGTATGAGAGCACCGTGCGCTGCGGGCTTCAACATGCCGTCTCCAGATCCATGATGCGCCGCAGCTCCTGCGTGAAGGACGCGAAGGCCGGCTCGGCCAGCAGTGCTGCCAGGGGGATGTCGGCGCCGAGCCGCTGTCGTAGCCGTTCCACGGCCTCGACCACCTTGAAGGAGTTGCCTCCCAGGTCGAAGAAGTCCTCGTCACCACCGACGTCGGCCACGCCGAGCACCTCGCGCCAGACCTGGGACACCGTGGCCTCCAGATCGGCTCGCGCGTCGTCCACGCCGACCGCGGCCTGCTCCGGGCCGGGACGGGGTGCGTCGGCCAGGCGCTTCGCCGCGCGTTCCTCCAGCAGGGAGCGGTCCAGCTTGCCGTTGGCCGTCAGCGGCAGTTCCCCGACCACCTCGATGGACGACGGCACCATGGCGTGCGGAAGCCGGGCGACCAGCGTCTTCCGTACGGCTGAAGCCAGCTCCGCGGCCATCCCCTCCTGCCCTGGCACCACGTACGCCGTGAGCTGCTTCGCACTACCCGAGCCGTGCGCGACGACGGCGGCCTGACGGACCCCCGGACACAGGGTGAGGGTGGTCTCGATCTCCCCGAGCTCGATGCGGATACCCCGGATCTTGACCTGACGGTCGATGCGGCCCAGGAATTCGAGGGCACCGTCCGGACGGGCTCTGACGAGGTCACCGGACCGGTAGAGGCGGCTGTGCGGACTCACGGGCGGGGCGGCCAGGAAGCGTTCCTCGGTGAGTTCGGGCCGGTTGAGGTACCCGAGGGCGAGGCCCGCTCCCCCGATGTGGAGCTCGCCCGGTTCGCCGTCCGCGACGGGAACGCCGGCTTCGTCGAGGATCCACAGCTCGGTGTCCTGGATGCCCGTGCCGATGAGCACCGTATCGAGTCCGGGATCACGCGGGCACACCCAGGCGGTGCAGTAGATGGTGCACTCACTGGGGCCGTAGAGGTTGGTCAGTGTGGCGGTGGAGCGTGCGTGGAACCGCTTGACCAGCTCGGGGGCGAGTGGCTCGCCGCCGGTGAGCACCTGCCGGAGGCCGTCGTAGCGTTCGGTCTCAGGGCGTGTCAGCAGGAAGAGTTCCAGCAGGGTCACCACGCAGTAGAACGTGGTGACGCGGTGGTCCCGGATCAGCCCCGCAAGGTGGTCGGCGTCGCGCTGGCGTCCCGGCTCGGCGATCACGACCACGGCCCCGGCGAACAGGGGCCAGTACAACTCGCTGAGGTACATGTCGAAGGTGCACACCGTGTGGTGGATCATCCGGTCGTGCTCGTCCATGCGGTGCGTGCCCTGCAGGGCGCGCAGGCGGGAGACGAGGGCTCGGTGGCTGATCAGCGAGGCCTTGGGACGTCCTGTCGAGCCGGAGGTGTAGATGACGACCGCGGGGTCGTCCGCCGACGCGGGGCCGGGGAGTCGGTCCGCTTCCGGCAGGTGGGCCGCACACTCCTCGTCGGTCAGTACGACAAGGTCCGGGACGCCGGAGAAACGGGACCGGAGCGCGGAGCTGGTCAGCAGGACCCGTGGGGCACAGTCGTCGAGCGTTCCGAGCGTCCGCGCCAGCGGTTCGTGCACGTCGAAGGCTGCGTGAGCGGCGCCTGCGAACACCGAGGCCAGCATGGCCACCACGAACTCGACGGACCGTTCGTGGTAGATCGCGACCCGGTCCCCGGGACGCAGGCCGCACGCACGCAGCGCGGCGGCGGCCCGCAGGACCCGGTCCCTGAGCTCGCCCGTGGTGACGACGGTGTCTTCGGAGATCAGCGCGGGGAGCTCGGGGTGGCGGTTCCACCGCTCGAGCAGGAGGGCATCGATCCGGTGTCCGGAATCGGCTGCGACGGTCGTCATGGTAGTCAACCTCACATCAGGCGAACCAGTACAGGCTGGGGTCTTTGCTTCCGAACCGGCCCCACGGGGCCGGGGGGCGCCGCATGGACGTGCGCGGCGCGGTCTCGTCCCGGAGTACGGGCCCGGCGTTCCGGGCGGCGCCGGGCACCTCGGCCCGGGCCCGTGGTCACACTCAGGGCCGCGTGGTGGTGAAGTGGTCGAGGTTTCCGGCGAGGGCGTCCACCAGGGTGCCGGGGCTCTCGGCGAGCAGCATGTGGCCACCCGGCACCCAGACCCTGCGGACGTCCTCACTGAACAGGGCCCAGTCGGCGGTCCTCTCGTCCGGGCACAGCTCGTCCTCGTCACCGAACACGGTCAGGAGCGGGCATCGGAGGACCGGGTCGGGACCGGACGTGTAGTCCTCGACGGCACGCATGTCCCCGACGACGGCCGGGAGTACCAACGCCAGCATCTCCGCGTTGTCCCGCAACGACTTCGGGATGCCCCCGAACTCCTCGAGGATTTCGAGCACTTGGGAAGTGTCTTCGGTGTGTCGCAGAGAGCGCCTGCCCGGGCCCGTCTGTTCCGTCACCGCCCACTGCGAGACGGCCACCAGACCGGCGACGCATCCGGCGTCCTCCCGCTGCACGGTGCGCAGGGCCTCGAGCCCGATGACGGCGCCCGAGCACACCCCCACCACGATCAGAGGGGCGTCACCGGGCAGCGAGCGGATGACGGACGCGACGTCGTCCACCAGGCCGGGCAGGTCGGGGACGTCCTCCTTGACCCGCGACTCCCTTCCCGGCAGGCGGGCCGTGGCCACGAGCCACTCGGGCGGCGCCTGCTCAGCGAAGGCCAGACCGCTCCCCGCGCCCCCACCGGCGTGCGGAACGAGCACGACGCGCAGGGTGGCGTCCTGCGGGGCGGCGCCTCTGATGACGAAGTTTCTTACGGACACGCTCTGTCTTTCCTCGAAGGGACGGGGCGGTGGCGGGACGGCCTTCAGCCCGACATGACGAACTCGGTGAGGGCCCTGGTGAGGTGGCCGGGGTCCTCGGCCCCGACCAGCTCCCGCGCGGAGTGCATGGACAGGCCGGGTACACCCACGTCGACGGTGGTCACGCCCAGCCGGGCCGCCGTGATCGGGCCGATCGACGTGCCGCAGGACATGGCGTTGTTGGAGACGAAGGACTGCCACGGCACCCCGGCCCGCTCGCACGCAGCCGTGAAGGCGGCGAAGCCGGTGCCATCGGTCGCGTAACGCTGGTTGACGTTGACCTTGACCACGGGGCCGCCGTTGGGCAGCGGGTGGTTGTCCGGGTCGTGCCGCTCGCTGTAGTTGGGATGGACGGCATGCGCCATGTCGGACGAGACGCAGAGCGAGCCGGCCAGGGCCCGGGACAGGCTTTCGCCACTGCCCCCGCGGCTGCCGACCGAGCGGCTCAGCACCCTCTCCAGCATCGGACTGCGGGCCCCGGTCTCGGATCCGCTGCCGCACTCCTCGTGGTCGAAGGCCGCGAACACGGGGATCTGGAGCGGCCCGGTGCGGTCGCCCTTCTCCGGCCGTGCGGCGGACGTGAGCGCGGTGACACCCGCGTGCACGGAGACGAGGTTGTCCAGACGCGAGGACACCAGGAACTCGCGTTCGGCACCCAGCAGCCCCGGGGCCTGGATGTCGTGCAGCATCAGGTCCCATCCCAGGATCTGTGCCGGGTCGAGCTCGGCCGCGGTCGCGACCCGGCGGAGCAGCGCGCCAGGCTCCGCCCCGCCCATGGCCCAGACCGGCTGCGTCTGGCGCTGCCGGTCGAGAGCCAGTCCGTCGTTGACGGTGCGGTCGAGGTGGATGGCCAGCTGGGGGACCCTGAGAAGAGGTTCGTCGATCTTGACGAGCACGGAGGCGCCGTCGCGCGTCGTGAGCCGTCCCGAGATGCCGAGGTCCCGGTCGAGCCAGGTGTTGAGGGGAACTCCTCCGTAGACTTCCACGGCGACCTGGCGCCAGCCCGCCGATGTCGTGTCAGGCGTCGGCTTGATCCGCAGGTTGGGGGAGTCGGTGTGTGCGCCGACGATCCGGAAGGGGGCATGGGCGGGAGCCCCTTCGGGGACGTACCAGGCGATGAGGGCGCCCGCGCGGACGATGAAGCTGCCCCCGCTGCCGCCGGTCCACTCATCGGTCTCGCGCAGCTCCTGGAACCCGGCCTTCTCCAGGCGGCGGGTGGACTCCTCGACCGCGTGGTAGGGCGAGGAACTGGACCGCAGGAAGGCGAGCAGGTCCTCGCGGTCGTATGCGTCCGTGACCATGGTCATGCGGGATCCGCCTCTCGGGGCGTCGTGTCGGTGCTGAGCAGGGAATCGATCCGGCGGTCGGGGTCGGCACTCAGGTCCGCGATCAGCGTCGCGTAGGAGGACAGCAGGTCCGCGGCGGTCTCCCTGTCCCACAGATCTGCGGAGTACTCCAGGAAGGTGCGGTAGCCGAGGCCGGTGTCACGACGCGGCGAGAGACCGAAGACGAGTTCGGCCCGGGCCACGGGGGGCGCCAGGTCCTCCACCTCCACCTGGAGGCCGGGAATCTCGATGTCGGTGTCCGGGTAGTTCTGGAACGCCAGGACGTAGGGGACCCGGTCGGGAACCTCTGCCGCCCCCGCTTCCCGCATCGCCTGCATGATGCGCGCGGTGGGCAGGACGTTGGCCATGACGCCCAGGGCCTCCGCTCCCGTCCGGCCGACCAGCTCGGCGAAGCTCTCCTCCGGGTCTACCCGCACCCGGACCATCACGGCCGTGCTCGTCATCGCCACGAGCGATTCGGATTCCACGCCTTCACGGTTCGCGTACGGGACGCTGAGCAGGATGTCCCGCACGCCCGAGATACGGGCGAGGTGAACACCGAGCGCCGCCACGGAGACCGCGAACGGAGTCACCCGGCGGGCGGTGGCCAGGGCTTCGACTCTCGCCCGCACCTCGCCGGGGAGTACACCGCGCACCGTGTCGCCGTTCCCGCTCAGGGTCTCGGGCCGGGGGCGGTCCGTCGGCAGGTCGAGCCGGACGGGCACGCCGTCCAGGTAGGCGGCACAGTACGCGGCGCGGCGGGCCTCGGTCCGTGGGTCGTTCCCCTCCCGCTGGCGGCGGGCGTGGTCCGTCGGCTGCGACGCGGGCGGCGTCAGCCCGTGCGGCCGGCCGGCCGCGGCCGCCTCGTACAGCTCGGCGAGTTCCGTGACGAGCACCGAGTGGGCCCAGCCGTCGGCGCAGATGTGGTGCAGGACGAACATGAGCAGCCATTCGTCCTCGGCGATGCGCAGCAGTCTCAGCGGCGCCACCGTCGAGCGGGTGATGTCGATGGGAGCGGCGGCCAGCCGTCGGCACACCGCGTCCGCGCGGGCGGACGCCTTCGCGGGGGACAGACGGGTCAGGTCGTCGACGGGGAGCCGGGCGGGCTCGGCCGCCAGTGCCTCCTGCCACCAGGCCCCCGTGTCATCCTGCGCGAAGCGCATGCGCAGGGCGTAGTGGCGGGCGACCAGTTCGTCGTAGGCCGTGCGCAGGGCGTCCGGGTCCAGGGGCCCCCGGAACCGGATCCTCGTCGGTACGTTCCAGACCTGCGGCTGGGGTACGGAGTAGTGGCCTGCGATCATCCTTTGCTGCTGGTCGCTGACCGGGGCCCGTTCCACGACGTCGTCCGCCGGCGCGGTGCCCGCAGGGGCGCCGGGTTCCGTGGCACCGGTGGCGGCGCCGGCCGGTTCCTGAGGCCTGGCGAGCCCGAGTTGGCGGGCCATCGCCTCCAGAGTGGGGTCGGCGAAGAAGTCCTGGAGCGCGAGGTCGGCGTCGAACTCGTCACGGACGCGGTTGGTGAGCCGGATCGCCGCGATCGAGTTGCCGCCCAGATCGAAGAAGTCCGCGTCGTCGGTGACGGCATCGGCCTGGAGGACCGCTTTCCACAAGGCGCGCAGCTCCTCCGTGCCCGGCCCCTCGGCCGGCGACGCGGTCACGGCTGTCGCGGTGGGCGCCGCCGTGTCCCGCACCAGCTCGGCCCCGCCACCCTCCATGGCCGCGAGGACGCGGTCGAGATCGTCCAGGTACGCCCGTGCCGTCCCGGGGCTGAAGAGATCCGCGTCGTAGCGTAGGCGCAGCCGCAGGTCCGAGCCGGCGCGGATGACCATCAGGGCCATTTCGAGCGGCGCCGACTCCGTGCCGCCGTCGACCTCTTCCGCGCGCAGTCCGGGCAGCCGGATCCGGGTCAGGGGAGCGGTGTCGAGGTCGGCCGACACCCTGATGAACGGCCGCGGGTTGCCGGGGTCGGGGTTGACGGCCGCCAGCAGTGCGTCCAGGTCGACCTGATGGTGCGCGTCCGCTTCGAACAGGGCGTCCCGGGTCGACCGTACGGCGTCGGTCAGGGACGTCGTCCCCGTCACCGACGCGCGCAGGGGCAGCACACAGGCGTGGAAGCCGACGGTGTCGGCGTTCTCCGCCGTGCGCCGTCCGAAGGTGGAGCCGAGCACGAACTCGTCCTGTCCGGACCGCTCCCGCAGGACGATCTGCCACCCCGTCAGCAGCGTGGCGAAGAGGGTGACGCCCCGCTGACCGCTCCAGTCCTGGAGCAGGGTCACGCGCGTGGCGTCGAAGCGGATCTCCGCGGCCGCGCCGCTCCCCGCCACGCGTCGGCCGCGCGGCCGGTCGGTGGGAAGGGTGAGCACGGGCGGCAGCGGGTGGAGCGTGCGCCGCCACCACTCCAGGTCGGCCGGATCCCGCTCGGTTGCGGCTGCCGCGACGGTGGTGCCGGCGGGCCTCGCGAAGTGCGCGGCACGGCCCTCGCTCGCAGCGGTGTAGAGCTCTTCCAGGTCGGCCGCCACGAGAGCGGCGGAGTGACCGTCGGTGACGATGTGGTGCATGCCCAGCACCAGGACGTGCTCGTCCTCGGCGAGGATCAGCAGACGGGGGGTGAACAGCGGGCCCTCGGCCAGGTCGTACGGCCTCCCGCTCTCCTGCGCCATGACCCGGGCGACGGCCTCGTCGGCGTCCTGCCCCCGGAGGTCCGACACCTGCAGCGCCACCTGCGTACCGTCCCGGACGACCTGCTGGACCGTCTCGTCCCCGGTGCCCGCGCGGAACACGGTCCGTAGTGCGGCGTGCCGCTCCACGAGGCCGCCCACCGCCTCGCGCAGTGCCGCCTCGTCCAGGGTGCCGTGCAGCCGCACGGCCTGGACCTCGTTGTACGCCGCCGGGTCGCCGATCAGCTGGGAGGCGAGCCAGAGCCGGCGCTGCGCCTCCGTGACGGGCGCCGGCTCCCCGGCCGTCCGGCGGGGGCCCTGGTCGTGGTGCCGGGCACGCAGTGCGTCGAGGCGCTCGAGCCCGGCGCGCATCAGGTCGGAGGGCATGCCGAAGTCGACCAGTGCGGCGATCTCGTCGACGCCCGCCTCCCGTAGTGCGTCCACGATCGGGGAACAGGTCTCGGGGGTGCCGATCAGTGCTCGTTCGTCGCAGTAGCGGTCGTACGCCCGGCGGAAGAGGTAGTCCAGATCCTCGTCACTGGCCGTGGCCACGTCCTGCGGGCTGCCCCCGAGCGCTCCGGCGGCGGCGCGCATCTGGAGCGAGGCGCGCAGGTATCGGCTCATCGGCTCCAGGGCCTGGGCACGGGCGGTCGCGTGAGTTTCGCCGAGGTAGGTGTGCAGCAGTACGGTCACCCGCCCCGCGTCCGGATCGAGACCGTGTCGTTCACGCACCTTGCGGTAGTGGCGGATGTTCTGCGCGAGTTCCGCGACCGTCTGGTTCATCAGGTTGGTGACGATGCCCAGATCCCGCTCCGCCGCCTCCTCGTACGAGTCCCGCCGCCCGGAGGTGGCGAGGAACATCGGGGGTGCGTCCTGCACGGGGCGGGGGTGGATCCGGATGTCGGTGTCGCGGCCGTCCCCGGCGGTCCGCCGCAGGGTCCCGCCCTGCCACAGCGTCCGTACGTCGTCGAGGTGGGCGAGGCCGGTCTCCTTGCGGCGCGCGAAGCGGTCCGGATGGAGGGCGAAGTCCTGTGCGTGCCAGCCGGTCGCGCAGCCGATCCCGACCCGCCCGCCGGACAGGTTGTCGACGACCGACCATTCCTCGGCGACCCGGACGGGGTCGTGCAGGGGCAGGACCACGGAGCCCGCGTTCAGCCGGATGCGGCTGGTCTCCCTGGCCAGCGCGGACGCCAGCACGGAGGGATTGGGGAAGAGGCCGCCGAAGGAGTGGAAGTGCCGCTCCGGCACCCACAGCGAGCTGAAGCCGTGGCTGTCGGCGAAGCGCGCCGTCTCGATGATCTCTTCGTAGGCGTCGGCGGGCAGCGGTGGGCGCTGTCCCTCCCCGGCGCCTTCGGCGTCGGGGTAGTCGCCGAAGAAGTAGACCCCGAAGTCGGGGGCCGGGCGGGGGCGTGCGGGCTTCGAACGGGGCAGGGACCGCGACACGGAGCGTGGGCGGGTCGTCGGGAAGAAGCCGCCCTCACGCAGAGAGCGCAGCGACTCCTTCACCGCGTCGGACACCCGCTCGATGTCGCTGTCGGTGTGCGCGGTCGACAGGTAGAAGCTGCGCCACTCCCACACGTAGACACCACGCGTCAGCAGGTGCTGGTAGAGGAGTTCCATGTCGGCCCGGTGCGTGAACCGGAACATGGAGCCGAAGTGGGCCAGCTCGACGGGGAATTCCTCTTCCCGGAAGAAGTCGTTCAGTCCCCTGGCGAAGGCGTCGGTGCGGGCGCTCAGCCGCTCCTGGAGGGCGGGCCCCTCGGCGCCGAGGCGGGTGAGCACCGCCTTCGCCGCCACCATGGAGAGCGGGTGCTGCATGTACGTGCCGCCGAAGAAGGTGGTCTCGGTCTCGGGGCGGCTGTCGTCACCGTACTGCCAGAAGCCGCCGTCCACCCCGTCCAGCAGGTCCGCGCGGCCCGCGATCGCCCCGATCGGGTAACCGCTGCCCAGCGCCTTGCCGTAGGTCGCGAGATCGGGGACGACACCGAAGTGGTGCTGGGCACCGCGCGGGTGCGGGCGCAGGCCGGTGAGCATCTCGTCGAACATGAGCACGATGCCGCGCCGCCGGGTGAGCGCGCGCAGAGCCTGCACGAACTCGACGGGGCGCAGCCCGGGGTTGCGGCACTGGACGGGCTCCACGACGACGGCGGCGATGGTGTCGCCGAGCGCGTCGATGGTCTCCAGGGCCTCGGCGCTGCCGTACTCGAGTACGAGCAGATCGGCCACGGCGCTGTCCGGGATTCCCCGGGTGACGGGAACCGCCCGTCCGCCGTCCGGACCCGGTCGGCCCAGCACGGAGTCGATGTGGCCGTGATAGGAGCCGCGGAACATGACGACACGGTCGCGTCCGGTGGCGGCACGGGCCAGACGCAGGGCGGCCGAGTTGGCCTCCGTACCGGAGTTGGCGAACGCCACCCGCTCCAGACCGGTGATGTCGGCCAGCATCTGGGCGACCTCGCCGGCCTCGACGGGCCGGGGGCCGAAGCGCAGGCCGTTGTCGAGGTGCTCCCGCACCGCCTGGGTCACGAACTCCGGCTCGTGCCCGAAGAGCAGGGCGCCGAAGCCCATGGTGATGTCGGTGTAGTCGTTGCCGTCGACGTCCGTGAGCCGTGCCCCGCGCGCCGAGCGGGCGACGAGTGGGTACAGCGTCTCCTTGGTGGAGCGGCGGAAGCCGACGACAGCCCGGCTGTCGGCGAGAACGGCCCGCCGGCTCTGGGCCAGCTCCTTCGAGGTACGCGTGCGCTCGGCGAGCCGGCGCCCGAGGTCCTGGGCATGGGCTCGCTGCGCGGCGTCGGCGCCGTCGCCCGCCATGCCGGAGCCCGGAGGGAGGACGACACGAGGGCCGTGCGCGGCGGGGGCGGGCTGTGGGCTGCGTCCGGCGGAAGGCGCAGGGAGCCGCGCACCGGCTGCGGCGAGTTGCGCGGTGACCTTCCGGGAGAGTTCGGCGGACCGGTCCGCCGCGGTCCCGCTCATCGCACACGCTCGGCACCGAGAAGGGCGATTGCCTCCGAGAGCTGGACCAGCATGGCGGCCTGGGTCTCGGCCAGTACGTCGATCTGGCGGCTGAGCTCGGCGATGTCCGAACGGTGCGCGTACTGATCCGCGGCCGCGGTGACTCCTGCCGCCGCCACGGGCGCGTCGGCGGGCATCTCGGCGACAGCCGGTGCGGCCGGGGCCTGGGCGACCGTCGCCGGCGGAGCGGCCGGGGCGGGTACGGCGCCGGGAGCGTCCCCGTTTCTGCGGGAGATGATCAGACGGGCTGTCAGCTCCGGGGTCCCCGCGTCCTCCAGTACGTCCCGGATCGCGAGCCGCACCCCGAACTCGCCCTCCAGCTGCTTCAGCATGCCGATGAGCTGGAGCGAGTCCGCCCCGAGGCCTATGAACGTCTGCCGGGCTGCCACCCCCTCGGTCTCGTAGCCGAGATGGCGGGCGGTGAGTTCGAGTATCCGCTCGAGTACGTCCTGCTCGGTCATGCCGTCCTCCATGGAACCTTCGTTCGTGGGCGAGTGGCCCTGTGCGGGTAGGGGGTGTGGCGGGGGCCCGGTCCAGTACGACCGGTGCTGGAACGGGTATCCCGGCAGCGGGATCCGCCGCCCCGCCGAGTCGTCCAGCAGCGCCGCCCAGTCGAGGCCGGCGCCGGCGCAGTGCAGCCGGGCCACCGCGGCCCACAGACCCTCCAGGCCGGTGGCGCGGGGCTGGGTCGGAACGCAGGGGGTGCCGGGCAAGGCTCTGCGGGCCATACCCGTGAGGGAAGCGCCGTGGCCCAGTTCGACCAGGACGCCGACGGACGCCAGCGCCCGCAGGACGGCGTGGAAATCGGCCGGCTCCCGGGCCTGGCGCACCAGGTGGTCGGCGTCCGGCAGCCAGCCCGGCGGGTGGACGGTGCCTTCCAGCCCGCTGACGAACTCCACCTCCACCGGCCGCAGGACCACCTTGGCTGCGTGGTCGCGCAGCTCCCCCAGAACCGGGTCCAGCAGGGCGGTGTGAAAGGCGCGGTCCACCGGAAGCGGCTCGCTCGCCTCCCCCGTCTCGGTGAGCCGGCGCCGCGCGGCCTCCACCGCCCCCGGCCGGCCCGCGACGACGTGCTGAGCGGGCCCGTTGGACACGGCCAGTTCGAGCCGGCCGTGCGGCTGCGCCCCCCGGGCCGGCCGGTTGAGCTCGGCGAGCAGCTCCTGGACCCTCTCCAACGGGCTGAACACGGCGAGCATCGCACCGGGTTCGGTGCTCTGCATGAGTCGTCCCCTGTGGCAGAGCAGCCTCATGCCGTCCTCGACGGACAGGGCGCCCGCGGCGTGCAGGGCCGCGTACTCGCCGACACTGTGTCCGGCGACGGCGGAGGGTGTCACGCCCAGGTGCCGCCAGAGACGGGTCTGGGCGGCCTGCAGTGCGAAGATCGCCGGCTGGGCGAAGGCGGTGTCCCACTGCCGCGGCCCCTCGTCGGTGAGCAGCCGGTCCAGGAAATCGAGCTCTCCGGTCTCCTGCCGGTGGATCCGGGCGCACTCCTCGAGGACCTCCGCCACCACGGGGAAGCGTCCGGCGAGCGCGGCGGCCATGCCGGGCCGGCCGCTTCCCTGGCCGCTGAAGACGAAGGCGGACGTGGTCTCTTGCCCGTCCTCCACCGTTCCGGTGTGGTACGCGGCACCCGCTCCCCCCGGTGCGGGCCGCCGTCCGGCCTGGTCGTCCAGGAACGTGTCCAGCGCCCCGGCCAGTTCCTCGGGGGGTGCGGTGACGACCAGCCGGTGGCGCAGATGGCGCCGCCCGGCGCCCAGGGTCATCAGCACATCGGCGGGATCGAGATCCGGGCGTCCGCGCAACGTGTCGAGGAGCGCACGGGCACTGTCCGCCAGCGCCTGCGGGCTCTGCGCCGACAGCGGCAGCAGGGCGGGCAGCGGGGCGCCCCGGGGCCGGGCGGGGGCGGGCGGAGGCTCCTCCACGATGACGTGTGCGTTGGTGCCGCCCATGCCTATGGAGTGCACGCCCGCGCGGCGGGGGCCGCCCGCCGGCCAGGCCGTGGCCTGCCGCGGCAGTGTGAAGGGGCTGTCCTCGACGCCGAGCAGCGGGTTGGGCCGGGTGAAGTTCACCAGGGGAGGAACCGTCCCCTCCCGGAGTACGAGGACGGCCTTGATCAGGCCGGCGAGTCCGGCGGCGCTGTCGAGGTGGCCGATGGCCGGTTTGGTGGAGCCGAGCGCGCAGAACGCCTTGCGGTCGGTGTCCCGGCGGAACGCCTCGGTGAGCGCGGCGAACTCGATCGGATCGCCCTTGAAGGTGCCGGTCCCGTGTGCCTCCAGATAGCCGATCGTCTCCGCCCCGACTCCGGCGCTGTCCAGCGCGCCCAGCACGGCGTCCCGCTGGCCCGCGACGCCCGGCGCCGCGAAGCCCCCCTTGTCCGCGCCGTCGTTGGTGACCGCGGAACCCAGGAGGACGGCGTGCACGGTGTCCCCGTCCGCCAGTGCCGCGGTCAGGGGCTTGAGCAGAACGGCGGCGACCCCGTTGCCGCCGACCGTGCCGTCCGCCCCCTCGTCGAAGGCACGTACCGCTCCGGTGGGGGAGATCGTCGATCCCCTGACGTGCCGGTGCCCGGTGATCTGTGGCAGGTGCAGCGCCGCCGAGCCCACCACCATCATGTCCGCGTCGCCCGCGACAAGTGCCTGACAGGCCAGATGGACGGAGACGAGCCCGCTGGAGCAGGCCGTCGCGACGTTCACCGCGGGACCGTTCAGGCCGAGGCGGTACGAGGCGCGGTTCGCGGTGAAGTCGGCGTAGTTGCCGACCTGGATCTGCTTGACCCGGACCCAGTCGTCGCTGAGACCCGACTCCCCTATCTGGGAGGCGAGATAGCTGTGGAGCGAGTAGAGGCGGTATCCGATGCTCGCGTACACGCCGACCCGATCGGCTGTGCCCGCGTATCCCCCGTCCTCCAGCACGTGGTGGCAGCACTCGAGGAACAGCCTCTGCTGGGGGTCGGTCAGGGTCGCCTCTCGGCCGCTCATGCCGAAGAACGCGGCGTCGAAGCCGTCGATCCCGTGCAGGAGCGCACTGGACCCCGTGAAGTCGGGATCGGTGTAGACGTCCTGGGGGACGCCTGCCGCCGCGAAGTCGGCTGCCGTGAAGGGCCGCACATGCGAGACCCCGGTCCGTATGTCGCGCCAGTACTGCTCAGGGGTGTCAGCCCCCGGAAGCCTGAGCGCCATCCCGATGACTGCCACGCGCCGGTCCCGCATTGCTGTTCCTCTCGTCGTCGCCGCCCACTGCCGCTCGGCGTCGTCCCAGCACCTGGGCCACGAAGACCAGGGCGACGACGATGGCCGCGCCGTGTGCGACGGCGACGACCGACAGCGGTGAGAAGGCGTCCAGCGCGGCCGCGACCGCGATCATGCCGATACCGAATCCGAGGTTCTCCACGGTGGCGGAGAGCCCGAAGGCGTGGACGCGCAGAGCACTCGGCAGGGTCTGCAGGTGGGAGGTGTACGACACTTCGGTGATTCCGTCCGCCGCGCCCGCGAGCAGGGCGACCGGGACGGTCACGGCCCAGGGGAAGCCGGCGAACGCCAGGATGAAGGTGGCGGACATCGCGATGGTGCCGAGCCCGAACCCGAGCGCTCCGACCGAGCGCCCCGTGCGCTTCTCGTACCGGCGCAGCACCTGTTGGACGAGGACGTTGCCGATGGCCCATACGCACCAGAAGACACTGACGAAGATCGCCGGGTCGGAGGTGTCGAGCTGGGTGGAGTACACGGGCAGGGCCGCGTTGTGCGAGGAGGAGCCCAGGGCGTCGACGCCGCGCAGCGCCACCATGAGCAGCAGGGCCGGGACGGCGCTCAGCACGGCGAGAGCCGCGGCGGGCCGGCCCTCCGCCCCGCCGCCCTCGCGGCCTTCCTCCTGCTCCGGTCGGTCGGCCGAGCCCCGTGCGACGGGTACGAGCGCGACCGTGAGGGCACAGATCAGGAAGGTGGCCATGTCCACGAGGAAGGCAGCGGTGTAGCCCAGCAGGGAGACCGCCGCGCCCGAGGAGGCGAACCCCGCCACCATGGCCGCGGAACGCCAGCTGACCATGAGGGAGTTCGCCCACATGGCCCGGTCCTTGCCGACCATGTGCGGAACCGAGCTGCGGAAGGCCACCATGAACACGGTGCCTGCGGCGCCGACCACGGCGGAGACGGTGAACAGCGCCGGCGTGTGGAACTCGTCCGGAGCCACCACCAGCAGGCCCATCGCCGCGGCCTGGAGCACGTTCGCCCAGAGCATGACGTCCTTGGCGGACCGACGGGCGAGCAGGGGGCCGGAGACCAGGCCGGTCAGGAATCCCGCGGCGAATCTGACGATCATGAACATACCGACCGCCAGAGCCCGGCCGGTCACCGCGTACACGTACAGATTCAGTGCGACCAGGTTGAGATAGGTGCCGTACGAAGAGACCGCGTATCCGGCGACGAGGAACCGATACCGACGTTCCCTGAGAGCCGTACCCGCGGTCACGAATGTACGCGCATCGATGAAGTGTCGTCTTGAACCGAAGCAATCATCAAGGACTTCCCTTTCGATCCCGTGCGGAGTGCACGGACAACATAAACAGCCGGATGCCTTCCGCGCACGTGATTTCGGCGATGCGTTCCACTCGATGTGCGCAGGTCCGAAGCCTGGTCATGTCGGCACAGGCACATGCGATTGCGGCGAATCACCCTCCACCACAACCCCTCCCTGATTGGGTTCCAGCCCTCCGCGACACAGCAACCGGCACCACGCCAGACACATTCGCGCCAAAGACATCCGGCCTCGCCCTGATTACCGTCACCCATCTGCACAAACGGAATATCCATTCCGGCGGCGGGGTGCGGAAAATTACCCATCCCTTTACTTTGACGCGCTTTCGTATCCGGAGAACGGATGCCTATAGTGCGCCTCTGAAGGCTCCGTTCGGCGCCCTGACCCGTCATCATCGGCGGCTCGGCGCCCTGGTGGAGACCGTTCCGCTGCGTCGCCGCCCGTACCGCTGGCGCGAGCGGCGGACGGACATCAACGATCCCGTACCGGAAGGAACCGTCCGTTGAGTACGGACCGCACCATGCTGCTCCTCGGGGGCACCGACACCCACGTCGAACGGGCCGCCGCCCTCGGCACGCGCGTCGTGCTGGTTCAGCACCCGGAGAAGATCAACGCGTTCCAGACCGGACTCGTCGACGCGCTCCTGATGATCGACTACACCGACTGGGACGTCGTACGCCCGCTGGCCGAAGCCGCGAAGGAGGTCTGGGGGTTCGACACCGTGGTCTGCCTCACCGAGGGAGGGCTCGAGACGGCGGCCCGCCTGAACGACCACTTCGGATTCGGCGGCACGCCGCACCAGGTCATCAAACGGCTGCGTGACAAGGGCGCGATGCGCGATCACCTCGCCGCGACGGGAAGCCGGCTGACCGTCCCGAGCGCGCGCGTCACCGACCGGGCTTCGCTGGAGGCCTTCGGGGAGCGGGCCGGTTACCCGTTCATCGTCAAGCCGACCGACACGACGGCGAGTTTCGGCCTGACGCGGGTGAACGGTCCCGAGGAGCTGCCGGCGGTCTGGGAGCGCCTGCGCGCACTCCTCGGCAGCCGCACCGACCGCGGCACGACGCTCTTCAAGGTCAGCGAGTTCCTCATGGAGGCCTACATCGACGGGCCCGAGTTCAGCGTCGAGGCCTTCAGCTTCGCCGGCCGCCATGTCGTGGTCGCGGTGACGGAGAAACTCGTGGACGAGGCCCACTTCGCCGAGCTGGGACACGCGATGCCGGCCCGTCTCTCCCCCGCGGACCGGACCACGGTGGTCGACGCGGTGGCCGAGTTCCTCACCACCGTGGGCCTGGCCGACGGACCCAGCCACACCGAGATCCGGCTCGGCGCGCGGGGCCCCGTGGTGATCGAGTCCCACAACCGGATCGGCGGCGGCCACATCGGCGAACTCGTCAGGACGGCGTACGGCATCGACCTGGCGGCGTACGGGGTCGGCTGGCCGCTGCGCGCGGTCCAGGAGCTGGCCGGCGAGCCGCGGCCGGTGGCCGCGGCCTGTGTGCGCTTCGTGCTGCGCGACCCGGGCACCGTCACCGCCGTCTCCGGTGTCGAAGAGGTGGCCGCACACCCTGACGTGCTCGGCGCGCACGTGTCGGTACGGCCGGGGGACACGGTGCGGTCGGTCCGTGACAACTGGGACCGGCTCGGCTACGTGTCGGTGCGTGCGGCCGACACCGACTCCGCGGTGTCGCTGTGCGAGCGGCTGATCAACGAGGACATCCACATCCAGGTGGAGGCCCCGGTGACCGGGCCCGTGCTCGAGCCCGCCCTCTGAGCCGGACCGGAGAAGGACGGACAGGAGCCGACCGTATGCATCCCGACCGACTCGTGGAACGGCTCTCGGCCGTCGTCGGGCCCGCCCATGTGCTGACCGACCCCGAGGTACGCGCCTCCTACGAGACCGACTTCACCGGCCGGTACACCGGCCGGTCCCGGCTGGTGGTCCGCCCCGGTGACACCGCCGAGGTCGCCGCAGCGGTACGGGCGTGCCACGACCTGGGCGTCCCGCTGGTCCCGCAGGGAGGCAACACGGGGCTGGTCGGCGGTTCGGTGCCCGGCCCGGACGGCGACGAGGTCGTCCTGTCGCTGCGCCGCCTCACCTCCGTCGGCCCCGTCGACCACGGCGCGCAGCAGGTGACGGCCGGCGCGGGCACGACGCTGGCCGACCTGCAGCGGTACGTCCGCTCGCAGAGCTGGGAGTTCGGAGTCGACCTCGCCTCCCGGGACTCCGCCACCCTGGGCGGGATGCTGGCCACCAACGCGGGCGGCGAACGCGTCGTCAGGTACGGTACGACCCGCGCCAACGTGGCGGGCCTCGAAGCGGTGCTCCCGGACGGGAGCGTCATGGACCGGCTGGCGGGACTGCCCAAGGACAACGCGGGCTACGACCTGACCGGCCTGCTCGTCGGCAGCGAAGGCACTCTCGCCGTGATCACCCGGGCCCGCCTCCGGCTGGTCCCCCGCCTCCCCCACCGCGTCACCGCCCTGCTGGCCCTCGACTCGCTCGAGGCCGCCGTCGCCCTGCTGGTGACGCTGCGCCGGCTCGAGTCCCTGGAGCTGGCCGAGTTCTTCACCGCCGACGGACTGCGGCTGGTCATGGAGAAGACGGGGTTGCCAGCGCCCTTTCGCACGCCGCATCCCGTCCTTGTGCTGGTCGAGTGCGCCGGCCGCCACGACACGGCCGGAGAACTCGCCGAGGCGGTGGAGCACCCCTCGGTGCGCGAAGTGGCCGTGGCTCTGCGCGACGCCGACCGGCATCGGCTCGCGGCCTACCGCGAGCGGCACACCGAGGCGGTCAACGCCGCCGGGGTTCCCGTCAAGCTCGACGTCACCGTGCCGCTCGCCGACCTCGCGGGCTTCGTCGGCGACCTGCCGGGTCTGCTGGCGGGGCGTGCGCGACCGTACGTCTTCGGGCACCTGGCCGAAGGCAACGTCCACGTCAACCTGCTCGACGTACCGGTCCGCGAGGAGGAAGCGGTCACCGAGGCGGTCCTGCGACGGGTCTCGCAGGCCGGTGGCAGCATCAGCGCCGAACACGGCGTGGGCCGTGCCAAGGCCCGCTACCTGCACCTGACCCGCTCACCCACCGAGGTCGCCGCCATGCGCGCGGTCAAGTCCGCTCTGGACCCCGGAAAGCTGCTGAGCCCGGGCACGCTGCTCGGCTCCTGCCCACCCAGCCCCACACCCGACAGATGATGTGAGCGACATTCCCATGGACCGCGTTTCCCTGACCGACGAATACCTGACCATACTGGCGAAGGGTGGTGCGAAAGCGAGTGAGCTGGTGGGCGGTCAGGTGGATTCCGCCCTGCTCAACACCTTCTACGCGGGCAAGTACCTCTCCCGTCCGCTGTTCCTCGGCCATGAGGAGCAGCGCCTGCTCCACGCCGACCTGGAGAATCTGCTGACGGCGCTGAGCAGCCTCCCCGACCGGCTCTTCGGTGGCGACTTCGCCGCGTTCGCCCGCGCGGTGGGGCTGACCGAGATCCAGGTCACCGCCATCATGAAGGGCCGCGGCGGTTCGATGACCCGTCAGACCAGGGCGGACCTGTACGCCGACGGAAGCGGTTTCAAACTGCTGGAGCTCAACATCGGCAGCGCGGTCGGCGGCATGGACAACGCCGACATGTGCCGCTCGCTGCTCGCCCACCCCCATCTCGCCGGCTTCGCGGAGGAACGCGGCCTCGGCTTCGTGGACACCCTCCCCGAGCAGGTCAACAACATCCTCTCCGAGAGCGGTTTCGGGCCGGGCGACCGTCCTGTGGTGGCGATGGCCGACTGGCCGGACAGCTTCCCCAAGATGCGTCCCTACATGGAGCTCCTGTCGCAGCGATGGGCTGAGCTCGGGCTGCCCGAGGCGCACCCCTGCCACATCGGCCAGCTCGAGGTGCGTGACGGCCGGGTGTGGCTGGGTGAGAAGGCGGTCGACATCATCTTCCGCACCTTCCTGATCGGGGACCTGCTGAAGTCGCCGGAGGCACCCGCCCTCATGTTCCCGGTCCTGGACGCCGCGGAGCGCGGCGAGGTGCAGATCTTCACGCCTCTCGACAGCGCGGCCTACGCCAGCAAGGGCGCCCTCGCGATGCTCTCCGACGAGGCGAACCGCGGCCTGTTCGGTGACGGGGAACTGGCCAGTCTGGACCGGATCCTGCCCTGGACCCGGATGGTCCGGCCGGGCCCGGTGACCCTGGAGACCGGGGAGCGGGTGGATCTGGTCGAGTACGCGCTGGCGCACCGCGAGGACCTGGCGCTCAAGCCGACCTCGCTGTCCGGCGGCACGGGAGTCGTGCTCGGCTGGGCGGAGGACCTCGGTGCGCAGGAGTGGCACGAACAGATCACCGCGTCGCTGGACGGGCCGTACATCCTGCAGCGCCGGATCCGCCCGACGCAGGAGCTGTTTCCCGACGAGACCGGTGAACTGCGGCCGTGGACCCCGCTGTGGGGGGTGTTCACCGTGGCCAACGGCTACGGCGGTGCCTTCGCCCGCGCCACCCCCGCGTCCTCGGGCGACGTCGTGGTCAACGTGGCGAACGGCGCCCACGCGGGCGCCGTGTTCCAGGAGCTGGCCGCGCCGTCCTCCTGACCACCGGCGGCATGACGGTGCCGGAGGCGGTGCGACCCCTTCCGCCACCGTCACCGCACACCGCCGTCCAGGCAGCACCCACACCCCCAGGAGTAGAGGCATGTCCGATCCCTCCGACACCGCCCGGTCGCCCCGTTTCCGTTCGGCGCTTGACCAGCTGGTGAACTTCAAGCCGGGCAAGCCGGTGCGCTCACCGGAAGGCCACTCGTACGAACTGGCCGCGAACGAGTCCCCGTACGGACCGCTGCCCGCCGTTCGGGAGGCGATCGCCGAAGCGGCGTCGGGAGTTCATCGCTACCCGGACAACAACTGCGCCGCTCTGATCTCCGAGATCTCCGGGCGGCTGGTCGTGCCGGAGGAGAACATAGCCGTCGGCTGCGGCTCGGTCGGTGTCTCCCAGATGCTCCTGGAGGCGGTCGTGGACCCGGGCGACGAAGTCGTCTACGCCTGGCGCTCGTTCGAGGCGTACCCGATCCTCACCCGGCTCTCGGGCGCCTCGGCGGTCGAGGTGCCGTTGCGGGACGGGGTGCACGACCTCACGGCGATGGCGGACGCGGTCACCGAACGGACTCGCCTGATCTTCGTCTGCAACCCGAACAACCCGACGGGCACCGTCGTGCACGGCCCGGAGCTGGAGGCCTTCCTGGACCGGGTGCCGGCGCAGTGCCTCGTGGTCCTCGACGAGGCGTACCGCGAGTACGTCCGTGACACCCGGTCGCCCGACGGGCTCACGCTCGCCCAGGATCGGCCGAACGTGGTGGTCCTGCGCACCTTCTCCAAGGCCTACGGTCTGGCCGGTCTGCGGATCGGCTATGTGGTCGGGCACCCGCTCACGATCGGCGCGATCCGGAAGGCCTACCTGCCCTTCAGCGTGAACGGCGTGGCGCAGGCGGCCGCGATCGCCGCCCTCCGCTCGCAGGACGAGCTGATGGCGCAGGTGGAGGCGACCGTCGCGGAGCGGAAGCGGGTCAGCGAGGCTCTGGCGGCCCAGGGGTGGAGTGTGTACCGGAGCCAGGCCAACTTCGTCTGGCTGCGACTCGGTGAGCGGACACAGGACTTCGGCGCGCATTGCGGCGCCGCGGGGGTGGCGGTCCGGGCCTTCGCGGGCGACGGCGCCAGGGTCTCGATCGGCTCGCCGCAGGAGAACGACGCCTTCCTCGCGGCTGCGGCCGCCTTCCCCGGCCGTCCCTGAGACGGCTCCGCCGGGCCGCCACGGCGGCCCGGCGAAGGAGGCGTACGCAGGAGGATCAGCCGCGCACCGCGCGGCGCAACGGCACGCCAGGGTCGAGGGCCAGGTCGAGGTCCATCGGTGTGGCGTCGCTGACCAGTCGACGGCCCTGCAGCAGGTCACGGGGCCTGTCGACGGTCAGCAGGGCCTCCAGTCGGTCGCCGTCCAGCCAGAGCGCCGTCCAGCCCCCGCCCGCCGCGGGCGCCCCCCTGAGAACCATGCGCTTCCCCGCCGGGTGATGACCCGCGTACTGCACGAACCGCCCGAACTGTTGCGACCAGAAGTACGGCGCCGGGTCGTAGACCGCTTCCTGGCCGAGCAGTGCCGCGGCGGCGGTCGCGGGGGCGTTGAGCGCCGTGTCCCAGTGCTCGACCAGCAGCCGGCGCCCGAAGCGCCGCGACCACCAGGCCGCGCAGTCGCCCACCGCCACCACTTCCGGCCGGGCCGTGCGCAGCGAGCCGTCGACGACCACTCCGCGGTCGGTCTCCAGCCCCGACCCCACCAGCCAGCCGATCTCCGGCCGGGCACCGATACCGGTGACGACGACGTCGGCCGCCAGGAACTCCCCGTCGTCCAGCGTCAGTCCCCCCACGTCGACGGAGGCGACCTGTACTCCGCAGCGCAACACGACGCCCGCGTCGGCGTACCAGGGCGCGGTCAGCGCACCGAGTTCCGGCCCGATCGCCCCGGCCAGGGGGGCGGCGCCGGCCTCCAGGACCGTCACACGGCACCCCTGTCCCGCGGCCACGGTAGCCACCTCGGACCCGATCCATCCGGCTCCGACGACCACCACGCGTGTGCCCGCCCGGAGCGCGGACCGTAGCGCGCGGACGTCGTCCACGGTACGCACGACGTGCTGGGCCCCCTCGCCCGGCAGCCGTACCGGCGCCGCACCCGTCGCGATCACCAGACCGTCGAAGTCCAGCGGTCCCGCCTCTGTCGTCACGACCCCGCCCGGCCGGCCGGTGTGCAGGCGCAGCCCCGTCGCGGAGCGGCCCAGGAGCGGTGTGCACCGCAGCTTCTGCCAGTCCACGGGCAGCGCTGTGTCGTCGCACTCCCCCGACAGGACGGCCTTCGTCAGCGGGGGCCGGTCGTACGGGGCGTGATGTTCGGCCCCGAGGAGCGTCAGCTCCCCGTCGTATCCCCTCGTGCGCAGTTCCTCGGCGGCGCGCAGGCCCGCGAGGCCGGCACCGACGACGATCACGTTCTTCATGGGGCCGGCCTCCGGTTCGCCGCGTCCGTGTTCGCGGCGGCGATGGCCCTCGCCAGCGCCGTCTTGAGCGGCACGCCGAGCAGTTCCGCCGCGGCGGCCACGTCCTCGTACTCCGGCTGGGCGTTGACGGGGCAGCCGTCGCGTGTGGCGATCTTGACCCGGACGGCTGCCTCCCCCACCGGGACGGTGATGAAGTGCCGGTCCAGTTCCCGCTTCTCCACCCGGTACTCACGGGTGCCGATGGTGGAGGTCTCGGTCATCACGATCTCGCGTACGTCCGGCAGCAGAGCGGGCGGGCACAGGACGGACAGCGTGTGGGCGGGCCGTCCCTTCTTCATCAGGATGGGCGTGAGCCAGGCGTCGGAGGCTCCGGCCGCCATCAGCCGGTCCAGTACGTGCGGCCAGATGCGTGGATCGAGGTCGTCGATGTTGCATTCGACGACCGCGGCCTGGGTGGTCCGGGCCGAGTCGGCCGCCGCCTCCTGCGGGGCTGGATCCGCCGGGACCCCCAGAACGACCCGCAGGACGTTGGGCACGCCCTCGGGGTCGCGGGTGCCCGCGCCCGTTCCGCCTCCGCTCAGCCTCAGCGGCGGCAGTTCGTTCCACGTCCGGCAGAAGGTGAGGACGAGGGCCGCCCCCGTCGGCGTGCACATCTCGTACGGGAGCCCGCCGGACCGGGCCGGTGCGCCGTGGTCGGCCAGCAGCCGCAACACCGCGGGCACCGGTACGGGAATCCTGCCGTGGGCGCTGCGCGTCGTGCCACTGCCGAGCGCGATCGGTGTCGCGCTCGCGGCGCCGATCCCCAGCTCGTGGAAAGCCGCGCAGGAGCCCACGACATCGCCGATCGCGTCGAGCGCCCCCACCTCGTGGAAGTGGACGTCGTCCACGGCGATGCCGTGCACGGCGGCCTCCGCGCGGGCCAGCCGGGCGAAGACGGACAGCGCCTGCTCCCGGACGGAACCGGGCAGGGCGGCCTCCTCCAGCGTCCGGCGGATGGAGCGCCAGGTGCGGTGGGGCGGGCCGTCGGCCGTGTCGACATGCACCTTCGTGGCCGCCAGGCCGCACCGCGTCACGCGCTCGGTACGGATGCGGATGTCGCCGGGAGCCACGGCCTCCACGGCGTGCCGGATCGGTCCGACCGGTGCTCCGGCGTCGATCAGAGCACCGAGCACCATGTCCCCGGAGGCTCCGGACGAGCAGTCGAACCAGGCCGAAGTAGCTGTGCTCATGTGCGCTGCCCGTTCTCCGGCACGGCCTGGGACGGCACCATCCTTCGGGTCATGCGGGCCGCCGCGACGGCGGCTCCGAATCCGTTGTCGATGTTGCAGACCAGCACGCCGGGGCCGCAGGAGTTGAGCATGGTCAGCAGGGCGGCGACACCCCCGAAGGAGCTGCCGTACCCGACGCTCGTCGGCACGGCGACGACCGGGACGCTCACCAGGCCCGCGACCACACTGGGCAGCGCCCCGTCCATGCCGGCCACCACGATGAGGCAGTCCGCCTGGTCGAGCTCGTCGCGGACCGCCAGCAGCCGGTGGATACCGGCCACCCCGACGTCTCTCACGACGCCCACCGAGCAGCCGAACTCCCGGGCGACGAACTCCGCCTCGCGGGCCACCGGTTCGTCGGACGTACCGGCCGTCACGACGAGGACCCTGCCCCGGGCGGGCGGTTGCCCGCCCACGGCCGCGCACCGGGCGACGGTGTCGATCCGTGCGCCGGGGAAGGCCTCGGACACCGCTGTCAACGTCGTGTCCGGGAGCCTGGTCGCCACCGCGGAGCGGTCCGCGGCCCGGTCACGGAGTCTGCCGAGCAGGGTGACCGTCTGCTCGGGGGACTTCCCCGCGCCGTAGACGACCTCGGGATCGCCGGTACGCAGGGCCCGGTGCGTGTCGAGGCGGGCGAAGCCCAGGTCGTCGACACCGCCTCGGCCGGTTCCGGAGAGCGGGCCGTCGAGCAGGGCCCGCAAGGCCCCTTCGGCGCTCTCGCTGCCGGTGTGCACGCGCCGCAGCAGCGCGTGGACTTCGTCGCGGTCCATGGTTCAGGTGCTCCGGTCGTTCTGTACGTGGTGCCCGGACAGTGACAGTGGTTCGTTGAGCGAGCCGGAGCGGAAACCCCGGGGGTCGACGTCCACCGCCGGGAAGCCGGCTCCGCGGACGGCTGCCAGCGCCTCGGCGCAGTCGGCGACCTCGGCGGTGACGCTCCGGTCGACCTGGATGAGTGCGCGGTCTCCGAGGTCACGTACCCGCAGGTCGTAGGAGCTGATGGCCGCGCGACGCAGGGTGTCGCGCAGGGCGCGTTCGGCCGCCTCGACCATGGAGAGCCGGCTGCGGCTGATGGTGAGCCCGTAGGCGATACGGCTGGACAGACAGGGTGAGGCGGGTTTGTCCCAGGTCTCCAGACCCCAGTCGCGGCTCGCCGCGCGCACCTGACTTTTGGTCAGGTCCGCGTCGGCCAGGGGCGTGACGACACCGAGATCGGCGGCCGCCCTGATGCCGGGGCGGAAGCGGTCGACGACGTCGTCCGCGTTGGTGCCGGTGGCGACATTTCTGATGCCCTGGTCCCGGGCGACCTCCAGCAGCCGCCGGACCAGTTCGTCCTTGCAGAACCAGCAGCGCGAGCCGGAGTTCTGCCGGTATCCCTCGGAGTCCATCTCGTAGGTCCGGACGAAGAGGTGCCGGGCTCCCAGCTTTCCCGCGGTCTCGCGTGCGGCGGCACGCTCGGTGTCCGACAGACTGGCGGAGTCGCCCGTGGCGGCGAGGACCCGCCCGGGACCGAGCGCGCGGATCGCCGCTGCCAGCAACAGGGCGGAATCCGCCCCGCCGGAGAAGGCCACCACGACCGACTCCAGTCCGACCAGCCTGTCGTTCAGGACGCCGAGCCGGTGGGCGAGCGTCTCGGACGGGTGCGTCCCGTCGGCCGTACCAGGTGACGGAAAGGGCATCAAGGCCCCTCGATCCGGAGGGCCGACAGCATGGGGCGCAGTTTCGCGCAGGTCTCGGCGTACTCCGCCTCGGGGTCGGAGTCGCCCACGATGCCGCAGCCGGCGTAGAGCGAGGCGGTGCCGCCGTCGAGCAGCGCGGAGCGGATGGTGACCGCGAACTGGCCCTGGCCTCCGGCGTCGGCCCAGCCGACGACCCCGGCGTACCAGCCTCTGTCCAGTCCCTCGTTGTCGTCGAGCCAGCTCAGCGCCGCCTTGCGGGGGTGCCCCCCGAGAGCAGGGGTGGGATGGAGCTGTGCGACGAGGTCCAGGATGCCCGCACCGGAGCCCTCGGGCAGACGGCCCCGCACGTTCGTGGACAGGTGCTGGACGTTGGCGAGCTTGACCACCCGGGGCGGGGATTCGGCGCTGACGTCCTGGCATGACGTGCCCAGCGCGTCGCGGAGCATCTGGACGACCACGTCGTGTTCGTGCTGGATCTTGGCGCTCTCGACGAGCTCCTGGGCCAGCTCCTCGTCGTGTTCCGGTGTGCTTCCGCGAGGCGCCGTGCCGGCCAGGCCGAGCGTCTCCACCGAACGTCCCTCGACGCGCACCAGGTATTCGGGAGTGGCGCCGAGGAAGGCGTGCTCGTCGTGGTCTACGGCGAACAGGGTGGTCGTCGGATTAGCGGTGCGCAGCCGTCCGACGACGGCCGGCACGTCGTAGGGCTCGGAGGCGGTGACACGCAGCTCGCGGGCGAGGACGACCTTCTCGAACTCGCCTGCCCGTATCCGCTCGGTGGCCCGGCCGACGAGTCCCTTCCAGGAATCGGCAGTAGGCAGCTCCTCCTTGCGCAGGGTCCGCTCCCCCGCGGGCGGGGCGGCGGGCCGCTCGAGGGCCGGCCGTGCCGCCAGGCAGCGCCCGGCCAGCTGCAGCAGGCCCTCGGTGATCTGCTCCGGGTCGCTGTCGTGGAGCAGCACGGCATTGAGGCGCAGCTCGGCGGCACCGATGGAGTCCGCCGGGTCCGCGGGATCGGCGCAGGCGCTGCGGATCTGGAGGGCCGGAACCCAGAGCAGGGCGTCCGGCAGGCGCACGCGGTCGGACGGGTTCTCGGCACGGAAGGCGAACCCTCCGACGGCGAGCGGGCCCTGGCCGCTGCCGAGCGTGGTGACCGTGGCTCCGCCGGTGACCAGGTCTCGGGTGAGTGCGGCCCAGTCCGCACGGACGGCGTCGATCCGGTTCTCTCCCCGGCCGCGGAGATCGCGTGCGGTCCCGATGGCCATGACGGTTCCGCGGTCCCAGGCCGACTGCCACATGAAGGAACGCGACGTGGCGCGGCGGGCCCGGCTCCACAGGGTCAACGGGTCGGGGAGGAGGTGCTGTTCGGCCCAGCTGGCGAGCACCGGGGCCCGGGTCGCACGGGCCTTGGCGACGGCCTCGCGGCAGGTGGCCAGCAGGCCGTCCCGGTCGACCGGGACGGAGGCGGTGGTGCGCCGCCGGTCGGCCGGCGGCGCGGTGGTGAGGTCGGCGGTCATGTTTCAGTACACCCCTTCCACCGGCGCGCCGGTGTTGTCCCCTTCGAGGGGACGTACGTCGGCCAGGCCGTCCTGCGGATAGCGCGACGAGGGGCGGATCCTCACGACCGCGTCGCGCTCCAGGGTCCCGGGCAGCAGCAGGTCGCGGGTGACCAGGCTGATCCTGGCCTGGCCACGCTCGCCGTAACCCACCTCCGTGCCCGTGTTCTCCGGATCGACGACCTTCACCCTGCTGAAGGGGTGGTAGGGGATGAAGACGCAGCGTTCGTCACCGTCCGCCTGGGGGTCCCTGGGGCGCTGGGGGGCGATCCCCATCATGGTGTTGCCGTACAGACCGACCAGGGCGGCCTCGGGGAACACCTCGCACTCCAGGGCGCGCAGGGTCTCCGGGCTGATGCTGGTTCCCGCCCAGATGATGCCGCGAACCTTCCGCTGGACCAGGTCGAGGAGTTCCTCGTCGGCGGCCAGCGCCTCCAGCACGGGCGGGGTGGCGAAGAGGACGGAGACGGGCTGCGTGGTCAGCACGTCCCGGGCCTGGCCCAGGATGTGCTTCACGTAACGGGACGCCTCTTCCTTGCGGCCCTGTTTCACGCTCTGCTTGACCCAGCGCGGATCGAAGTCGATGTAGTGGCAGAAGGTACCGCGCAGGTGGGCCAGCAGCCCGACGGAGCGGCCGACTATGTGCGGCCCGGTGGGACCGATGTGCAGCCAGTGCCCGGCGCCCTCTCCGGGGACCCCGTGGTCGGCGAGGACCTCGCTCACCCACAGGACACCGTTCCGCCGCGAGCGGGACTCGACGATGCGCTTGGGCCGGCCGGTCGTGCCGCCGCTGTCGAAGACCTGGAAGTCCCAGCCCTCACGTCCGATTCCTGCCGGGACCAGTTGGTCGACCGGGGTGTCGCGCCACTCCTCGCTGACGTCCGGGAAGAGGGCGAGGTCGTCCCAGGAGTGGATGTCGGTCAGTGGGTCGAAGTCCAGCTTCTTCGCGCGCTCGACCCAGAACGGGGAGCCGGTGCGCGGGGAGAAGTGCCACTGCATCGCGGCGTGGATGAAGTCCGTCGGCGAGAGGTCGGCGGTGAAGGGTTCGGCCGAGTTGTCGTCGTACATGTGTGTGACGTCTCCGAGAAATGGGGGGTCAGGCCGGGGTGAGGGTGTGCGGGCGGGCGGACGCCAAGGTGCGCCCGACGGCCTCGACCACGGGTCCCAGTCCGCTCATCAGCGTGGCGAACTGCTGACCGCTGAGGGCCTGCGCTCCGTCGCACAGCGCGTTCGCCGAGTCCATGTGCACATCGATGATCAGACCGTCGGCGCCACAGGCGGCCGCCGCGCGGGACATCGGTCCGACCAGGTGGGGCTTCCCCGTGCTGTGGCTCGGGTCGACGATGACGGGCAGGTGGCTGATCCGCTTGGCCTCGGCCACCGCGCTCAGGTCGAGGGTGAAACGGGTGCCCTGTTCGTAGGTGCGCACTCCCCGCTCGCACAGGACGACATCGGCGTTGCCGACGTGCATGACGTACTCGGCGGCCAGCATCCACTCCTCGATGGTGGCCGCCATGCCACGCTTCAGCAGGACGGGGCGCCCGGAGAGTCCGACCTCGCGCAGCAGAGCGAAGTTCTGCATGTTGCGGGTGCCGATCTGGAGCATGTCGCTCTCCTCGGCGACGCTTTCCACGTCCTGAGGCGTCACGACCTCGGTCACCACGGGCAGACCGGTTCGTTCGCGCTGCTCCGCCAGGAGCGCGAGGCCGGCGAGGCCCAGGCCCTGGAAGCCGTACGGAGAAGTACGGGGCTTGAAGGCACCGCCGCGCAGCATGCCCGCGCCGTGCGCGACAACCGTGTCCACGGCGGCGTTCATCTGCGTCCTGCTTTCCACCGCGCACGGTCCGGCGATCACCAGGAACTCAGGTCCGCCGATCACCGTGCCACCGGTGGAACCGATGCGCACATGGGTGTCCGCAGGGCTGAAAACACGGCTGGTCAAGCGCTGTTTTCCTGGGACCACCACGACACGGTCAACACCCGGCGCCCCTTCCAGGGCGGCGATCAGATGCGCGTCCCCTACGCCTTCGGTAATGAGCTTCACCGAATCCTTCCCTGAACAGGAAGTCGCGGCGTACCCCCGCTCGAGAAGCGAAGCATTTACCGACTCGACGTTCTCCCGAGTCGCCTGGGAATTCATGACCACTATCACTTGCGAAGTCCCCCCGAACGTTTGCAATTTCCCTGATGGTGCGCAGGCTAGCCCACGCCGTTTTGAGGCCGCAAGCAGTTTAATGAATAACCCGACCTTGCATCGGTTTCCTCACCTAAGCAGGCAATGGCCTCGTACGGTTCGAATGAAACGCTTGAGCCCCTATGTCCAGGTTGCTGACGCAAAAATTGCGTAAACTCCCAGGTCAGAGATGCCTAATCGACTTTCGGACGTCGAAGGCTCTTTTCGGCCAGACAAAGGGCCGGCATGGCCTCAAGGTACCGATCCGTGGCCCGATCAGGTCTTCTGCCGCACCGGCCTTCGTGGTAGGAAGTCGGCAGCGACAACGGCCTGCTTTCCGGAATCTTTCACTCCAGGCCATTCCCGATTCGCATCTCGTTGCCACATGTCGAACGGCGTGTGCTAACTTCCCCGAGCACCTTCCCACCAACTGTTCCGACATTCCCATGCCTGAAATCGGAGTAGACGCATGACCATGAAGATGATCGACATCAGTCAGGGTTGGCACGAGGGAATGCCGTCTTATGACGCACCGTGGTACCCGAAATTCGGGATTCGCAGGGCGATGACCCCCGAAACCGATCCGGCAAACGGCGGCCGGACCTTCTCGGACCTGCAGATATTCCCGCACAACGGCACCCATGTGGAATCCGGCTACCATTTCTACGAGGACCGCGAAAAGATTGACGAAGTCCCCCTGGAAACCTTCGTGGGCCGGGCCTGCATCGCGGATCTCTCCGAGAAGCGTGACCTGGACCCGGTCACCGGCGACGACCTGGAGCGGGTGCTGCGCGACATCTGGCAGCCGGGCGACCGCCTGCTGATCCGCACCGACCACCCGAACCGCTACCTGGGCCGCGAGGACTACTGGGACAAGCCGCCCTACCTCACTCTGTCGTCCGCCGACTGGATGGTGGACAACGGTGTCGCGCTCGTCGGCATGGACTGCATCACCGAGCGGCCGGACGACCGCAGCGGCCAGGTGCACCGCAGGCTGCTGGGGGCCGGCATCCCGATCCTGGAGAACATCCAGAACCTCGACCAGGTCACCAGCCCCGTGGCCCAGTTGATGGCCCTCCCGATCAAGGTCAAGGACGTCGAGGCCGCGCCGTCGCGCGCCGTCGTCTTCGACGGATGGCCCTTCTGAACCGACCGCATCCGACGCGCGGTGACCGCGCGAGAACGAGGGGGGAATGTGATGTCGGGTGACCGCACAGCCGTGGCGCTGAGCAGAGTCGCAGATCAATCGGCAGCCGCGGTCGACGAGTCGGTCGATGAGGCGCTGCATCTTCTGGGCGATCCGCTGCGGGATGTCGGCAGGGGCGACCGGGTCGTCATCAAGCCGAACATGTTCCAGCGCAAACCGGGGTTCAGGACCAGTCCCGAACTCCTGCTCGCTGTGGCGAAGAGGGCCTCGGAGCGAGGTGCCGAGGTGTTCGTGGCCGAGCGCACGCAGGTACTCAAGGAGATCCTCGACGGGAGCCCGGTCCACCGCTACGCGAAGGTCGTCAGCTTCGACGACCGGCCGCTGCGGATCGTGCAGGTCCCGGACGCGAGATCGCTGCGGGTGCCGGTCTCGATGCCGGACATCGTCCTCGACTGCGACTTCTTCATCGGGGCTCCTCAGCTGAGGACCCACTCCAGCGTGATCCTCACCAACGCGATGAAGAACCTGGTCGGGCTGTTTCCCGGCTTCACCACCCGCATCGTGCACATGGCGGGCGTCGAGGAGTGCATCGTCGACCTCAACCAGCTGCGACCGCAGCACCTCGTGGTCTGCGACGCCATGACGGTCGTCGAGGGCAACTACCCGATGGCCGGACACACCCGTGAGGACGTCGGCCTGATCGCGGCCTCGCGCAACGCCGTGGCGATGGACGTCGCCATGGCCGCGGTCGCGGGCGTCGCACCGGAGGAACTGGCCTACCTGCGCGACGCGGCGCAGCGAGGACTGGGACCGCTCGACCTCCGTGAGATCGACGTACGAGGGGCGTCGGTCGAGGACGTGTCGTTCACGATCGACCGCGCTCCCGCAGTCATCGCTCCGCCGCGCGAGGGCGTCCACGTCCACGCCGACACGGCGTGCGAGGACTGCCGGCGCTGGCTCTCCGCAGCCCTGCACATGCTGCACGACGAACTCATGGAGTACCCAGGGGAGATCACCATCGTCTCCGGGCCCATGGAGCGGCTGCCCGAGCTACGGGGGGCGGTGGTCCTCGTGGGCAACGCGCTGTACGAGCACCGTGAGGCCGGTGTCTACCTGGAGGGGTGCCCCCCGCGGGCGATCCAGGTGGCCGGTCTGCGCCACGCGATGGGGCAGACCGTCTCCGGGCCCGAACGTACACAGTTCCGCGTGCCGACCCGGGACGCACAGGACACCGGGGCACTCGCCTGGCCCGCACCCGAGGAGTTGGTCTGACGTGTTGCTCCCCCTGCCCGTGGTGCGTGACGGTGAGGAGCACACCTCCCGCGACGCGCGCGTCCTGCACGGTGTGGACGCCGCTCCCCTGGCGACCGTGCACGAGGCACCCCCGCTGATCACCCGACTGGCGGTCAAGGCGATGCGCCGGGCTCCGCGCATCCCCCTCGACGAGCGGCTCACGATCCTCGCGGAGGCGGGGCGCCGGTTCGCCGAGGACACCCTCGGCGGTGAAAGTCCGCAGGAGTACTGCCGGCTCCAGGCCCTGGCTTCGGGAGTGCCGGTCACCGTGGCCCGCGGCGCCCTCGGCAGGGTGCGCGAGGACTGCGCGCGGATCGGCGATGTCGTGGCCGGGCAACGCCCGGTGGGGGTGGGCCGCGCCGCGCGCTGGGCCCGGCGCGGGGACATCCTCGGCGTCATCGCGCCCAGCAATCATCCCGGTACGCATGGTGCGTGGCTCCAGGCGATGGCCCTGGGATACCAGGTCGCGGTACGTCCGGGTGCCCGCGATCCGTTCACCCCCCTGCGCCTGTGCCGGGCGCTGCTGGCCGCCGGCCTCCACCCGGGATGGATCACTTTTCTGCCGGGCTCCCACGCGGCTGCCGACGTCCTGATCGACGCCGTCGACCTGGCCCTCGTCTACGGCAGCGAGACCACCGTCGCCCGGCACCGCGGCAACGCACGGGTCCTGGTCCGTGGACCGGGCCGCAGCAAGATCCTGGTGGACCGGCCTGTCGACGGGGCGACGCTGGACCACCTGGTCGCCGAGATCGCGGGCGACGGCGGGGTGCGCTGCACCAACACCACCGCGGTGTACACCTCCGGTGACCACCGCGCGCTGGCGGAGGCACTGGCGGACCGGCTCGCGGTGCTTCCCGCCCTGCCGGTCACCGACGAGCGAGCCGTCCTGCCGGTCCGCCCGCAGAAGGAGGCCCTCGGTCTGCGGGCCTCCTTGCGCAGGGCCGCGCCGACGGCCGACGACCTGACGGAGCACCATTACGACGACGGGCCCGTGCCCGTCGTCGACGGCGACGGGTCCGCGCTCCGCCCCGCGGTCATGTGCGTGGACCGTGCCGACCACCCCGCGACGGCCACCGAACTGCCCTTCCCCTGCGTCTGGGTGGCACCCTGGCAGCCGTCGCAGGGAATCGGCCCCCTGGACGACTCCCTGGCACTGACCCTGCTCACCGACGACGCGGCACTCGTCGGCCGGGCTCTGGACACCCCCGGCATCCGCACCGTGCTGCACGGTGCTCTGGACGGCTGGTGGCGTGACCCGTACCTGCCCCACGACGGCTATCTCGGGCAGTTCCTGCGAGAGGCGCGTGGTTTCGCGTCCTCGCCGCCGCCGCGCAGCCCGGCCTGAACATGTCCGCGGCGCGCGGACGTCCCGGCCGCTCCGCACTCGACCACGATTGATTGAGGTGTTTGACGTTGTCTCCTGCTCTGCCCGGCCTGCCGGTCGTCGTCCTTCCCGAGGACAACAGCGTCCGAGGACGCACCCGCCCGGCCGCATCCGTCCTCGCCTCGCGTGACGCCGCGATCGGGTCGCTGATCCGGCTGCGCACCGAGCTGCTGAGCCCGCAGGGTGTGGGCCCCGCACTCGGCGAGGCCATGGAGGAAGCGGTGGCGTGCCTGACCGGGTTGGCGGCGGAGACGGCCGTGCCCGCTCTGGACACCGGCTCCATGGTGCCGATCGTCCCCAACCACGAGTACTTCGGCGTTCGTACCGCCGGTGTCGACGACGCCTACCTCATCCATGAGGTGTCGGTGATCATCGCGCGGGCCCTGGCCGACCTGCGGCACGCACGGCTCGACCTCAACGACCGGGCGGCCGTCGTCGGGGCCATGACCGCCGTGCTGGAGGGCCTGGTCCCGGCCGAGGGCGCACCCCTGGCACATCCGGCCGACGGTGCGGCGCTGCCGGGCCGCGAGATCGTGTATCCCGGCCACGACGAGCTGACCCGGTGGGTCATCACCCACCACTTCTACTTCGTCCTCAACCTCGCCGCCGCGCAGACCGTCTCCCGCGCGACCCAGGCGCTGCTCGACAAGGACCGGGACGCAGCCTTCGACGCCGTCCAGGAGGCCATCGTCTACGTCCGCGGATTCACCGCGGCCATGATCCACTCCGGGGACATGTCCGCGGCCTGCTACGACGCCAAGGTGCGCCCCACCATGCAGCCGCCGGCCGTCAAGGTGGCGCTGACCGGCCGTACCCAGCCCGAGCACAAGGCCTACCGCCAGGCGATGCGGCGCCTCGTCAAGGTCTCCGAACCGTTCACCGAGCTGTTCGCAGCCGATCCCGAACTCGCCCTCGCCCGCGACGCCCTGCTGGAAGCCGATCTCCAGGACATCGAGCGGCACGTCATCATCACGGCCGCGCTCGTCGGCGACGACCGTTCCATCGTGCAGGGTGAGGCCGCCGCCGAGAGCGCCGTAGGTGCCCTGCGCACCATGCGGCACGTCCGGGCCGAGCTCTACCGCGACCTGATGCGCTGCGGTGACCCGGTCACCCTGACCAGGGCCTGAGCACCGGCCGGATCGTCCACGTACACATACACGGGTGAGGTAAGAATGAGCACGGGTTCCGACCCACGGACGGTCGTCATCGTCGACGCGTTCGCCAGCGCGCGCTGTCTCGCGCCGCTGTTCCGCGCGCGGGGTTACACATGCGTCCACGTGCAGAGCACCGCGACGATACCGGCTGCGTACGAACAGAGTTTCCAGCCAGGCGACTTCGTCGCCAACATCGTCCACGACGGTGATGTCGCCCGGACGCTCGCCGCCGTCGCCGAGTACGCGCCGACGGCTCTGCTGGCGGGAATCGAGCGCGCGGTCATCCTGGCCGACCAACTGGGCGAGGAACTGGGACTCCCGACCAACGGCACCTCCCTGAGCCTCGCCCGCCGGGACAAGTTCCGCATGATCGAGACGGTGCGGGAGGCCGGCGCACCCGCCGTGGCACAGGTCCTGGCTCCGGACCTCGACACGCTGCTCGCCTGGTACGAGAAGGTCGGGGGCCGGGTGGTGCTCAAGCCGGTGAGCAGCGCGGGAAGCGACGGCGTCTTCTTCTGCGACGACGCCGACGAGGTCCGCAAGGCGTTCGGCAGCCTGATCGGCACCACCAGCGCGCTGGGCCAGGACAACCACGCGGTGTTGGCGCAGGAGTACCTCGTCGGCAGCGAGTACATCGTGAACTCCGTGAGCCTGGACGGGAAGCACCGCGTCACGGACATCTGGAAGATGCACCACCTCAGCGCCAACGGGGTGCACGACCTGCCCGCGGGGGCCGAGCTGATGACCAGCCGCGGCCCGGAACAGGACCTGCTGATCGAACACACGGTCCAGGTCCTGGACGCCCTCGGTGTCCGTAACGGCCCCTCACATTCCGAGCTCAAGCTGACGCCGGACGGCCCCCGTCTGGTCGAGACCGGGGCGCGCGTCTGCGGCGCGGACGTCCACGTGCCGACGGGTGCGGCGATCGGCGAGAGCCAGCTGGACTGGACGGTGGACGCGTGCGTCGACCCCGACCGTTTCCGTGAGCGGTGTGACACCCCTTACGAACTGATCAGGCACGCGCGCATCGTCAACATGGTCTCGCCGGCGGAGGGCACCCTGGTCTCCTATCCGAAGATGGCGGAGCTCCGCTCCCTCGAGAGCTTCCACGAGGTCCTCTACCGGGTCCGCCCCGGCCGGCCGGTGCACCCTTCCGTCGACGACTGGACCTTTCCCATGCGGGTGTACCTCCTGCACGAGATCGCCAGTTCGGTCGCGCGCGACGCCCTGACGGCCCGGTACCTGGACGGCCCGGGCTTCTACGAGGTCGCCTGACCCCGGACCGGCGCGTCCGGAACACCCGGGTGGCCGGGTCGGCGATCCCGCGACCCGGCACCCGGGTGCCGGAGGCCGGCTCCCGAAATCTGCGTGCGCGGGGTGCCGCCGTGCCGGATCATGGGCGCCATGTCTGCCAACCCCGAATCCGCCCTGCCGATCCGGCTCAACGTCGACGACAGCGATGCGCCGTCCGACGTCGTGGACGCGCTGTTCCTGGGCCGCTTCGCCACGGGCGAGCAGCCTTACTCGCACAGCTCCTCCCTCGACCGGGTGAAGTCGACGGCGACCCTGCTGCCCCCGGCGGCCGAGGTGCTGCGGGCGGCCCGTGACGACGACCGCAGTGCGACCCTCGCCGAAGGCGACGGATGGACCCTGTTGGTCTCGCGGTGGAACCGGGGCGCCGACGTCACGGTCACCGCGACCACCCCGGAACTGGCCCAGAAGATCCTGTCCGAGGCGACCGACGGGGCGCGGGACGAGCCGGAGCCGCAGCCCGAGAACGTGACGATGGGCTTCTGGTACGTCTCGCCGCGCCGCGGCCCGCACCGCACGACGCGGCAGATCGCCGCCGGCGCCTGGGACGAGGTCCGGCCCAACTACACGGCTCCGGTGGCCGATGCCATGGACCGGCTGATGAAGGTCACCCCCGACGACATCGCCGGCCGGCTGCTCCTGCTGCACGGCCCTCCGGGCACCGGCAAGACCTCGGCGCTGCGCACCCTCGCCCGCTCCTGGCGCGACTGGTGCCAGGTCGACTGCGTACTGGATCCGGAGCGGCTGTTCAACGACGTCGGCTATCTGATGGACATCGCCATCGGTGAGGACGACGGTTCGGCGAAGGGCCGGTGGCGGCTGCTGCTCCTGGAGGACTGCGACGAGCTGATCCGCGGCGAGGCGAAGCACACGGCCGGTCAGGCGCTGTCCCGGCTGCTGAACCTGACGGACGGCCTGCTGGGCCAGGGCCGCAACGTACTGGTGGGGGTGACGACCAACGAGGACCTGGAGCGCCTGCACCCCGCCGTCGTCAGGCCGGGGCGCTGCCTGGCCCGCATCGAGGTGGGTTCACTGACCCGTGCGGAGTCGGCGTCCTGGCTGGGTACCGAGGAAGGGCTCGGCCGGGAGGGCGCCACGCTCGCCGAGCTGTAC
Source organism: Streptomyces sp. NPDC005791 (assembly GCF_042871485.1). Classification (NCBI taxonomy): domain Bacteria; kingdom Bacillati; phylum Actinomycetota; class Actinomycetes; order Kitasatosporales; family Streptomycetaceae; genus Streptomyces; species Streptomyces sp. NPDC005791. The sequence continues at coordinate 131,796 of NZ_JBIAIP010000013.1, forward strand.
GCCCTGCGGCGGGGCGGTGGCCCCGCCTCCGTACCGAAGCAGGACGCGGGGGCCGACGCCGGCCTGTACCTGTGAGCGTGCGCTACCCCGCGTAGGCAGCCCGCACCGCGTCCTCGGCCAGCGCCAGGGCGTCGGCGCGGGACAGGCCCAGGCGCCGGGCCTGCTCGGCGTACTCCCGCGCCGCCGTCGCCGCGTGACGGGCCGCCGCGTCGCCGGCGGCGGCGACGAACGTCCCGTTACGGCCCCGGGTCTCGATCACCCCGTCGCTCTCCAGGGCGCGGTAGGCCTTGGCCACGGTGTTGGCGGCGAGGCCCAGTTCGCCGGCGAGGCCGCGTACGGTCGGGAGCCGGTAGCCGACGGGCAGGGCGCCGGAGCGGGCCTGCTCGGACAACTGGGCGCGCAGCTGTTCGTACGGGGCGGTGGCGGAGTCCGGGTCAACGGCGATCTTCAGGGTCACGCGCCGATTCTCTCGCACCGGAGGGTTCCGTCACCGGCCACACCGCCGGGAGTAATTCGGAGGCGGTCGGGCCGGGCCCCGCGTTACCGTCCCGCTCATGACGGTTCTCGTACGTGACTTCCGGCCCGCCGACGTGGACGCCTGGGTACGGGTGCGGCGTGCCGCGCTGCCGTACATGGTGACGACTCCTGAGCAGGTTCTGAGCGACCTGTCCGCCGCCCACCCCGAACGGCACTACCGGCTGCTGGTAGCCGAGGAGGACGGCGAGGTGATCGGCACCGCGCAGGTGGGCATCTCGCACGAGAGCACGAAGCCGGGCCAGGGGTTCTGCAATCCGTACGTCCGTCCGGACAGGACCGGCCGGGGCGCCGGCACGCTGCTGATGCGGGCCGGCGAGGAACATGTGGCCGGTGTGGGCGGGACCGCCGTCTACACCTGGGTGCTCGACGAACCGGCCAACCGCGCGTTCGCCGAGAAGCGCGGCTATGCGGCGCGCCGCCCGGCGCACTTCCTCCGCCTCGGCCTTGCGGACGGGACGCTCCCGCCGCTCCAGGAACTCCCCGCCGGGGTCGAACTGCGCACCGCCGCCGACTACGAGGACGATCCGCGCCCGCTGTTCGTAGCCGACGCGGAGACGTCCGCGGACGAACCGAGTGACACCCCGGTGGAGTTCACCGACTACGAGAACTGGCTGGCCACGACCTGGCGGCAGCCCGGCTTCGACCACGCGCTCACCACCGTCGTGACGGTGGACGGGCAGGTCGCGGCGTTCAGCGTGGCGCAGACGGATGGTCTGACCCGCTACTGGTCCGGCATGACCGGCACCGTGCGCGCCTTCCGCGGCCGGGGCATGGCGAAGCTCGCCAAGAACGATTCGCTGCACCGGGCGAGGGCCGCCGGATACACGGACGCGTACACCGGCAACGACGCCGGCAACGGCCCGATGCTGGCGGTCAACCGCTGGTTCGGTTACGAGATCTGTGCCACGGAGGTGCGTCATGTCCGCGAGATCGGCTGATGCCGGTACCGCTGTGACGGTGGCGCTGGTCAAGGCGGGCCGCACCAAGATCCGTTACCCGGCCGAGCCGGTCGGCGACGACGGAACCAGGATCACCGTGCGGGCCCCGTGGGCGGCCCCGGGGGTCCGGGACTTCGGCTTCGTCCGCTTCGAGCCGGGCGATGTCCTCACCGAGCACTACTGGCGGGACAGGTGGTACGCGGTGAAGGAGGTCCGCACGGGCGACGGGCGGCTGAAGGGCTGGTACTGCGACATCACCCGGCCCGCTGTGCTCCGGGGCTCCGAACTGGTGGTCGAGGACCTGGACCTCGACCTGTGGGTGTCGGCGGACGGCTCGTGCGTACTGCGCCTGGACGAGGACGAGTTCGCGGAGAGCGGGCTCGCCGGCCGCGACCCCTCGGCGGCGGACGCCGCTGTCCGGGCCCTGGACGAACTGGAGCACCTGGCCCGCGGCGGGGGCTTGGCGGGACTGCTCGGGTAGGAGGTTCCTCACGCGGCGCGCGGCTCGCCCAGAATGCCGGCCATCACCGCGTGGACCGGCGCGCCGCCGAGGAGCCGGCCGAGTTCCGCCACGCCGTGCCGCCGCTGCGGCGGGGTGAGCGAGACGTAGTGCTCGATGCGTTCGTTGAAGGTTCGACGGTATCTCGCGTAGAGCTCCTCGTCCTTGCGGATACGGCCGGCCAGTTCGACGAGAGCCGCCGTCCCGGCGAAGTCGTCCTCCGGCAGCGGATGGCCCGGCACCACGTCCGCGAACCGGCCCCCGCTCCGTCCGAACCAGGTGCCGTCCAGGGCACGCATGGTGAACACGTGGGCGTAGTGCTGCTCGTGGATCGCCAGGGGCAACCGCCCGAGGGCGATCGATTCGTGGAGCGCCGTGAGCCCGGGAGCCATCAGATAGTCCGGGGTGCTCGCCGCCACCCGGAGCAGTTCACGCTGGCGCAGGAGACGGCAGTCGGCCGTGCCGCCGCCGGCCGAGAGCGTCCGTTCCCGGCCCTCACCGAACGGGCCTCCGCAGACGAGTACCCGACGGAACCGGGGCCAGTCGCGCAACAGGTCCGGAAGCCACCGGTGCAGCAGGCGCAGGTAGTCGTCGTTGACGTCGAAGTCCAGGAGGAAGTTCTTGAACCCGCCGACGTTGACGAGCAGGTCGTGTTCCGGCTCGACGGCTCGCGCGGCGCTCCGCAGGCCTTCGACGTCGACGATCGAGCCGGTCCGGTGCATCCGGGGGCCGGCGCCCAGAGCCGCGAACTCCGCCGCGCGTTCGGTGACGCCGGGGAAGTTCTGGACGACGCTGTGGGTGGCGAGCAGGTGGGCCGCGACGACCCGCTCGTGCGGCGAGAGGCCCGTCAGATGCTGCTCGGCGGCCGCGAGACCGGAGCGTGGCATGGTCGCGCAGCGTTCGTGGATCGCGGACAGCGGTCGTGTGAGCTGCCAGAAGCTGAAGAGGCTGTCCACCATGGTCACGGGCCGCCGGGCCACGACGGCCCGGATCACCAGCTCGGTGTCCATGACGGAGATCACGTGGTCACTGCCCCGCAGCAGCTCTTCGGTCATCTCCGCCGCGGCCTCCCCGGTCATGCCTCCGGTGTCGTGGACCGTGTCGAAGGCATCGGGGTTGCGCCGGGCGAACACAGCGGCGACACCGTCACCGACGAACGCCCGCTCGTGCCCGTGGAGCGGCCGGGAGACCGCGACGAGCTCGGAGACGGGGCCGAAACCGCAGTTCTGCGCCCCCATCACGATCCGCATGTCACAGCCCGCCGGTCGTCTCCCGGGGGCGGTCCACCGCACCCGGTGCGGTGGTGAGGATCTCGACGATCCGCTCCGCGAAGTCGGCGGGATACCTCGCGTAGCCGACGTGCCCGCCGGGGAACAGTTCCACCACCCGGCCGAACCGCTCGGCGAGGGCCAGCACGGGGCGGTGCACGAGATCCCCGCGTGAGGCATGGCCACCGGCCCACACCACCTTGTCCGAGACCTCGCCGAGTGCGGTGAGGTCCGGCACGAAACGGGTGAACGGCAGGACGAAGTGGCCGAGGAAGAACGCGGTGTTGTCGTGCTCCCCGGGGAGCGCGGGCGCGGGCCGGCCGCCGTGGAGGGCCTGCAGTTTGACGAGGGCCGGCGCCATGCCCGCACTGCGGTACGTCCGGCAGATGTCGTCGAGGAGCGCCATGTGGAGTCTCGCGTCCGGCAGGATGGCGAGCACGGGTGGTTCGTGAGCGACGGCCAGCCGGATCCTGTCCGGGTGCCGGACCGTGAGTTCCAGCGCGACGAGCCCGCCCGAGCAGCTCCCGAAGACGTACACGGGCTCGTCGGGGCCTGCGAGGTGGTGGATCAGGCGGTACGCGTCGTCGGCGTGCTCCTCGACCCTCTGGTCCACCGGGGGGCCGTCGAGCACACTGCGTGAATTCCCTCGCGGATCGTAGGTGACGACACGGTGGCCGGCTGCCAGGACCGCGGCCAGGCGCTTGAACACGGCCGCATCGGAGTTCCCGCCCCCGATGAGCAGCAGGAGAGGCCCTTCGCCCCGTACCTCGTAGTAGATGGTCGCGCCCGGTACCGCGAGCGTTCCGCTGTCCGATGGGTTCATCTCACTCCCGTGCCCGAAACCGGCGTGCTTCCACAGCGTCACACAGAAGTCACGGACGGTGCAGGGCGTGGACGGTCCGGTGCGCACACTTCGAACGCCCCCCTGGTCACCTACGCCTCCCACTGCTCCCGCGCGCCGGTCTCCCGCCACGGCACACCGGGCATACCGTCCGAATGACGGGCCTCGAAGAAGTGCGCAAGATTCTCCGTGATCTGGGTATCGGTGAAGGGCTGTTGCACGAGGACGCGCGGTTGCGCGCGGACCTCGCGCTCGACTCCGTCGACCTCACGCAGATCCAGGTGGAGTTGGCGGACCGGTACGCCACCCGCATCGATCTCTGGACCGAGCACGACTACACCGTGCGACAACTCGCCGTCGTCCTCGACGAGCGCGAACCGGACGCCGGCGCCGGCGGGGACGCTCGTGAGGAGTACCGGGAGCGCGGCTGGTGGCGCCCGGAGTTCCTGGACGACCTCGTGCTGGGTGCCCGCGTCCACGCGGGTCACCGCGCGGCACTCACCGGCGGCGACCGCACCTTCACCAGGGCCGAGCTCGACCGGGCGGTGTCGGGCTGTGCGGCCCGGCTGGCGCGGTCCGGTGTCCGGGCCGGCGAGAACGTACTCGTACAACTGCCGAACCAGGTCCAGTTCGTCGTACTCGTACTCGCTCTGATCAGACTCGGTGTGCGACCCGCTCTCGCTCTCCCCGCCCTGCGTGAGCACGAACTGGGCCCGGTGCTCACCGCGTTGGAGCCGGTGGCGCTCGCCGTCCCGGCCCGGCACCAGCGCTTCGACCACCTGCGGCTCGCCGAGCGGCTCCGCGAGCGGCATCCGTCCGTACGAACCCTTCTCGTCTCGGGCCTCGCGGGTCCGACGGGGGAGCACATGGACCTCGACCGTCTCGTCGAGACCGGTGACTCCCCCGGCGCGCCCGCCGCCCGGCACCCGTCGGACACCGCCCTCTTCCTGCTGTCGAGCGGGACCACCGGCGCGCCCAAACCCATCGCCCGCACCCACGAAGCCCTCGGTCACGTGATCCGTGCCGCGGCGGCGGTGTCAGGACTGACCCCGGAATCGGTGTTTCTCGCGGTCCTGCCCGTGACCCACGGTTTCGCCTTCTCCGCTCCGGGGACACTCGGCACGCTCGCCCGCGGCGGAAGAGTCGTACTCGGCGCACCGGACGACGCGGCGGCGGCCCTGGCCCTTGTCGAGCGGGAGCGCGTCACCCACTGCGCGCTCACTCCCGCGCTCGCCCTGCGGTGGCTCACCGCCCGTGCCGCGTACGGCGGCCACGACCTGTCGAGCCTGCGGGTCCTGCAGGTCGGCGGGGCACGCCTGGACGCGTCCACGGCCGCGCGGCTGGCCGACGTCTTCGACTGCCGGATCCAGCAGGTGTACGGCATGAGTGAGGGCCAGCTGAACTTCACCCGGCTCGACGACCCGCCCGAGGTCACGTTCGCCACGCAGGGGCGGCCGTCCTCGCCGGGTGACGAGACCCTCGTGGTGGACGAGGAGGGCCGACGCGTCGCCGAGGGGGACCTCGGTGAACTCCTGGTCAGGGGCCCGGGAGTCATCACCCGCTACCACGACGACGCGGGAGCCGCGTCGTTCACCCCCGACGGCTTCTACCGCACAGGCGACCTCGTCCGCCGCCACCCGTCCGGGAACTTCGTGGTGGCCGGGCGTCTGAAGGACGTGATCAACCGCGGAGGGGAGAAGATCCCGGCGGACGACCTGGAGGCGCTGGTCCTCACGCACCCGGGTGTGCGGGCCGCCGCGGCCGTCGCGATGCCGCATCGCGTCCTGGGCGAAGCCGTCTGCCTCTACGTCGTGGGCACCGGTGAGGGAGCTCCGCCGCTGCGGGAGATCCGCAGGCACCTGGAGGCCGTCGGACTGGCCCGGTTCAAGCTGCCGGAACGGCTCGTCGAGGTCCCTGCGCTCCCGTCGACCGCGGTCGGCAAGACGGACAAGGCACGACTGCGCGAGGACATCACCGCCCGGCTGGAGGCCGAGGGCTGACGCACCCGGCTCCGGTCGCGGCGGCACGTCCGCCCGGGCTCACGGCGCGACCAGCTCCACCTCGAACCCGGCGGTGTTCTCCAGGTACGCCGCGTAGTGCCCGCTGCCGCCGGCGTACGGATGGCGGTCCGGGAAGAGCAGCCGCCAGCCGCGGTCCGGGGCGCGTGCCACCAGTGCGTCGAGTGTGGCGCGGTCCCCGACGTGGAAGGCCAGGTGGTTGAGGCCGGGGCGCAGCCGGTCGTGGGTGCGGGCCGCCAGGTCCGGTGACTGTTCGACCACCACATAGGTGTCGCCGCGCCGCCAGCTGCGGCCGTGCGCCCAGCGCTGGTACGGGACATGACCCAGCTCGCCGAGCAGCCAGCCCCATTCCGCCTCGGCCTCGGCCAGGTCGGGTGCCCACAGCTCGATGTGGTGCAGCCGGCCGGTGGGGGCCGCCGCCACCGGCAGCGGGACGGCCCGGCGGACCGCTCGCGGTGCGTAGGCGACGGTGTCGCCGTCCTCGTGCCAGTGGATCAGGAACCGCTGTCCGGCGCGGTATCCGTCGAGGCCCGCACGGCAGTACGCCACCATGTCGTCCGGCAGCGCGTCCAAGGGGAACCAGTCCAGCTCGGAGCACTTGTCCGGTTCCGCGTTGCGGGGCGGGCGCGCCGGGTCGTGGTCCGCCTCGAAGAACCAGCCCGTCCTGGGACTGCCGCCCGGTCCCTTGTGCTGCATGACCAGGGCCACCCGGAGCTCGTCCGGGTCCAGCTCGACGCCGATCTCCTCGGCCGCCTCCCGGATCATCGCCGCCCGGACGTCCTCGCCGTCCTCCGCGTGACCGGAGGGTACGTGGAGCAGCCCGTCCGCATACCCGGTGCCGGCCCGCCGGGCGAGGAGCACCTCGGGGCCCCGGCGCAGGACGAGGTGGACGTCGACGACCTCGGTGTGCCGGTGCGGCGGCTCGGCGCGGGCCACCAGGGCGTACCGCTCGTCGTCGACCTCCCTGCCCCAGAGCCGGGAGTCCGCGGAGAGCGGCTCGTGGTGGACGCGCTCGGTGTGCTCGGTGAGGAGCGCGGTGACGTCGGCCGCGGAGAGACCGGTGCCGTTCCACACTCCTTCGATGAGCACCAGGCGGCCGCCGGGCCGCAGCAGCGAGAACCAGTGCCGCAGGGCGGCCGCGGGGTCGGGCAGCAGCCACAGCAGGTGGCGGGCCAGGATCACATCGAACCGCTGTGTGCCGACCGGGGGGTGCGCCGCGTCTCCGACGAGCACCTCGGTACCGGTCCCGGCGAGCTTGGCCCGCGCCTGCTCGACCATGCGCGGCGACCGGTCGACGGCGGTGACGCGGTGTCCCTGGCAGGCGACGAGCAGGGACAGGCTGCCCGTACCGCATCCGAGGTCGAGGACCGCGGAGCGCGCGGTGGGCAGCCAGGTCTCCATCCGCCGCGCCCAGGCACTGCGGACCACCGGGTCGTGGAGTCCGTGGTCGGGTTCCTCGTCGAAGGAGTCGGCGGCGGCGTCCCAGTCGATCGTGGTCATGTCCGCGATTCTGTCAGCCGCCACCGACATCCCCTCATCCCCGGTTTCGTCCCAGCACCTTCCTCACCAGTGGCCACGCGAGGATCAGCGCGACGATGACGTAGACGGTCACCGAGAACGGGGTGTCGACCAGTCCCGTCACGCTGCCGTCGCTGATCTGGAGGGCGCGCCGCAGCTGCTGTTCGGCGGACGGACCGAGGATGACCGCGATGATCGCGGGCAGGATCGGCAGTCCGTACCGCCGCATCCCGAAGCCGATCAGCCCGATCACCAGCAGGATCACCAGGTCGACGGCCTCCCCGCCGACCGCGTAGGCGCCTACGGCGGCGAAGAACAGGATGCCCGCGTAGAGGTAGGGGCGGGGGATGCGCAGCAGCTTCGCCCAGAGCGGCGCGAGGGGAAGGTTCAGGGCGAGCAGCAGCACCATGCCGACGAAGAGGGAGGCGATCAGGCCCCAGACCAGCTCGGGTTCACGCTCGAACAGGAGCGGGCCGGGCTGGATGCCGTACTGCTGGAAGGCGGCCAGCATGACGGCGGCGACGGCCGTGGTGGGCAGGCCGAGCGTGAGCATGGAGACCAGGGTCCCGGCGGCGGAGGCGGAGGCGGCCGCCTCCGGCCCTGCGACGCCCTCGATGGCGCCCTTGCCGAACTCGTCGCGGTGCTTGGAGAGCCGCTTCTCGGTGACGTACGAGAGGAAGGTGGGGATCTCCGCGCCGCCCGCCGGGATCGCGCCGAACGGGAAGCCGATGAAAGGCCCGCGCAGCCAGGACTTCCAGGTGCGCCGGACGTCGGACCTCCCGAGCCAGGGGCGGCCGACCGGGATGGGCTTCCCGCTGGTGCGGCGCAGATGTGCGGCGACCCAGAGGGCCTCCCCGATGGCGAAGAGCCCGACCGCGACGATCACCACGTCGATGCCGTCGGCCAGTTGGAGCGAGCCGAAGGTGAGGCGCTGCTGGCCCGTCATCTGGTCGAGGCCGACGAGACCGATGGTGAGGCCGATGAGGAGCGAGGCGAGGCCGCGGATCCGGGAGGATCCGAGGACGGAGGTGACGGCGATGAACGCCAGCACCATGATGGCGAAGTAGTCGGGGGCTCCGATGTCGACGGCGAGGGAGGCGACGGTCGGGGCGAGGACGACCAGCAGGATCGTGCCGATCATGCCGCCGGCGAAGTGACCGATGGCGGCGGCGGCGAGCGCCTGTGCGCCGCGCCCGGCCTTCGCCATCGGGTTGCCCTCGATCGCGGCGACGACGGCCGCGCTCTCCCCCGGGGTGTTGAGGAGGATCGAGGTGGTGGAGCCACCGAACATGGCGCCGTAGTAGATCCCGGCGAACATGATGAAGGCGCCGGTCGGTTCGAGTCCGTACGTCACCGGCAGCAGCAGGGCCACGGCCATGGCGGGGCCGATGCCGGGGAGCACACCGATCGCCGTGCCCAGCAGGACGCCGAGTGCGGCCCAGAGCAGGTTGACCGGCGTGAGCGCCGTGCCGAAGCCGTCGATGAGGGAGTTGAGGGAATCCATCGGTCAGAGCACCCCCATCAGCGGGCCGCCCGGGAGGGGCACCCCGAGCAGGTTGTCGAAGACGAAGTAGGTCACCAGGGAGAGCCCGGCCGCGATGAGCGGGTCACGGTCGTGGTGGCGGCTGCCCAGCGCGTACGCGGAGCCCCAGAAGAGGAGGGCACCGGAGATGGGGAAGCCGAGCGGGCCGATGAGGACGGCGAAGGCGAGGAAGACCCCGGTCAGCAGGGCCACGGTGCGCCGGTCGGCGGGCTCGTCGAGGTCGACGTCCTCGCCGCCCTCCGCCTCACCGCGGCCGCCGCGCAGGACGTCGACGGCGAGCAGTACGGCGACGGCCAGCAACCCGATGCCGACGACGACCGGGACGGTCCTGGGACCGACGGGCCCGCGCTGGGTGATGTCCACGCTCATCGTCAGGGCGTCGGTCAGGACGAGGACGCCCAGCACGAGCAGCAGGACGCCGACACCGAGTTCGGAGTGCTCGCGCAGCCAGGAGCGTGCCCCGTCGGGCCGGGAGGGCGCGGCTTCGGGCCGGGAGGGTGTGGTCTCGTCCGTCACAGTCCCAGCTCCTTGAGGACGGTGGCGACACGCCGGTCCTGGGCGTCCAGGAAGTCACCGAAGTCGTCGCCGGTGAGGAAGGCGTCGTCCCAGCCGTTCTTCTTCATGGAGTCCCTCCACTGCTTCGAGTCGTGGAGTTCGCTCACCAGCCCGATGAGCTTGTCGCGTTCGGCGTCGGACAGCCCTGGCGGGGCGACGATGCCGCGCCAGTTGGTGAATTCGGTGTCGAGGCCGGCCTCTCGGAGGGTGGGCGCGTCGAGGCCCGGGACCCGCTTCGGACCGGTGACGGCGAGGAGCCGCAGCTCCCCGGCCTCGATCTGGTCGAGGTACTCACCGACACCGGAGACACCGAAGCCGACCTTGTTGCCGAGGATGGAGGCGAGCAGTTCACCGCCGCCGTCGAAGGGGATGTAGTTGACCTGCTCGGGTGCGATCCCGGCGGCCTCGGCCATCAGCATCGGCGCCAGGTGGTCGGGTCCGCCGGGTGAGGAACCCCCGCCGACCGGGATCTTCCCCGGGTTCTTCTTCCAGGCGGTGAGCAGCTGGTCGATCGTCTTGTACGGGGAGTCCTTGGCGACGACGACGATGTCCTGCTCCTCGGTGAGCCGGGCGATCGGGGTGGTGTCGGCCAGGGTCGTGGGCGACTTGTTGGTGTGGACGGCGCCGACGACGCCGAGGCCCATGGACATGGCGAGCTTGCCGTTGCCGTGCTCGGCGGCCAGCCGGGTGACACCGACGGTGCCGCCCGCGCCGGGCAGGTTGAACACCTCGATGCCGTGGGTGAGCCCGGCGTCCTCGGCGTTCTTCGCCGCGGTGCGCGCCGTGATGTCGTAACCGCCGCCGGGTGTGTTGGGAACCATGAAGCGCAGTCCGGGAATCTGCGTGCCGGTGTCGGAGCCACTGCCGGTGGACAGCAGGGGCGGCCCGACGACCACCAGCAGCGCGGCCCCGAACAGGGCGAGTGGAGTGCGCAGTCGCACCGGATTCCGCCTTTCGAGCCGTACGTGTGGGTGTGTGAGGTGGCCCACATGTTGCCTGCGCGTTAACGAGCTGTCGCCGTTCCGGAATCAATGGACGTTGTGGTCGTTGTGGTCGCGCCCTACGGTGTCGGCGTGACGAAAGTGCTGGTGGTGGACGACGACTTCATGGTCGCGAAGCTGCACAGCCACCATGTGTCCGCATTGGACGGTTTTGAGGTTGTCGGCGTGGCCCACACGGGCGCCGAGGCCCTGCGCGCGGCCCGTCGGCTCCGTCCCGACCTGGTGCTGCTCGACGTCTTCCTTCCCGACATGGACGGGATCCAGGTGCTGCGGGAGCTGCGTGCGGCGGATGAACGGGACGGGGTCACCCGCAGCGCGGACGCGCTCTTCATCACGGCCGCGCGCGACGCCGGTGTGGTCAGGGCGGCCCTGCGGGCGGGTGCCCTGCACTACTTGATCAAGCCGTTCCACCGCTCGGCCCTGCAGGAGCAGCTGCAGCACGTGGCCTCACTGCGCAACCGCCTGGACGCCCTGGACGAGGCGCGCCAGGACGCCCGCCAGGAGGACGTGGACCGCATCTTCGGTACCCGCCCGCCTGGCTCCCGGGAGCTCCCCAAGGGCCTGGCGGCCCACACCGCGGACCTGGTCGAACGGGTCCTGCGCGAACACCCGGGCGGCCTGTCGGCCTCCGAATGCGCCGAGGCGGGCACCTTGTCCCGGGTCAGCGCACGCCGCTACCTGGAGTACTTCGCGGAGACGGGACGGGCCGAGGTGACCCTGCGGTACGGCGGGACGGGCCGGCCGGAGCGCCGCTACCGCGCGGTGTCCTGAGCCGCCGCCCGTACAGCTGCCCTGTTCACGCATCGCTCGGCCCCCGGCCATATTTTGCGTGTGGGCATGACATGAACTCCCGGCAGCGTGTCCGAGGTTGGCGCAGATCAACCGAGGAGGACGAACCGTGGTCGCGTATTCCGTGTCCCGCAGGCAGATGTTCGGATTCGGCGGAGCGGCAGCCGCCGCGCTCATGCTCGGGACGGGGGCGTGGGAGGCGCAGTCCGCGTTCGCCGCGCCCGCCCTGAAGGGTGACCCGTTCACCCTGGGTGTCGCCTCGGGCGACCCGACGTCGGACGGCGTCGTGCTCTGGACGCGCCTGGCCCCCGACCCCTTCGCGCAGGACGGCCTCGGCGGTATGCCGGCCCGGCCCGTCCGGGTCCACTACGAGGTGGCGCTCGACGAGCGGTTCCGCCGGGTCGTGCGCCGGGGCAGCGTCGTCGCGACTCCGGAACTGGCGCACTCCGTCCATCCCGAGGTGCACGGACTCGCCCCCGACCGCACGTACTGGTTCCGCTTCAGGGCCGGCTCCGCGATCTCACCCGTGGGACGTACGCGCACCACCCCGGCCCCCTCGGCCTCCCCGCGTGAGCTGAAGTTCGCCTTCGCCTCCTGCCAGGCCTGGCAGGACGGCTACTTCACGGCGTACCACCACATGGCGCAGGAGGACCTGGACCTGGTGGTCCACCTCGGTGACTACCTCTACGAGTCCGGCGTCCGGACGAACAGGCGCGGCGTGACCACCGACCCCAGGTTCCACACGGAGACCCTCGACCTCGCCCGCTACCGCCTCCAGTACGGCCTCTACAAGTCCGAGGCACCGCTCCAGGAGGCGCACGCCGCCTTCCCGTGGATCATGACGTTCGACGACCACGAGGTGGAGAACAACTGGGCGGACGAGACCTCCGAGAACGACGAGAACCCGGAGACCTTCCTGCTGCGCCGGGCCGCCGCCTTCCAGGCGCTGTACGAGCACGCGCCGCTTCGTCACACCCAGCTGCCCAAGGGCCCCGACGTACAGATGTACCGCAGGCTCTCCTACGGCCGGCTCGCCGACTTCACCATGCTCGACACCCGTCAGTACCGCGACGACCAGCCGTGCGGCGACGGCACCTCTGCCGACTGCGACGACCGCTTCGCCACGGACCGCACCCTGCTCGGGTCCCGGCAGCGGGACTGGGTCCTCAAGGGCTTCAGCCGCTCGCGGGCGCGCTGGCAGGTCCTCGGGAACCAGGCCCCGATGGGTCAGACCGACCACGATCCCGGCCCGGGCACCACGGTCTGGATGGACCCGTGGGACGGCTACGTCGCCGAGCGCAACCGCCTGCTCGCGGAGGCCGGCACCCGCGGGGTGCGCAACCTGGTGGTGATCACGGGTGACCGCCACCAGAACTACGCCTGGGATCTCAAGCGCGACTTCACCGACCCGGATTCGGCGACCGTCGGCTCGGAGTTCGTGGGCACCTCGATCACGAGCGGGGGCGACGGCGCGGACATGACGGCGCAGGGCGAGACGTTCCTGGCGGCGAACCCGCACATGAAGTTCTTCAACAGCCAACGCGGCTACGTCCGTGTCACGGTGGACCGGGAGCGGTGGACGAGCGACTTCCGCGTCCTGCCCTTCGTGACGAAGCCGGACGCCACGATCAGCACCCGGGCGAGCGTGGTCGTGGAGGACGGGACACCGGGCGTCCAGGTCTGACGCCCTCGCCGTGGTGTGCGCCGGGCACCGGGTGCCCGGCGCACCACGTGGGGAACTCCTCCCGCCGAAGCCTCGGGGGCGGGGTTTCCTCAGCCCTCCCCTAACCGTCCCTTAAGAGCGCCATAACGATCGCCACCTGCGCCTTCACCCGCCCGGATCCGCTCCGGGCGACGGCTAGCTTGCTGATCACCAGACCTGGTCAACAGCCGTGCCGCCGAAGGAGAACCACCACCATGGCCGTCATCGCCCCCGCACGTCGCAGGCTCGCCGCAACTGTCGCCGTACTCGGCGCCGCGCCGCTCGCCCTGGCCGGACTGTCCACCGCCCCGGCCGCCGCGCACGGTTCGCTGAGCGATCCCGTCAGCCGGGTCTCGGCCTGTTTCGCCGAGGGGCCGGAGAACCCGCGGTCCGCTGCCTGCAAGGCGGCGGTGGCTGCGGGCGGGACCCAGGCGCTGTACGACTGGAACGGCGTGAACATCGCGAACGCGGCGGGCAAGCACCGCGAGCTGATCCCGGACGGCAAGCTGTGCAGCGCGGGTAACGACAAGTTCAAGGGGCTCGACCTGCCGCGCGCCGACTGGCCGTCCACGCCCATGGAGGCGGGCAGCCACACCTTCCGGTTCCGCGCCACGGCTCCGCACAAGGGATCGTTCGAGCTGTACCTGACCAAGGCGAGCTACGACCCGGCGCAGCCGCTGAAGTGGTCGGACCTCGAGGAGAAGCCGTTCGCCACGGCCACGGACCCGGCGCTGGAGAGCGGGTCGTACGTCTTCGACGGCACCGTGCCGCAGGCGTCGGGGCGGCAGTTGATCTACACGGTCTGGCAGCGGTCGGACTCCCCCGAGGCCTTCTACGCCTGCTCCGACGTGGACTTCGGCGGTGAGAGCGCTGGAGACGGCACCGCCGAGGCGGCCCCGGCACCGGCCGCGTCGGCCCCGTCCGAGGAGGAGATCGACGAGGGTGCCGACAAGTCCTCCGTCGAGCACGACGGTCACGGTGACGACGACGCGGCGACCAACGCGGAGGTGACCGAGGCGGCCCCGGCCGACGGGGCGACCGGGGCGGACGGGGCCGGGGCGAACGCTCCGGAGCCGAACAACGTCGCCGCCTCCCCCGCGGGCGCGGCTCCCTCGGACGTGGCTCTCGCCGAGACGGGTGGCAGCAGCAGCACCTCCTCCCTCGCGATCGGCGGCGCCGCCGCGCTGGCCGTCGGCGCGAGCGTCCTGTTCGTCTCGGTCCGCCGCCGGGCCGCGGGCGGCGCGCACCGCGCCTGACCCGGTGACCGCCGGGCCCTCCGGTCCACCGGGGGCCCGGCGGTACGCGTCCACCGAGGTCAGGCCGCGAGCCGTCCCGGCTTCACGGCCTGCGGGCCGAACCTGGCCCGCAGCCTGTCGGACACCGCCTCGATCCGCCGCGCCCGTTCGTCCACCGGGTCGAAGGTGAGCTGGTGGGCGGCGCGTTCCGCGTCGTCGAGGCCTTCCGCCCGTAGCCCGATCCCCCGCACCCGGGCCCGCTGCAGGGCGAACGAGTCCTGGATCCGGTAGGCGAGCGAGCTGAGCGCCGCCGAGTGGGCGGTGGGCTCCGGGAGCGTACGGCTACGGGTGAGCGTGGCGTAACCGGTGCGGCCGGCGTAGCGCACGGAGACCGCGAGCGAGCGGCACACCTGACCGTCGCCGCGCAGCCTGGCGCCCAGTTCCTCGGTGAGCGAGAGGAGCGCGCGGCGGTGCTGCTCCGGGTCCAGTTCGTCGCGGGGGAAGGAACGTTCGGCGGCGATCGACCGGGCGGCGGCGTTCGGTACGACCCGCGTACGGTCGATGCCGTTGGCCCGCTCCCACAGCTCGCGCCCGGTCCGTACGCCGGTGATCCGCTGCAGGGTGGCGAGCGGTGCGGCTGCTATCCGGCCGACGGAGTCGAGCCCGTATCCGCACAGGGTGCGCGCGGTCGCCGCCCCTACGCCGTCCAGCGCGGCGGCGGGCTTGGACGCGAGGAAGCCGGCGTGCTCACCGGGAGGCACCACGAAGGTCGTCCCGGCCGTCGCCTGCCGTGCGGCCATCCGGGCCAGCATGGGGTTGGAGGCCGCCCCGATCGCGCAGTCCACGCCGTGCAGCGCGAGGGCACGCACCCGGATCACCGAGGCCAGACCCGCCGCGTCCTGCCCGAAGTAGCGCAGTGCGCCGCTGACATCGGCGAGCGCGGCGCCCGGCGGTGCCGCCTCGACGACCGGGGTGAACGCTCCGAGGAGGGCGAGCAGTCCCTCGTAACCCGCACTGTCCGGCAGTCCGCCGCCGATCCGGCGGAACCGCAGGCACAGGACGGCCGGCTGGTCGTTCATCCCGCGCTCCCCTGGCTCCGGTGCCACAGCTTCCTTCCGGTGGGCATGCCTTCACCCGCGGGCTGGAGGTCGGACCACGGGTTCATCTCGTAGCCGGTCGGCAGCCGGATGCGGCGGCCTCCGTCGGCTGTCTCCTCCTCGCCGGAGACGGGCTCCTCCGCCAGCCGTGCCGCGACCGCGTCGAGGCCGCCGGTGCGCCGGAGTTCGGCCAGCTCCGCCAGATTCCAGGCCGCCGAGCCGACCACGCTCATACTGCGCGCGCCGCGCCGCTGGACCACCCCGCGCACGAGCAGCAGCCAGGAGTGGAAGACGGTGTGCGCGCAGGCGGCGTGGCTGTCGTCGAAGAAGGCGAGGTCGACCAGGCCCGTCCCGTCGTCCAGGGTGGTGAAGACGACCCGGCGCCCGGAGCGGATCGGCGGGGTCTGGGTGGCCACCTTGGCGCCCGCGACCAGCACGGTCTCCCCGTGTCCGGCCTCCCGCAACCGCTTGGCGGAGATCGCGCCCAGCTCCTCCAGGAAGGCGTGGTGGTCGCCCATCAGATGGCGGGACACGTCCATGCTGAGGACGCCGAGTTCGGCGCTGAGACGTTCGGCGTCGTTGAGGTCGGGCAGCCCGACGGTGCCGGTCCGGTGCCCGTCGCCGAGCGGGAGCTGGGCGCCCACCGCGCCGGAACCGGAGCCCCGCTGGGCGCGGTGGAGCTCGGACAGATGCAGCAGCAGATCCCGGCGGTTGGCGCCGAAGGCGTCCAGCGCGCCGACCTGGGCCAGCCTTTCGGCAGCCGGTTTTCCGGGCCTGGCCCGCTGCCAGAAGTCCAGCAGCGAGGTGTAGGGCTGCCCGGCCTCGATCCGGGCGACCTCGGCCTCACTGATGCCGTGGACATCCGAGAGGGCCAGCCGCAATCCCCATTTATCACCGTTGTCGCCAGACACCAGTTCGATCCGATGAGTGGCCGCCGACCGGTTCACGTCCAGCGGCAGCACCGGCACCCCGCGCCGCCGCGCGTCCGCGAGCAGCAGCCGCTTCGGGTACATCCCGGGGTCGTGCGTGAGCAGCCCGGCGTAGAAGGCCGCCGGATGGTGCGCCTTGAGCCAGGCCGACTGGTACGTCGGCACGGCGAAGGCGACGGCGTGCGCCTTGCAGAAGCCGTAGCTCCCGAACGCCTCGATGATCTCCCAGGCGCGGGCGATCACCTCGGCGTCGTACTTCCTCCCCGCCGCCCGCTGTGCGAACCAGACCCTGATGCGGGCCTGCGACTCCGGGTGGGAGAGTCCGCGCCGCACCCGGTCGGCCTCGCCGCGTCCGCAGCCGGTCATGATGTTCACCATTTCGATGATCTGCTCGTGGAAGACGACGACCCCGTAGGTGTCGCGCAGTGCCTCCTCCAGGTCGGGGTGCGGATACCGCACGGGCGCGCGGCCGTGCCTGGCCTCGATGAACGGCCGCACCATGTCGGCGGCGACCGGGCCCGGCCGGAACAGCGATATGTCGACCACCAGGTCGTGGAAGGTGGAGGGCTGGAGCCGGCCGACCAGGTCGCGCTGGCCCGGCGACTCGATCTGGAAGCAGCCCAGCGTCTCAGCGGTCCTGATCAGCCGGTACGTCTCGGGGTCGCCCTGCGGCACGGCGTCCAGGTCGACCTCCTGCCCCGAGGCCCGCTTCACCTCGGTCACCGCGTGCGCCATCGCCGACTGCATCCGTACGCCGAGCACGTCGAGCTTGAGCAGCCCGAGGTGTTCCACGTCGTCCTTGTCGAACTGGGACATGGGGAAACCCTCGCCACTGGTGGGCATGACCGGCGTACGCCGCAGCAGCGAGTCGTCCGAGAGGAGCACCCCGCACGGATGCATGGCGATGCCGCGGGGCAGCGCGTCCAGCGACTCCACCAGGTCCCAGAGCCGGCCGTACTTCTCCTTCCGCCCGGCCACGGCGCGCAGTTCGGGCAGTTCCTCCATCGCGGCGCGGGCGTCCCCGGCCCGGACGTGCGGGAAGGCCTTGGCGAGCCGGTCGGTCTCGGCCGGATCCATGGAGAGCGCGGCCCCGACATCGCGGATGGCGTGGCGCACCCGGTAGGTCTCGGGCATGGAGACGGTCGCGACCCGCTCGGCGCCGAAGCGCCCGATGATCGCGCGGTAGACGTCCAGGCGGCGTGCCGACTCGACGTCGATGTCGATGTCGGGCAGCACGAAGCGCCGCTTGGACAGGAACCGCTCCATGAGCAGCCCGTGTTCGATCGGGTCGGCGTGGGCGATCCCGAGCAGGTGGTTGACCAGGGAGCCGGCCCCGGAGCCGCGCGCGGCGACGCGTATGCCCATGTCCTTCACGTCGTCGACGACCTGGGAGACCGTCAGGAAGTAGGAGGCGAAGCCGTGGTGGGCGATGATGTCCAGCTCGTGGTGCATCCGCTCCCAGTAGTCGCGTCTGCGGTCGTAGCCGTGCCGCACCATGCCCGCGGCGGCGCGGGAGGCGAGCACCCGCTGGGCGGTGCGTCGGCCGACTCCGACGAGACGTGGCTCGGGGAAGTGGACGCTGCCCAGGCCGAGGTCGTCCGCAGGGTCGACACGGCAGGCGTCGGCGGTACGCCGGGTCTCCGCGAGCAGCCGCTGCCCCGCGTCCCGTCCGAGCCCCGC
Source organism: Streptomyces sp. NPDC005791 (assembly GCF_042871485.1). Lineage (NCBI taxonomy): Bacteria > Bacillati > Actinomycetota > Actinomycetes > Kitasatosporales > Streptomycetaceae > Streptomyces > Streptomyces sp. NPDC005791. The sequence continues at coordinate 149,946 of NZ_JBIAIP010000013.1, forward strand.
GGCGGAGGCGATCCGCTCTGCGGTCTCCCGCATCGCGTGGGCGTCCTTGAGCCAGCGCTCCCCGCCGTCGAGGGGGGAACGGCGCGGGTCGACGGGGACGAGCCTGCGGGCCGAGTCGAGCACGTCGGCGACGGGCCCCTGCCCGGGGTCGGCGTACCGGACGGCATTGGTCAGCACGGCCCGCACCCCCTGCTCGGCGGCGAAGCCGACGGTCCGGGCGGCGAGCCGCAGCGAGCCCGGGCCGGTGCCCTCGCGGCCGTGGTGGACGGCTTCGATGCGCAGTGCGTCGCCGTAGATCTCCCGCCAGGGAGCGAGCAGCGCGGCGGCCCGGTCGGGCCGGCCCGCGGCCAGTGCGGCGCCCACCTCGGAGGCGGGGCCGAGCAGCACGGTGAGCCCCTCGGCGGGCAGCGCGTCCCGGCCGACCAGGGGCTGCCCGGCGTCCGGGCCCTCGGCGCCCGGGGCATGGGCGGCGGTGACCAGCCGGCAGAGCTCGGCCCACCCGTGGGCGCCGTCCCGGGCGAGGAAGGTGACCCGGGGTGCGGATTCATCGACGAAGGCGCCCCCTCGGACCGGCGTGCGCGGTCTGTACGTACGCCCCTCTCCGCCGGCCTGCCGCGCCACCGCGAGCTCCGCTCCGAAGATCGGCCGTATCCCGGTTCTCTCGCAGGCCCTGGCGAAGCGGACCGCGCCCGCGAGGCTGTCGCGGTCGGTCAGCGCGAGGGCGTCCATCCCCCGCTCGGCGGCGCGCTCGGCCAGCCGCTCCGGATGCGAGGCCCCGTACCGCAGGGAGAAGCCGGAAACGGTACGCAGATGCGTGAACCCTGACATCCGCACCTCCTGGACCGATCCGTACTCACCACCCCCTCGCTCTCCACCATAGACCAAATTTCGAACGTTCGTACGATAACCGAGGGTGCGGCCACCTCCGCCATTCGGCCCGCCCCCGCCTGCGCGAACCACGCCCCGCCCGGACCGTGGGGGCATGACTCTCGCTGACGAGGTGAAGAGCGCCGTCACCGCACGGGCCGCACTGCTGGTCATCGGCGTGCTGGCGCTGCAGCTGCTGTTCATCGCCTCCTACGTCGGCGCGCTGCACCGGCCCGACCCGACGGACGTCCCCTTCGGGGTCGTCGCCCCGCAGCAGGCGTCCGGGCAGGTCGTCGCCCAGCTGGACGGCCTGCCGGGCGGCCCGCTCGATCCACGCGCGGTCTCCGGCGAGGCCGAGGCCCGGCGGCAGATCGAGAACCGTGACATCGACGGAGCCCTGGTCGTCAGCCCCACCGGGGCGACCGACACCGTGCTCGTGGCCTCCGGCGGCGGCACCGTCCTGGCCACCTCACTGACCAGGATCATCGAGCAGGCGGAGGGCCCCCGGCAGCGCACCGTACGGACCGTGGACGTGGCCCCCGCCTCCCCGGACGACTTCGACGGCCTCTCGTCGTTCTACCTGGTCGTGGGCTGGTGCGTGGGCGGCTACCTCTGCGCGTCGATCCTGGCGATCAGCGCGGGCGCCAAACCCGCCAACCGGCAGCGCGCGGTGATCCGCACGGCGGTCATGGCCCTGTACTCGATCGCGGGCGGGATCGGCGGCGCGGTCATCATCGGCCCGGTGCTCGGCGCACTCCCGGGCAGCGTGTGGGCCCTGGCCGGCCTGGGCGCCCTGACCGTCTTCGCGGTCGGCATGATCACGCTCGCCCTGGAGGCGCTCACCGGCATCGTCGGGATCGGCCTGGCCGTCCTGCTCATCGTGATCGCGGGCAACCCGAGCGCGGGCGGCGCCTTCCCGCTGCCGATGCTGCCGGACTTCTGGCGGGCGATCGGCCCCGCCCTGCCACCCGGCGCGGGGACCTGGGTGGCCCGCTCGATCGCGTACTTCAAGGGCAACGCGGTCACCGGTCCCCTGCTGGTGCTCTCCGCCTGGGCGGTCGTCGGCACCGTCCTGACCCTGCTCCTGTCGATGCGCCGCAGGGGCTCGGACGCCCCACGGGAGACGGCGGCCGCCTCAGGCGGGGGTTCGAGCCCCGCCTGAGGCCCCCGGGCCGGTCCGTGGGTCAGCCCAGCATCTCCTCGACGAGGCCGGCCGCCCGCCCCGTGCCGCCCTCGGCCCGGGCCTCGGCGCGGAGCCGCGCCGAGCGCCGGGCGACGTCGGGGTCGGCGACGAGCTCGGTGAGCGCGGTGCGCAGCGCATCTGCGGTGGCGTCCGCCGTGTCGATGCGGCGGGCCACACCCAGCTCCACGAGCCGGTCCGCGTTCATGAACTGCTCGGCGCCCTGCGGGACGGCGATCATGGGAACCCCGGTCGGCATTCGCCGCCCACTACGACGGCATGCGCGCCGGGCTTGCCACATGGTTCCGCCGAGTCATCGACGCGGGCGCACGCGCCCACGGCATCGACCCGGACACCGCGACCTGGCAGTAGAGCGCGGTTGTTGAAACCCGCGCCCGCGGGACTCCCGAAGCCGTCACGAGTCCGGGGGTACTCCTGGCTTGCGGTTCGGTATCGAGATCTCCCGCTGGAGAGGACGGTCCGGTGACGCGTTCCTCGGGACGGTACCGCTGATCAGCCATTCACCGACGCGCCTGGACAGGGCCGTGAGTCTGGAGCGACTGCAGCACCCCTCGGCGCTGCAACTCCACGATGTGCTCGGCGGCCCGCTGCGGCGCGTCCCCGCCCCGCACCAGGACTCCCGCCTCGATGTTGCGCCGGGCAGCCGACTCCGTCAGGTTGGCGCTGCCCAGGAAGAGAACTCGGCGGTCGGCGACGGCGAGCTTCGCATGCTGACGCGAGGCGGGACCGGCAGCCGGGTCGCGTACCCAGTGCCACAGGTGCAGTCCCGGTACTGCCGCGAACGCACCGGCGGGTTCCCGGCCCGCCAGAAGCCCACGTGCGCCTGCCAAGGTCTCGACCACCACGTGTACCCGCACCCCTCTGGCCGTCGCCTCGGTCAGGGCGTGTGTCAGTGCCGGATAGGGCCGTGCCGCGTACGTCATGGCAAGCAGCTCGTCCCGGGCCTCGCCTATGACCTCGACCAGCACCTGGGCCGTCGCCCTCACCGGCACCCCGGGGGTGGACGGCCCGCTCCACACCGTCGCGACCCGGACCGCGTTCCGTGCGCTGAGCTGCGCCGCGACATACCCCCGCAGGTAGGCCGCCGCCTCGGCACGGGACAGCGCGTCCGCGTCCAGACCCTCGTACACCCTCGCGACGGCCTCCCGGACTCCGGGCGTCGCGAGTTCGGTCAGCGCCCGCTCCTTGCCGTGTCCACGGGCCAGCAGCCCCGCGAGGTCCTTGGTGCGGGAAGGGCCGAGAGCCACGGCCGCCGCCTCGGCCGCGGCCTCGAACCTACGTCTGCTCACGGCAGCAGACCAGGAGGCGTGAGCACCTCGTCCTTGTCCCCGGCGAGGGGTACGAGGAAGCGGCGGTCGAGGAAGCGGTTGCCCCGCTCGCATGTGGTCTCGGATACGAAGAGACAGATGTGACAGGCCGCTCCGTGCAGGAAGTCCGCAGGATCGTGCGGCAGTCTCTCCGAGCACAGCGGGTCGCCCGAGCAGTGGGACGCGTCACCCAGCGCTCGGCGGACGATCCGGCCGAACTCCCTCTCCTCCGCCAGCGAGACGAGGCCGCCCAGGGTGCCTTCCGAGTCGGGGACGGCGGTGTAGATGAGGATGCCGGTCCTCGGGTTCTCCTCGTCGCCCGCGTAGATCCGCTCGGCAAGGGAAGCCGAGTTGTAGCCGCACTCCAGCGCGATGGTACGGATCAGCAGGTGGGAAAGCGTGTGCAGCGCGATGTAGCGCGCACCGGGCCAGCCGTGCTGCGGATCGAAATCACTGGTGGTCTTGCGGTCCGACCTGCGGTTGGTGCGGAAGCGGCCGAAGGCCTCCCGGTGGGCCTGGAGCTGCGGCGACTTCCCCACCTTTGCCACCCATTCAGCCATCAGCTCGTCGCGCACCCGCAGGAAGATCCCTTCACCGCGCACCTCACTGGCCGGCACCCAGTTCTGTGCGCTGCGCCAGAGGTCGACCCTGCGGCCGATCTCGGGCGACTCCGGGTCGGGTGCGTCGAGTCGGGTGAAGCCGATCAACGCTCGTGCCTCACGCAGACGTTCGACCTGGCGTACGTCGGAGAAGAGCTCGTCCAGCGGCTCCGGCACGGAAACCTGCCGCAGCGCGAAATCGTCACTCGGCTGTGGGACCGGGCCGGACAGGGCCTCCCACTCAGGGCCGTACAGGCCCTCCTGGACATCGGGGGCGGAGGGGGCCACCCCTTCGGTGCCCGCCTTGCGGGCCGCGATGGCGGCGACGACGGCATCCGCGTCGAACTCCTTCAGGAATCCGAACTTGGCCATGCCGCTCATGAAGTCGAACTGAGCACGCTCCCCGATGACTTGCAGATCCGGCCAGTGGTCCTCGAGCAGCTTGTCGATGTCCGCGCCCCGCCCTTTCGGCAACGCGAGCGCACTGAGAGTCAGCGGGAACCACTGGTTGGATGCGCCGGCGACCATCAGTACGGCGTTCTCCTCGCAACCGTCCGGCTCGAAGCTGTTCAGGTGCGGGTGACGCCCCCGGCATCGGGGCAGGTTGCGGCGACCCCGTTCGCCCATGGCCTCACGAATGTTGCGCTTCGTGCCGCAGGCGACGCACTCGATGGTGACGTTGGCCGCCTGGTTGCCCCCGTGATCCTTCATGCGCAGCTTGGGACGGGCGGTTTTGGAGCAGCTCTGGCCGTGGTGGACGTAAGTCGTGTACGGGAACTCGTCCAGATGTCCCGCGGTGCAGACGAGCGTGAAGCGGGCCGCGACGGCGAGAGGCTTGCCCTTCTTGCAGTCGTGGACGAACTTCGCCTCGTGCGGGGTGCGCGGATTGGAGTTGATGAAGGCGTACTCACCGGAGTCGACGGCCGCCAGGACGTTGCACGCGGTGCACCGAAGCCACTGCGGGAAGGGGGTAACGGGCACACCGATCCCTTGGGCGGCCCATCCCTTGGGGTCGTTGTCCCCGCCTTCCAGCCAGGGGGCGGCCCGCAGCTGTTCGATCTGGTTGCGTCCGTAGCGCTGGAGGGAGCGGTTCGCGGCAGCCCGCAGACGCGGTTCGTCGATGTCGTAGTCGGTGACGCCGGAGTAGCTCCAGACATCGAGGCCCTTGACCAGGACGGAGAAGTTGGGGAGATCGACGAGCGAGCCGATGCCGGTGGTGAACATGAGGTGGCTGGGGCGGACAGCGCCGACCCTGCGGTTGAAGCTGTTGCTCATCGCTGACCCTTTCCGGCCCCGCCGGTGGTGGTGGAACCGTATTCGTCACTGTCCACGACTGCCGCGTCGTCGGAGTCGGTACCGATGGCGCCGAAATTCCAGTCGGGGCCACCGCCGGCGGGCTCGTCGAGGAACGCACCGCCGCCCGGCAGCAGCAGGTTGATCTCGTTCTCCGTCTCACGCATGGACATGCCGACGGTGAGCTCGGTCCACTGCGAGCCGTCGGCCCGCCGCAGGAGTCCGTTCACGATGGTGTTCTTGCGTTTCTCCCGCCGGTAGCCGAGAGCCGCGCTGCTCTCGTCTCGCTTACGGCGCCATTCGTCCTTCAACCGGTCCAGGCGCTCGGAGAGATACGTGCGAGCGCGTTCCTGACCCACCCGCTCGGCCCGGTCCAGGAACCGGCGCTCCACCTCGGCGGCGACCGGTCCGTCCAGGTCGACCACGTGCGCGTCCAGGTTGCGGGAGGTGTCGTACGCCGCCTGCCGCAGTGCGGCGATATAGGTGGCGGCGACGCCCCGGTCGAGGGCGCGGCGGGTGAACGGGGTGACGGAGAGCGCCTCGACCTGCCGATAGAAGGTGGCGTGGTAGTGCTCGAAGTCCTCGTAGTGGGCGAGGTCGCGGGGGCGGGCCCAGTTGTAGAGGGTGACGACGAGGCCGGGGCGCCTGGCGTCACGGCCGACTCGGGAGGATGCCTGGATGTATTCGGCGGTGTTCTTGGGCTGGCCGACGACCAGCATCAGCCCGAATCGGGAGACGTCGACGCCGACCTGGAGCATGGACGTGGCGAGGGCCACGTCGACGGCCTGCCGGACGATGGGGGTCATCAAGACGCGGGGATCACGCTTCTCCTTGTAAGCGACGGCGTATTCGCGCTGGAAGGCGCGCCTGCGCACGGAGGTGTCGCGTTCCGGATCGAAGCCGGTCTCCAGCCGCTTCAGAGCGGCACCGATATCGGCAGAGGAGATACGGGAGGTCAGTTCCTGGATGCTGAGCATCCCGGTCCTGCCCACGATGCGGTCGGACAGGGTGTCCTGTCCTTTGCGGCTGCCGTTGGATCGCACCCGGGTGGTGATGTCGTCGTCCATGTACCGGCGCATCCCGGCTAGTTCACGGGTGGCGTTGAAGTAGCCGACGAGCGTCATGTACGGGTCCGCAGGCTTGCCGTAGTCGTCGAAGAGCTGCTGCCCGGCGAGCAGCAGAATCTCGGCGACCCTGATCTCGGCCGCCTTGAGCCGGGTTCCGTGCGCGCACACGCCGAGGTAGCGCCTGCCGGGATTCTCCCGGCTGAGTTCCACCTGTCGGGAGAAGAAGGTGTCGCCGACGTCCAGAACCTGGGGCGGGAAGACCGCGACCTTGCGGCCGAAGACACCGAGCACCTGATCAGCGGCACGTTTGGTGGTCGCCGTGGACGCGACGATCTTGGGACCGGCTTCGTGTAGACGGCCCCCCGCGTCGGTGTAGGCCCACGTGCACAGCTGGTCGACGGCGGACTCGAACAGTCCGACGGTGGTACCGAGCGCACCGGAGATCAGGTGCAGCTCGTCCTGGATGATCAGGTCCGGGGGCCGCAGACGGGTGACGGGCTGGGCGGTGACGCCGGGCAGTCCGTTCTTGGCGTGGTGGCGGCTGCCGCAGCCCGTCTTGGCGTCCAGGTCGTCGTGCCGGTAGCCGTGGCGTGGACAGAGCTCCGTGACCCGGCCGAACAGCAGCCCCGCGTACCCGTTCCAGGGGAGCTGGGCGAACTTGTCGACGGTCGCGATCAACAACGACGGCGCGAGGCGGTAGATCTCCTCGTCGACCGTCAGCACGGGGATGCCTTCGCCCGGAGCCTCCAGCCGGGAGAAGGGGCAACGATCAGCACCCTCGCCGCGCGGGCAGTACAACAGGACCCGGCGCCGGGCCTCGTCGTACTCCATGTGGGAGCGGGCTGTCAGCCCGCTGCCGCACCAGGGGCAGGTGAGGACCTGCAGGACCCGGGCGTGCTTGTCGCTGGCGCTCTCACGGGCGCCAGCGATCTGCTCCTTGGCCTCGTCGAACCAGTTGGGCGAGACCGAGGTGCCCACCCAGAGTCCGATTCGGAACGGAGTGGCACCCCAACGCGGGTCGCGGGCGAACTCCTCACGCCGCAGGACCTCACAGGCGGTCACGAGCGCGGCCGCGCGTTGGAACTGCTGAGCGGTCAGCAGACGCAGCGTGTAGCGCATGAGGACGCCGACCCCTGCCTCCCCGCTGCGGGCCTGGGTGCCGGAGCCGACCGTGCCCTGCAGTCTGCGCAGCGCGAAGGTGTACGCGGCGAGGCCGAGGTAGGCCTCCGTCTTGCCGCCACCGGTCGGGAAGAACAGGAGGTCCACGAGGGCCTCCCGTCCCGTCCCGCGGTGCGGGTGGTCCGGAGCGCTCAGGGAAGCGAGGTTGAGCAGCACGAAGGCAAGCTGGAACGGGCGCCAGCTCGCCCCTGCCTTGCCCGTGCCGTACACCTCGTCATGAGCCTCCCAGTAGGAGCCGTTGTCGTCCTCGCGGCCCGCTCGGGCTCCAGCGATGGCGGTGTTGCGGCGTTGGAACGCCATGGCCCGGTTGGCGAACCGGAACGCGGCGAGGGCGGTGTCGTCGGCCGCCAGTGTGTCGATGCCCAGGGTGATCCGGTCACAGATGTCCAGGGCCTGGTCGATGGCGACATCTGCCGACTCCCGCAGGTCCTGGGGCAGAGACCGGGCGCTGCGGCGCTGCTGTTCGAGCCAGGTGGCGTAGCCGTCGGCGAGGGGCGCGAGAGCGGCGGCGAGATCACCTCGGCGCCCGGGTACGGCGAGTCCGGCCAGCTCGTCCATGCCGAGTTCCAGACCGCGCAGCAGGTCCAGTTCCTGGACGGTGGGTGCTGTGGTGGCCTTGACGTCGTACTCGGGCAGCCAGGTCGTGGTGAGCCGGTGGGCGTTGCGCTCACCGTCGCGTACGTGGGCGTGCACGGCGACGTTGCGGCCCTTGGCGTGGCTGAGACTGTCCCGGTACAGCAGCCGGAGCCTGCGGTCCTCGGGGTCTTCCGGCGCGTTGCCCCGGTTGGCGGGATCGAGAGGGTCGTCGACGGGGAAGAACACCGCTGCCTGGTCGTCGGGGAAGGCCGTGACCTCGAGGGAGGTCTGGAAGAGCCAGCGGGCGTCCCGGGCGTCGCGGCTGTCCTCCTGCCCGTTGATCAGGGCGAGTTCCACGATGCGCAGGGCCTCGCCACCCGCACCGGTGGTGTGGTGGCGCACCTGGACGTCGAGGGCCACGGCACCTTCGAGAGACACCGTCCGGCCGGCCGCATCGGTGACGTCGATGTCGACCGGGTGCTCGACCGGCTCGCGCGACCACACCCGGCGGGCCGCCCCCTGCTCCGTGGTCTCCTCGGACTGGGTGTAGCGGCCCCAGCGCGCAGTCACGCTGAGTGTGCCGACGGATGCGGGGACCGTGAAGGAGAGCCCCATGGAGGAGGCCCAGATGTGCCCGGCGGTCTGTGGCGTCAGATGGTCACGGGGCTCGCTGTCGTCGCCTTCGCTCTCGTCCCCGGACTCACCGTCCGCGCCCTGCGCGGCGGCAAGGGCGATCTCGTCCGAGGTCGTCGTACGGGGACGCGGACCGAGCATGCCGACGAGATACCGGTCGCGCGGACCGGAGGAGGACGGGGGCAGCGTCTCGGTCTCACCGTCCCAGGGCCCCAGCAGGTCGCGCTGGATGTAGGTGACGAGTCCGTTCCGCACACCGTACGAATCACCGGAGAGAAAGGTCTGCGGCACTTCGTCGAGCGGGTGCGGGACGGCCTGGTCGGGCTGGGCCGGCATGTGGTGGGTCCTTTCGGACGGGCCGGTGGAGGCGGCGGCATACAACAACCCCCTCAACCTAGACTGTTGACTCAGTTCACACAAGCAATATGTGCAGTCTCGCTTCCCCGGCTGCCGAGTCCTTATTCTGTTCATCGACCACCAGTCACCGGACAATTCCGCGATCTGAGGACGCCCATGCCCCGTCTCGCCCTCTCCGACGACTTCGTCGCGGACCTCATCTCGTTGCAGAGACCTGTGCAGAAGGAGGTCAAGGACGCGATCCAGATGTTCCGGGGCCTGACGGTTCCCCAGCTGCACGCCAGCAAGGGCATGCATCTGGAGAAGCTGGAAAGGGCGAACGACCGTCGGATCCGCACCATCCGCATCACGAAGTTCTACCGGGGTGTCCTCCTCGCCCCCGACGACGGCAGCGAGCTGTTCACCCTGCTGCGCGTCGCCCCGCACGACGAAGCGATCAACTGGGCCCGCAAGCGCGCCTACTCCGTCAACGGTGCCACCGGCGGCCTCGAAGTACGCAACGTCGAGGCCCTGGAGCAGATGGAGACGTACTTCGAGAACAAGGCGGTCGCCACCCCTGCCCGGCTCTTCGAGCAGCACTCGGACACCGTGTTGCGCGATCTCGGCATCGACGACCAGGTGCTGCGTCTGGCCAGGGTCTGCGTCACCGCCGAGGACCTGACGGTCATGGCTCCGCCGATGATGCCGGCCGACCAGTACGAGGTACTGGAGTTCCTGGCGGACGGATACCCGGTCCAGGACGTCTGGGAACAGCTGATCGCCTCGCGCGGCCAGACCGTCCGCACGGCCGGGGACCGGCCGGCCGTCACCCTCACCGAGGCGATCCTCAACAGCCCCGACCGCATCGTGGAGGTCACAGGACCGGGAGAGCTGGAGCGCATCCTCACCGAGGACCTGGCGCACTGGCGGATCTTCCTGCATCCCGCCCAGAAACGGTATGCGTACCACCCGGGTTTCAACGGACCGGCGCAGGTCACCGGTGGCCCCGGTACCGGCAAGACCGTGGTCGCGCTGCACCGGGTGCGCCACCTGCTGCGCAACGGCCGCGACGACGACCGGATACTGCTGACCACCTTCACCAACGCCATGGCGTCCTCGCTGCGCGACAGCCTGGCGCTCCTGCTCGGCGAGAGCGACGCGCACCTGCTCGGGCGCATCGATGTCACGACCGTGGACGCGCTCGCTGCCCGCATCGTCAGGGAGACGCGGGGAAGCGCCCCCAGGCCGCTCTCGGGCGCGGCGGAGAGAAGCGCCTGGACCCGGGCCTCCGCCCGCGAGGACCTGCCCTGGTCCGAACAGTTCCTGGCGCAGGAGTTCCGCAACGTCGTCCTCGCCCAGGGTCTCCGTACACCGGAGGAGTACCTGCGCTGCGTACGGCGGGGCCGCGGGACACAGGTGGGGCGGGTACAACGGGCGAGGCTGTGGCGCGTGATGGAGCGCTTCACGACCGATCTGTCCTCCCGGGACTCGGCGACGTACACCCAGCTGTGCGACCAGGCCGCACGCCTCCTCGCCGGCGGCGGCCCGCGCTACCGGCACGTGGTCGTCGACGAGGCGCAGGACCTCCACCCCGCGCAGTGGCGGGTGCTGCGGGCGTGTGTGGCGGAGCGGTCCGACGACATGTTCCTGGTCGGAGATCCACATCAGCGGGTCTACGACTCCCGGGTCTCGCTGCGGTCGCTGGGCATCCACGTCCGCGGCCGGACCTCCCGGCTGCGGCTCAACTACCGGAGTACGGAGGAGATCCTGCGCTGGGCCGCGGCCCTGCTCGACGGACAGCCGGTGGGCCGGCTCGGCGAGGACGACGAGGACGACGCCGGTCGCGACTCGTTGCACGGCTACCGCTCTCAGCTGCACGGCCGACTCCCCGCCGCGCGCGGCTACGACAGTCAGGACGAGGAGCTCAAGGCGCTGACCGCACAGATCCGCACGTGGATCGAGGAGGACAAGGTGAAGCCCTCCGAGATCGCGGTGTGCGCCCGCTTCAACACCCTCGTCGACGCGGTCATCACACGGTTGCGTCGCGACGGGGTTCCCGCCGTAGCCGTCAAGGACGATCCGGGCCGTGGGGTCTCCGGTGTCCGGGTCGCCACGATGCACGCCATGAAGGGGCTGGAGTTCCGCTGCGTGGCCGTGGTCGGAGTGACCGCCAAGGTGCTGCCGTTCGCCGCACAGGTGACGCCGGCCGAGGTGGATCCGGTGCAGCACCAGTCGGATCTGCTCGCGGAGCACTGCCTGCTCTTCGTGGCGTGCACGCGGGCCCGTGACGCGCTGTCGGTCTCATGGAGCGGGCAGCGCAGCCCGATGCTCGACCCGGTGGCCGGCTGAGAGTCGCCGGGGCTGCCCCCGAGCAGGCGGCGGCCCCGGCACCCTTCGGTCGCGTCAGGCCCGGATCTCCCGGACGACGACCCTGTGTGCCTTGTCCTGTGAGGCGCTGTACGAGAGGTCACGCCCCGCCCGCTGCCACATCAGAGCATGTCCGAGCGGTGAGGACGGGGAGACGATGTCCGCTCCGTCGGTGGACAGTTCGGCGACGGTGTACAGGGTGTCCTCGTCGACCCGCCCGTCGATCTCGAGGATGAGCAGCGCACCCGGTACGACCACCTCCGGTACTCCGCCGCCGACGGCGACCGTGTCGAGGAACGCCCGCAGGAACGCCAGGCGCTTGGTGCGGCGATCGCGCTGGTCGGCCTGGGTCCGCCGCAGGAAAACCAGGTTGGGGGCGTCCAGGCCCTCCGGTGTCACGTCGGGTGCGTCGATGGCGGCCTGCACCTGCTGCATCTCCTGGACCACTCGCTGGAACGCCGCGGCCGGGATCTCCCGTACAGGGAAGGCGCCCTGCGGGGCGGGCCCGGTGTCGCCGGTACCCTGCACGTCGAGAGCGTCCTGTACCGGTACGACTGAGGCCGGTACCTCCGGCGGCGGTGCGATGACGGCCGGCTCGGTCGACGCGGGAACCGGGGGCTTCACGTCGGTCGCGGCGATGTGGTCCGCCTCGGCCGGCACGCCCTGCACCCCTGGGGCTGCCTGGGCCCCCTGCGGCTGGCCCTGTACCGTGTCGGGCTCGTCGGTGACGGGATCGATCCCCAGCCGCTCCAGCTCCGCCCACAAGGGCGCCAGGGAATGGTCCCGGTCCAGGTGGAAGCGGCTTCCCCGGATGCGTATGAACGTCCAGTCGACCCGCTCCAGATCACGCTGCCGGGCGGCCCCGGTCGAAGCGTCCTCACCCTCCGCGAAGGTGTCGCCGTCACAGGCGACGGCGAGTCGGCGCGTACCGCCCTCGACCACCAGGTCGATGGCGTGCCGGCCGACCCGGTACCCGGGCCGCACGCGGTAGTCGCGTCCTGTCAGTTCCAGGTACACCTGCTGCTGGAAGAGGCTGTCGAACGCCTCGTGCCGTACATCGGGCAGCACCTCCCCCGCGACCGTCACGGTCCCGTCCTCGGCGGGCCGGGTGAGGTGGTCGAGCCACTGCCGGCGCAGGTCGTTCGCGTGGAACTGGTCGGCACGGGCGCTGTGGAACACCCACAGCTGGTCCTGGGCGCGCGAGGCGGCCACGTTGAGGCGCTGTTCGTACGTCTTTCCGGTGAAGCCTCCGGGCACGGTCCCGGCCGCCGTGGTGGGCGAGTTGACGCAGGAGATGAACATGACGTGCCGCTCGTCGCCCTGGAAGTCCTCGGCGTCACCGACCCGGATACGCCGCTCCTCGCGCTGCTCGTAGTCCAGGCGTTCGGCCAGCAGGTTCTCCAGTTCCGCCAGGTGTGCCTTGCTCGCGCGCAGGCTGATGACACCCATCGTCCTGCCGTCGTACGCCGGATCGGCGCAGCAGCGCACGATCTCGGCGACAAGGGCCTCCGCCTCGGCGGTGTTCGCCAGACGGCTGTTGGCGCCGACGGCCTCACCGTTCTCGACGTACACCGTTCGTACCGGCGGGAGCCTGTCGGCTCCGTACTGGCGCAGGGGCTGCAGCCTGCCGTTGTAACAGAGCTCGTTGGAGAAGGAGATGATCTCGGGCATGCAGCGGAAGTGCTCCTTGAGCATGAGCGTGCCGCGGCCGGCCGAGAGCGCCTCGGTGAGGTCGAAGAAGCTGGACTCCGGTCCGAACAGGCTCCGGACGTCGGCCTCCAGTCCGGTGAGCAGCCGGTCCCGGAGGTGGAAGTACTCGTCCTGCTTGAGTCCGACGTTGGAGGGGCTGACCTGCTTGCTGTCGCCGACGACGACCATGCGGTCCGCGAGCCAGCTCAGGAGCATGGCCTCCAGTCCGGACTGGCTGGCCTCGTCGACGATGACGACGTCGAACATGCCGGGCCGGTCCATGGGCACGGTCTCCGCGACCTGGTGCAGCGGCATGATCCAGGCGGGCACGGCGGTCTGGGCCTTGCGCAGAGCGGCCTGCGCGTCGCGCCGGTAGCGGTGCTGGTACTTGCCCTTGATGCGGCGGGCAGCCTGCTGGTACGCGCTGAGCGCGCGCGACTGGTCGCCGGTGAGCAGTCCGAGGCAACGGTGCCAGGCTCGTGCGGCGGCGAGGCGGGCAAGCATGATGCGGGCCTCGTCGTCGGCCTCGGTGAGCCGCCGGCGCAGGGCGCGCTCGGCGTCCGGGTCGGTGAGCCGTTCCATCCGTTCGTGCCAGGCGGACCACGCCCACGCGTGCCCGAGGGCGGGGAGACGTTCGTCCCAGCCGGCGTCCTCGGGAGTGCCGGTGATCCGGTCGGCCAGGGAAGGGAAGGCCTCCTGGACACGGGTGAGCGACGCGTGCTGTTCGGCGCGCAGCCGGGCCGCATCGCGGACCTCGGCGATCTCCTGGCTGAATTCGCGGTACCCCTGGGGGTTCCTGGCGCGTACGGCGTCGAGTGCACGCCCCACCGCAGGGGAGACACCCGCACGCTCGTTCCAGGCGCGCAGCAGCTCCTCGGTCTCGGCGATGACCCGGCGCGACCGCTCGGCCGCCCGGAGTGTGGTCGCGGCGCGCAGCAGCGCCCGGACCGCGTTCTCGACGGCCAGGTCGTGCCAGGGGGCGACGGCCAGCTCGGGAGAGGTCGCGCCGGCGGTGAGCACCTCGGTACGGGCTGCGGCGACAGCGAGGAGCGCGTCGAGCACCTCAGCCTCCTGCCGCAGGCGGGCGAGCCGGGGCCCGTGCCCCTGCCAGGGACCCGCCGGGCTTCCGCCTCCCCATTCGGACTCGACCTGGGTGAGGCGTAGTTCGAGCTGGATGCGGGCGAGAACGACGGCAACCGTGTCCGTGTCCTCGGGGGCGCGTCCGTCGACCCGCACGGCCTCCACGAACGGTCCGGCCGTCTTGGCCAGCTTCGAGCGCATGCCGAGCGGCCCCCTCAGCTTCTGCCCCTGGCGCAGGCCGTCGTACAGGGCGGTCGCCTGGGCGAGTGCGGTGACCGGGTCGTACCGCTCCAGGCCGCTGACCATGGCGTTACCCAGGACGGAGAGCGAGGCGTCGGCGGTGGCCAGTGCCTCCGTCACGGCGGTGTGCCTGCTGCGGGCCTGCCAGTCCTGACCGGCACCGACCTCGCGCAGGAGGGCGACCGCCCACTCACCCGCCGCGGCGGCCAGTGCCCCGGCGCGTACCCGGCCGCTCGCGAAGGTGTCGAGAGCGGCCGATATCCGCTCCTGCTCTCCCTCGGAGAGGCCACGTACCGCCAGGTCGTACTGCTGGCTCAACGTGTCCTGCCGCACGGCCGCGTGCGCCTCCTCGGCGGAGCGCACGACGTCGACGGCTTCCTCGAAGTCGCCGGGCCCCGGCAGCTCGGAGGGACCGGGCACGTCGGCTGCGAGCTCCCTGTGGTGCGGGGTGAAGGCACGTGTGGCGTGCAGCAGCCGCAGCGCCTCGTCGGCTGCGAGGGCCGGCTGTTCCTGTGGGACCGGACCCAGCCAGTCGTACTCCTCCCTCTCGGCGGCGAGACGCCCTGCGATCTCCGCCAGGCTCCCGCTGTAGTCGCCGATCTCCGGACCGAAACGGTCGGTCTCCTGCTGCCGCAGCAGGGCGAGGTCACGCAGCATGGCCTGCTGGGCGGACCGTGCGGCGGTCAGCCGTCCCTGCAGTTTCCGGATCTCGCGTTGTGAGGCATCCGGGTCGTATCCGGCGTACTCGTTGAGGATTCTGCTGACGGAAGCCTCCAGCTCACGCTGCGCGGCGGCCCCGTCCTCGGTACGGCTCACGCACAGGTCCCGTACGGACTCGGGCAGCTTGTCGCGCAGGACGCGCAGGGCGCGCGGGGTGTGGCTGGTGATGAGGACACGCTTCCCCTGAGCGAGGAGGTCGGTCACCAGGTTGGCGATGGTGTGCGTCTTGCCGGTACCGGGCGGTCCCTGGACGACGACGAGCCGGTTGGCACGGAGCCGTTCGGCGATGGTCCGCTGCTCCTCGTTGGCGGGAAGCGCGAAGTACATCTCGTCGCCGCCCGCCCGGGTCCCGTCCTCCTGGGCCGCCGCGAGTCCGGCAGCCGTGAGCGCACCGCCGCGGCCTGCGATGTAGCCGAGCAGTTCGGTGGGAGGTGTGCCGCCGTCGACCTGCCGGGCGATGGCCTTGAGCGCGTCCAGGGTGGAACGGCGGTTGCGTTCGCGCAGGACGAGCGCCGGAGCGAGCCCTACGTGGGGCACGTCCAGACTGCGCGGCCTGGCACGTTCCAGGGACGGTGCGTAGATCCCGGCACTGTGGGCTGCGTTGACCCAGCTTCGCAGCGCTGTGTGCAGAGCGCCGAGGTGCTCCGGGTCGGTGGCGTCCGAGGCACCTTCGAGGACGCCTGTGATCTCCTCGCGCACCGGCCCCGGCACATGCTGCGCGCCGTCGAGCATGCCTTCTTCCAGCTCCATGCCCACGCCGCTCGGGTCGGGAGCGGCGGTGAGCGTGCCCGTCGAGGGGTCCAGCTGGACGGTGGCCCGGTGCGTGACGAGGTGTCGTTCCACGCGCTGGCCGCCGGTGGTCTCCCAGGTCAGCCGCCCGAAACCGAGGACGAGTTCGTAGGCCTCGCCGAGGTTCGCGGCATCCTCGTGCATTTTGTGGAGCCGGTCGTAGAGCCTGACGAGTGGGTCGATCGCCCGCCGCCGCTCCGCCCAGCCGGCCCAGTCCTGCTCCCACGCCGCGTACAGCTTCTCGATCTTCTCGCGCTTCGGGTGCGCTTCGAGTTCGTGGTACGTCTTCTCGAGCGGGGTTCCCCGGGACCAGTCCGGGAACCGGGGTTCGATCCGCTGGCGCAGGTGCGGGGCGCGGGTCTGCCTGAAGTCCCGGATGCGGGTCTCGTCCACCCAGGGGGCGAGCAGCGGCTTCGGCTGGGGAGCGTCCTCGCGCTCGGGCCGGGCGACGGTCAGCCACGCCGGGCCGTCGGTCGACAGCGGTCCGTCGGTCATCACGGCGACACCGGCGTCGTGCGGCAGCTCGTCGAACCAGACGGCTCCGGCCGCCCCGTCGAGCGTTCGGACGGGCCTTGCCTTGGACTCCTCGGCCTCGGCCAGGAAGCGGAAGATCTGCCGCACCCGAGCGGCGTCGGTCTCTGCGGCGGACTGTGTGGGTATCTGCGCGGCAGGACCGCTCGGCCGGACGACGACGTAGTCACCGTCATCGTCCTGCTCCGCCGTGTCGAACAGTGACCGCTGGTCGTCGCCGAACAGGACAGCCTGGTCGGGGAGGGCCGCCGGCGCGGTCCGGGCGGCCGGCACCCGGGGATCGACGGGCCGGGACGGGAGGGCTGCCGTGGTGAAGCTGACGTCCTCGCGGCCGTCCGGGAACCGCAACTCGAAGTCCAGCTCACCCGCCGTGCCGGCCGGAATGCTGTACGCCCAGGTGGCCGAGAGCCGTCGCCCCGTACGCAGTGTCCCGTCGAGCTCGTCGTCGAGCGTCTCGGTCTTGTGGTCCTGCACCTGCCGGGCGGACTTCCCGTACGGTCCGCCACGGACCGTGAGGCTGATTCCGCTCGCGTCCACGGGCCGGCCGGTCCCGTTGCTCAGGTGGAGGGTGCACCGGACGATGTCGTCACCCTGCCGGTAGCCGTAGGAGTCGTCCGCGTCGACCAGCTCGTACGGCATGACCCCGTCGACCCGGACGCTCAACCCGTCCTTGTACTCGTACACG
The DNA here is from genome assembly GCF_042871485.1 of Streptomyces sp. NPDC005791. Lineage (NCBI taxonomy): Bacteria > Bacillati > Actinomycetota > Actinomycetes > Kitasatosporales > Streptomycetaceae > Streptomyces > Streptomyces sp. NPDC005791. The sequence goes on from NZ_JBIAIP010000013.1 coordinate 167,105, forward strand.
GAACCGACCGGCTGAATCCCGTCGCCGAGCACACTCTGGTTCTGGCTCACATGCCACTCCACTGCTGGTGAGGGCCGCCGAGAAGGTGGCCAACTTGTGAAATCCCGCCCCGGCCACCCCGAGCGAGGGTGTCATCCGTGCCCCCCAGCACGCCCCTCGCACAAGTGTGAACTCAGCACACGAATGGAGAGTAGCAGCAAGCGCCCGACCGAACGCGACCCCTTCTCGTGATTATATTGACTAAGTTCACAGTCGAGCTGCACCCTATCCGTGCACGCAGCCCACTGCTGCGCGCCGTCGCCCTCCGGAAAGGCCTCCACCCATGCACATGGAAATCCTGGACGTGGCACCCGAGTTGGCAGCCGAGTGGCTCACGCACAACACGAGCAACCGCCCGCTCAGCAAGGGCACGGTTCAACAGCTCGCCGCGCAGATTGAACGCGGTGAATGGCAGCTCACACACCAGGGCATCGCCTTCGACGAGGACGGTGTACTCATCGACGGCCAGCACCGCCTGGCGGCGATCGTCAAGGCCGGTGTCGCGGTGTCACTGACCGTCACACACGGCGTACCCCGAACCGCCTTCAGCGTCATGGACACGGGTCGCAAGCGCACGGGCCGCGACACACTCGCACTCGCGGGTGAGGCCAATGCCAATTACCTGGCGGCCGCCCTTCGTGGCCTTCATCTCTTTCTGAATGCCCCCAACTCCGCCTGGAGCGGCGGGTCGTCGGTCACCAGCAACGACCAACTACTGTCACTGCTGGGGAAGCACCCCGGCATGCGCGACGCGGTCACTCACGGACTTGCGTTCAACCGCGGCTGCCGCATCACCATCACCGCTGCAACGATCGGCTGGTACCTCACCACCGAGGCACGGCCCGACATCGACCAGTCCCCCTGGTGCGAGGGTGTGATCGCAGGCGCCATGCTGAAGGTCGGGGATCCCCGCCTCACCCTCCGCAACACCATGCTGAAGATGGCCAACGGTGATACCGGCCGCCGCCGGGACGATTCCCGCGAGCACCTCCTGTACTACCTCAAGTCCTGGAACGCGTGGGTCGAGGGCCGCAGCATGAAACTGCTGCGCCGCTCCCCCAACGAGACGATGCCCAGGATCTCGAACCACGCCGTCGCGTTCGGTGCGAGCGCCGAGGCGTGAACACACCGAATTCGCAACTCCGCGCGCAGGAACCGTCACACACCACCATCCTGATCCATTACGGTGTCAGTCGCAGTCCTGGGGAGGGCGTATGAAGAGGGACACGCTGGAGTACGAGCAGGCCCTCGACGCCATGGTGCGCATCCTGCGCGCACGCGCGTCCACAGACGCGGGACCGCTCACCTACGGCCGGCTCAGCGCGGAGTTGGACCTGCAAGGGCACCACGTACCGGCATACAGAGGACCGATGCCCTACCTCCTGGAGGACGCTTCCCTACGGGAGAGTCCCGACGGCGCCGTTCCGATGCTGTCCGCCCTCGTCGTCCTCCAGGACACCAGGTGGCCGTCCGGTGGCTTCTTCCAACTCGCCCGCCGTGCCCCGTTCTCACGCCCCGGGGACGACCCCGAGCTGTGGACCCGCGAGCTCGCGCATCTGGCGGAGCACTACTCGGCGCGCTAGGCGCGCCGGCACGATCGCCGGTCCCGGCAACGAAAGGAAGCGCATGCGCGCCCAGGAGATCACCTTCCTCAACCTCATCCAGGGGGAGAAGCAGTTCCAGGTCCCGCTCTACCAGCGGACGTACAGCTGGGGCAAGGACCAGCTGGAACGGCTGTGGGAGGACGTGGGCGAGCTCGTCGAGCAGCACCGGGAGGGCGAGACGGTGACACCACACTTCCTCGGATCGGTCGTCCTCGCACCGGGCCAGATCCAGGCCGGCGGCGTACAGAAGTGGCTGGTCGTGGACGGTCAGCAGCGCCTCACCACGCTGATGCTGGCCTTCACCGCGCTGCGTGACCAGCTCGAGGCCTCGGGGCATCCCAGGGGGGCCGAGCGGGTGCATCGCCAGATCCTCGTCAACGAGTATCAGGAGGCCCTCGACCACTACCGATTGCTGCCCACCCAGGCGGACCGGCAGGCGTTCACCGCGTGCGTCGGATCGGCCCCGCAGGCAGGTGGTGGCGGCAACATCGGCTTCGCCTACCGGTTCTTCCTCGGAGCGCTCGCCGAGGGTCAGGAAGCCGCAGTGGGCCCGAAGGACTGGCTGGAGGCCGTGGAGAACGTCCTCAAGGGTTTGCTGTCGATCGTGGAGATCACCGCCGAGTCGGGCGACAACGTCTACCGCATCTTCGAGTCGATCAACAACACCGGCGTCGGTCTCAGCCAGAGTGACCTGCTGCGCAACTACGTGTTCATGCTGTTGCCCCAGCGGGGCGAGCGGGTGTACCAGGAGCTGTGGCTGCCCATGCAGCAGAGCCTCGGCCCCAAGAACCTGGAGCTCCTGGTCTGGCTTGACCTGGTCGTACGCGGTCACAACAAGACCAAGCAGAGCGAGATCTACCGCGAGCAGCAGAAGCGGTTGCAGCCGCTCGCCGGTGACGAAGAGGCGTTGCAGCGCGAGATCACGCAGCTGTCGGAGCGCGCCCAGCGGTTCCTCCGGATCGTCGAGCCCGCCCGTGAGCAGTCGCCGCCCCTGCGGGCGGCGCTGGAACGCCTCACCGCGTGGGGCGGGCAGACGCACTATCCCCTGGCACTGCATCTGCTGGATCTCGTCGACGCGGGCACGAGGAGTCCGGAGGACGCGGCCGAGGCACTGCTGTTCGTCGAGTCGTATCTGGCCCGGCGCCTGATCTGCCAGACACCGACCGCCGGGATCAACCGCATCTTCATGGAGGCTCCGAGGGACCTGGAGACCGACCGCCCGGCAGCCGAGGCCGTGAGGCGGTTCCTCTCCGGGAAGAGGCGCAGGTGGCCGAGCGACGAGGAGCTGCGGTCGGCGATCCGCAGCAAGCCGTTCTACTGGGCCGGGCGCCCTCCGCAGCGCAGCTTCATCCTGCGCCGTCTGGAGGAGAGCTACTCCCCCACCGAGCCGGTCGACTTCGCCAAGGCGTCCCTCACTGTCGAGCACGTCCTGCCCCAGCGGCCGGCGCAGGCATGGTTCGACCTCTTGGCCGACGAGACGGAGAAGGACCAGTCACCCCAGGAACTGCACGACTTGCTGGTCCACACTCTCGGCAATCTGACCCTGACCGGCGACAACTCCAAGCTCTCCAACCACCCGTTCCAGCGCAAGCAGCAGATCCTGGATTGCAGCGCACTGCGGATGAACCTGGAGATCGCCTCGTCGCAGCGCTGGGGTAAGGCGGAGATCCTGGCCCGCGCCGACCGTCTCTGGGAGCGTGCCGTCGAACTGTGGCCCGGCCCGATCGGCGAACACCGCCCGGCCGGTGAGGAGTCGTCGAGCTGGACGGAGCTGCGGGCTGCACTGGTCGCGATGCCCAGCGGCACGTGGACGGCCTACGGCGATGTCGCCGAGCTCATCGGCAGCCATCCGGTGCCGGTCGGCTCATACCTCTCGGCCAACCCGACAGTGATCAACGCCTACCGCGTCCTGAACTCCGAGGGGAAGGTCTCGGCCGGGTTCCGCTGGGTTGACGGCAGTGACCGGCTACCGCCCCAGGACGTTCTACGGAGCGAGGGCGTCCGGTTCGACCGCTACGGCCGCGCCCACCCGTCCCAACGCCTGAGCGCCGCCGAACTGGCCACACTGCTGGGCAAGGACGTCGGCCGGCAGACCGCGCACGATCCTCTGCCGGACAACGAGAACACGGAGGCGGCCGAGCGGTTCCGCAGCCAGTTGCAGGAGCACTGGCCGGACTCCGTGCCCGGGGTGACCGCGGCTCTCGACTTCTGGCGCGGTCAGGGTGGCCACCTCGATTACGGGCGTCACGAGGAGACGAGCTGCTTCCCGATGCTCGACGCCGGCACGAGCACGCACCCGCACGTCATGTGGCCGTTCGTCCTCTACCCGGTCAGCGGAACCGTGGAGGTGGTTTTCCAGTACCTCAAGGACCGCAGCCCGTTCGACGAGACGGAGCACCGCCGCGAGCTGCTGCACCGGCTCAACAAGGCCGAAGGCGTCGACCTCCCCGAGGCCAAACTGGAACTGCGGCCCTCGTTCCCGCTCCAGGTCTTCGCCACACAGAGCGAGGCCATCTGCGAGGCCCTGGACTGGTTCGTCCACACAGCAGCCCTGGACCTGGCCCGGAGAGTCTGACGGCTGTGGTCCTGGTGCACGGGGCTGCGCGGCCCATGCACCAGGACCCACCTGCGCTATCTCTCCAGTTCCTCCGTCCGTTTCAGCACCCCTTCCGCCAGCGCCCGGAACTCCCGGTAGCAGGTCTGCACGTACTTCTGCGTGCTGCCCAGCGCGCCGTCCGCTGCCTTGAGATCAAACATCGGTTTGCGCGCATCATGTGCAAGAGGCATAAGGCTTCGGTAGTTCCGCAACGTGGCCACGCAGTGCCGGTCGTCCCCCCGAGGTGGCACTCCCTCGTCCAGCACGGCCACCGAGTAGACCCACGGAATGCGCTCCAGCCAGCGCACGTACGCCTTCACCGGCCGATCCAACCTCATCTCGGGCTGCATGATCACGTATCCCAGTGGACGCATCTCCGCCCGTGGCGCGGAAAAACCCGCGGGCACGTGGGGGAGCACGAGTTGCTGCCAGTTCCTGCGCCAGTCGCGCAGGGTCGGCCCCAGGTTGCTGAGCCCCTTCAGTGAAAACAGATCGGCGGCGAGCGGCATCAGCACGGTGTCCGCCGCGATGAGCGCCGCCCGGTTGATCGCCCCCAGGTTGGGGCCGACGTCGATCAGGACGACGTCGGCACGGACCGTCGCTGCCGCCTGTTCCACGACCCGGTGAAACGCAGTGGTGGTCCGGATCGCGGCAATGTCGCCGGCGAAGGTCTTGAACCATTCGTTGGACAGTTTGTCCTCGAAGCGGCTGAGATCGAGGCTGCCCGCCAGCAGCCACAGGCCGGGCTGGAGTTCGGCCGGCTCTATGGGGGCGATGTCGCCCGTACCCTCCAGAATCGGCTTCACGGCGTCGGCGATCGTCTGCCCGCTGCGCACCCGCCCGGTCCCCGGGAGCGCCGACCATGCCGCCCCCTGCTCGATCAGCTCCGACTGTCCTTCCCAGAGCTCCTCGATCTCGGTCTCGTCCAGGCACATCGAGGTCAGGTTCGCCTGAGGATCGAGATCGACGGCCAGCACCGTGAGACCCATCCTGCGGAACATGTGAGCCAGATGGTAGGTGAGAGTCGTCTTGCCCACGCCGCCCTTGTTGTTGAAGAGGGCGATCGAAGTCCTGGTCATGCGGCCCTCCGTAGAGTGACGGCCCAGGACGAGTCGTCGACCTGGAATTCGGCGGGCGGATTGCCATTGCGTGCAAGTGACGCCTGCACCCGCCCGATCCCCCGGCCGAACCTGTTCACGTAGCCGAGTCCCTTCATGGCCGCCGCTAGCGACGGGTTGCGGTAGTCCGTGACACGGTCGAAGTTGTCGTCCCTCACCTGCCCGTAAGGCCCGCCGGGGTTGGTCACCTCGATCCGGTCGTCGAACCAGGCGATACGGACCGGGGCATACGACGTCTCGTAGTTGCGGTGCATCAACGCGTTCATGCACACCTCGCGCAACGCTTCGAGCGGGTAATCGGGCTGCGGCGTTTCCCTGAATCCCTCTTCCACGAGGCGCGTGCGCAGATTGCTGCGCAGCAGCGGCTCGAGCCGCGCCGCGACGCCAACGAGGTTCTGACGCAGTTCCTGGTCGTCGGCCACGGGTGCGTCGAGGTCCGTGCCCTGGTACCGGACGAACTGTACGTACGCGCCTGGGACACAGCTGCTCGGATCCAACCCGGTCACGAGCAGCCCCAGGGCCGTCGGCTGTCCGTCGGGAGTCGTGAGGTGTAGGGAGCCGAGCTGCTGAAGCATGGGCCGCCCGTTCTCCTCGATCACCTCAGGACCGACCATGGAGGGCAGATACGCCTGGCGGAACAGGTCGAGATCCAGGTCGTCGAGGGCCGTACGGGGAACCGGCCGGGTATCGAAGGGACCGTCGTTCGCACGTCGTCGCTCGGCAAGAACGCGCTCGTCCTCGCGGGTCGCCTTCCGGGTGGTCGGGCCGGGGCGGACCCAGACCACGCCCTCGAAACGCACAGGGAGAGCAGCCGATGCCTCCACGTGGATGTGCACCACGGTCTTCCCCCGGTAAACGGCGGCCTGCACCGTGAGGGACGGCCTGTCCAGGATCCGTCCGTCATCGCGCAGGTCGGTCAACGCGAGGAGGGCCCGGTCGCCGGCATCCACGTCGTCGACCGGGGTCCCGTCGTCAGCGACCCCGACGAGGATGTCCCCGCCGCCCCTGCCGACGAGGTCGTTGGCCATCGCGCAGACCGCGTTACCGATGGCGTCTCCGCGCTTCCCCTCCCGCTTCGCGGTCCGCTTGAACTCAAGAGTCGGGGTCTCACAGGTACCGAGGAGGTCGGCCAGGTCGACTTCGTGTCCGTTCACATGGAGCATTGTGCCGGTTTTCCAGCCTCGACGGCCCATGGGCCACCACCCGCGCCTGGCGTTCCCGAGCTCTTCCGGCGCGTTCCGGGCATCGTGATCCAGCACGCAGGTGTGCCCGCCGACACGAACGGCAAGCGGCCGGCGGCGCGGTGCCCGGAACAAGCACGAAGATTTCCCTGGGGAATCATCGATTTCGATCGTCGTGCACGCGCGCGTCAGTCGTCGATGCCCAGATCAGCGCGCATAGCCTGTCTCAGCGCGCCCAGATAGGGCCAGACCGCTGCATGGAGTTCGTTCTCCAGGTCTGACAGTTCCACCGTATAGACGTGTGGTGCTGCTCCGTATTTCTTGAGCGTGCCGTACGCGGCGTTCAAACGCCCTTTGGCGGCCCCGGCAGAACGCAGCACCGCGTCCGGAAGGATCATCTGGGATTCCGCGTAACTGTCCCGATAGGCCAGCCGGCTCGCCTCCAGGTTCTTCAGCGCCGTGTCGACGTCCTGGTCGTCCTTCACCGCGTAGAGATAGTTGGTCATCTCCGTCAGGTACTGGCGTGAGGTGGTGTTCAGCGTGATGCAGCAGGCGCGCCGCCGTTCAAGGCTCTCGCTCTGTCTCTGCCTGGTTTGCTCCGCCTGGAGCAGTTCTTCGGTATGTCCGCGTTCCTCCCGCCGCTGTTCAGCGGCGGCCTGGAGCTCCATGCGCTTGGTGCGGTCCGCGCGGTTCTGGGTCAGCAGCGCGGCTCCCAGCGTTCCCGCCACGCCGACCATGGCGATCAGTAGACCCGCCCAGCTTGCACTCATACTCATTCCCCTTCATGAAGATCCGGGCCCTCGACGCTGTCAGTACGCGCCGATCGACCAGAAGACGCCCACCTCGTCGTGGCTCACCGCGATCACTCCCAGGTCCTCAAGCAGGTCGAGGCCGTTGATGTACTCGCCAGTGAGGAAGTGGTGGGACTCGGTGCCCTTGAGGCCCGCCGTGACGAAGTCCGGGGCCGGCCCGGACGCGGCGGCCCTCGCGTTGGTCCAGTAACACGCCTCCGGCCCGTACCGGTCGAGGAGTGTACGGGCGTCCGTCAGCACGGCATCCTGGTCTGGGCGGATTCGCACTGGGGCGGGCTCCCCCATCCATTCCTCCGTCATGACGGCGAGGGCAGTATCCGCCGCCTTCCTTTCCAGGGGGTACAGGTGATCGGCCAACTCTGATGCGACAGGCGGGTCGAAGGGATAAGCGGACACGCTGTCGCGAGCGCTGTTGGTGCGGTCCGGGTCCAGTCGGACCCACCCGCGCGGGTCGCGGACCGAGCGGTGCAGTACCGCCAGCACGTCGTGCGCCCAGTTCTCGTGCGAGCGAGGCCCTGTGGCCACGAAGACATACGGGTCGCCGAGCAGCCGGACGGCCGCCACGTTCCAAGGGCACACCCGCAGGCGGAACTCCTCCAACAGGCTGCCGACTTCCTGCGTGAAGACGTCCCGGGGCTGCCGCGCAAGGTCCTGGAGCCGGCCGAGAGCCCAGCGGACGAGGTCGCCCGCCTCGTCGACGGCGTGACCGTCGAGTCCATCAGGCAGCAGCGGAAGATCCGCTCCGTCCCGAAGGTCTTCCAGATGGGCGTCGAGCAGGTCGAGCGCGGTCCGGCTGAAGACCGGCGTCATCTTGTCACCTGAGTTCCGGATCGTCAGTACGTGAGAATCGTCCTGCTGCACACCACGGGCTCCCGCTCACTCGGAGGAACTCGCTTCCGCAGTGAGGCGGGGCGGCATCTCTCTCGGCGGGTTCCCGTAGGCAGCGTGGGCCCGTTCCTGCTCGCGACGCCACACTCTGCGCAACTCCTCATCGGTCGGAGGAACGGCAAGTCCCGCAGCACCGAGTACGTCGCGGAAGAAGGGAACCGGCCCGCCGTCTGCTCCCAGCACGAGCGCCGAGAGCACCGGCACGTCCTGCGGGAGCTGGCTGTCCAGCGATTCCATCCGTTGCTGCAGATCGGGCCGGCGCACGCCCCCGTCCAGGTGCAGGGCCGGAATGGTCTCCCCCAGGGCCGCCACACCGATGAGTTGTCTGGTCAGCCACTCCACCGGGTCTCCCACAGCCGCCTTCGCCTGCTCAGCAGGCTGATGCGGAGCTGCGGGTGCTGTCGCACGCCGCTGTCCCGGTGCCCCTGCGGACTCGCGCCCCCGCTCGGCTGCCCGCAGCGTGTACTCCAGCAGGCTGACGACGAACTCCGGGGTCTCACGCACCAGCTTCCGCTGCTGCTGGTCCTGGGGTCGTTTCGCGCCTTCCCCGTAGGCGAGCCAGGCTTCCGCACGGCGGAGAGCCCTGTTCGCCGGTCTGCGGGCGTCCTTGCCCAGCCCGGGCATCAATGCGTCGAGTCGCGTGACAAGCGCCCTCACCCGCCGTGCGTCATCAGGGTTCTGGGCCTTCGGCTCGGCCCTGGGCTCCCTCACGGCCGGGGCGGTCCGGGTCCTGGCAGGTTGCTGCAGCGCGGTCTCCTGCTCCCCCTGCCTCGGCACACGCCGCTCGGGCGCGAGCGACAGCCGAGGCGGCATCAGGCGTGCGGGCTTTGCATAGGCGGCGAAGGCCCGGTCGGCCTCCACCTCGGCCCAACGTGTGATCCGCGACGAGCGCTCGGAGTGAGCCACGCCCAGCCGGGAAAGCAGCCGCGGCAGATACGACGGGGGCGCCCCGTTCTCCCTGACGAGCGCGGACAGCACCGGCACGTTCTCCCACAGCGGCTGATCCACGTCCAGGAGCAGGGAGATACGGTCCTCGGTCGTGCAGGTGTCGAGTGCGCGGCCAACGGTCCGGGCGAGCTCTTCCCACGTCGTGGTACGGCCCCGGCGGGCGCTCTGTCCGAGAGCCTCGCGCAGGGCGTTCACCTGCTTGGGCCGGGTGCTGGGGCCACGAGGGGCCTGCGCCTTCTCCGAGGCTTTCTTCGCTTCCCCCCGCAATGCCTTCTTCGAGGGCTGAGCCACCGTCGGCGCCACTGCGGCTTTCCTGCCCGTCGGCTGCTCGCCGCGAGGTGCCGTCGCGGCCACCGGCTCGGTGCTGCCCCCGGGAGGCGGGGTCCACAGTCCCGTGCGCTGGGCTTCGTGTGCGTTGAGCCTTTGGTAGCGGTCAGCCTTGACGGCCCAGCCGCCGCCGTCCTCGGTCATCAGGACGCGAGCACCTTCGGAGACACGGTAGACGTGTTCGACGGGTGGACTGTCGGTGTCGCCCGGCAGGGAGACAACGGTGCGGACGATGGGGCCGTCCACCGGCTTCACGTCCGCGAGGAGAAGTCGCCGGCCCTTCTCCTCGAAGGGCGAACGCTCGGGCGTCATGTCTCCGGGGGCGGGTGCGAAGACCACCGAACCCTGGACCGGGAAAACGATCGGCCTGGGCAGCGGCCTGGACAGGCGGATCTCCTCGACATGAGGCGTGACGATGCCGGAGGGCGTCAGGGTGCATTCCTGGAGCGGGGTCCAGGCGACCGTGCGGTCCCGGGCCTCGGCGCCGATGTCCACGCGCCGCTCCCCTCCGACCGTTTCGCAGCGCACGCGGAGGCAGTAGCCCTGGCGGCCGAGGAACTGCTGAGTGATCGGCCCTTCCGTGCCGAAGATCCAGTCGATGTCATCCCCCTGCGCGCCGAGTTCCTCGGCGCTGCTGCGCCAGGTCCGGTAGTCCACGGCGCCGAGCTGGAAGCGCAGTCGGCGGCGGCTCTCGGCGAGATACACATCGACGGCGTCACCGGGTCCGGTCCCGAGATCCTGTGTCTGCACCTTGCCGTTGAGTTTCCGCGCGTCCAACAGGCGTCGCACACCCTGCTTGATGAAGAGATGGTCGGCGCTGGATTCGCCGGTGGCCTTGCGACGGCAGACGGGGGCATCCGCCTGGTGGGCGAAGTGGCACACCTTGTTGGTGTACCGGCGGTCGCTCAACGCACCGCCGCAGCCACCGAGCTGCAGTCCACACCAATACGTGTAGTCCGAGTGCCTCTTGCGCCAGATGTCCAGCTCGAATGCGTCCATGGGCAGGATGATCGGGAGGTCTGAGTTCTTCTGACCGATCACGGCAGTCTGGACAAGGCGGTGGTCGTGCAAGGCGGGCACCTTCCCCCGTGAGAACAGCGACAAGCATGACAGTCATTGACTGAGTTCACAAGAGGCTGGGCCACCTGCACTTGACGCCGCAAGTGGCTGCGCACCTACCTGATGACCGGCGCCCCTCAGCCCTTCTCGTCGGGTTCCTCATCGCGTCCGCGCCGACGGCGCACCCGCTCGGCGATCCCATTGGAGAGCTTCTCCGTCACCGAGCCGGCCCGATCGAGGGTCTCGCTCCCGAGGCTCCTGGCGGTATCGACGCCCTTGGCTCCCGCTTCAAGCGCCTTGTCCCTCACCTCCGTAGCCGCATGCGCCCACCGTCTCGCCTCGGACGACTGCCCCCGGCCTCGATCCCGAGCAGCAGGTGGAAGTCGCAGACGCTGGTCGCGACGTGATTGCTCGACTGGACCACAGCCGGGGACTTGGCCGGGTGCAGCAACACCTTCGCGTTAGCCGTGTCAGCTACCGCATTCATCCTGGCCAGCAGGCGCTCGGTGCTCCGCAGGATGAGTTCCAAACGGTCCTGACGGGCAGCCTTCAGCCCGAGACGATGCCCGTTCAACTCCTCAGGTGACACGTCCAGCACCCGGTCGAGTTCGAGCACGGCCATCGCATTCTGCAGCTGAAAGCAGCGCGCCAGAACAGCGAGCCACTCCCGGACGGCGGACTCAGCCTCCTTGACCGTCGTGGCGAGATCACCGATCTTGTCCTTGTGCTCCATCTTCTCGGCGACTGCGTCGAGCTGGCGCAATGCGTACACCTGGGTCTCCGCGATCGCCGTCGGCGCGGCCTGGACCTTCGACCAAGTGATCTCGTCGACTCCCCGCCTCTTCTCGCAGATGGTCATGACCTCCTCGATGACGAAGCCCACTCCGATCATGCGGGCCAACACCGCGTCCTTCTGGGCGCGCAGCACGTCGTCGACCTTCGCGTCGATCGTGGCGAGATAGTCGGTGATCTCGTCCATGGTCTGCTGCATCGCGACCTGCGACATGAGCTTCGCGGCATTGGCGAGGACCGCCGGGTTGCTCAGAAGCGAGCGAGGTCCCTTCACGAATTCGACGAATCCCCTGATCTGCCCCTTCTGCCCCTTCACCACACCTGTACTGAAGCCAGTCTTCGAACTCTCTCTCAACCCGTACTTCTTGACGAGCTGTGCCGACTTCGGGGTCAGCTTCACCCATCGACCGGAGTTGGCGGCAAGGTCCGAGCCCACCTGTGCGGCTACAGCCCCGATACCGACGGCGGACTTGAGCCGTTGCACTCCGAGGTCCTTCGACGACAGTCCTTCCGAGACGAGGAAGCGTTCGACGTCGGCCTCACTCCCGAGGACCGCCAGTCCGTCACCGTCACTGATCAGCTGAATCCCGTTGTCCATCGCCCGCTCCAGAAGTGGCTGCTCACAATGAGGGTGCGCGCGGTGACCGCCGGGCAGAGCCGAGGGCCCGCCCTGCCTGTGCCGGCACTTCGTCCACTCGAATCGGGACACCTCGTCCGGACGTCCCTCCCTTGGATGCCAAGAATGCCACCCGTTAACTGAGTTCACAAGATTACGCGGATACCACTTCCGCCCAGACCGTCTTGGTGTAGGCGTCACGGGTTGTGCAGCCCCAGCAGTCCGCGTAAGCGTCGATGAGGAGCAGCCCCAGTCCCGCCGCGGTGTCGGGGCGGGCGGACGACGGGTTGGGCAGCAGGCGCTCGGGGCGTGCGTCCGTCACTTCGATGCGCACGGCGTCGGGCAGGAGCGCGAGGGCCAGGCGGAAGTCGCGGCCGGGCAGGCGCCCGTGGGTGATGGCGTTGGAGGCCAGTTCGGCCGCGACGAGGGCGACGGCACGGGCGGAACCGGAGTCGTACGGGATCCCCCACACCGCGAGCTGCTGCTCGGCAAGCCGCCGCGCGAGGCGGGCTCCGCGGGGCGTGCTGCTGAGACGGATGTCGAACTCGGCCGTCGTGAGGCGGAGTCCGGCGACGTGGCTTCTGGATGACATGTCGCCACCGTGCAGGTCGCAGCCGAGCGCGGGCCAGGGCATTCCGCCGTACCCCGGCGCGACGTACGGCCGCCGTACGGGTCACGGCGACCTTGACCGCCCGCTCCGGACGTCTGAATCTGTTCCTCATCGAAGGTCAGCTCCATGGTGGCCAGTCGCTCGTCACCACACCGGCAGGCGACGGCCGGGCAGGCACACGGCTGACGCGGGCAACGACGTTCCAGGGGGAGTCATGAGCACCGGGGTCATAGCGCTACTGGTCGCCGTGGTCGGTGTAGCGGGCACTCTGCTCGCCCCGATCACCACCGCCTGGGTGGGCTCCCGCTCACGCCGCCAGGAGTTCGAACTCCAGCAGGACTCCGACCGGGCGAAGCGGCACATCGACGACGCACAGGCGAACCTGGAGCGCCGGCGCGACACCTATGTCGCGCTGAACTCCGGCGCCCGACGATACCGGTTCCTGATGATGGAGGACCTCTACGCCGTACGCCGCGGGGCAGACCCCGATCCGGCGACGGAGGTGGCGCGCGTCGAGTTCCAGGACACGTACGCGCAGGCGCAGATGCTCGTGCCCGACGACGTCCTGCAGCCCTGCCAGACGGTCCGGGTGGCGCTGGCAGAGGCCAAGAAGCTCATGGACTCACTGACCGAGGACGTCCCGCACGATCAGCAGAAGTGGCAGGAGGCCCACGCCTTCCTGATCGGCATGTGGGAGCCGATAGGAGTGATGCAGCTCGCCATGCGCCAGGACCTCGGCATCTCGGCGCCGCCCCACCCGTGAACCGGACGCGTTGGCAACAAACGTCTGACGACGCGCGCTTCCCACCCGGCCATCTGTGGACGGCTTTTTCTGTTCGTCCCCTCCTGGAGTGGCGGGGTCTCTAAGATGCAGGAGTCGGTCGGAACATCAGATAACCGAAATGCAGCACTAAGGGTGGAGCAAAGTGACTGTCGAGGCCTACTGGGATAAATCCGACGAAGAGCTCTACTCGCTGCTCGGGGCGGAGCTGCTGGGCGAGGGCTTGGGGCTCTCCCCCGAGGATCAGGAGAACCACCGCCGCTTCGGTAAACAGTGGTTCGCCAACAAGCGCAGTGAACTGCAGCGGAGGATCTGCCATCACGAGAAGACGCAAGGCCTGCTGGGGACCACGGGGTCGGACAGGCTGATAGACGCGTTCACCATCCAGGAACTGCTCACCGACCTGGATGACGACCCCACCACAGCCGCACTGATCGCCGTCCTCGTTGCGCGGGTAGGCCTCGGCGCCTTCTGCCGCACGGCACCGGCACCATCGTGATCCGCAAGACGATGGCCGACCGGAAGTACGAGCTGCTCCGGGCCGACCGCGAAGTGCAGCTCAGGGAAATGAGGCAACGACTGCGTGAGCTCGGGGACGAGGAGGGCCTCCGACAGCTCGACGCCGCTGCGGCAGCGTGGCAGCAAAGCGAGTGGGCCGGCAAGTACGGGGACATGATGACCGCGCCCGAGGAGTTTGTGACCGAGCAGGTGAAAGCCGCCATGGCCGATCTCGGTGCGAGTACGGAACGCCTCGCCTCCGTGCGCGTCGTGAAGACCCTCAGAGAAGACGTCTCGGCACAGATGACGCCGTTCTCCGACGGTTCAGGGCTGGTCAATGTGGCCGACGCGACCCTCACTCTGTGCTCCCACTATGCCCGGTACATCTCGATCTCCCTGACCCAGCTTGCCTCCGGGTCCTTTCGCGCGAGCGTACGGGCGGCAAGAGCAGGAAATATGGGCGGGGACCCGGCTGTGCTCACCGGCCTGCTGCGCTACTACTGCACGAATCAGCGGGTGTACGCCTTGGCCGCGAAACTGGGCCTGCGGCTGGACCTCGAGGCCGAGAGCAACGCCGCGTTCCTTTACCTCCAGGCCAGCCAGTTCGTCATCGGGCACGAGATAGCCCACCACACGCTAGGGCACCAGTCCGCCGTGAGCGGCTTCTCACCGGACGAACACATTCCGGTCTGTTCGGACAACCAGGCCAGAGAACTGGAGGCGGATCTGTTCGCCTACCGAGCCGGCAAACGGCTGATCGAGCAGGAACTCACCGGCCGGGCGGAGGCTGACCACGCCGCGACGTTCTCCCTCTTGGGAGCCTTGATCGCCATGCTGGCCGTGCACCTGACGGAGCGGGCGCTGTTCATCCGCCGAGGCTGCACTCACCCGTCCGCCCGTGTCCGATCTGCGCTGCTTCTCGACCAGGTCGGTGAGCGGGAGCAGCAGTTTGCAAGGATCTTCCTCAGTACGCCGCTGGCTGCGACGGAATCGGCCTTGGCCTTCTCCGAGGAAGCCCAAGTCTTCTCCTGGGAGTTGGCAGGCACAGCACCGGTATACACGTCGTTGCCTCATACGAAAGTACTCAACGTTGCCCAGCTCGACGCGCTGCAGTGCCGCTCGGAGTCCTGGCTCCTTGCTCTCCTGGAGAACGAGAGCCGGCACTCCGACGCCTGGCTGGGCGAGGCCGCACGCCTTGCTGTCAGCGGAGACCCCGCGGAAGCGCTGCGCCTCTGGGGCGTACGCAAGACCGGCATCGCCCCGCTCTGCGACCCGGGGAAGCCACTCTTGTTCTTCACCCTTCTGGACAGCCTGAGGAAGGGCTTCGAGGCGCGAGGGGTGGACAGCCTGCGAACGGACGGGTATGCCCTGGCGGCGGCGACATTGGCTGCCCGTCACCTGACCTGATCGGCTGCCCGTTACCTGACCTGATCTTCAACCCGTTCGGCGAGGGCGCCGGCAGAAGTATCGGCCTCTGTCCGGCCGGCCACGTGTGGGGACGCGCATGGTGTGCGCCGCAGGCTGACACCCGGATGCGTGACCCGGCGCCGGGCAGGCCGACACCTGACAAACGTCATCTCTTCCTGTGCACGGAGTCGTTCCCAAGGAGGATGGATCGCCGGTATGACGCGCAGAGGATAGGGAGCTCCGCCACGCACAACTAATGAGACGGGGCCCGCCCATGCGCAACACCCACCCGAACCCTCACCCCGATCGCCGGAGACTACGCCTGGCCGCCGTGGCATCGGCGGCCTTGCTGTCGCTCGCGGTCGGTGCGCTTCCGGCCGGAGCGACTGCCCCGCAGCCTGCCACCGCATCCTCCGCCGCGGCCATGTCCGGCCTCGACCGGCAGGCGTTGCGGGCCTCCCTCGATGCGTTCCACCAGGCGGGGATGTACGGGGCCTACACATCGGTCAGGGACGGCTCCGAGCAATGGCGCGGGGCGACAGGCGTCGCCGACATCGACAGCAGGCGGCCGATGCGCCCGGACTATGAGCACCGCATCGGCAGCATCACCAAGACCTTCACCTCGGTGGCCGTCCTCCAGCAGGTGACCAAGGGCCGAATAGACCTGGACGCCCCAGTCGGCGACTACGTTCCGGAGCTGGTGCCTGGCGAGCGGGGCCGGCAGGTGACCGTGCGGATGCTGCTCAACCACACGAGCGGCATCGCGGACTACGTACTGCCCGCCTTCCCCAAGCTGGTGACGGACCCGGGACAGGCCCTGGACGAAGGCCGGTTCCGCAGGATGGACCCCGAGGAGCTGGCCCGCCTCGGCCTGGCGGCCGAGCCGCAGGCGCCGCGTGGCATACACGCGTACGCGAACACCAACTACATCATCGCCGGTCTGCTGCTGGAGAAGGTCACGGGCCAGGACGCGGAGTCGTACATCACCAGCAACGTCATCCGCAAGGCCGGACTCCGGCATACGTACTTCCCGCGCTCCGCCCGCATATCGGGGCCGCACGCCAGGATGTACGAGTCGTTCTACGGGACCATCGAACCGGCGCGCGACTACAGCGTCTACGACATGTCCTGGGCCGGGACGGCGGGTGCGATGGTCTCCACGATGAGCGACCTCAACGACTTCTACCGCAGGCTCCTGGGCGGGAAGCTGCTCGGCGCGGCGGAGTTGCGGGAGATGAAGACGACGGTTCCCGCCTACGAGCCGGCTCCGGGACAGGAGGTGGCGATGCGGTACGGCCTCGGCCTGTACACGCTCAAGATGCCCAGCGGCGGATGGTACTGGGGACACGACGGTGGCGTGTTCGGAGCGGGGACCTGGGCCCTGTCCACGGAGGACGGGCGCCGCCAGGCCGCTATCGGCTACAACCTGATGAAGTACGAGCGGTTCGACGAGGACGGCCGACCTCTGCCGGACCCGATCGGCAACGCGCTGTTCGGATACATGGACGGAGCGCTGAGCGGCGCGCCCGTTGAGCGGGCTCCCGGCGCGTCGCCCGTGCCTCAGCGTCTGGTCGCACCCGAGCAGCTGCAGCGCTAGCCTGGCCGTTTGGCTGGGACCAGCACCGCCCTGGGTTCGGCGGTCACGCAGCCCTCGCCGCCCGCGATCAGGATCGCGGGCGGCTCAGACCTGCTCCGGAGTGCTATCCCGCAAGCCGCCGGTGTCGGCGCGCGTCAGCCTTCGTCGGTCTCGGGGTCGTATGCCGCGTCCTCGTCACCGGTGTCGGCGTCGTTCGCCAGCGTGACGACGCCGTGCGCGTCGAAATGCTCGGCGATACCCTTCAGCATCGGGACGGTGTAATCAGGGACGTCGAACCCCGATGCCAGAACGTCGCCGTCATACACAGCACGCAGCAATTCCTCCGGTGTGCCGTCGATGAGGCCGAGTTCGTGGAGGCGGCGAGCGGCGGTCGCCACTGGCCGGGTGAAGCCGCGCAGCATCCGATTCGCCCCGTAACCACCGAGCTTGTAGACGGTCTCTCGATCGACGAAGCCGTTGTTGCGACCGGCGTGAAGCAGCACCTGGAATCTGACCGGGGACTGGTGCTGGAGCGTGGCCAGCAAATAGCGGAGCATCGCCTCAGACCACACAACGGTGCTCGACTCCCTCTCCATCTGACGCAGTGCGTCGACCGACGTGCTGGCCACTCTCCCGCGCAGATCGAGGCTGTCCTGGGCGAGGTCGAGCAGACCACTCGGCTCCAGCATGTACAGCTGTCGGCCCGTCTCGGCGCGCAGCTCGTGTACGAGCTCAACGCGTGGCTGCCGGTCGCCGGACACCGCCAGGGTCCGCCACCAGTCCTCCTTGAGGTCCCTGGTGACGAAGAGGACGTCCATACCGCGCGCTGCCACCTCCGCGGAAAGCTGTCTCCACACGATGTAGTCGCCCGCCGCAGCCTGGTCGGGCTTTCCGTCCTCGAAGTCGCGAAAACCTGGCGGCTGCCTGTGCTGTGAGCGCTCCTTGGCTTCCGCAACCCATCGTGTGAGCTGGTCATCCGTCGGCCGGGCCCCGACCTTGCCCTGGAGCAGCACCTCCAGCTTCGCGATCACCGGGTCCGCCGATGTGTCAGGTGCACCCGGTACCTGGTCGTCCGTAGCCTGCCGTTCGAGCACCTCGCGCAGACCATCCAGGGTGGCGTCAAGGTCCTCCTCGAGCTTGCTCAGCTCGTCACGGATAGGGGCGTCCGCAGCCAGGTGGACGGCCCGCGCCCAGCGGTTGAGCGAGTCTCCGATGGTGCTGCGCGCCTTGGTCATGACTGCGACGGTGTCGCGCACCTGGGCGTGATGGTGTCCGAGTACGCCGGGCTGTTGCTGATTGCGCCAAAACTCGACGAGGACCTGGTGCGGTACCCACAGGCGAGCGCCGAGCGCCTCCAGTACCGTCAGCATGTCTTCGCGAACCTGTCGGTTCATCCGGTACAGATCGATCAGCACATTGGTGTCCACGATGACGACCCCGTGTGCCAGGACCCCGCGGACTTCCGTCGGCGCAGGTGTCCGGTAACCCTCGAACCCGCTGAACAGCCCCCGCTGTTCCTCATCCCCTGAACCCACCATGTTCCCCCCTTTGAACTGCCTGGCGGCCAAGGCTAGTCAGAAGATCTGGCTACGGGGCCGTAATACAGCGAGTGAGCCTTGAAGAGAATCAGACATGGGGCATCGGTCCAACAGAATGAGACCTTCGCGGTTCCACACCCGGTGAGGCCCAACCCAAGACTTGCGGCGCCCCGGGCAAGGCTTGAGGGCCGAGGCAGCCGGCTCACGTACCGAGGCGGTCCATCGGCACTCCAGTTGCCCGTCCTGGCAGTGATGAACTCCTGCAACCCAGGCCAAGACTGAGCGCGACGTGGGGGTGTCGGCCTCTACGACAGTCATTATATGAATGCGTTATGTACTTATGCCCACACTGTGCGCAACCGGTCAAGCGGACCCGTTCGGGTCGCGTAGCGCGCCACCTCCTGACCGTGTACAGCGACCTCCAGTGCAAGGGGGAAGGTGCACAACCCGTACGCAGTGCAGGGGGCCGGGCCTCCGAGGTCGTAGCTGCCGACCGGATAGATGCGACCCACGATCTGCCGGCCCCCGACTGGCTTCCACCCTGGCACCAACGGCACTTGGCCTCACTCGCCCTTCCGGCCTCGGGTGACGTGCGAATCTGGTTGCCCTACAAGACATCCCTGGGGCACCGCGCCACGATCGGCACCATGATGCCGACAGCCACTCCGCCGATGTGGGACGGGCAACGCAACTGCTGGACAGCACCGAAGGGCCACTTCCTGACGCTGTCCAACAGGCTCCTGAAGCAGCACCGGCACCTCATCATCGGCCGCGAGTACAGGCCCGGTGAGCGGTGCAACGCGCGGTGCAAGAGCGCAGAAGGGCCGTACTGCATCTGCTCCTGCCGGGCGAAGCACCACGGCCATGGGCGATGGATGAGGGACTTCGTGACGGTCAACGAGTTCGGCACCAGGTACCGACACGAATCATGGCACTGGCTCGTCACCACGTCAGCCCGCTGAAGACGAGCGGCTAGAGGGCCCGGTGGAACCGGACATCTGACGCCGGCCGTCCCTCCGCTCGGCGGACGTCGCACAGTCTTGTACGGGTGCTGTACGGGTCCGGGGCCGTGACGGCGGAGGGGTCGTGGCGGTTGATCCATGTCCAGTCGCAGTGGGGTGGCCGGAAGGGCGTGAGGGCAGTGCGGGCCACGGGTAACGGGCGCACGACGAAGGTGAAGGCGAAGGAGGACGGCGAGCTGCCGGGGGTGTGGGTGGCGTACGGGACGCTGCTCCAACACCTGCGCAAGCGGGCGGGGTTGAACCAGCAGGCGCTGGGCGAGGCCATCGGGTACTCGCTGGAGCAGGTCGCCTCGGTCGAGCAGGGACGGGCGGCGAAGGTGACGTTCACGGCCGCGGCGGAAACGGGCGCTGGGTGCGGGCGGCGTACTGGACGTGCTTCAGGGCGAGGTGGACCGGGCGAAGCTTCCCAGATTCTTCCGGGACGTAGCGGCGCTGGAAGCGGAGGCTGTCAGCCGCTTCTCCTACGACCCGCTGCTGGTGCCAGGGCTGCTGCAGACCGAGGCCTACGCCACTACCCTGCTCAACGCCCATTTCCCACCCCTGGACGAGGACACCGTCGAACACCGGGTATCAGCCCGCCTCGCCAGGCAAACACTGCTGGGCCGGAAGAACCCGCCGATCGTGTTCGTCTTCGTCGTCGAGGAGTCGGTACTTCACCGCGGTGTGGGAGGCAGTGCGGTGAGGAACGAGCAGCTGGAAGTGCTCCTGGAGCGTTCACGGATGAGGAACGTGGAACTCCAGATCATGCCGACGTCTCACGCCGCGCATAGTGGTCTCAACGGTCCGATGGTGTTACTGGAGACGATGGACCACAGGCAGTGTGTGTATGTGGAGGCACAGGACGTGGTGAGCGTCCGATCCGAACTCCGTGAGGTCAGCGAGTTCTCGTTGCGGTATGGAATGCTGCGGACGCAGGCCCTCAACACCGAGGAGTCCTCACTGCTCATCGAGCGCGTGGCTAGGGAGCTATGAGTAACGACCAGCAGACGAAGCAGCCCGACGGACTGACCTGGGTCAAGAGCAGCTACAGCGGCACCAGCGGCGGCGACTGCGTCGAGGTGGCCGCCGGCCACGGGGTGATCCACGTACGCGACTCGAAGGTCACGGACGGCGGGCCAGTACTGCGGGTCAGCCGGGGCGGATGGGCGGCGTTCATACCGCTCGCACGGGGGTAACGCCGACGAGGACCCGCCCGCAGCACGCGGGGGCGAAGTAGAGCTGTGCGTGGTGCGGCAGTTGACGAGCAAGGGGTTGGCCGGACGGTTCACCAGGCCCGGGGGGTCAGCCTGCCTGTACTCGGACCTCTCGGTGGCCAAGACGACGACGTCGGCTCCGTCGACGCCACGGAAGCGACAGGGGAGCCCTTCGTTGTTTCACGTCTCAATGCTTCCGAGGGGACTTCCCCTTCACTTCACCGGGGATGGTCTTGACGGGAGAGAATCTCAGGCTGAATCCAGCAGAGCCACCCCATCCAACCTCCACCCGAGTCGTATTGAAGGTGGCCGACGCGCTGCCGCCTCCGTCTTCCTTCTTCTCGAAGGACAAGTCCTTGGCCGTCTTGACCAGCTCAACCGCGAGCATGACCATCTGACCTTGAGGTGTGTCCTTGAGTTCCTTCTTGAGGTCCATCAGTTTTCCCCCTTCTCGTTTCAAGGTGTAGAAGTCCCTGTTGGCGACGAACAGGTCGTTCGACATCCGTCGCGTTCCCGATGACCGCCAGACCGTGTGCGCTGCCCTCACGACGACGTGAAGTCGCCATGAAGAAGTACGCGACAAGCATCTCAGACGTTGACTATGTTCACAACACCAAGCGATCGGCACTTCCGCCCAGGCCGTCTTGGTGCAGGCGTCACGGGCTGCGCAGCCCCATGGGTCCGCGTACGCGTCGACGCGGAGAAAGGTCCAGCCCGCGGTGGCATCCGGAAGGGCTGCGACAGGTCCGGCAGGAGCCGCTCGGGGCGGGTGTCCGTCACCTCGATCCGCACGGCGTGCAGCACCGCACGCCCGATGGCACGAGTGGCGCGGCTGAATCCCCGGCGGGTCCGCCCTATGGAAGATCCACATGCGGGGGCAATCGGTCACCCCGATGACGTCCAACGCTGTTGGTCTGCTCGCACCTGGGTACGGCTGACAGCGCGCCGACTTGTACGGGCTCTGTACGGGCTCGGGCCGTGACGCGGGAACGGCCTCTGCTGTTGAACCATGTCCAGCCGTAGTGCGGTGGCCGGAAGGGTGTGAGGGCAGTGCGGGAGACGGGTAACGGGCGCGCGACGAAGGTGAAGGCGAAGGAGGACACCGAGCTGCCGGGGGTCTGGGTGGCGTACGGGACGCTGCTCCAGCACCTGCGCAAACGGGCCGGGTTGAACCAGCAGGCGTTGGGTGAAGCCATCGGGTACTCGCTGGAGCAGGTCGCGTCGGTCGAACAGGGGCGGCGGGCGGCGAAGGCGACGTTCACGGTGGCTGCGGAACGGGCGCTGGGGGCGGATGGGGTGTTGGACGTGCTCCAGACCGAGGTGGACCGCGCGAAGCTTCCTCGCTTCTTCCGTAACTTCGCGCTCATCGAGGCGGAGGTGCTGAGCCGGTTCTCGTACGATCCGCTGCTGGTGCCGGGGCTGTTGCAGACGGAGGCGTACGCACGGGCGGTGTTCGCCGGCCACTGCCCGCCGTTCAGCGAGGAGATCGTCGACCAGCACACGGAGGCGCGGCTGGGGCGTCAGCGGCTGCTGACGCGGGACCCATTGGCGGAGCTGTCGTTCACTGTCGGGGAGGAGGCGTTGCGGAACCCGGTGGGTGGTGTCGAGGTGATGCGGGAGCAGTGGCAACGCCTGCTTGACGTAGGCGCCTTGCGCAATGTGGAGGTGCAGGTGATGCCCACTGGGAGCGGCTTCCATACTGGCCTGGACGGTCCGTTCGTCCTGGTCGAGACGAGCGAGCTCCGGCGCCTCGGATACATCGAGGCCCAGGAGATCGGGTGCATCGTCAGTGATCCGGCAGACGTCAGCGGCTTCGCGCTGCGTTATGGCAAGCTGCGATCGCAGGCCCTGAACGCCCAGGAGTCTGCGCGGCTCATCGAACGGCTGGTGGGAGAGACATGAGCGTGGAGCAGGTAACCGGGAACGTGGACAAACTGCGCTGGTTCAAGAGCAGCTACAGCGGGTCGGGCGGCGGCGACTGCGTAGAGGTGGCTGCCGACCACGATGCGGTCTACGTACGGGACTCGAAGGTCGCGGGCGGTGGGTCGGTGTTGCGGGTCGGCCGGGGCGAGTGGGCCGCGTTCGTGTCGCTCGCGCAGGGGTAACGCCGACGAGGTTTCCTGAGGGGAAACGACGGGCTCGCCCGCCTCACGTGAGGTGATGCCGGCGAGCCCGTCGTCATGCAGGAGGCTCAGAAGAGGGCGCCCTCCGCGCCCTCACCGAAATCCGAGCCACCTCGCGCAGCGAGCTGCTCCTTGCGCTTCCGGATGGCGTCGGCGGAGGGCTTCGGGATGTCCGGATGCTTGGCCGGCTTCTTGTGCAGACCGAGGTGGACCTCGTCGGCGTACGCCTGATGGTTCAGCTGGCGGAGGCGGTCGATGATCTCGGTACGGGCTAGGAGGCCGATGGTGTAGCGGGTGCCCTGGTCGGTCTCATGGAAGCCGTGGTCGAGCGGGAACGTTTCATGGGTCGGGTCGGCATGCGGGGTCTGCCCGGAGTCGTCCAGGAGATCGAACCAGCCGTAGGCCTCGACGGTGGCGCGGTCGATCTCCTCGTGAATGTGGCGGAGTTCGACGATGTCCTCGTCGTGACAGTCGGGGTTGTGGACGAGGTTATAGGTGGCGGTGAGACCCATGTTGCGGGCGAGCATCAGGTCGCTGCGGTACTTCTCGAGGTGGGCACCTGCGGCGCGGAGCCGGAGGGTGAGCGGAGGGCGGACGAGGGTTTCGAAGACGTCGGTGGGGGTGTAGCGAAGGTCGCCCTTCATGGTCGAGCCGCGATCGATCGCCCACCAGTAATGAACTGAACTGCTGAGGAACCCCAGGAGAGCTCGATCATCACTCGCGAAAACGATCAGATCGAGTGTCAAAACTTGACGAGTCGAAACCAAAACAGGCATCACTACCTTACTCACTCGGGCAAGAGCAATGCATACCTCGCTCCTCTCAATAGATCGATAGAGCTCCGAACGGCTACGCTCGTACAACCACCACTTATCCCTGGCCCGCTTGCTGAAATTATTAACGAGGCGTTCCGGCTTAACCTCACGAAGCACCTTCTCAAATGCTTGAGGATATTCACGTGCACGCTCTATCGGCCAGTCATGGAAATTAATAACCCACCTATCCGGCGCATGCGTTGGGCTATTGTTACAGTTCTGTCCATTCAAGTAGGGAAACAGCACGTCCGCATACTTGCCATCTTTGTCAATCCAGGATTGTGCCTCGATTTCAGGGAGAGTGAAACCCATACCCAGGATGATCACGCCCTGAAAAGACATACCCTCGTTCCGTGCGAGAGTTCTCCCCCAACCACCAACACGAGACATCGGAGTGAGTGACGCACTGATACCGCTTACCGCGACTCCCCCCAACTCTCGCAGCGCACTCGGCGCAACGCCTCCCACACTGGTCCAGACAGCGCAATATTCCAGTACCGCTGAACTCGACGGCCAAGGGGCACTCTTAATAGCCCGTCGCACTACCACCCCATTGGCCGTGATTTGGTCAAGTCCAACTTCCCGCGTGTCTCCCTGGGCGAGCGTATTAGTCGCGATGAGTCCACTCTGCCCATTCCTATTCAGCAACTCGTGCGCCCGCAGCTCAAAGTACGCCACAAGGTCAGCACTTCCCCTTTTACCGCCCGCAACGAAGTCGACCATGTACTCGCGATACGCCTCCCCCATCGCACCAGTCAGCTTCTGCCCACCCAAAAACGGCGGGTTCCCCACCACCGCATCGAACCCACCCCCCTGCGAGAACACCTCCGGGAACACCAACGGCCAATGCACCGGCCGCCGCTCCATCGCCCCCGTCGGCAACTCCGCCCCCAGCCACTCCTCCGCCGTGGCCCGCGCCTCCCGCACAACCTCCGAGTCGTCCTCGACCCCGTCCGCGACGATCTTCTGCACGATCCAAGCCGCCTGCGGGAACAGGTCCCTGACCCGCTCGCCGCCGTCCGCCGCGTACCACTCCACCCGCCCCGACGCGCACGTCGCCAGCGCCGCGCCCGCGATGAGGTCGCCGACCAGCCGCAGCCGCCGCGAGTGCCTGTTGACGTCCTCCAGGCGCTCCCGCTTCCGCTTGAGGGCCGGCAGGTCCACGCCCTTGATGGCTGTGATCGCCAGACGCTCCCGCGTCAGCTCGTCCACCAGCTCCCGGGCCTGCTCCACCAGCACGTCCGACTGGGCCCGCGGCTTCATGTGCACCGACTGCAACTGCTCCATGGTGTGCACGCCCAGCAGCGAGTCCCCCGCCACCAGCCGGTCGTCCAGGAACGTGAAGGGGCGCGTCGGGTCCATCGAGACCAGCCACAGTGACAGCTTCGCCATCTCCACGGCCATCGGGTTGATGTCCACCCCGTACAGGCAGTGCTCGATGATCTGGCGGCGGGACTCCACCACCACCGGGTCCTGCTCCGCGTCCGCCGCCGTCACCGCGTCCACCGCCCGGCCCGCCCGGTACGTCATCGCGTCCGTGCGGCCCTCGTTCTCCCAGGCCTCGATCAGCCGGTCGCCCAGGTAACGGCAGGCGGCGACCAGGAACGCCGCCGAGCCCATCGCGATGTCCGCGACCTTCAACTTCAGGATCTGCTCAGGCGACTTGAGCCGCCACTTCCCCGTCTCCGCCGTCTGCAGTGGCCCCGGCTCGTAGACCAGCGGCTCCAGCGCGTGCCGGACGACGTCCTCGGCCAGAAAGCGGGGGGTGTAGTGCGTGCCGGTGTTCTTGCGGAGGGTGGACTCCGTGACGTACAGCGAGCCGTTCGGGATGACCATCGGCAGGTCGCGCAGGTCACGGCGCAGGATGCCGAAGAAGGGGAGCAGGCGCTCGCTGAGCGCCGGGTTCTTCTTGGTGACGGCGTTCAGCTGCCGCCGCGCCTCCACCTCGTCCTTCGCCGGGGCGAGCAGCTTCTCCAGCCTTGAAGCGCTCGCCGGCGGCTTCGGGTCCTTCCACTTCTCGTGGATCGCCTTGGCCAGCGCCTTCACCGAGCCGCCCGACTTCGCGGCCAGGGACTCCAGCTCCCGCAGCGGCACCTCGTGTTCGAGGCCCTCGGGGCCGATCAGGCCGACCATGTCCTCGACGGCGCGCTCGCCGCCGAAGGAGAGCAGGCCCTCGTAGACGTAACCGATCTGCTCGACGTCCAGGGCGCGGAAGCTCAGCGTCCGGACCTCGGCGTTCCTTCCGGTGCCGACGCGGACCTCCTGCACCGACTGGAGCATGTGCAGGACCGTGCGGTCGTCGATCGGCAGGAGCGGGGTGGTGAGCTCCAGCCAGGCGTAGGTGTCCGGGGCGAAGATCGAGCCGTCGTACGCGGGCAGCTTCAGCTCGGGGTGGTCCACTCCCCCGTGCACCGCGTGGAAGAGGGCGATCAGGCGGTGCCAGGCGGAGGTGGTGTGTTCCAGGGCGCTCTCGCCCTCCGCGTCGGCGCGGGCCTTGAGTTCGGCGCGCAGGAACCGGGCGGAGTACGACTTCGCGTACACCTCGTTGTCCGCCGGGAGGAGGCCGCGCTCCTCCGCGTACAGGAGGAAGACGATGCGCATCATGACGGCGACGGCGCCCCGGTAGATCTCACCGGCCGCGACACCTGACGCGTGCAGGCCCGGTGCGCCCGCGTCCATGGCCCGCACGTCCGCGCGCCCTATGGCGTCGACGAGGAGCTCGACGGCCTGGCGGACCTGGATGCCAAGCGCCTCGGTGACGTCCTCACCGGCGGCCAGGCTCGCCTTGAGGAGGCCGACCAGGGTCTCGGCCTCCTCGTACTCGAAGAAGCGGCGGCGGCGCAGCAAGGAGACGAAGGCGCGGACGACGTTGCGTTCGGCGGCCTCGTTCCAGCCGATGGTGTCGAAGACGGCGGTGGTCGTGACACCCCCGATGGGGGCCCAGACCAGGCACCACCAGCGACCGTCGGTGACGAGGCCGAGCGGGATGTCGTGATGGCGCAGCAGCCGGGCGAGGCGGTCGGCGGGGGCCGCCGCCCAGTCGGCGCCCGCCGCGGCGCGCGAGGTGGGGACGGTGCCGGCGGGGACCGTCACGCCGAGGAGACGCACGCGCTTGGCGGCCGAGGCGGTGTCGGGTTCGGCGGCGAGGTCCGCGCCCGGTTCGAGCAGCGCGAAGTCGGGGCGCAGGACGGCGCCGTGCTCCGGGACGTGGAGGGTGAGGCGGTCGAGCGCCGGGTCCTCGCTCTCACCCTGGCGCAGGACGAGGGCGTCGCCCCACTCCAGGAGGGAGCGCAGGAGGTGGGCGACCCACTCGTCGCGGCCGGCGGTCGTGTCGTTCTGCCAGTCGGCGTGGTGGGCGCGCAGGCGGGCGCGTTCGTCCTTCTCCAGGGCGTCGAGCTGGGGCCAGGCCCTGCGCAGGACGGGCATGGTGAGGAAGGGGCCGGAGACCTCGGTGAGGTCGAGCCACTCCTGGTGCTGACGGCGGCCGTCGAGCGCCTGGGCCTTGGCTGCGGCGAGACCTCGTGAGGTGGGGCGGGGGCTCATCGGCGGGCTTCCTTTGCGGGGATCACGAAGACGACGGCGACGGGGAAGAGGTGGGCGCGCGGGTCGCGGTAGCGGGCGGCGATGGCGGCGAGTTCGCGTTCCAGCTCGCCGGGCAGGCCGTCCAGGCGTTGCTGCCAGCGGGCGCGGTCGTCGTCGTACTGGCGGCGTTCGGCGGCGGTGATGTCATGCGCGCCGAAGAGCGCGTACTGCTCGCCGGAGCCGTCGCCCTCCTCCTTGAGCTTGGCGCGCAGGGTGGCTTCGAAGCGTCCGAGGGTCGCGGTGATGCGGCGTTCCTCCTCGGCCTGCCGGTCGGCGAGGGCGCGCTCCAGGCTCTCGCCTCGTTCGCGGGCGCGGGCTTCGAGGGAGGTGTTGAGCGGCTTGGCCAGTTTCTCCCAGGCTGCGGTCAGCTCCTGCCTGAGGTGCGGGGCGGCCTCGGTGCCCTCGGTGAGGGCCTTCGCGAGGACGGCTCCCTGGGTGCGGACGGACTCCCAGCGGCGGAAGCGGCCGGTGTCGCCGAACCAGCCGCCCGCGTGGACGACCTCCTCGTGGAGGCGGGTGCCGTCGTTGCCGACGAGGACGTACCGGGCGTAGGCGGAGACGAGGGTGGTGGTGATCGCCGGGTCGTCGCTGACGACGGCGGTGACACGGTGCAGGCCGACCGAGTCCGCGTTCCAGACTGCTGCGGTCAGCAGACGCGTGGACAGGGCGACGAGCGGGTGCTTGAGGTGGGCGAGGACCACGTCCTCACGGCCCTTGGCGGCGACGGCCGCGTCGAAGGTGATGGGGCGCTGCTCGTCCTCGCGCAGCTTGTGGGCCAGGCCCCGGGTCGCCCGCTCCCAGGTGCCGGAGAGCGGCGGGACCTCGTACAGCTCGCCCGGCTCGAAGTCCTCGGGCAGGGTGCGGTCGGGCGCCAGGGGCGGCTGGTGGTCCAGGGCGAGGGCGGTGTCGACGACGCGCTTGACGTTGGCCGGGGTGAGGCCGAGCGTGGAGACGGTCTCGCCGTACTGGTCGGCGAGGCGCTTCGACTGGGCGGTGACGTTCTGCTCGGGGGCGACCTCGCCGCCGGTGCGGCGGCCCTGGATGGTGCGGGGCTTGGCGTTCTCGATGTCGACGGGCATCGTGTCGCCGGTCATGCGGCGCTGGACGGCCTCGGCGATGACGGCGTTGACCGAGCCGAGGTCCTGCTCCATGCGCGCCACCTTCCGGGCGACGCGGGAGAGGAACTCCAGGTCCGCTTCGTACGATCCGGCCTGCGCCTGCTGCCAGCCGGAGCCGATGAAGTGGGCGATCTCCGGGTCGTTGCGCTGGCCCCAGCGGTCGATACGGCCGATGCGCTGTTCGAGCTTGTTGGGGTTGAACGGGATGTCGTAGTTGACCAGGCGGTGGCAGTGGTTCTGCAGGTCGATGCCCTCGCCGGCCGCGTCCGTGGCGAGCAGGATGCGGACCGCGCCCTCGTCGGTGGCGGGATCGGCCTGGAAGCCGAGGCGGATGCGCTCGCGTTCCTCGGTGGTGAGGCCGCCGTGCAGGACGGCGGTGCGGCCGTCGTCGGTGAGCTGCTCCTGGCGAAGGAGCGTGACCAGCCAGTCCAGGGTGTCGCGGTACTCGGTGAAGACGACGATGCGTTCGTTCGTCCAGTGCTTGCCGTCGGCCGTGCGGCAGATCGCCTTGAGTGTGTCCAGGAGTACGGCGGCCTTCGAATCGGCGTCGGCCTCGTGGGTGACCGCCCATCGCTCCATGCGCTGGAGCAGGTCAAGCTCCTGGTTGTCCTCGGCGGGGGTGAGGGAGGTGGAGCGGGTGAGGGCCGCGTCCTCGGCGTCGACCAGGCCCAGGTCGTCGAGGTCGGCGACCATGTCGGCGAAGTCGTCCAGCCAGTCCGGCACTTCGGCCGCCGCCGTGCGCGTACGGGTGCCCGTGTCCTCCAGGTGGGACAGGTAGACGCGGACGGTGTGCAGGAAGGCGGCCGGTGAGGAGAAGAGGCGCTTCTTCAGCAGCAGCGTCACCAGGTCGGCGGCCCGCCGTCCGCCCTTGGCGGTCGGGACGAGCTTCTTGCGGCGCAGGTCGGCGAAGGAGCTGAGCAGGCCGTGGATCTCGCGCTCGGCGTCGGTGTAGTCGACGGAGAGCTGCTCGGTCCTGCGGGTACGGAAGCGGGGAGTGCCGTCGGCGTTGGTGACCGTGGCCTTGAGACGGCGTACGACGGTGTCCTTGAGGGCGTCCTTGTCCGGGTCCATGCCCCGGGCGAAACGCTGGTCGTCGATCAGTTCGAGGAGCGCGGTGTACGACTCGGGGTAGCCGTTGTGCGGGGTGGCGGAGAGGAACAGGCGGTGCTCGAAGTGCGGGACGAGGCGCCGGATCAGCTTCGTCTGCTGGGAGTCGACCGCGTAGACCTGCTTGGGCGCCGACGGGGCGACGTGGTGGGCCTCGTCGAGGACGAGGAGGTCGAAGAACCGCTTGTGGTCGCCGTTGCCGCTCTCCTCGGGGGCGCCGATGACCTCGTCGAGGAGGCGCTGGGCCTTCGTGCCCCGCAGCCAGGGCAGGGAGACGATGGTCAGCGGGTGCACGCGGAAGGGATTGGCCGCGGTGCCGTGGGTGCGGCGGAGGCGGGCGCAGTGCTCGGAGTTGACGATCGTGAAGTCCAGGCCGAACTTCTCCGCCATCTCGTCACGCCACTTGAGGGTGAGTCCGGCCGGGCAGACGACCATGATGCGCCGGGCCCGGCCGCGCAGGAGCAGTTCCTGGGCGACGAGTCCCGCCTCGACGGTCTTGCCGAGGCCGACGTCGTCGGCGAGCAGGAGGTTGACGCGGGGCGCGCCGACGGCGCGGGAGACCGGCTCCAGCTGATACGGCTCGACGGCGACGCCGGAGCGGAAGGGCGCTTGGAGGGTCTTGGCGTCGGCGGAGGCGACGGCGGACCAGCGGACGGCGTCGAGGAACGCGGCGAGGCGCGACGGCGGGTCGTACTGGCCGGTGGAGGCGTCGGGGAGGGAGCCTGCGGGCAGGACGCGGCGGCCGGGCTCGACCTCCCAGATGACGGAGAGGGTGTCGCCGAAGCGGCCGTCGGCGACGGACTGCAGGTGGACGAGGGTGGCGGGCCGGCGGGCCTCGCCTTCGCCCTCCGACGAAGGGGCTGGAGACGGCTCGACCCGAGCGACGACCCAGGACTGGCCACGCACCTCGACGAGCTTCCCCTCCTCGGGAAGCCCCTCCGTAACGGTCCGCTCGCTCTCGCGCTGCGCTGCTGGCGTCATCGGTGCTGTTCCCCTCGGTCTCTGCTGCCGTCCGTAGGCAGTGCCCTGCCTCCCACCCGAACGATGCGGGTGCAGCGTAACACGCATATAATGCTGTGAACAGAGATCACAGCTGCATGTGACTGGTGGTCAGGTCATGCGGTCGAGCCGCTTCAGCAGGGCGCGCGACCGTCCGTGCCGGGGGTCGTCCGCCCCCAGGACGCGTTCCTCGTCGTCGAGCAGCCGCCGCAACAGTTCCATCGCCGGGTGGCGTTCTCCCGTGCGTACGAGAAGCACCGCGATCTCGTAGCGCGTGTCCAGGACGCCGGGGTCGGCAGCACCCAGCAGGCTGCGCTGCTCGGCCAGCACCGACTTCAGCTCGTCGAGGGCCTCGCGGGTACGGCCGAGCGCTCCCGCACAGAGGGCCGCACCGGCACGGGCGGCGAGGACATCCGCGCGGCCGGGACCAGGGGCGGCGAGGAACTCCCGGTACTGATCCAGCGCGGGGGCAGGACGACCCGCGAGGCGCAGGGCCGCTATCTCGGCCAGACGCGGGTGGGCGAGGACGGTCGTGGACGCCGGGGCCGGGGCCCAGGCGGTGAGCAGGGCGCGAACCTCGCCGGCAGACGCGGGCCGGTCCTCCGGTCGCTTCTCCAGCAGCCCCTCCACCAGCTCCTCCAGCCCGGAAGGGATGCCCGGACGGTGGCCGGAGAGCGGAGGAACGGGCTCATTCGCGTGCTGGTGGTACAGCATGAAGAGGCTGCCGTCGGTGAACGGCGGTTGCCCCGCCAGCAGTTCGTACAGCACGCAGCCGAGCGAGTAGAGGTCGCTCCCGGGCACGGTCTTGCCGACGGCCTGTTCGGGGGCCATGTAGACGACGGTGCCGGGAGTGGCGTTGGCGGCGGTGAAACGGGTCTCACCAGGACGCGGCTCCAGAGCCGCCGCAACACCGAAGTCGAGAACCTTGATCACACCGGAGGGCGTGATCATGAGGTTCGACGGCTTGAGGTCGCGGTGCACCACACCCTGCCCGTGGGCGTAGGTGAGGACGTCGGCGACGCCGTGCGCGACCGCCGCGGCCCGCTCGACGGCCAGAGTGCCCTTGTCCTTGAGTACCGCGTCCAGCGCCTGCCCCGGGACGAGTTCCATCACGAGGTACAGCTCACCGTCGAGGCTCCCGTGGTCGTACACCGAAGGAATGCCGGGGTGGCGGAGGCGCCCGGTGAGACGTGCCTCCCGCAGGAAACGGCGCTCCAGGGTCGACAGCTCGGAGCCGTACGCGGGCGGGGCGAGGAGTTTGACCGCCACTTCACGGCCCTGGTCATGGTCCTGGGCCGCCCATACGACGCCCATTCCTCCCCGGCCCAGCTCGTGTGTGAGCTCGTACCGCCCAAGGCTTCGCCGCATCGCGCCCGCCCCCAGTTCCGGCGCCGAGAGCGCCTGCCACACCCCTGCGGCCGATGCATCGGGGCGCAGCCGGCCGGTGGCTCCATCCTCTCACCGATCACAGGGGCAGCGGCGCCTGCGGGACGAGGAAGGGACGGCGCGGATCCTCCGGCAGACCACGGCGGGAGGCCAGCGCGGGCTCCGAGGCCGGCAGGTACGGGGCGAGGGCCGCGTAGACCTCGGTGGCGGAGGAGGGGCGGGCCTCGGGACGCTTGGACAGCAGGGCGGTCACCAGGTCCTGGAGAGGGCCCGGCACCACTTCGCCGATGAGGGGCGGGACCGCCGTCAGGTGCTGGGACGCGAGGAGCGCGGGCTGGTCGGTGGCGAAGGGAGGAGCGCCGGTGAGCATGTGGTGCAGCAGGCAGCCCACCGCGTAGAGGTCGCTGCGGCCGTCGAGCGTGCCCCGTCCGGAGAGTAGTTCGGGAGAGGCGCAGAGGATGTTGCCGATCCCCTCCCCCGTCATGGTGAGGCGCGGATCGGCGTCGGCGAGGGACTTGACCAGTCCGAAGTCGAGAATCTTGACGATCCCGTCCCTCCGCACCATCACGTTCTGCGTCTTGAGGTCCCGGTGCACCAGACCGGCGGCGTGCGCGGCGGACAGTCCCGCACACAGCTGAGCGGCGACGGAGGCGGCCGAGGGTACGTCGAACTTCTCACCCTCCTGCTGGTCGAAGAGGTACTCCAGGGTCGTCCCGTCGACCAGCTGCATCACCAGGCAGCAGGTGTCGTCCGTGTACGACGCGTCGTACACGGTGGTGATGTTGGGGTGGTCCAGGCGGGCCGCCGCCTGCGCCTCCCGCTTGAACCGGGTCAGTGCCGCGTCGCGACTGTGCGGGACGGCGAGCAGCTCCGACGCGATCGTCTTCACCGCCACCGGCCGGTCCAGGTACAGATCGGACCCCTGCCACACCTGGCCCATCACCCCACGCCCGAGCACGGAGTCGAGCCGGTACCGGTCACGCAGCACTATCCCTGGAGCGAATGCACCCATATTCCCAAGCCTCCACATTTCCCACACGGCGACATCAAGGGCTTGACCTGTGAACAAAGTCAATGAGCGTAGTAGCCTGCCATGACTGCGGCCGCCGGAACGCCGACCCGCCCGGCCCGCCAAGGACCCGGAGACCCTCGAATGCACAGAACCAACGCCGTACCGGTCAGTCTCGCCGAGATCGCCCGGATCGCGGGCGTGGGGCGTGCGGCTGTCAGCAACTGGCGCCGCCGCCACGAATCGTTCC
This sequence comes from Streptomyces sp. NPDC005791, assembly GCF_042871485.1. Lineage (NCBI taxonomy): Bacteria > Bacillati > Actinomycetota > Actinomycetes > Kitasatosporales > Streptomycetaceae > Streptomyces > Streptomyces sp. NPDC005791. The sequence goes on from NZ_JBIAIP010000013.1 coordinate 200,099, forward strand.
CGTCCCGCATCGGCGGCACGGACGTGAGCCCCCAGTTCTCACTGTCCGAGGTGGAGCAGTGGCTGCGGGACAACGGCAAGCTGCGCGATGTCGCCGGCCGCGAATTCCTGTGGCCCCGGTTCGAAGCACTGGGCAGCAGGGACGCCTCGGGACTCGCCATCGCAGAGGCGGCCCGCAGGATGCGCTCCCCGCGAGCCCGCTCCACCCTGGCGGACCTCTCCGAGGAGGCGCGCGACCTGGCCGGCGAGGCCGCCCGGCTGGGCCGGAGCGACGGGCCGCGCGACACGTTCGAGTTCCTGTTGCAGCGGTGGCTGGACACCCACGTACGCCAGCTCAGCACCACACCCGCTCCGCTGGCTTCGCTCATGGCCCGAATCGCCCTCGGCGCCCGGCTCGGTGAGGGCTCCGGTGGCCTGACGGTCTTCGATCCGGCGTGCGGCACAGGGCATCTGCCGGTGGCGGCGGCGGCGGAGTACACCGGCCCGGAGCCGGCTCTGGTCGCATGCGAACGCGATCCGGCCCTTGCCGCGCTCGCCACCGCCCGCCTCGGCTTCGCGACGGAGGGCCGGGCGGACCTGCGTACGGAGATCGTGACGGCCGATGCGCTGCGAGCCGATCCGTTCGCCGGGCTACGGGCCGACATCGCACTGTGCAACCCGCCGTTCAACGAACGCGACTGGGGTTACGAGGAGCTGGCCACCGACCAGCGCTGGACCCACGGGCTGCCGCCGCGAACCGAACCGGAGCTGGCCTGGGTCCAGCACCTGCTGGCGCACCTGCGACCCGGCGGCACCGCCGTCGTCGTCCTGCCTCCGGCCGTGGCCTCCCGCAAGGCGGGCCGCCGCATCCGGGGGTCGCTGCTGCGTACGGGGATCCTACGGGCGGTCGTCGCCCTGCCGCCGGGCTGCGCGCAGCCGCACAGCGTCTCGCTCCAACTGTGGGTCCTGCGAGCCGCTCCGGACGGTCCCGCCTCCACCGGCCCGGTCGCCCAGAGCGCCCTCCTGGTCGACGCGACCCGGCTGGCCAAGCCCGGTGCGCGTGACCAGGGGCCTGACTGGAGCCCGTTGACGGACTTCGTGCTCTCCGCCGTGTCACAGCTGGACGCACCGGAGGGCGAGCTTCCGGACGGTGCCGTACGGATCCCTCTTCTCGACCTGCTGGATGACGAGGTGGACGTCACTCCGGGCCGCTACACCTCTGCGGGCGGTGAGCCGTCGCGCGTCGAACTGGACGCCACATGGGACGAGCTGACCGGATCCCTCGGCCGGCTGACCGAGCTCGTGCAGCACCTGTCGAAGCTTGGCCTCTCGGCCGGGGAGGCATGCACGACGGCCACCGTCGGCGATCTCGTCAAGGCCGGAGCGCTCACCCTTCGCGCCGGTCAGCAGCCGGCGGACGTCACGGCATCGCCCCTCGACACCGGCATTCCGCTGCTCACCGTCTCCGACCTGCTGATGACCGGCACCCCGAGCACTCGAGTGGCTCCCGAAGCCGCTCAAACAGTGGCCGAGGAGGGCGATGTCGTGGTCGCCGGGGTCGTCCGCGCGTTCAGGGCGTGGGTCCATGAAGGGCCTCCGATCGCCCTCGGATCCCAGCTCCACGTCCTGCGGGTGGAGCCCGGGAAGCTGAGCGCCCACTTCCTGGCCGGCTGCCTGCGCGCCCCGTCCAACGGCCGCCAGGCCGGCACGCATGCTTCGAGCTCGTCCCGCGTCGACATCAGACGCCTGCACGTACTGCAGCTTCCCCTGGAGGAGCAGGCCCGCTATGCGGAGGCCTTTCGGGACCTGTCGGCGTTCCGACAGCTGCTGACCAGGGCGGACGCACTGGGCGAGCAGCTCACTGACGACATCGGCGACCGGCTCGCCGCAGGCGGGCTGACGGCAGGAGGCCAGCGGTAGCGCTTCCGTGACCGGCTCTCGCGCACAGGTGCCGTCCGCCCGAGCGGGCTCGACACTCCCCCGCATGCTCCGCTCCCTCGACAGGCGAGCCCGCCCCCTCGTGTGAGGGGGCGGGCTCGCCCCGGGTTCGCCGGGACCGGAGGGGGACCCGGAGGTCAGCCGATCTCGGCGCCGTACGCCGCCAGCGCCTCGGGCACCGGCTGGAAGAACGTCTCGCCGCCCGAGGAGCAGTCGCCGCTGCCGCCCGAGGTCAGGCCGATCGCGGTGTCTCCGGAGAAGAGCGAGCCGCCGCTGTCGCCGGGCTCGGCGCAGACCGTGGTCTGGATGAGGCCGTTGACGATGTCGCCGTTGCCGTAGTTGACCGTGGCGTCCAGGGCGGTGACCTGACCGTCGTGGACCTGGGTGGTGGAGCCGCTGCGGGTCACCGACATGCCGACGGTCGCGTCACCCGCCTTGGTGATCGCCTGGGTGGAGCCGTTGTAGAGGTCCACCTCGCTGGGGTGGTCCACGTCGGAGGTGTACTTGACCAGGCCGTAGTCGTTGTCCGGGAAGCTGGAGCCCTCGTTGGCACCGATCTCCGCGCCGCCCTGCGAGTCGGACCAGCTGGTGATCCCCTCGGTGCAGTGGCCGGCGGTCAGGAAGTACGGCTCTCCGCCCTTGACGACGTTGAAGCCGAGCGAGCAGCGCCCGCTGCCGCCCCAGATGGCGTCGCCGCCCGCGATGAGGGGCTTGAACTCCCCTGCGGTCTTCTTCAGTTCGGCCTTCGAGCCGAGCCCGTCGACCACCTTGCCGAGCTTGTCCCAGGCCGCGCCGTCGACCGTGCGGTCGGCCGTGACGACCACCTTGTTGCTGACCGGGTCGACCGCCCAGGACGTGCCGGGGATGGCCGCCTTGTCGGCGAGGGTCTGCCGGGCGTCCGTCAGCTCGGCGAGCGTGTTCTGCACGAGTCTGGCCTTGCCGCCTGCCTGGCGGACCTGCTCGGCCGCCGCCTCGTCGATGACGTTCACGACGAGGTTGTCGGAATCGGCGTCGTAGTACGCGCCCGCCGTGTCACCGCCCAGGGCCTTGTCCAGGGTGGTGGCGAGATTTCCGGCCGCGTGCGCGGTGAGAGTACGCGGGGTGAACTGGGGCACGTCGTCACTGGCGTTCGCGGTCTGGAACGTGAATCCAGCCGCGACCAGCGCGAGAACGGCCGATCCGGCCAGCGCCACGCGCTTCCTGGGTATGCGTCGGTGCTGCAACTTCGACCTCCTGTGGGGCCGCGCCCGGACAAGTGGGGTGTCCGGAACACGGAGGATGGGGCGCCCACTATTCCCACGCGGCCAGGGGCACACAAGGTCGCCTACTGGACGCGCACACGACAACAACGCCATGGTCGCGAACCGTTCACAAATCCGGGGCCGGCCCGCCTCCGTCACGTTCGCGAACAGCCGGGGCGACGAGCCGACGGCATGGGGTGAGCACCGGACCTGTCCTGAACCGACTCCCGCAGTCCGGATGCCGCGGCGGGCGCTCCTGAAGTCGAACACCACCGAATGCCCCCGAACGTCCCGAACACCACCGGCTCGTTCCGACAAGGAGTGCCGGTATCGCTTCCGATAGGTCATCATCGAACAGGCGGTACACACCGGGCACTTGACGCTCGGGACCGGGTGGAGCGACCGATCGGAGGAGCGACGTGCGGAGTCAGGTGCGCGTGGCGGACGGACGGCATCTGATGGTCGAGCGACAGGGGGACCCCCGCGGCAGACCCGTGTTCCTCCTGCACGGGATGCCGGGCAGCCGACTGGGTCCCGCCCCGCGCGGAATGGTCCTCTATCAGCGGAACATGCAGCTGATCTCCTACGACCGTCCGGGGTACGGCGGTTCCGACCGGCTGCCCGGGCGGCGGGTGAGGGACGTCGCCGGGGACGTACGGGCGATAGCCGACTTCTTCGGGCTGGAGCGCTTCGCCGTGGTCGGCCGCTCGGGTGGCGCTCCGCACGCTCTGGCCTGCGCCGCGATGATGCCCGAGCGGGTCACCCGTAGCGCCGCCCTGGTCAGTCTGGCTCCCCCGGATGCCGAAGGACTCGACTGGTTCGACGGGATGGCCGCTTCGAACGTACTCGCGTACTCCAGGGCGGCGGCGGACCCGGACGGACTGGCGGAATCCTTCATCAGCCGCTCGGCGGAGATCCGGCAGAATCCGGTCCGGCTCCTGGACGACCTGAGGAGGGAGCTGACCGACTCCGACCGTGTGGTGGTCAACGACGCCGGGATCCGTACGATGCTGCTCGCCAACTTCCGCGAAGGGCTGCGCACCTCGGCGTACGGCTGGATCGACGACGCGCTCGCGTTCTCCCGGCCGTGGGGGTTCGACCCCGCCGACATCACATGTCCCGTGATGCTCTGGCACGGCGTGAAGGACGTGTTCTCGCCCGTCGGTCACTCCCGCTGGCTGGCGGGCCAGATCCCGGACGCCACCACCGTACTGGAGCCGGCTGCGGCGCACTTCGACGCGCTGTCCGTGCTGCCCGACGTGCTCAACTGGCTGCTGGACGACCGGGAAGCGGCGGTCTGCTGATCGCGCCAGGTGCTCCGGGCCCCGGACTTCCGCAGCCCGGGGCCCTCCGGGATCACACCGACATCGGCTCCAACTCGCGCCGGAACCTCCGCTCGTCCCTCGCTATCCTGGTCAGCGGATGCTCGTCGCCGAGCTGCCGTGCCAGCTCGTCGCCCGTCTCCGCCCGCACTCTGGCCGCCTCGTCCTTGCGCCCCATCGCATCGAGCGTCACCGCGAGGTTCGACGTCATGGCCAGGGTCTCCGGGTGGTGTGCTCCGAGGACCTCCCTGAGCTGGCCTGCCACCGTACGCTCCGTCTCCAGTACGATCTCGAGCCCGCCCCGGTCGGCCGTGGCGTTGGCCAGGTTCATCACGGAGAACAGCGTGTTCGGGTGCTCCCGTCCGAACACCTCGCGCATGGAGGCGACCACGCGCGTCAGCAGCTTCTCCGCCTCCAGAGGTGCACCGCTCCCCGACAGATAGACGCCGAGGTTGTTCTGCGCGGCCAGGGTGTACGGATGCTGCTCCCCCGGCACCTTCATGTACTGGTCCACCACCTCCTGCGCGGTGTCCCTGGCCTCGGCGGCCTCCCCCGCGGCGAACAGGTCGGCCGCCATGTTGAGGTCGCATGCCAGTGATTCGGGGTTGGCGATGGTGTACTTGGCCCGGTACCGGGCCCTGGTGGCCACCGTAAGCCTGCGCGCGTCCTCCAGCTGCCCTGCCCTGCGCAGCGAGACCGCGAGGCTCTTGGCTGCGCTCAGCGTGGTCGGGTAGGTCCGGCCCAGGGTCGCCTTGAGGCTGTCGTAGGTACGGCTGAGCAGTCCGACCGAGTCCTCGTACCGGCCGACCTCACGCAGGTCACGGGCCAGGTTCAGCGCGGAGGAAAGGCTGTGCGGGTGCTCCTGGCCCAGCACCTCGGACCGCAGGTCGTAGCAGTCCTGGTCGATCTCCCGGGCCCTGGCGTACTGCCCGACGCTCCGCAGGTTCAACGCGAGGTTGTTGGCAGCCGCCAGCGTCCGGGCGTGCCTCTCGTGGAAGATCTGGTTGAAGCCGTCGTGGGCCTCCGTCGCCAGCTCGATCGCCCGCGTGTAGTCACCGAGCAGACCCAGGTCGATGGCCAGGCTGCTGGTCGTCATGTACGTGTGCGGATGCTCCGGCCCGAGCACCTCCCGCTGCAGTCGCAGGGTGAACTCGTCGAGTTCCTTGGCCTCCACGTACCGCCCACGGGTGCGGAGGATGTTGGACAGGTGGAAGCAGAGGTACAGGTACTGGATGTCCCGTTCCCCCAGCTTGTCCAGCCAGATCTCGCGCAGTTCCTCACCCAGTCTCGCCGCGGTCCTGACGTCGCCGCGCTTCCACAGATAGCGCACCCGGTCGATGAGCAGCCTGCGGGTCTCGTGGTCCCGGCAGTTGCGCGCGTCGGACGGGCCGAGGTGCGGCCAGATCGTGGCGAAACGCGGCCACGTCTCGGGGTTGTCGATCGGCTCGGTGTCGTCCGGCCGGGCGCCTGCCAGGACACGGTGGACGACGTGCCTGGCCTCCGCCTGCTCCTCGTCGCTGAGCTGGGCCCTGATGACCGCCTGTACCAGACGGTGCACCTGGATCGAATTGGACACCTGGTCGACCTTGGCGAGGGCGAAGCGGCCGATCTCCCGGATGACGCGGCCGAGGACCAGTTTCTCCTGGAGAGAGGAGTCGTAGGGCTTCAGCGCCTCGATCATCTCCTTGCTGTAGAGGAGATTCGCGGAGATCGGCTCGGGTGCGAAGAACGCGCAGAGCTGGAGGAGCCGCACCGCGGCGGGCGAGCGCTCCTTGAGACGTTCGATGGAGATGTTCCACGTGGCGGCGACGGGTTGCGGGTACCCGGCCGGCTGGTTCAGGGCCAGCACCTCAGGGGCCTGTCGGGCCAACTGCTCCAGGTAGGTGTCGATGGGGGTCGCGGTCTCCGCGATCCATGCCGCCGCCTGTTCGACCGCGAGTGGCAGATCACCCACCGCGGTGGCCACCTGAGCGGCATCCTCCTCACTGAGCCCAGGGGCCCGGCGCTGGAGATGCTCGATCGACTCCTCCCGCAGGAACACGTCGACGGGCAGTGCGTCGCCGTGCTGGGACCATGCCTGGTTCCGGGAGGTGACGAGGATGTGGCCGGATCCCCCCTGCGGGAAGTAGCGCCTGAGCCGCTCCGGGTCGTCGGCGTTGTCGAAGACGAGCAGCCAGCGGTCGGACGGCACACCGCGGCGCAGCAGATCGACGGCCTCCTGAGATGCGGCAGCCATGTCGTCGCCGCCCTGGGCGCCGAGCCGGACGGCCAGTTCCGCGAGTCCCGCGATCACGTCGTCCGTCTGTTCGGACGAGATCCACCACACCAGGTCGTAGTCCGCCATGAAGCGGTGCACGTACTCCAGCGCGACCTGGGTCTTCCCCACGCCGCCGAGACCGTACAGGGTCTGTGGCTGCGGCAGTACGACGGCCATACCGCCGCCGAGCTGGTCACGCATCCGTTCCAGGACCAGGGAGCGGCCGGTGAAGCCCGGGTTGCGGGGCGGTGCGTTCCAGATCCTGGGTACGGTGCCGGGGAAACGGGGTCCGGGTGACGCCCCGTCACCGAGCTGCACCGGCCGGTCCAGGGCGCGCATGAGGGCCGTGGTGGCATGCACCTCGTCCAGCCGGAACAGGTCGACCGGGTTGCGGTCGATGTACGGCGCGGAGAGCCGGACATCGCTGATCCTGAGGGGCAGCAGTTGCCGCCGCCCGCCACCGGGGTCGTCGGACACGGCCCGCTCCCAGAGGGATACGGCCCGCTGGGACTTGAGATAGGCGCTGGAGAGGAGGACGACCGTACGGGCCGCAGCCTCGGCCGTGGCGTGCGTGGGGTCGAGGGAGCCCGGGTCGGCCGAGACGTCGCGCGGGACCACCCTGAACCCCGCCCGGGTGAGGACCGACTCGATCCAGTCGGCCCACATGCGGTTCTCCGCCACGTAACTGAGGAAGAGATCAGCGGGCAGCGCGGGCCTGCGGCGGGTGAAGGCGTCACGGATGCGCAGTCGCGTCTCCTCACTCACGGGAGGCATCGCGGTGACCTCCTGCTCGGTGACGACCGCGGTGAGGCGCTCGAACGCCGACAGGAGCGAGTTGCTGAGCCCGGCCTCGTCGCCGAAGGTGGCGAGAGTCTCCTCGTACGCGTAGTACGGCCGGTAGGGGATCTCCACCGCGCCCCAGTAGGCGGTGAGTTCGTCGCCCGAGAGGTCACGGGGCAGCCGGTCGAACTTCAGCCGGGCCAGCGCCCGGCCGGCGTCGGCCTTCTCCTTCTCGCCCTCGTCGATCCGCATGGGTACGGGGAAGATGGAGATGGGCCGGCCGGTGTAGCGCTCGGCTATCTGCCGGGCGACCGAGGCCGCTCCGTCGATGGACTGGTCGCTGAGGGTGAAGCAGTCGACGAGCACGTCCGGGAGGTGGACGGTGCAGATGTCGGCGATGTCGCTGAGGCCCGTACGGCTGTCGATGAGGACGTAGTCGTAGTTGGCCTTCATGTCGTCCCGCAGGGCGTCGAAGAAGTGGCCGCCGCCGAGCCGGTCGTAGAAGTTGTCCCAGTCGAACGTGGAGACGGTGGCGGAGTACTCGCGGTTCTGACGCCCCGCGGAGACGAAGTCGAGGGTGCCGCCCCGCGGGAACTCCCACCCGAGCTGCTCGGGTGTGAGGGAGACGGCGTGCGGCTGGATGCGGGCGTAGTCGCGGTGCCAGTCGTCGGCCCGCTGGGCGGGGTTGGTCGCGGCCCAGGCGTATTCGGTGATCAGGTCGATCACGCCGGTCGTGGCCCCGAGGGTCGAGGGGTCGAGGAAGGGGTGGAAGAACCGGTGGAGCCCGGGGGCTTCCAGGTCCCAGTCGACGGCCAGGACCCGTTTGCCGTTGGCGGCGAGGATCCATGCGGTGTTGGCCAGAGCCATCGTGCGCCCCGTGCCGCCCTTGTACGAGTAGAAAGTGACGACGCGCCCGTCACGACCGGCTGTCATACGTCCTCCGCATCCGTCGCAGGGTCGTGCATGTCGGGTATGAACTGTGTGTTGCCCATGGGCCCCATCAGTCGCGTCCGTTCGCTGTGCCGTCCTCCGGCCGGTGGATAGACCGTGGCATGCCTCAGATACTGCTGGGCGGCCACCTCGACCACTTGGGGAAGAATCTGGCCGAACGCCTCCATGCTGGGTACCCCCTTGGCCGCGACACGGCAGAAGGCCCGCCCCTGCCGCATCTTGACCGGCATCGTCTGCTCGAGTCTCTCGGTCAGTTCGGCCTCGGCCGCCCTGCTCTGATGGTCTTCCCTGCACAACGGCACGACCATGGTCACCCAGGGCCGGTTCTCCGCGTCGAATGCGGCGAGGCGACGCCTCAGGTCCTCGTCCTGCAGGGCCCAGCGGTCGACCAGGAGTATCTCGGGGGTGCTGGGTGGCTGTTTCCCTTCGCGTTGCCCGGGTTCCTCGTCGAACGACGTGATGAGGGGCTGGTAATTGAGGGAGCGGACCAGCTCCTCGGCCACATAGGCCAGTGGCCTGGCGGAGGCCGGGTGGTAGGGGTTCCATTCCTGCGGATTGTCGCCGTAGTACTCCGGATTCCGGCCTTCCGGCAGGTCGTGAAGAGTGGGCGCGGCAATGGTGATGCGCATGGGCCTCGGTGCGCCCGCGCCGCTGCCCGGTGCACCGAAGGCGCTGGGAATGAGCCGGAAGTCGAGTGGTCTGCCCGAGCCGAGCCGCACGGTGTCGGCGACGTGGACGATGCGCTTGGCCAGGTGGTAGACGGCCTGTTCGTAATCCTGCGCGAACAGTGTGAGTTTGATCAGCCCGTAGAGTCCGTCACTGACGTACCGGTCCCCGAAATCCCGGTGGTTGAACTGTAACCGCTCGGCTGGGCCGGGGAGTTGAGTCGGCGGTACCGGTACCCAGAGCGCGGGCACGATCGCCTCGGCCGGCTGGTTCGACCGGGCCCGATGGTGGATGGCGCGCTGCTCGAAGGCGTACCACTCCCTGCCGCACATCTCGCTGGCGAAGTAGCGCGGAGAGAACAGCGGGACGAAGACCCGGCAGTTGGCGAGCACGCTGCCCAACCGCTCGGACCAGCCTTCACCGGAGCGTATCTCCCGGTCCATGAAACCGGCCGGCGCACCGGCGGGCAGGTTGGTCATGGCCATCACATGACCGCAGAGATCTTGGAAAAGCCGTTCGACCCACATGTCTGGGTCCGATCCACCGCCGTACCCCGGTGTATGCGCGTAGCTCAGAAAGAAGTACGGCCGATGGTCCGCCGCTCGCTGCTGCGTCGATGCGTGCACACGACCCCCGTCCTGTGTGGCACTCGCATCAAGAGAGTGGAAAGGGAAGATGCGAGCGCATTCATCATCACGGAGCGGACCGCACTCCACCCCCTTGCGGTTCGGTCATTCACCGTTACTTTTCAGTCATCCGCCCCCGTACCCGGCTACGACCTCCTGATGACCGGAAAGGATCCGGCGGCTGCCTTCCTCAGATGTTCCGTGCGCACAGTCAGCGAGCTCCTTTTGGAGTCCGGCCAGCACTCGCGTTCCGTCGATGGTCAGTTCGGGAGCCGATTCGATCGCGCGGAGTGCCTTCCGGACACTCTCCAGACCTTCTGGCCTGAAAAGCTCCGTCCCCACCCGTTCATACGTTTCCCCGAGCAGCTGGGAGAACGGTACGGATTCCTGATTCCAGGGAGTCCGGTGTTCCCATTCCCCGTCCGCGGCGAAAAGATCCGTGACACCGACGAGCGCCCGCAGCTTCGTCCGCCTGAATCCGCGCAGCAGTGCGAGCGCGAGTTCCTCGTCACCACCGTCGACGCCGAGCCCGAGTGCCCCGTACCCGTGCTCCCCCGCTCGGGTGGGGCCTGCGGCGAGAGGAGTCAGGACCACCATGACCCGTGCCGCCTCTGCCGCCTGCCCGGGAACTCTTTCCCGCAGCAGCTCCCACGCCGCGTCCAGCCGTACGCCCCATGCTTCGGCCTGCCGCGGAGTGAGCCGCGAAGCGACGGGCGCGTCGAAACAGGCGCGGTACGGGTCCAGATCATCGAGCACGAACCGGGGCCCGCCGCCGGAGCCGACACGGCGCAGCGGGGCCCAGCCGGGGCCGTCGGTCGTGGTGTCGGTGACGCTGGTCGCACCAGCGGAACCCTCCTTGCGGACGAGGAACCCCTCTCCGGCCGCTCGCACCAGGGCTCGCCCCTGCTCCTCCGGGTCACCGATCCGCACTTCGCCCAGAGTCGGGAGGAAGAGCCTGCCGTTGTCGAACCGCACCGGAACCGTGAGTTCGAGTCGAGCGCGGATGGCAGCCGCTGCCACGGATGCGGCCAGTCGTCCGGCGGCCAGGTCCGCGTGGTCCCGGTCGTCGGGCGCCTTCTGTGCCGCGAGGAGCCAGGTGCGGGCGTAGGGGTGCCCGAGCACCTCGTCCAGGGCGCAGGCCCCCTGCTCGGTCGATTCGGCCTCGGCCGCCAGTCCCCATACCTCGTCCCAGAGCGCATGACCGCGGGGGCCGAGCCTGGTGTGCAGGGCGGCGAGGAGGGTGCGGTTCAGGTCCTGTCCCGCCGTGACGAGTTCGGCCGGCTCGGTGACCGCCGGAGAACCCATGAAGGCGGCCGCGCGCTCCTCGACGGCACGCACCAGCGCCGCCAGATCCGTGCAGTACACGGACGGGTTGTCGAACCCGTTGGAGGAGCGGTAGCGGTGCGTGTAGAGGCCGCCCCCGCACGAGCGTACGACGGGGCACGCCCGGCACTCCTCACTGACGCCCGCCAGGCCGAGCTGCCGTGCCCGGACTCCCGGATGGGCGGCGACATCGTCGAAGGAGTGCGAGAACACGTCGAATCCGGTGGCCGCGGCCCCCTCGTAGGCGCTTTTGAGGGAGTCGACCTGCTCCATCTGCCCGTCCGTCTCGATGACGACCAGGTCCGTCGGGGCGAGTCCGAGGGACTCGGTGAGGCTCGGGCCGCCGCTCAGGGTGGACACGACGGAGGAGAAGAGCCGCACCGGCAGTTTCTGCCCCTGTTCCGTCCAGCGGTCGAAGACCGCGAGGAGCCAGTCGGCATAAGCGGTGGGCGAGCCGTCGGGCCGCAGCGGGGGCTCGTCCCACGTGGCGTGCGGCAGGAGGAAGTCCACCCGCGGGGGTTCGAGTTCGGCCAGGGCGTCGAACACGGCGACCGGATCGTTCCCGATGTCGATGGTGCACAGCAGCCCGAGATCGAGGTGGCGGTAGCGGTCCTGGCGCAGGAGCTCCACGGCCCTGAGGACCAGGGGATGGCTCGTCCGGCCGTCGGCGAAGAGGCGGTGCCGGTCGTTCGCCGCACGGTCGCCGTCGAGGGAGATACCCACCTTGACGTCGAACTCGGCGAAGAGGTCGAGATATCGGGGGCTGAGCTGGACACCGTTCGTGTGGATCCTGAGGTCCAGCTCAGCGGTACCGTCCAATGCCGAGGTGAGCTCCTCGCAGACGCGGCGCAGTCGCGCAGGGCCGGCCAGGAGCGGCTCGCCTCCATGCAGGATCACTGACATCGAATCGAGTGCATGCTCCGAGGCATGCTCGGCCAATCGTCGAGCTGTCCATGAAATCGCCTCGTCAGAGATGGACTTAGGGCGGGTGCGCCAGCTCTGATCCGCGTGTTCATAGATATAGCAATGGTCGCACGCGAGATCGCACCTGCTGTGCACTTTGAGCACGACCTCGCGAAAGGGGACCAGGGGTCCAGTCATTCCCCCAGTCTAGCCACCTCGACCCACAACTCAGAGTGCTGAGCTGAAGGTCGAGGTCTGGGTGGAACGACTCGTGGAGGTGGCGAGCACCCGCCCGATCTTCCTGGAGGCATCGGCGCCAGAGGCGTCGATCTTGGCAAGCGGCACACGGCTCTTCTTCGCGATGGCGAAGGGGGGGAGGGTTGCGTAGGTCTTCACGGCCGTCCTTGATGGATTGTTTCCGAACACCGAATCACAACCGGTCCTGCATATGCACAGTGTCCGGCGGCATGACTTTACTCTGCCCGCAGCCCTTCGCAAACGCCGACGTGGGAGGAAATCTTGCGTTTACGACGAATTATGGAGACGGAAATGACGGCGACCATTGGCCCGCCCGGGTGACGGAAGAACAGCCGCGGCGGGGACCCCTCACCGGCCGGCCGGCACGGGGGTGTCTCCACTCACCTCATGGTTCTGGTCGCGAACCGGGCGGCCCCTGCCCCGCACATCCTTCGCCGCCCCACCACTCGTGGAGCGCCCCGCGCGAACGGAACAAGGGCACAGGACGGCGGGACGACGTCTCCCGATTTGGGTGTCATGCACCCGTTCGGCGGCCGACGCGAGCGTCAGTCGAGCGGAGCGTGCGTGTTCGCCCGGGCCCCCTTCATGCAGTCACCGGTGCGTTCGTGGCTGTCACCCACGACATCGGTCACCCGCATGCGCACGTGGAGCGCGTCGACCCGTTCGACGAACTTCTTGGAGAAGGCGCCCACCAGCACCGTTTCGTAGCTGCTGGTACCCACCAGGGGAAATCCCGGTCCGAGTTCGACGAGCTGGAAATCCTCGGCGACCACGAGCCCTGCTCCGGTCAGCTCGGTCACCGCCACGGAGATGTCGGTCCACGGAGAAGTCGTGGCACCGCCCCCTCCCGCCAGGACCACCCGGCAGTCGTAGGACTCGACGGTCGCGATGTGCTGGCCTCCGTTCAGCACGCCCACGGTCCACGCCTGAGAGTCCCCACGGAGGTGCCCCTTGGTCCACGACCCTCGCCACCCCAGATAGGGCCGTACGGTGCGGGCGTACTGGGCGCGCGCGAGAACGGCACCGACCGCGACGGCCAGGAGGCTGCCGAGCGCTTCCATGTCGAGCAGTTGCAGACGCCAGGGCCAGTCATCCCGTGCGTCGGGCGCGATGTTGCCCCGGATCGACTCCCAGACGAGGACGAGCGTCAACAGACCGAGCATGACCAGGGGCGCGGTGAACAACAACCGGCTCCTGCGGACCCTGCGCTGGACCTGGAAGCCCGGATCAGCCCCTTCTGGACGTGTGTCTGCCATGCCTGCCCCCACCCCCCGGTCGAGGGGCGGCCCACCCATCAGCAGAGCCAACCCCCTTGTCCCGCAACGACGTTGAGCGTGACTCTTGCACAGAGGCACCCGAGCGCACGAGAGTGCCTTCTCGGCCCTGGAGGACACCAACACCCCTCGGAGGCGCCATTGCCGTACACGGAGGCGCGACCTACTCTCATGGCCCCGGCAGGCCTTCGTACGCCCTTCCGAGCCCCGGGGCACACCCATGGGCCGACCGCGGAAGGCCATGGCCGCATCCAGGACCGATGACGCGCACCACAACTGCACACGGGGGTGAACATGGCGATTCCCGGACCACTGCGGAGCATGGTCTTCAGGAGCGCTGATCTGCCCGCACTCTTCCACCACACCGACGCCGTCGCCATCGCCCGCCAGCGTGAGACGGTCAACACCACCCGCGGCCAGCTGGTCCTGCTCGTGGTGGGCACCGTCCCGGCCGCCCTGCCCTGGCACGCGGAGATCGGTTCCGGTATCCGACTCCTGGACGGCATCGCGGTGTTGGCGTATCTCGGAGTGCTGGTCACGACCTACCTCGGCTCCCGGCGCAAAGCAAAGTCGCACTGGCAACTCAACCGCTCCGCAGCGGAGTTCATCAAGTCCAACTGCTGGCGTTACGCGGTCCACGGTTCGCCCTTCGACTCCGCCGTCCAGCACCCCGAAGCGGTGTTCGCCAACCGGCTGGAGGAAGGACTCCAGGAGCTGCGGAAGGTCGGGTGGGACGACCCGAGGGAGGAGATGGCCGACTCGGGCGGTGGTCTCATCACCGCGTCCATGCGGGAGTTACGGGACAAGGCGTTCACCGTACGCAAGGAGACGTACATCCGGGACCGGCTGATCGAGCAGCGCCGCTGGTACCGCAGGCGTCGGCTCGTGTCGCGGCGCGGGGCGCTCGTCTGGTCGAGCACGATCGCCGCGCTGACGCTCCCGGCGCTGGTCCTCGCCGTGCTGCAGACCTTCGGAGGCGCCGGCTCGTTCGCCCTCACGGGGACGTTCTCCGCGGCCGCTGCCGCCTGCCTCGCCTGGAACGAGATGCGCCGTCACCACCCTCTGGTGACCGCGCACTCCCTGGTCGAGGAGGACCTGGAGAACATGCAGGCCGCGATGGAGACCACCCTCACCGAGCGGCAGTGGGCCGCCGCCGTCTTCGAGACCGAGCGGATCGTCTCACCCGAGCACACCGACTGGCTGGTCCGGCACCGGATGTGAGTCCACTCCGCCGGCTCAGCCGCGCTCCACGCCCTCGCGCCAGATGACGGTGACCGGCCGCCCGAGGCTGCGGGCGTACGTCACGATGTCGCCGGTGCCGCCGAGACCCCGCGCGGGCCTGCCGTCCCAGACCGCGAGCAGGCGGTCGCAGTGGTCGGCGATGTAGGCGCCCGCCGCGTAGTAGGCCTCGTCGGTGGCGTGCGGGAAGTCCAGCCGGACCTCCCGGGCGGCCCGGGCCTTGAGCGCACGATAGCGCTCCAGCTCGGCCTCGTCGGTGAAGCCGGCTTCGTAGTCCCCGCTGGGGATGACCACGGTCAGCTCCGCGCCGTGGGCCAGCGCGATGTCGGCGAAGAGCTGGTCGGCCCCGACCGCCAGGCTGGAGAGCGCCTCCAAGGAGCCGTCATGCCCGCACAGCGCCGCCCTCAGCCCCTCCAGCACATGGGCGTGCAGCTCCTGGGGGATGGAACGGTGACCGGTCACTCCGATGCGTTTCACGGACCTGGAACCCCCTGTGTCTGCGGGGGCTCCGGAGGGCGTCCCTCCGGACGGGCACAGCGTCCGCCCCCCGTGGTGCCTCTGCGACCGACCGTCCTGACATCCTCTCAAGAGCCGCGGGCCGAACGGGAGCCCCCGCCGGGGTTCGGCGGGGGCTCACGGGAGTGCGACGGTGCCCGACAGGGTCAGAACACGCTGACTCCGTACGCGCTCAGTGCTTCGGTGACCGGCTGGAAGAAGGTCGTCCCGCCGGACGAGCAGTTGCCGCTGCCGCCCGAGGTGAGACCGATCGCCCGGGTGCCCGAGTACAGGGGGCCGCCGGAGTCGCCGGGCTCGGCACACACATTGGTGCGGATCATGCCGTAGACGATGTCCCCGCTGCCGTAGTTGACCGTGGCGTTGAGGCCGGTGACGGAGCCGCTGTGGATCCCGGTGGTGGAACCCCTGCGGGTGACGGACATGCCGACGGTGGCATTGGCCGCGCTGGTGATGTCCTGGCTGCCGACGGTGCCGGACTTGGTGACCGAGTTGTTGGTGTAGCGGACGATGCCGTAGTCGTTGGTCGGGAAGCTGGAGCCCGTGGTGGTGCCGAGCACCGTCGCGCGGGCCGAGTCGGCCCACCAGGTGCCGGCCCCGTCGGTGCAGTGCCCGGCCGTCAGGAAGTAGTAGGTGCTGCCGCTGCGGACGTTGAAGCCCAGGGAACAGCGCCAGCCGGAGGCGTGGACGGCGTCGCCGCCGGAGATCAGTTTGCTGATCCTGCCGGGCGTGCGTTCGATGCGCAGAGCGCCCGCGTTCGCCCCGGCGGACTCCTTGATCGTGTCGATCTCCGCCTGTGAGACGGTGCTGTCCGCGGTGACGAGGAGCCGCCCGGTCGCCGGGTCGACGTTCCACGCGGTGCCGGCGACATCGGCTTCGAGCACGGCTTCCCCGGCCGCGCTGAGCTGAGCGGCGCTGTATGTTCCGGCCTGGTCGGCGTTGGCGGCGGGGACGGCGAGGGCTGCGACCGCGACGAGGCCTGCGGTGACGGCTGTGACCCGGCTACGTCTCGCCGTACTGCCTGTGCGGGGGGTGATGCGCTTGATCCTCACTTCTCGTTCCTCCCGAGGGGAATCGGGGGCCCGCCGTGTGGGGTGGCCGGACCCGTGAGGCGCGGTCGTGGGGCGCGGCAGCGCTTCCGGGAAGGCGTTCGGCTTCCGGAGGCGTCGTGCTCCTGACGGGCGCTGCTCGGGAGTATTGGGGCGCGTCGACGTGGCGCGCAAGGGCGCCTTTTCGGCCGTGGCCCCACCGGCCCCGGCCGGTGCGAGGCCGGTGGGGTTGGTGGGGCCGATGCGCCTGGTCTGTGGGTCCCGGGTGGGACGGGTCAGCCGTCGATACGGTTCCGCTCCCCCGCCGGTACGGCCACCGTGAGGGTGTTGCCCGGTGGCGGGAAGGGGCAGATGAAGTGGTCGGCGAAGGCACAGGGCGGCAGCAGGGTGCGGTTGAAGTCGATCCGTACCCTGCCGTCCCCGTCGGGCGGCGGGGGCCGCAGGAAGCGGAAGCGGTAGCTGCCGTTTCCGCTGGTGGCGTCGGCGAAGACCGCCCACAGCGACCCGTCGGGCTCGACCGCCACCTGGAGGGTGTGCTCGGCGCCCTCCAGGGTGAAGGCGATCTCACCCGAGAGCCCCAGTCCCCGCTCGCGCCCGTCGGCGTTCGCGACCCGGACGGTCCGGTCGGAGTCGTACGGCCGGAAGGTGCCGTCCAGCGACCACCTGGGGTCGTACGGTGTGGCGTCGATGGTGCGGAAGGCGTGGCGGGCCGGGGACTGCGGGTCGAAGTCCCGTACGGCCCACAGGCCTTCGCGGCTCAGCACCACCAGCCGGCGCTGTCCCTGCGCCACCCGTGAGGTGTCGATCGGGCCCCGGTCGGCACCGAGGCGGATCTCTCCGGCCAGTGGCTTCGTGTCGACGGTCAGTCCCTCTTCGGGCCCGGCCGTGAGCACCACTTCGTCACCCTCCTCGCGCCACAGCCCGGGTACGGCCGGAATTCGACCCTCCGGATGGTCGGCGAGCCAGTGGGTGCCCGTGAGGGAGAGTGGGCCGTGCGGCGCGGCCACGGCGACGATGCGCCCCTCGTGCCAGCGCTGCCAGGCGTGGAACTCCTCGCTGTCCTGCTGTGCGTCCGTGCTCATGCGGTCAACCCTTCCATACCGGCTCGGCCAGGCCGAGGTGTGACCTCAGCGTGGAGCCGGTGTATTCCGAGCGGAAGGCCCCGCGTTCCTGGAGGAGCGGGACGACCCGGTCGGCGAAGTCGTCGAGGCCGCCCGGGGTGAGATGCGGTACGAGGACGAAACCGTCGGCCGCGTCGGTGGCGACGAACTCCTCCAGCCCGCCGGCGACGGTCTCCGGCGAGCCGATGAAGGACTGCCGGGCCGTGGACTCGATGACCGTCCCGCGGATGGAGAGCCCCTTGGCCTTCGACAGTGCCCGCCATCTCGCGGCGACGGCGAGCGGGTCCGCGACCCGCACCCTTCCCTGGACCAGGTCCGAGTCGGGGTCCGGGTCGATGCCGGGGAGTGGGCCGTCGGGATCGTACGAGGAGAGGTCGCGGCCCCAGACCTGCTCCAGGGCGCGGATGGCGTTCTGCGGGGTGACCTGTTGCCGGCGTATCTCGGCGGCCTTCTGCTGGGCCTCCGCGTCGGTGTCGCCGACGACGACGGTGACTCCGGGCATGATTCTCAGGTCGGCCGGGTCCCTGCCGTACTTCGCCAGCCGTGCCTTGACGTCGGCGTAGAAGACCCGTCCGGCCTCCAGGGTGCCGTGCCGGGTGAAGATGACGTCGGCCGCGGACGCGGCGAATTCCCGGCCTTCGTCGGAGTCCCCGGCCTGGATGACGACGGGGTGCCCCTGGGGTGAGCGGGGGACGGTGAACTCCCCGGAGACGTCGAAGTGCTGCCCATGGTGGGCGAACGGCCGCGAGGTGCCCTCCGGTGTCCAGGAGTCCCACAACTCACGTGCGGTGGACACGAATTCGGCGGCACGGGTGTACCGGTCGGCCCGGTCCAGGAAGCCGCCGCGGCGGAAGTTCTCGCCGGTGAAGGCGTCGGAGGAGGTCACCACGTTCCATGCGGCGCGTCCCGCGCTGAGGTGGTCGAGCGTGGCGAGGCGGCGGGCGAGTTCGTAGGGCTCGTTGAAGGTGGCGTTGACCGTGGCGGCGAGCCCGAGGCGCTCGGTGACGGCGGCCAGGGCGTTGAGGACGGTGAGGGATTCGGGGCGGCCCACCACGTCCAGGTCATGGATGCGGCCGTGGTGCTCGCGCAGCCGCAGCCCTTCCGCGAGGAAGAAGAAGTCGAACTTCGCGCGCTCGGCGGTCCTGGCCAGGTGCTCGAAGGAACTGAAGTCGATCTGGCTCCGGGACCGGGGATCGGTCCACACGGTGGTGCTGTTGACGCCCGGGAAGTGGGCGGCGAGGTGCATATGCCTCATGAGGTCGCCGCCGCGTTCCTCGCGAGCGTGTGGGGGTTGGCCGGCCGGCCCAGGCCCAGGTGCTCGCGGAGTGTGCCGCCCGGGTAGAAGGTGCGGAACAGGCTGCGGTGCTGGAGCAGGGCCACGGTTGCGTTGACGATGCGTTCCAGGTCGCGCTCCGGGGAGACGGGGGTGAGGTGGAATCCGTCCACGGCTCCACCCCGGTGCCACCGGGTGATGTGTTCGGCGAGGTCCACCGGGCCGCCCCGGAAGTAGGTCCCCCGCCCGCCGGGCTGCGGGCCGCTCCCGAGTCCGGGTTCGGACGTCGTCTCGGCGTCGCCGAGGTCGACCGTGAGTGCGGCCAGGACCCGCAGGCTGTCGGGGTCCCGGCCGTGGGCCGCGGCACCACGGCGCAGGTCCTCGCGGAGCGAGGCCGCCTGCTCGGGTGAGGTGGCCCGTACGTGCACGACGTCGGCGTGCCGCGCGGCGGGCCCCCGGGCGGGGCCGCTCGTACCGTCGAAGACGGTGACGGGCCGGCCCTGTGGCGGCCGGGGCACGATGGCCGGGCCCCGGACCGAGAAGGTGCTGCCCTCGAAGTCGATGTGATGCAGCTTGGCGCGGTCGACGAAGCGGCCGGTGGCGACGTCCCGGATCTCCGCGTCGTCCTCCCAGCTGTCCCACAGCCGCGCCCCGGCCTCGGCGACGTCCCCGGCCTCCTGCCACAGTGCGGTGGCGGCTGTGGCAGGGCGCCGGCCGAACAGCCGGGCCTCGGCCTCGGTCGTCGACACGTCGGCGTGCCAGCCTGCCCGGCCCTTGCTGACCCAGTCGAGGGTGGCGACGGCCGACGAGATGTGGAAGGGCTCGGTGTGGGTGGTGGTGACGGTCGGCACGAGGCCGATCCGGGTGGTGGCCGGTGCGACGCGGGCCAGCACGGCGAGCGCGTCGGGGCCGGGGCGGGCGAAGGAGTCGTCCAGGGTGACGTAGTCGAGTGCGCCCCGTTCGGCGAGGCGGGTCAGCGCGACGTGGGAGCCGGCGTCGTAGCGCGGTGGGCCGCCGATCTCGGCGGCCAGGTGGAGCGGCCTGGTGGCGGACATGCGGGACCTCTCGGGGTCAGTTCGCGGTCGTGTGGAGGCCGGGTGTGCTGATCCCCGGCTTCTCCTCGGCTGCGAAGCCGGTTTCGGGGGTGTGCGGGACATGGCTCAGAGGACTTTGGAGAGGAAGGCCCGGGTGCGCTCACGCGCCGGACGGTCGAGTACGTCGGCGGGCGGGCCCTGCTCGACGATCCGTCCCTCGTCCATGAAGACGACGGTGTCGGCGACCTCGCGGGCGAAGCCGATCTCGTGCGTGACGACAATCATCGTGGTGCCACCGTGGGCCAGGTCCTTGATGACGTCGAGGACCTCGCCGACGAGCTCCGGATCGAGCGCCGACGTCGGCTCGTCGAACAGCAGCAGTTTCGGTTCCAGGGCGAGGGCACGGGCGATCGCGACGCGCTGCTGCTGGCCTCCGGAGAGCTGCCCGGGGTAGGCCCCGGTCTTGTCGGCGAGCCCGACGCGGGCCAGAAGCCTCTCCGCTGCGGCGGTGGCGGCCTTGCGGGGGCGGCCGAGGGCGGCGACCGGGGCCTCGATGACGTTCTCGAGGACGGTGAGGTGCGGGAAGAGGTTGAAGTTCTGGAAGACGAAGCCGATCCGGGTGCGCCGGCGCAGGACCTCACGCTCGCGCAGTTCGTACAGCTTGTCGCCGGACCTGCGGTAGCCGACCAGGATGCCGTCGACGCTGATCCAGCCCTGGTCGACCTTCTCCAGGTGGTTGATGGCGCGCAGCAGGGTGGATTTGCCCGAGCCCGAGGGGCCGAGGACGACGGTCACCTCTCCCGTGCGTACGGACAGGTCGATGCCGCGGAGCACGTCGAGCGGGCCGAAGCTCTTGTGCACCGAGCGGATCTCGACCATGGCGTCGGAGCCGGTGACTTCTTCTGTGGGTGCGCTCATCGCACGGCCTCCTCGGTCAGTGGCGTTCGGCGCGATGCCGGCGTGAGGTCTCGTAGGAAGGTGAGCGCCGTACGGGCGGTGGCGTCGTTCTGCCGGAAGGCCGGGCCGCCGGTGCGGGGCCGGGTGAAGGCGCCGCCGGTCCGTGCGGCGGTGTGGGGGCCGAGGGCGAAGCGGCGCGGGTGGGGGCGGCCGTCGCGGCCCCGGATCCGGCCGTCGGCGGGGTCGACGGAGAGCAGCCCCGTGTCGGTGCCGGCCGCGCCGTCCTCGTACAGACCCCTCACCAGCGTGCTGCGGGTCCGGCGCGGCGAAGGGGCGGGCAGCCTGGCCTCGACCAGGGCGCGGGCCTCGGTGGACGCGCCGGGGACGGTGGCACCACGGGCGCGGAAGACGCCGTTCTCCTCGTCGGACTCGACGGTCATGCCGGCGCCGAGGAAGCGGACGATCCCGGCCTGTGAGAGGGCGAGGAGCTCGCGCAGTCGGAAGCCCGGTGGTCCGGAGGCGAGGTGACTGAAGAAGCTGTGCCACCGCTCGCCGATGTCTCCTGCCCTGGTCAGCCGGCCGTAGACGGAGAGCAGTCCGAGGAACACGGCAAGGTCGGGGCTGTACCGGGGGTCGTGCCGGCGGTGGAGATCGGCAGTGATGTAGGCCCGTAGTCCGTCCTGCAGCGCTTCGTACGAGGCGTGGCGCACCCCGTCGAGGGGGTGGTCCAGGGCATCGAGGTCGAGCCGGTCGGCCGGGTCGGGCACGGCGGAGGCGATGAGGGCGGCGAGTTCGGGGCTGCCCGGGTCGGCGACGGCGTACTTCTCCTCGAAGTCGCGGCGGTCCGCCGCTGTGCGCCCCGGGTGGGCGGTGAAGAGCCGGTGGTAGTGGAGGTGGCCCAGTTCCTTGGTGACCAGCGGCCACAGATCGCGCCGGAAATCCACAGGGCCGGGGCGGTGCAGGATCTCCTCAACCTGGTCCGGTCCGAAGTAGCGTGCCAGGGGCGGTTGTACGCCGTGCCAGGGGTAGCCGATCTTGGAGTGGTACGGGACGCCTCGTCGCGATCCGACGTACAGGACGGGCTCGTGGCCGGAGGGGATGTAGAGGCCGTTCTCGTGGCGCCCGCCGCGCCCTTCGGTGAGCAGCACCATCAGGTCGATGAACGCGAGACCGAAGCCGCGCACGAGGACGGGTGCGCCGGCCGGCAGAGCTGTCAGGTCGGTGTCTGCGGTGAAGGCGGGCGGCAGGTGGACCAGGCCGTGGCGTGCGGCGAAAGCCCCCAGTGCGGCTTGCTCTTCATCTGGTTCGGCGTCGAGATGGCCGACGGTCAGGACCACGAGGTCGGCGACGAGCGGATCGGCGCGCCCTTGGATCACGACGCGCTGCCGGCCGTCGCGGGGGCCCGAGACGCGGAGGGCGACGCCCGTGTGTTCGTGGACGGTGATGCCGGGCGGGAGCGCGGCGAGGGCCTGCTCGTACACCCAGCGCAGATAGGCGCTCTGCAGTCGCCGGCTGGGGAAGCCCTGGGCCCGCAGGCCGTGGATCTCCTCCAGGACCGCGGGGTCGGCGCCGATGGCGGTCCGCCCTTCGCGGACGTCCTCGGCCCAGGTGTGCAGGGCCGGCCCCGGGCTCACCGGGCCGTCCAGCTCGACCGTGTCGTCGGTGAACATGGTGACGTCCTCGGCCTTGGAGTTCATGCGGAGCAGCGGGGACTGGTCCTGTCGCCAGATCCGGCCGCCGCCCGGCGGGTACGGGTCGACGAGGTGGATGTCCAGGGGCCGGTCCCCGTACAGCTCGGCGGCGTTGGCGGCTATCCGCTCGATGACGCCGGTGCCGCGCGGCCCGGCGCCTATGACGACGAGCGCCGGTGCGGCGCTCATCGTGCGCCCGCCGTGCCGCGGGCGTAGTGGCGTTCGACGTAGTACTGCCCGATGGACAGGAGCGAGGTGACGCCCACGTACCAGAGGGTGGCGACCAGCAGCAGCGGAATGACCTCGTAGGTGCGGTGGTAGACGAGCTGCACGGAGTACAGCAGGTCCTGCACGGCGATGATGCTGACGATCGAGGTGCCCTTCAGCGTCCCGATCAGCATGTTGCCCGCAGGCGGGACGATGGAGCGCATGGCCTGCGGCAGCACGATCCGCCGGAACCGGCGCCAGGGCCGGAGGCCGAGCGACTGGGCCGCCTCCAGCTGTCCGCGTTCGACGGAGAGGATGCCGCCGCGCACCACTTCGGCGGCGTACGCGGCCTCGTGGAGCGTGAGGCCGATGACCGCGACGGCGACGGGACCGAGGAGGTTGACCGTGTCGACGCCCAGGACCGTCGGGTAGAGGGCGCCGATGTTGAACCAGAACAGCAGCTGGACGAGGATCGGTGTGGACCTGAAGAGCCAGATGTAGCCCCAGCTCACAGCTTGGAGCACCCGGTTGCCGGAGAGCCTCGCCACCGCCAGCAGGGTGCCGAGGGTGAAGCCGAGCACCATGACGAGGCCGGTGAGCCACAGGGTGAGGCCGAGGCCCCGCAGCACCGACTCGGTCGTCAGGTACGTGCCGACGACGTCCCACTGGAAGGCGTCGTTGCGGACGACGGAGCTCAGTGCGCCTGCGAGGAGGAGAAGGACGGCAACGGCCGCCGCCCACTGCCCGGTTCGGCGTACGGGGACGATGCGTGGAGCGTCATCTTCGGCGTGCCTGCCCTCGGTGTACGTGCCCGAGGCGGGAAGTGACGGGGCATGGGTTTCTGTCTGCGCGGACATACGAAGGCTCCGTGGATGCAGAGATCGAACACGGGGCGTGCCTTCAGCGCGGAACACAACGTGGACCGGGCCCCTCAGCGCCGGTCCGCCTCCGAGAAAAGCGCCACCCGCTGCCGTTGTCAAGCTTGTCCACAGTGTGAGCCGTACGTCTCGACCTGGTTGACGCACCGTCGGTTGCCTGCTCCACTTGGGCCATGCATGCGCAGCAATGGCTGGTCACCCGCTCCCACATCGACTTCGGTCGTGTGTGGTCCTGTTCCTGTTGAGCTGACCGCCCTGCGTCTCCGTTCCTCCCGCTCACGCCCCGGTCGGCGCTCGAGCGGATTTCCCCGCGTTCCTTCGCGTACACGACACCGCCAGACCCTCCCCTCGTACAGCTGATCTCCCGCCCCGACGCTCCGTGCCGCCCAGGTGACGGAGCGTGGTCGACGAACCCGGAGAACCCTCGTCATGCCCCGAACCCGGCAGACCTCTGCCTTCGCGCTGATCACCGTGGCCGCCCTCTCGCTCACCGCCTGCGGATCGGGTGGCCCCGCGGCCGCGCCCGCCGGGGCGTCCGCGGTCAGGGGGAAGATCCCGACGGCCGACGTGATCGCGTCGGTGAAGAAGAACGACGAGGCGGCGAAGCTGCTGCCCGCGAGGGTGCGCGCCTCGGGCACCCTCTCCCTCGCGGCCGGCGTCGGCTCTCCTCCCGGCGCGTTCTACCGCGAGGACGGCAAGACGCTCGCGGGCGCCGACATCGACTTCGCGGACGCGGTGGCCAAGGCGCTCGGGCTGGAGCTGACGCGGGAGGTCGCCTCCTTCGAGGCGATCCTGCCCGCCCTCGACAGCGGCAAGTACGACGTGGGGACCGGCAATTTCGGGGTGACGGAGGAACGTCGGAAGACGATCGACTTCGTGACGTACATCAACGACGGGCAGGGTTTCGCCGTCCGAGACGACAGCGACCTGAGGGAGATCACCGACCTCACGCAACTCTGCGGCCTGACCGTCGCCACCGGTGCCGGGACCACCTTCGAGGCGACCCTGGAGGAGAACGAGCACCGGTGCGCCGACTCCGGCAGGAAGGCGTACGAGGTCCAGACGTACGCCGACCAGGCCGCCGTCTGGACGTCGCTCCGGCAGGGCCGCAGCGACGTCCTGATGTCCACGATCAACGGCCTGCGCTACGCCGTGACCCAGCAGGAGGGGCTGCGCTTCCTCAACGAGTACAAACGCCTCGACGTCGGCTTCGCCTTCGCCAAGGGCACCCCGTTGGCACCGGCCTTCCAGGCCGCGGTCAACGGCCTCGATGCCGATGGGACCTACGACAGGATCCTGAAGAAGTGGGGTACCACCAGGTCGGCGATCCGGACGTCGCAGATCTCGCCTCCCGAGATCACGTGAGGCCGACCGGTGCGGCTGCCTGACTCCTCGTCAGCAGTCGCACCCGCAGTCACAGCCGTCGCAGCAGTTGCCGCATTTGTCACAGCAGCTGCAGCACTCGCAGCAGCCCTCACACCAGTCACTGCAGCTGTTGTTGCGGCAGAGCCCTTCGTGCTCCTCGCCGCTCCACGGGCCGTTGAAGCTGCTGGAACAGCACATCTGGCAGGTGCAGGCGAGACCGGCCCAGACCAGGCAGCCGGCTACGAGGCCACGCCGGTTGCGGGGCGGCTCGGGCGGGAGTGGCGGCCCGGGAGGGCCGTACGGACCGCCGGGCGTCGGCGCGTACGGGCTGCCGGGCGGCGGGCCGAAGGCGCCCGAGGGCTGCCCGTCCCGCTGGTGCGAGCAGGACGAGGAGCCGAAGGCTCGGTCCACGGAGCGCCGCAGCTCGTGCACCAGGAGCACATGCGCGAGCGCTCCGTCGGTGAATTCCGCGTCCCGCATCGCCAGGCGCACACCGTGCAGCGCGTCGTCGCACAGGCGGCGCGCTTCGGCGAGCGGTGTGCCGGTCGCGGTGAGGGGGTTCCAGGCACCCGACGCGGCGTCAGCTTCGCGGTCCTCCACCGCGTCCAGCAGATGGGCGAGCCGCCCGAAGAGCCTCCCGGCCTCGGCGAGCGGTACGGCGTTCTGCGGCTTGCCCGCCAGCAGGGCGGTGTGTGCGAAGGCGGCGGCTGTGGCCGTCTCGGTGGGTTCGGTGACCGTCAGGAGCGGGGTGCCCGGGCCGGCGAGGGACTCGATGCCGGTCTGTCGGTCGACGGCGTCGACCAGGACCGCCGTGTCGAAGCCGAGCTCGGCTCCGGTGCGCGCCCCTGCCCTGTCCCAGCCCGCGGCGACCCGGCGTGCCGCGGCGGCCACCGGGCGCCGCTTCAACAGGCCGTCACGGTCGGCCACATGGTCGCGCACCTTCGCGGAGGCCAGCACGAGCGAGACGGCGGCGGCGAGCCGGGCCCCCTCCCCGCGGGCGACCGGAGCCGTCCGCATCGAGCGCAGCGGGCAGGGGCCCGCGGTGCGCCGCAGACCGGCGGAGCGCTCCGACTGAGCCTCCGTCAGGACCGAGACGATGAGGCCGTCGTAGTTCGTGACGACGCGGGCGAACTGCCCGTGGTCCGCACGCAGAGCGAGACAGAGACCGCAGAGATGAGCCATCCACTCCGTCTTGAGTCCCTCGGACAGGCGATGGGTACATGGCCTCACGATTCCGAACACGACGATCCCCCGGGAGCTGTTCATCTGACGAGTCACGCCCGTGCATCGGCGCGCGGCGTGCATCGTATCGAGCGATCCGTTCACCCGTACGCCCCCCATCTCACCCGTACGGAGGGGAGCGTCATATTTTCCTTCCGCAAGCCCCCCTATGCGGTAGAAAACCTGACGAATCGCCACATCTTCTGCACCAGTAGCGTCACGAATCGCCTACTCGGCACCTATCCCCTTGGCGCTGTATCCGCATCATGCACGACCATAGGGATAGGAAAGAGATACGGAACACCAACGAACCGCGGTGAGAGGAGGCGTCCATGGGATCGGTGCGCAAGGCAAGCGCCTGGCTGGGCCTCGTGGAGGACAACGACGAGCGGTACTACGACGACGAGTACTCCGAGGATGCTGAGACCGGCACGAATCAGCCATGGGTGACCGACCCCCGCGTGCAGGTCGCCTCCGAGAAGGCCGAGGACAAGGGCCACCGGATCGCCACCGTGACCCCGGACAGCTTCCGGGACGCGCGCGCCATCGGTGAGCTGTTCCGGGACGGCGTCCCGGTGATCGTCAACCTCACCGCGATGGACCCGGGCGACGCCAAGCGCGTCGTGGACTTCGCCGCGGGACTGATCTTCGGTCTGCACGGCTCGATCGACCGCGTGGCGACCCGGGTCTTCCTTCTGTCCCCGGCCCACACCCGGGTGGTCAACGGCGAAGCCGTCGGCCGGCCGGCCGACGGCTTCTTCAACCAGAGCTGAGCGAGGCGCTCGCCGGAAAATCCTACCGGAAGGCATCCAGGCCGGTGAGCGCCTTGCCCAGCACCAGCTGGTGCATCTCCACGGTGCCCTCGTAGGTGAGCACCGACTCCAGGTTCGTCGCGTGCCGCATCACGGGGTATTCCAGCGAGATCCCGTTGGCGCCGAGAATCGTCCGCGCCGTGCGGCAGATCTCGATGGCTTCCCGCACGTTGTTGAGCTTTCCGAAGCTCACCTGCTCGGGGCGGATCCCGCCCGCGTCCATCCGCCGGCCCAGGTGGTGGGCGAGCAGGATGCCCTTGTGGAGTTCCAGGGCCATGTCCGCGAGCTTGGCCTGGGTCAGCTGGAATCCCCCGATGGGCCTGCCGAACTGCTCGCGGGTCTTCGCGTAGTCCAGAGCCGCCTCGAAGCTCGCCCGCGCGGCACCCATGGCTCCCCAGACGATTCCGTAGCGGGCGTGGCTGAGGCAGCTGAGCGGGCCGCGCAGTCCGGTGGCCCCCGGCAGGACCGCGTCGGCGGGCAGCCGCACACCGTCCAGGACCAGCTCGCTGGTGACCGATGCGCGCAGCGACCACTTGTGCTTGATCTCGGGGGCGGAGAAACCCGGGGTGTCCGTCGGCACGAGGAAGCCGCGGATCCCCGAGCCGCCGCCCGCCTGCTCGGTCTGCGCCCATACGACGGCGACGCCGGCGACCGACCCGTTGGTGATCCACATCTTGCGGCCGGTGAGGATCCAGTCCTCGCCGTCGCGCTCTGCGTACGTCCGCATCCCGGCGGGGTCCGAGCCGTGGTCCGGTTCGGTGAGGCCGAAGCACCCGATCGTCTCGCCGGCCGCCATGCCGGGGAGCCACCGCTGCTTCTGCTCCTCGGAGCCGAATCGGTGGACGGCGTACATCGCGAGTGAGCCCTGCACGGAGACCAGGGAGCGGATGCCGGAGTCGGCGGCCTCCAGCTCCAGACAGGCCAGGCCGTACTGGACGGCGCTCGCCCCGGCGCAGCCGTATCCCTCCAGGGACATGCCCAGTGCGCCGAGCGAACCCAGCTCCCGGGCCAGCTCACGGATGCCGGGGAGTTCGCCGTTCTCGTACCACTCGGCGATGTGCGGGAGGACCCGGTCGGTGGCCCAGCCGCGCATCGTGTCGCGGATCGCGAGGTCCTCGGGGCCGAGGAGGTCGTCGATGCCGAGGGGGTCACCCGGATCGAACGGCCCGCCCTTCGAAGGCGCGGACGGCACGGACTCGGTGGTGGACATGAGTGCCTCCGGCGGCTCGCACGGTACGGAACGCGCCGAGCCACCGGAACTAGTGGTAGTTACGACGCCGGGCCGACGTTACGGCTCAGTGTGCTGATCGTCCAGAGCCCGCCGCCTCGGCGGGTTCCCGCCTGGCGGGGCGGGGGACCCGGCGCCCCGGGGCGTCCGGTGCCGGGAGCGGGCGGGGCTCCGACCCGGGGACGCCGGGCCCGGTGGCCTGCTCCGGTACGGCGGCCGACGGCTCCCGGCAGACGTTCTCCACCGCAGGACAGTCCATGACGCGCGGCAGACGCAGTGCCGCCAGCGCCCCCAGCAGCAGCAGTCCGGCGCTGACCAGCAGCGTGACATGAAGCCCGTCGACGAAGGCGTGCCGTGCCGTGTTCCGCAGGAGGTCGCCCAGGGGGCCGCCCAGCCGGCCGGCCACCTGGTAGGCCTCACCCAGCGAATGCGAGGCGGCCGATCCGGCGGCGGCGGGCACGCCTTCCTCGTGGAGCCGGGAGAGCCCTGGGGCGTAGGCGGCGTTCATGACGCTGCCGAGCAGGGCGATCCCCAGCCCGGCACCCAGCTGGTACGAGGTCTCGCCGATCGCGGCCGCGCCGCCCGCCCGCTCGGCGGGGGCCTCGCTCAGCATGGACTCGTACGCCCCGAACAGCGTGGACTGCAGCCCGAAGCCCAGCAGCACGAAACCTACGGTCAGCAGCACCGGCCGGTCGTGCAGGCCCATCAGGGTCAGCAGGAGCACCGAGGCCGCCGTGAGCACGAAGCCCCAGCCGACCATCCGGCGGGGGCCGATGCGGCTCAAGGTGTACGAACCCGTGGCGCCGGCCGCCATCGCGGCGAAGGTGAGCGGCAGCAGCCGCAGGCCGGTCTCCAGGGGACTCAGGTCCAGGACCAGCTGGAGGTACTGGACCGCGATCAGTTCCAGGCCGACCAGGGCCAGCATGGCGAGCACGATGCAGCCGACGGCGGTGGTGAAGGCCGGCCGGGAGAACATCGCGATGTCGATCAGCGGATGTGTACGCCGCTTCTGTCTCCGGACGAAGAGGACGACCGTTGCCGCCCCGGCGAGCAGCGGGGCGAGGGTGGCGAGGTTCAGCAGGCCCTCGCCGCCGCCGATCCGCTTGATCCCGAGGACGACGCCGAGCACACCGGCCGCGGCCATCAGCGCTCCGAGCACGTCCCAGGGGCCGTCGTGCTCGCCGCGGGACTCGGGCAGCAGCCTGCGCCCCACCGGGAGGAGCAGCGCCATGAGCGGGATGTTGATCAGGAAGACCGAGCCCCACCAGTAGTGCTCGACGAGGAACCCGCCGATGACGGGCCCGGTCGCGGCGCCGACCGCGGCGACCGCGGTCCATACGCCGATGGCCATGGCCCGCTCGCGGCGGTCGGGGAAGACCTGGCGGAGTATCGACAGCGTGGCCGGCATGATCATCGCGCCGCCCACACCGAGCAGGGCGCGTGCGGCGATCAGCACACCGGGTGTGCCGGCCGTCGCGGCGAGCGCGGAGGCGACGCCGAAGAGCGCGTACCCGAAGAGGAGGACGCGCCGTCTGCCGATCCGGTCGCCCAGCGTGCCGAAGAGGATCAGCAGCGAGGCGCAGACCAGCGGATAGGCGTCCACGATCCACAGCAGGCCGACGGCACTGGGCCGCAGGTCCTCGGTGACGGCGGGCACGGCGACGTGCAGCACGGTCGCGTCGAGCGCGACGAGCAGCAGACTGAGACAGAGGACGGCCAGGATCATCCAGCGGTTGGCACCGTCGGCTGCCGTGCGCAGCCTGCTCACGGCCGTGGACGTCCCAGTCATGTACGTACCTCCCACAATGAGTCCCTCGCGCTCGGCAGACCTGCTGGGGATCCGGCTCTCGGCGTCCCCCGGGCCCGGCATCGACGGGCGAGTGAGCCGTCAGCGTACGCGAGTTCCAGGTGGGCACGCGTGGCGCAGCTCATACGTTCACCGGCCACCGAGTGTGGCGTACACCACTTCACCCTCCGCACGCGGGGTGACGCCCGGACCGCCACGACGATGCCGCCGCGGAACCGCCGCCCATCGGCCGACGACTTCCCCGAATGGCCCCCCGGCCGCGCGGGACAGTCACACTGCGCCATTTCATCGACGCTCAAACATTTCTGCGAATAACCCTCGGAACGAATAGTCGAGAGCTGCAAACCATTCACCGGCCGACAGTGAATGGATACCGATCTGAGACAAAGTCCACATCACATCGTCATCACAAAGACGCGCGATCGGCCGGATCCCACGCTCACTCGCTGTAACGTCCATTGTGTGCGTACCGACATCTTTGCCCGTCTGGACCGGGAGCCGGAACCGCCGAAGATAGAGACCCCGCGGATGAGCCGTCACCGCATCGCTCTCTTCGGCGGGACTTTGGCGTTCTATCTCGCCATCGTCGTCGCCGTGCTGGTCTCGTCCTGGCTGGTGGCCCTCGACTGGAAGGTCATGCTGTTCCGGCCCTACCAGCAGTGGCCGGGACTCCACGCCTTCCTCGACTACTACGTCGTGCTCGGCCAGCGTGGCCCCACGGCCGTGATGGTCGCCTCCTGGCTCGGCTGGCGCTCCTGGCGCCAGCACACGCTGCGTCCGCTGCTCACGCTGGGCGCGTCCCTGCTGCTGCTCAATCTGTCGGTGGGCGCGGTCAAGCTCGGCCTGGGGCGGCTGGGCCCGCACTACGCCACCCAGATCGGCTCGGCGGAGCTCTTCGCCGGCGGCGATATATTTCCCTCGGGCCACACGGCCAATGCCGTGGTGACCTGGGGAATCCTGGCCTACCTGGCCACCACGCCGCGCGCCAGACGCTATCTGTCGGCGCTCTCCGCGTTCGTCTCCCTGGGCGTGGGGCTCACCACCGTCTACATCGGCACCCACTGGCTCAGCGACGTCCTGCTGGGCTGGGCGGCCGGGCTGCTGATCCTGCTGGCACTGCCCTGGTTCGAGCCGCTGATCACGCGTGCCGAGGCCCTGATTCTCTCGGTACGCGAGCAGTGGCTGACCCGTTACGGGCTCCGAGGGTCCGTTCGGCCCGCTCCCGTAGCGCCGGAACCGGTCCTGCTGCCGCAGACGCTGGGCGGCGGAGCGCCCGCCGAGGGCGCCCAGGAGGCCGCGAGCAGGGCTCCTGCACCCGAGACGGCGGGAACCGCGGGCGGTCATTTGGGTGCGGCTGTCAGGGCCCGGGCGCACCAGGCGCACCCTGCGCGTCCGGAACGGACGCCGCTGAATCCGGCCGCCTCCCGCCGGCCGCCGCACGCCGACCGCTCACCGCGGAGCGGCGCGGGGCCGTCCCGCCCGGTGGCGGGCGGTCCGGTCGCTCCCTGATGCGACCGCCCTGACCCGCGGGGAAGGCACACCTCCTCGTTCCCGTGCACGGCGAAGGCCCCGACTCCGGTCGGGGCCTTCGCCAGTAGGGGCCGGTGTTCAGCCGACCCAGCAGCGGGTCACGGTCGCGGCGTCCACCTCGAAATTGATGCGTCCGCCACGGAACTCCATGGTGATGACGGTGCCCGGCGCAAGAGCCCGGACCGTGCTCCAGCCACGCGCTCTGGCCTGCCGTTCAGCGGTCTCGGCATCGAGGCCGACGTATGACTCGGGGGCGTCGTCCGGCTGGGCGGGAGGGGTCGGTACAGGTGCCATGCCTCTCACCGTAGGCGGCCCGGCGCCGTGGCGGAAGCGGTGACGTCGGCGGCCCCCGAGCAGCCCCATGTGCCTCACCGGTCACGCTTGTGTCACAGGATCCCCACAGGCGTTTACGCGGCGGCACTTCACCCGAACAGGAGCCTGACGGCGCGTGACCGGAATTGTGCACGATACGCGAAATACTCCTCGAGGGGTCGCCCGAAGGAATTGCCGATGGCGGATGAGCGCGTACACCCTTTTCCCCGGGGCCCTCGAAAGAAGAATATACGGGCAGGCCACCTTGAATTCACTCGCCCTTATGCGCGTCTTACTTCCCCCGCCCGCCGACTCCCGGACCGCCGCCGAAGAGCCGCCGGCGCCCACACCATCCGGAATGCAACGGTCCGGGATGTGCGGCGCCCGGACCACCGGCCCGGGCGCCCCGACTCAGGGCCGCCCTCGGCGGAGCGCCCCCGCCGCCTTGTCACGCAGCGCGTACGCGCCGTCCAGCACGCTGCCCCTGGAGCGATGGAATCCGCTGCGCAGCACACCCTGGGAGACCCTCCCGCCACCGCCTGCGGCCAGCTCCGTGAAGAGTTTCTCGTGCCGCTCCGCGATCGGTGCGGGATCGAACCGCGCGGCGGAGGCCCGTGCGGCACGGCCCATCCGGCGCCGCAGGGCGTCGTCGTCGATCAGACCGAGCA
Organism: Streptomyces sp. NPDC005791; assembly: GCF_042871485.1. Lineage (NCBI taxonomy): Bacteria > Bacillati > Actinomycetota > Actinomycetes > Kitasatosporales > Streptomycetaceae > Streptomyces > Streptomyces sp. NPDC005791. The sequence goes on from NZ_JBIAIP010000013.1 coordinate 232,461, forward strand.
GGGCCTCGGAGAAGGCGCCGGTGTCCCCCAGGGGCACCAGCCGCCCGTCCGTGCCGTCGTCGATGATCTCGGCGGGCCCGTGGGGGCAGTCGGTCGCCACGACCGGCACACCGCAGCGCATCGCCTCCACGATGGTCATGCCGAACGACTCACGCTCCGAGGTGACGGCCGCGATGGAGTTCTTGGGCCACTCCGCCTCCATGGGGTCGACCGACCCCATGAGACGCACCCTCTCCCGGAGGCCTAGTTCGTCGACGAGCCCGCGCAGGGACTGCTGCTCGTTGCCGGACGCGTCACCGGCCCCGTAGATCCGCAGCCGCCACTCCGGGCGCACGGCCGCGATCTGGGCGAAGGCCCTGACGAGTACGTCGTACCGCTTGACCCGGTGCAGCCGGCCCGCGGCCACGATCCACTTGGCGTCGCCGTCGGCGGGCGGGCCGACGGGCTCGGGCACACTGTTCGGAATGGCCTCGATCCGCACGCCGGGAAGCCGCAGTCCGGAGCGGTAGTCCCGTGCATCGGCCTCGGTGACGGTCGTGACCGCGTCGAGCAGCGCGTACCGGTGCCTTATCTCCCGGCGCAGCCGGTAGCCGTGACTCTCCAGCGTGAGGTGCTCCTGACCGACGCGCACCGGGCCACGCCGTGCCTGCCGGCTGATGTGGACGTTGAGGCCAGGACGCGTGCCGACGACGACATCGGCCTCCAGCGCGCCCAGATGCGCCGCGATACGGCTGTCGGTGAGCCTGCTGTACTGCCGGTGCCGGGTGTCGCCCCGCGGGAAGACCGACGCGGGCCCGGACCCGTCGGCGGCCGTCCCCTCATACCCCGGGCTCGACTTGCGCAGATCGACGAGGTGGCTCATCCGCACTCCGGCGGGTGCCCCGAGCTTCGGGGCGTCGCGGTGCCGGAAGACGGAGACGATCTCGACGTCGTGCTGCTCCGCCAGGGTGCTGGCGAGCGTGAAGGTGGTACGGATCGTTCCCCCGATGCCGTACGCGTTATGAAGTAGGAATGAAATGTGCATTGCGTAGTCGTGTCCCCTGTTCGACTGGTCTGCGACGGACCTTACGCGGCGTCAGAGGACACCACAGCATTCGCACAGGAGTCGCACAAACCCGTGACGTTTCGAACTCCAGCGCGCACATCAGGGGCTTTTGCGCGGAATGCTCGGCTCCGCATCACCTGTTCGATCCTCCGGTTCATCGGCAGGCCGCGTCCGGCGTCGCACGAGACGCCGGATCTCCTCGATTCGCGCGTGACCCCTGCCCCGGGTCTTCCGTTGTCTCTTCATGAGCCGGGAACCGCCCGGCCCACGCACCGAGTTCGAGGAGCCACCCGTGCCGCGCATGCTCGACGTCAGCGAGGACGTACGCGCCGAGATCGGCGATGCCGAAGCCGACCGGCTGCTCGTCGGCGACAGTGCCCCAGGCAGTTACGACTGCACCTCATGCCGCACCCCCGGAGACTCCGACCAGGAGCGCACCAGCACGGTGCTGTTCGTGGGCGACGAGACCGCCGTGCTCGCCTTCGCCCATGCGACCTGCATCCCCTCGCAGGTCGTCCAGGTCGCGGAGGACCAGCTCCAGGGCGCCGTGCGGTCCATCACCGGCAGCGAGCCACAGAATCCGGAGGGCCTCATGCCCGAACAGGCCGTCCTCGGCATCACCAGCGGTCTCGTCCTGATCGAGGACGATCTCCGCCCGGCCCTGGTCGTCGAACCGACCGGACCGATCACCCGGCCCGGCACGGACGGCAGCGGGGGCGACCAGTTCCTCCAGCTCCTGCTGGAGCAGGGTTTCCTGCCCACGCCCCATCTGAACCGGCTGCCCGGTGTCCTCACCGGCTGGTCGGTCCTCCTCGCCATGGGCCAGCTGCACGCGGTGCTGCAGCCGGGCGCCGGCGGCGGCAGCCCGGTCGCCTGGTGGCAGGCCCACCAGCCGCTCCAGGTCACCGAGGGCTGGCGGACGGCGGCCAACAAGGCGCAGAGCGTGCTGGTCTTCGCCGCGCCGGCCGGTTCCATCGGCCAGCAGCCGCGCGAGGACCTGCTGCGCGACGCGTTGGACAAGGCAGCGGTCAACGGCCTTCTGGTCGCCGCGACGATGCCGCTCGCCGGGACCTGAGCATGCCCGTACGGCCGCCCTTCCCTGCCCGCCGGGCAGCGTTTTCTCCGCCCGGCCCGCATCCGACGGGCGGTGAGGTCGTTGGCACCTACGTGCACTCATACGACCCTCGCCAGCAGCAGTCCCCGATCCCGGCCATGCGCCCGTCGCAGGACCCCTCGGGCGGCAAGTCCCCCACGCCGATCTACGACGCCCTGTACTCCGAGTACAGGCGATCGTTCCGGGCGCTTCCCGGAGACCGCACCGGTGAGGAGAAGTTCGGCTTCAGAACGTTCGGCGTCGGGATGTTCGCCAACCGTGCACCGCTGGGCGGCCGTCCGGCGGCGAACACCCAGGGCGGCCACAGCGGAGGCGGCGCCGGCAACCCCGGTTCCTGGCAGCGGATCGGCAGGCACGCCGGCCGCGCCCGGCCCGCGGCGCTGCCGCCCGGGTCCACGGACGCCTGAGGGCGTACGGCGAAGCCCCGGACCACCCGCTTTTCTCACCGGGTGGTCCGGGGCTTCGCCGTACGCCTACGTCACTTCTTGCGGCCGCGCTTCTCGCGCACCCGGACGGAGATGTGGATCGGCGTGCCCTCGAAGCCGAACTCCTCGCGCAGACGGCGCTCCACGAAGCGGCGGTAGCCGTGCTCCAGGAAGCCGGACGCGAAGAGGACGAACCGCGGCGGCTTGGTGCCCGCCTGGGTGCCGAAGAGGATACGGGGCTGCTTGCCGCCCCGTACCGGATGCGGGTGGGAGGCGACGATCTCACCGAGGAAGGCGTTGAGCCTGCCGGTGGGGATGCGGGTCTCCCAGCCGTCGATCGCCGTCTCGATCGCCGGGACCAGCTTCTCCATGTGCCGGCCGGTGACGGCCGAGACGTTGACGCGCGGGGCCCAGGCGATCTGGGCGAGCTCCGTCTCGATCTCACGCTCGAGGTAGTAGCGGCGCTCCTCGTCGAGGGTGTCCCACTTGTTGAAGGCGACCACGACGGCACGGCCGGCCTCGACCGCCATGGTGATGATGCGCTGGTCCTGCACGCTGATGGACTCGCTGGAGTCGATCAGGATGACGGCGACCTCCGCCTTCTCGACGGCGGCGGCGGTACGCAGCGAGGCGTAGTAGTCCGCGCCTTCCTGGAGGTGGACCTTGCGTCGGATGCCCGCCGTGTCGATGAACTTCCAGGTGGTCCCGCCGAGCTGGATCAGCTCGTCGACCGGGTCACGGGTGGTGCCCGCCAGGGCGTTGACGACCACGCGGTCCTCACCGGCGACCTTGTTCAGCAGGGAGGACTTGCCGACGTTCGGGCGGCCGATGAGCGCGATGCGGCGCGGGCCGCCCAGCGCGGTGCCGAAGGTCTGGGCCGGGGCCTCGGGCAGGGCCTCCAGGACGGCGTCCAGCATGTCTCCGGTGCCACGGCCGTGGAGGGAGGAGACCGGGTGCGGCTGGCCGAGGCCGAGCGACCAGAGCGCGGTGGCGTCGGCCTCGCCGCTCTGCCCGTCGACCTTGTTGGCGCAGAGGACCACGGGCTTGCCGGCTCGGCGCAGCAGCTTGACGACGGCCTCGTCGGTGTCGGTGGCACCGACGGTGGCGTCCACCACGAAGACGACCGCGTCGGCCGTCTCGATGGCGTACTCGGCCTGGGCGGCGACGGAGGCGTCGAGGCCCAGCACGTCCTGCTCCCAGCCACCGGTGTCGACGACCTTGAAACGGCGGCCCGCCCACTCGGCCTCGTAGGTGACGCGGTCACGGGTGACACCGGGCTTGTCCTGGACGACGGCCTCACGGCGGCCGATGATCCGGTTCACCAGGGTCGACTTGCCGACGTTCGGGCGGCCGACGACGGCGAGTACGGGAAGCGGTCCGTGACCAGCCTCACCGATCGCGCCTTCGACCTCCTCGGGATCGAATCCCTCCTGCGCGGCAAGCTCCATGAACTCCGCGTACTCGGCATCGCCAAGTGCTCCGTGCTCGTGGTCCGAGCCGTCGGAGTGAATCTGGTCGTTCATGAAGTCCGTTCCTCTTTGCATCATCATCGATGGACCACGATGGCGCGGCCCACTACTCACGTCTTGTCCGGGCGCCCGGTCAGACGCCTGGCGTTCTCCAGGTGCGCGGTCAGCGCCGCCTGGATGCGCAGCGTTGCCTCGTCCAGTGCCTTCCGGGTCCGCCGCCCGCTGCCGTCACCGGCCTGGAAGGCGTCACCGAAGACGACGTCGACCCGGCTGCGCAGCGGTGGCAGTGCCGATATCAACCGCCCACGGCGCTCCGTGCTTCCCAGGACCGCGACGGGGACGATCGGTGCCCCGCCGCGCACCGCGAAGTACGCCAGCCCCGCGCGCAGGGAGGCGAAGTCGCCTTCGCCCCTGGTGCCCTCGGGGAAGATCCCGAGGACCCCGCCGTCGTCCAGCACGCCGAGTGCCCGCGTGATGGCGGTGCGGTCGACGGTCGTACGGTCCACCTTCAGCTGCCCGATTCCGCGCAGGAACGGGTCGAGGGGGCCGACGAACGCCTCCTTCTTGATCAGGAAGTGGACGGGCCGGGGCGCGGTGCCCATCAGCATCGGTCCGTCCAGATTGTGCGCATGGTTCACCGCGAGTATGACGGGTCCCGCGGTGGGGACGCGCCACGCTCCGAGCACACGGGGTCTGAACAGGCCGTACATGAGCCCGATGCCGATCCCGCGCCCGACGGCCGCTCCGCGCGGCGTCGGCGCGGCGGTGGCTTCGGTCACTTCGCGACCTGCTTCTCCCCGACGAGGGTGACGACGCACTCGATGACCTGCGTGAGGGTCAGGTCGGTGGTGTCCACCTCGACGGCGTCGTCGGCCTTGGCCAGCGGCGAGGTCTTGCGGCCGGAGTCGGCTGCGTCCCGCCTGATCAGCGCTTCCCTGGTGGCGGCGAGGTCGGAGCCCTTGACCTCACCACTGCGGCGGGCGGCGCGCGCCTCCGGGGAGGCGGTCAGGAAGATCTTCATGTCGGCGTCGGGCAGCACCGTGGTGCCGATGTCACGGCCTTCGACGACGATGCCCCGCTCGGCCTCCGCGGCGATCGAGCGCTGCAGCTCGGTGATCAGGGTGCGCACCTCGGGCACGGCGCTGACGGCGCTGACCTTGGAGGTGACCTCCTGGGTACGGATCGGGCCCGAGGCGTCCTCGCCGTCGACGGTGATCGTCGGGGCGGACGGGTCCGTGCCGGAGACGATGACCGGCTTGGCGGCGGCCATGGCGATCTCGGCCGGGTTCTGCACGTCGATGCCGTTGTTCAGCATCCACCACGTGATCGCCCGGTACTGCGCGCCGGTGTCCAGGTAGCTCAGGCCGAGCTGGGCGGCGACGGCCTTGGAGGTGCTCGACTTGCCTGTGCCGGAGGGACCGTCGATGGCGACGATCACTGCGGCCGGGGCGGTCCGGGCGGCGGCGCTTGCGGTTTCCACGGTGGTGGACACCTTCCTGGTACACGGGGACGGGCGGAGCGGGGCAGGGCAGACCGGGGCGCCCTCCCCACAAGGTTACCGAGTGCGCGAAGCGCCTTTGCACCCCTGCCTCCGGCCCCGGCCCCCGGGCTCACAGGGCAATACACCTAGGGCGTGTTTCGAAAGTAGCGCCGTCCGCCCGAAGGGCGGGCCTGGCGGCGTCTGGTGCGTGCGATCGCAAGGCGGAGGGTCGCCCCGATACTGGATGTATCGGGGTGATCCCGACAACGCGGCGAGCGTGCGTGCCAGGCGTCGCCAGGCAGGCGGGACTTTCGAAACACGCCCTAGGGGCGGATCGACCAGCCGCGTTCGCTGAGGGCCGCGCTCAGCGCGGGTGCGGCGCTCGGCTCGACCATCAGCTGGACCAGTCCGGCCTGCTGACCGGTGGCGTGCTCGATCCGCACGTCCTCGACGTTGACGCCCGCCCGCCCGGCGTCGGCGAAGATCGCGGCCAGCTCGCCGGGCCGGTCACTGATGAGCACGGCGACGATCTCGTACGACGTCGGGGCGGCCCCGTGCTTGCCGGGGACCCGGACCCGGCCGGCGTTGCCGCGGCGCAGGACGTCCTCGATGCCTTCGGTGCCCGTGCGGCGCCGGTCCTCGTCGGCGGACTGGAGCCCGCGCAGGGCCCGGACGGTCTCGTCCAGGTCGGCGGCGACCCCGGCCAGCACGTCGGCGACCGGGCCGGGGTTCGCGGAGAGGATCTCCACCCACATCCGGGGATCGGAGGCCGCGATGCGGGTGACGTCCCTGATCCCCTGGCCGCACAGGCGTACGGCGGTCTCGTCGGCCTCCTCCAGCCGGGCGGCGACCATCGAGGAGATCAGCTGCGGGGTGTGGGAGACCAGGGCGACGGCGCGGTCGTGCGCGTCGGCGTCCATGACGACCGGGACGGCACGGCAGAGCGCGACCAGCTCCAGGGCGAGGTTGAGGACCTCGGTGTCGGTCTCCCGGGTCGGGGTGAGGACCCAGGGACGGCCCTCGAACAGGTCAGCGGTGGCAGCGAGTGGTCCGGAGCGTTCCTTACCGGCCATGGGGTGCGTACCGATGTACGGCGTGAGGTCGACGCCGAGCGCCTCCAGCTCGCGGCGCGGGCCGCCCTTGACGCTGGCGACGTCGAGGTAGGCCCGGGCGATCCCGTCACGCATGGCCGTGGCGAGCACCGTGGCGGTGTGGGCGGGCGGCACCGCGACGACCGCGAGGTCGACGGGGCCCTCGGGCGCCTCGTCCGTGCCGGCTCCGAGCGCGGAGGCGGTCTGCGCCGAGGACGGGTCGCGGTCGACGAGGTGCACCTGGACGCCGCGCCCCGCGAGGGCGAGGGCGGCCGAGGTGCCGACCAGGCCGGTTCCGATGACGAGGGCTGTTCTCACTGGGCGATGTCCTTGCGGAGGGCGCCGGTGGCGCCGAGGTAGACGTGGCTGATCCGGGACTTGGAGAGATGCGTCTCCACGTGCGCCAGGACGCGGACCACACGGGGCATGGCACCGGTGATGTCGAGCTCCTGGGCGCAGATCAGCGGTACGTCGACGATACCGAGGCCCCGCGCGGCTGCGGCCGGGAAATCGCTGTGCAGATCGGGGGTGGCGGTGAACCACACGCTGATCAGGTCGTCGGCTGCCAGCTGGTTGCGCTCCAGGACCGCGGTGAGCAGTTCACTCACCCGCTCCTCCATGTGACCGGCTTCGTCCCGTTCCAGCTGGACGGCTCCACGGACTGCTCGTACCGCCACGTCGTACCCCTCGTTGCTTCGTGCTGCGTGCTCTTTCAGCCTAGAGGTGCGGTGGAGGCGCCGGTCACGGTGCTCTGTCCGTGAGACGCGGCGGCGTGCACGGAGACGAGCATGTGCCAGACCCGTCCGGCGAGCTGCTCGGGTGAGGCGTCGATGCGGTCGTGCACCCAGTCGGCGAGCACCCCGGTGAACAAGCCGGCCACGGCGCTCGCGGTCAGGTCGTGGCCGCCGGTGGCGGGCCTGCGCCGGCTGAGCTCCTCACTACTGCGCAGGCGGAGCTCCTGGTGCAGCAGTTCGCCGAGGGGGCCGCCACCGGGCCCCAGCAGGCTGCGGTAGACCCCGGCGCGGCTGCGGACCTCACCGAGCAGGACGACGAGCTCCGCGGGCGGGGACTCCGGGCCGGGTGGCGTCCGGCCCCAGGCGTGCAGGGCGTCGACCGCGTCGCGTACGACTCCGGCGCAGGCATCCACGGCGAGGGCGTGCAGGTCGTCGTAGTGCAGATAGAAGGTGGCGCGTCCCACGCCCGCCCGGCGCACCACCTCCGCGACGCCGACCCGTTCGAGCGGCTGCTCCTCGCAGGCCTCCAGCAGGGCCGCCCGGAGCCGGGCGCGGGTGCGCGCGGTCCGGGGGTCGTTACTGCCGTCCGTCACCGAGGGCGTCATACGCTCAGCCCGCCGCCAGCACGAGGGTGAGAGCGAGGGCGGCGGGAGCCGCCTGCACGTACAGGATCTTGCGGCTGACGGTGGCCGCCCCGTACACCCCGGCGATGATCAGGCAGCTCAGGAAGAAGATCTGCGCCTGGTGGGCGACGGGATCGCCGGCGGCCAGGCCCCACACCAGCCCGGCGGCCATGAAGCCGTTGTAGAGCCCCTGGTTGGCGGCGAGCGTGGCGCTCCGGGCCGAGAACTCGGCGGTGGTGGAGAACGCCTTGCGGCCCCGCGGGGTGTCCCAGAGGAACATTTCCAGGATCAGGAAGTAGGTGTGGATCAGCGCGACGAGCGCGACCAGCACATGGGCGGCGGTCTGCATGTCATGGCCTCCTGGGGCGATTTCCTGGACGACTGTACAGGAAATGTCCCGGCGGCATCTCCCGGCTGCCCGCCGGGCGGATCACCGCCGAAGGCGTCGGCGTCCGGCCCGCGTGGAGCGCGTAGCCTCGCGCGCATGATCACCCCTCAAGGCGAGCGGCTGGTGCGGGAGCACACCGTCTACTCCTGCGTGATGGGCTCCCGCGCCTTCGGGCTGGCCACCGACGACAGCGACACGGACCGGCGGGGCGTGTTCCTGGCGCCCACCCCGTCGTTCTGGGGCTTCACGAAACCGCCGACACACGTGGAGGGCCCGGCCGACGAACAGTTCTCCTGGGAGCTGGAGCGCTTCTGCGAGTTGGCGCTCCGGGCCAATCCCAATGTGCTGGAGTGCCTGCACTCCCCGCTCGTCGAGCACGCCGACACGACGGGGCGTGAGCTCCTCGCACTGCGCGAGGCCTTCCTGTCCCGGCGGGCCCACGGGACGTTCGTGCGCTACGCACTGGGACAGCACCGGAAGCTGGAGGCCGATGTCCGTGCGCACGGCGCCCCGCGCTGGAAGCACGCCATGCACCTGCTGCGGCTGCTGGCCTCCGGCCGGGACCTGCTGCGGACGGGCGAGCTGCGGATCGGGGTCGGTGACGCCCGGGAGGGGCTGCTGGCCGTGAAGCGGGGCGAGGTCCCGTGGGCCGAGGTGGAGCGCAGGATGACGCGCCTGGCCGAGGAGAACGACGAGGCGGCCTCCCGCTCCCCGTTGCCACCGGAGCCGGACCGTGAACGCGTGGAGGCCTTCCTGATCCGGACCCGGCGTACGTCGGCGGGTGGCTGACCGACGAGCGAGCGAACCCTCGACCTATTGACCATCGATAGAATTCGCTCGATAATCGATAGATGCACCCCCTCATCACCACCGCGCTCCGCGCCGGCATCGCCATGGTCATCGCGTTCGGCCTCTTCGGCCAGGCCGTCATCATCCCGACGACGGCGGCCGACGAGGTCGACCGCTTTCCCGGCTACGCCCCCTTCGCCACGCCCTACACGGTGCTGGCCGTCCTCGGGGTGGCCTGCGTCCAGGTCGCCCTCGTCGCCGTATGGAGGCTGCTCGGCATGGCCCGGCACGGGGCGATCTTCGCGCCCCGTGCCTTCCGTTGGGTGGACCTCGTCATCGGCTCCTCCACGGTGGCGACGGCGCTGGCGATCGGGGCCGCCTCCCACCTGGCCGTGGCCGAGATCCCCTCGCCGGACGACGGCATGGAGATCACGGGCGCCCTGGCGGCCGCGATCACGGCTGCCGGCATCGGAGCCTCCTTCGCCATGCTCACCGTGATCATGCGCAGTCTGCTGCGCAAGGCGACGGCGCTCCAGGCGGAGATGGCCGAGGTCATCTGATGGCGATCGTCGTCGACATCGACCGTCGGCTCGCCGAACGCAACCTCTCGGTGGGCGAGTTCGCCGCCGCCATCGGTATCAGCCCTGCCAACGTCGCCGTACTCAAGAACGGCCGGGCGAAGGCGGTGCGGTTCACGACACTGGACGCCATCTGCCGCACGCTCGACTGTCAGCCCGGCGACGTCCTGCGGTGGGTGTCCGATACCCCCGGGAACGGCTGACACGTCAGGGCCCGCGCCGGGCCATCGTAGATCGTTCCGGTCCTGGAGCGGCCGGCTACGAGGCGGTGTCCACCGGGCGCCGCGCCACCCAGAGCTGACGTGTGGAGCGGACGACCAGGTCATCGCGGTGGCGCACGTCCGCCGGGCCGCCGTCGAGCAGGGTACCGAGCGCGGCGAGGTCCGCGGGGTCGACCAGGCCGTCGAGGGCTACGCGGATGCGGTCGAGCACGAGGTGGGCGTACCGGCCGACGGAGGCGGGCAGCGGGGCGCTCAGCTCCAGCGGCTCCGTGCGTGCCTGCTCCACGGTGAGACCGGCCGCGGCCAGCAGGACGCCCCAGTCGGCGCCCAGATGCGGCATCCGCTCGGCGTGGAGCGCGTCCAGCGCCGCACGGCAGCGCGTCTCCAGACCGGGGCGGCCGGCCACGGCGTCGTCCGGGAGGAAGCGCGGCATCCCGTCCAGCTCGGCGACGGCCAGCAGCCCGCCCGGGCGCAGCGCGGCGTGGACCCCGGCGAGGGCGGCGGCCGGGTCGTCCACGTGGTGGAGGGAGGCCGACGCCCAGACGAGGTCGGCGTCCGTGATGCCGGGGAGCCCTGCGCCCGCGTCCGTCTCCAGGGTGCGCACCCGGTCGCCCAGGCCCTTGGCGCGGGCGGCTCCGGCGAGCCGGGCGAGCATCTCCGGGGAGCTGTCGACCGCGGTCACCCGGGCGTGGGGGAAGCGTTCCAGCAGGGCGAAGGTGCCGGTGCCTGTGCCCGCCCCGAGGTCGACGACGTGGGTGACGCCGTCGCCGGCCGCGTCGGCGAGCCGGGCGGTCACCGAGGTGAGGTAGGGCGCGAACAGCTCGGCGTCGAGATCGAGTACCTGGGTGAGCGCCTCCTGGTCGGAGCCACCGTGCTCGTGGGTGTGGCCGTGCGTGTGGCCGTGCGCGTGCTCGTGGGATGCGGGAGGTGTCATGCGGCCGAGCCTACGAAGATTTGCGCACAACGCATACTGTCTTGCTCATGACGCAAGAAGGCAGTGACCTCGACGGCCTCGTACGCAAACGGATCCGGGCCCTGCGGGCCGCGCACGGCTGGTCGCTCGACGACCTCGCCGCCCGCTGCCACCTCAGCCCCTCCACCCTGAGCCGGATCGAGACCGGCCACCGCAGGATCGCGCTGGACCAGCTCACCTTGATCGCCCGGGCCCTCGGCACCTCGCTCGATCAGCTCGTCGAGACGGCCGCCGACGATGTCGTCACGAACCCCACGCACCACCCGGCCCGGGGCCTGACCCAGTGGGCACTGCGCGGTGATCCCGGTGTCACCGTGGCCCGGATCCGGCTGACCGGCCCCCCGGCCGAAGGTCCCACGGCGCTCAAGGCGCACCCGGGCCGGGAGTGGTTCACGGTGTTGTCCGGTACGGCCTTGCTGGTGCTGGGGGAACGGCGGCTGCGGGTCGAGGAGGGGCAGGCGGCGGAGTTCCCCACGATGCTGCCGCACGCCCTGGGCGCCGTCGGCGGCCCCGCCGAGGTCCTCGGCATCTTCGACCGCGACGGCCGCCGCTCCCACCTGCGCGAACGCGAGTGAGAGGGCGGCCGTCAGCCGGGCGGTCAGGACGTTACGGGCTCCCCCGGCCGCGCACGGACGGGCCGTCCGGGGCACGGCGGCCGACGAGATCCTCCGCCGGCAGGACGTGGGCCCCCCGCAGGTCCACGTCCGGGTCCGCGGTCAGGCCGCGTGCACGGTTCACGCGTCCCAGAGCGCGGCCAGCGACAGCAGGTCGCTGCGGTACTCGATGCGTTCGGACCACTCCTTGGGCCATGCCTCCGCGCCCAGGTGCGCTCCGGCCAGCGCGCCCGTGAGGCAGCCGAGGGAGTCGGAGTCGCCTCGCGTGCAGGCGGCCCGGCGCAGGGCGGTGACCGGTTCCTCGGGGAAGAGCAGGAAGCAGTGCAGGGCCGTCGCGAGGGCCTCCTCGGCGACCCAGCCGTCGCCGGTGGCCTCGCAGGGGTCGGTCTCGGGGGACGGGGCCCGCAGGGCGTCCTGGACCCGGGCGAGCGCGGTGAGGCAGTCGTCCCAGCCGCGCCGGATGTACGCCTCGGGTGAGGCGTCGCCCGCGTACCTCCACAGGTCACCCAGCCAGCGCGCCGGGTAGTGGCCGGCGTTCTCGTAGGCGTAGCTCCGCAACTGGCCGACCAAGCCCATCGGTTCGGCCCCCTGCGCCAGCAGGAACACCGCGCGGGCCATCAGGTCGGAAGCTGCCAGCGCGGTGGGGTGGCCGTGGGTGAGGGCGGCCTGGAGCTGGGCGGCGCCGGAGCGCTGTTCCTCGCTGAGGCCCGGTACGAGGCCGACGGGTGCCACCCGCATGTTGGCGCCGCAGCCCTTGGAGCCGGTCTGGCTGGCCTCCTGCCAGGGCCGCTCCTCCTCGAGCATGCGGCAGGCGGTCATGCAGGTACGGCCGGGGGCACGGTTGTTCTCCGGGGAGCGGTACCAACGCACGAACTCCTCCCGCACCGGCCCCACCAGGCGCTCCGGGGTGAGCAGGCCCCGGTCCATGGCGGTGCGGATACCGTTGCCCAGTGCGAGTGTCATCTGGGTGTCGTCGGTGACGAAGGCGGGCTTCGGCAGCCGCATCTGACGCCAGGGCCCGCACTTCGCGAGGATCGCGGGGACGTTGTCGAACTCGGTGGGGAAGCCCAGCGCATCGCCGAGCGCCAGACCGGTCAGCGTGCCTGTGGCAGCCTGTTTGGTGAGCATTCTTGTCGGAATCATGAGGTCCGTCCTTCAGGGCGTCCTTCCGGGCGCAGCAATGGCGGGTGCAGGGCGGTAGCGGCACCCGCCCGGTAGAGAGCGGCGGGCTTGCCCCGGCCGCCGGTGCGGCGCGGCGGTCCGTCCACGGCCTGGACGAAGCCGGGCGTGGTGAGGACCTTGCGCCGGAAATTGGGCCGGTCCAGCTCGACGCCCCAGACGGTCTCGTAGACCTGCTGGAGCTCTCCGAGGGTGAACTCGGCGGGGCAGAACGCGGTGGCCAGGCAGGAGTACTCGAGCCGCGCGCCGATCCGGTCGTGCGCGTCGGCCAGGATGCGGTCGTGGTCGAAGGCCAGCGGCCCGGTGGCGCCCGCTTGCCACCACTGCGCCTTCGCCGCGTCTCCGCCGCCCCTCGGTTCGGGGAGGTCGGGCACGAGTGCGGCGTACGCGACGGAGACGACACGCATCCTGGGGTCGCGGTCCGGATCGCTGTAGGTGCGGAGCTGTTCGAGGTGGAAGGCGCACACGGATCCCGGGGTGAGGCCGGTCTCCTCGGCGAGCTCGCGGCGGGCCGCCGTCTCGGCTGACTCCCGGGGCAGCACGAAGCCGCCGGGCAGTGCCCAGCGCCCCTTGTAGGGGGCCTCACCGCGCTCCACGAGCAGCACGTTCAGGCGTGCTTCACGGACCGTGAAGACGGCGAGATCGACGGTGACGGCGAAGGGGAAGAAGGCGTGGGGGTCGTACCCGTCGGGGGCGCTGCTCATCGTCGCTCCGGCAGGGGCGCGGTGAAGTGCCAGCCTGTGGCGAGGAGTTCGTCCACTGCGGCGACCGCCGTGTCGAGGCGCTCACCACGGGATCCGGTGACCTCGATGAACGTGCGTCCCGTACGGGTGAGTTCGGCGCGGAAGCGGTCCGTCATCCAGGGCCGCAGCTCCTCGCCGTCGCGCAGCCCGTCGTCCTCGAAGGCGACACCCTCGTGGTCGGTGAGCAGCCAGAGGTGGTGGGTTGCCCGGTCGGCGGTCTTCTCGACGAGCGGGTTGCGTCCGCCGATGTAGCGTTCGTGCCAGACGGTGGTGGCGAAGGAGTCGGTGTCGCAGAAGAGCACCGGGGATCCCGCACGCGCGGCGGCGTCCTCCCTGGCGTTCTGCGTCTCGGCGATGAGGGGGAAGTCGTCGGTGGTGAAGGAGACGTCCTCCCACTGGGCGTCCGGCCACCGCTCGCGCAGGGTGGCCAGCTTCGCCTCGCTGAACTCCCTCCCGTACTCGGCGACGTACCGGGTCTGCGCCCATACGCCGCCGCGCCGGCGGTAGTGGTCGGCCAGGGCGCGGGCCAGGGTCGTGGTGCCGGTGGACTCGGCGCCCAGGACGACGACGCGGCGGGCGAGCGCGCCCCGCACGGGCGGCTCCAGATGGTCCCAGCAGCTGACGGGGTCGGCCCGGACCGCGGTGCCCGAGACGGGGAAGAGGGTGCGGTCCGGATCGACGAGGACGGATTGCGCCCCGAAACGGCGCGCCAGTTCCCCCCCGTAGGACTCCGAGGTGAAGACGGCGTCGACCCGTTCGGGCACGGCCGTGGTGAACACTTCCATGTGGGCGTCCCATACGGCCGCGTCGGTGAGGTCCATGTGGATGTCGTCGACGGCTCCCACCACCCGGACATCGGGGTGGGACTCCCGCATCCAGGCGACCCGGTCGGCGAGCGGGACGGATTCGACGGAGGCGGCGCAGACCAGGACGGTGAGCCTCTCGCAGCGGTCCCGTGCGGTGCGGACGAGGTGGTGGTGGCCGGCGTGCGGCGGATAGAACTTGCCGAGGACCAGACCGTGCCCGTGGCGCTTCATACCGCCACCACCGTGACCTCGCGCCGAGCCGGGGCGAGGTCCCGCTGCCAGTTGCGCAGTCCGACGACGCAGAGCGTGAGGAATCCGGCGTACAGCAGGGAGGTGAGGTAGAGCCCCTTGTAGGCGTACAACGGGATGTACACCACGTCGGCGGCGATCCACAGCCACCAGGACTCGACGCGTTTACGGCACTGTCCGTACGTCGCCATGAGGGAAAGCGAGGTGGTCAGGGCGTCCCAGAACGGCACGGTCGAATCCGTGGCCCGGGACAGCAGGAGGGTGAGCCCCAGGGTCCCCGCAGCCCCCGCCGCGAGCAGCCAGGTCCATTCGGTGCGGGTGGTGCTCCGCACCGGCAGGACGGAGGTCCCTGGTCCACCCCCGTGGGTCCAGGTCCACCAGCCGTACGCGGCGAGGGAGATGAAGACGATCTGCAGGCCGGCGTCGGCGTACAGACCGGACTGGGCGAACAGCAGGATGAAGAACAGGTTGTTGGCGATGCCGATCGGCCAGTTGGCGAGATGCTGGCGGGCCACGAGCCAGACGCACAGCGCACCGCTGCCGAAGCCCAGCACCTCGGTCCAGCTGACCGGGGTGTCCAGGACCGTCACCAGGGGCTGTTGCAGGGGGGCGAGTATGTCCGCGAGGGTCACGCCGTTCCTTCTCTCTTTTTAGAGTCACTGTGACTATAAAGAGGAAACGACGGTGGCGAAAGGCCCGCGGCCGGTTCCCGTTCGAAAAGAACGAGGAACCGGCCGCGGGCCGTTCGGGGTCGGACCGTGGCTACAGGCCGACCTCGCGCATCAGCATGCCCACCTCGGTGTTGGTCAGGCGGCGCAGCCAGCCCGACTTCTGGTCACCCAGCGGGATCGGCCCGAAGGACGTCCGCACGAGGCGTTCGACCGGGAAGCCGGCCTCGGCCAGCATCCGGCGGACGATGTGCTTGCGGCCCTCGTGGAGGGTGACCTCGACCAGGTAGTTCTTGCCGGTGTTCTCGACGACCCGGAAGTGGTCGGCGCGGGCGTAGCCGTCCTCCAGCTGGATGCCGTCCTTGAGGCGCTTGCCGAGGTCGCGCGGCAGCGGGCCCTGGATGGCGGCCAGATAGGTCTTCTTCACGCCGTACCTGGGGTGCGTCAGACGGTGGGCCAGGTCACCGTGGTTGGTGAGCAGGATGATGCCCTCGGTCTCGGTGTCGAGCCGCCCGACGTGGAACAGCCGCGTCTCGCGGTTGTTCACGTAGTCCCCGAGGTTCTGACGGCCGTCCGGGTCACCCATGGTGGAGACGACTCCGGCGGGCTTGTTCAGCGCGAAGAAGAGGTACGACTGAGTCGCGACGGTCAGGCCGTCGACCTTGATCTCGTCCCTCTGCGGGTCGACGCGCTTGCCCTGCTCGAGGACGATCTCGCCGTTGACCTCGACGCGGGCCTGCTCGATCAGTTCCTCGCACGCACGGCGCGAGCCCATGCCGGCGCGGGCGAGGATCTTCTGCAGGCGCTCGCCCTCCTGCTCGGCACCCGGGTTGGTCCGGGGGGTCTTGATCTCGGGCTTGTCCGCGTACCGGTCGCGGTTGCGCTGCTCGATCTTGGCGTCGAGCTCGCGGGGCCGGGACGGCGCGCCGACCCGGCGTCCACCCTTGGTCACGTTCTGTGCGGGCTTCGGGCCGCCCTTGGCACCTCCGCGTGCCGCCGCGCCGCGGCCCTTGCGGGGGCCACCGTCGCCGCCCGGCTTGTCGGAGCCCACGTCGTAGCGGCGCTCCTCCGGACGGGGCCGACGGGGGCGCTGCTCGTCCTGCTTGTCGTCGCGCCCTCCCGCGGCCTTGGGGCGGAAGGAGCCGCCCTTCGCGCCCGAGCCGCCCCGGGGGTTCCGGTTGCCGCCGCTCTTGCCGCTGCCGCTGCCGTTGTTGCTGCCACTGCTTCGCATCAAAATTCCGTCTTGTCGTCTGCGTGAGTTTCCGGGGTGTCCGGTGCGTCCGGATCGAACGACGGCACACCCTCTAGCGTCTCAGCCTCGATCGCGTCCGCCTCCGGGAGGAAGGGCGCGAGCTCCGGGAGCTCGTCCAGGCCTCGCAGGCCCATGCGCTCCAGAAAGTAGTTCGTCGTCCTGTACAGGATCGCACCTGTTTCGGGTTCCGCGCCCGCCTCCTCGACGAGACCCCTCTGGAGCAGGGTCCGCATGACGCCGTCGCAGTTCACTCCGCGTACCGCCGAGACCCTCGACCGGCTGACCGGCTGACGGTACGCGACCACCGCGAGGGTCTCCAGCGCCGCCTGGGTGAGCCGGGCGTGCTGACCGTCCAGGACGAAGCCCTCGACCGCCCCCGCGTACTCGGGACGGCTGTAGAAGCGCCAGCCGCCGGCGACGAGCCGCAGGTCGAAACCGCGGCGCTGGACGGTGTACTCGTCGGCCAGCTCCCGCAAGGCGTCCGCCACGGCTCTGCGGGGCCGCTGGAGGACCTTGGCGAGGTGTTCCTCGGTGGCGGGCTCGTCGACGACCATCAGGACCGCCTCCAGCGCGGGCTTGAGGTCGAGCCCGGCAACCGGGGCGTCCGGCCCGTCGTCGTCTGCACTCATGCCTGTACGTCCTCCTGTGGCTCGCGCACCTCTTGGTCGAACTCGTCCGTGACCACGGGCCCGGCCCCCTCGCCTCCGACCCAGCGCACCAGGAGGTCGCCGAGCGCCTCCTCCTGGTCGAGCGTGACCGCCTTCTCCCGGTAGAGCTCCAGGAGCGCCAGGAAGCGGGCGACGACCGTGAGGGTGTCCGCGGCGTCGTCGGTGAGCGCCCGGAAGCTGATCCCGCCCTCCGCACGCAGCCGCGCCACCACGATCTCCGCCTGCTCCCGCACGCTGACCAGCGGCGCGTGGATGTGGTCGACGTACACCTGCGGCTCCGCCCTGGGCTGCGTCGCCTTCACCGCGAGCCGGGCGAATCCCTCGGGGCCGACGCTGATCACCACCTCGGGCAGCAGCTCGGCGTGGTGGGGTTCGAGCCCCACGGTGCGGGGGTGGCGGCGGGACTCGGACTCCAGCCGGTCGCTGAAGATCTCCGCGATCCGCTTGTACGCGCGGTACTGCAGCAGTCGCGCGAAGAGCAGGTCCCGCGCCTCCAGAAGGGCGAGGTCCGCCTCGTCCTCCACCTCCGCGGTGGGGAGCAGCCGGGCGGCCTTCAGGTCGAGCAGGGTCGCGGCGACGACGAGGAATTCGGTGGTCTGGTCGAGGTCCCAGTCGGGTCCCATGGCCCGGATGTGTGCCATGAACTCGTCGGTGACCTTCGACAGCGCGACCTCGGTCACATCGAGCTTGTGCTTGGAGATCAGCTGGAGGAGCAGATCGAAGGGACCCTCGAAGTTGACCAGCCGTACCGTGAACCGCCGGTCGTCGGTGGCCCCGGGGACCGCCTCGGCGGCTGTCCCGGGGGCCGCTCCCGGAAGGCCGCCGACAGGCCCAGGGGCGCCCTGCGGCGCCGCTGAGGGCTCCAGGGCCGCTGGAGGCTCCGGTGGGCCCGTCGGAGCCCTGGACGGAGCCACAGGGGCCGCAGGAGCCATCGGGGCCGGTGGCCCGGTGGGTGCGGGAGCTCCCGGAGCTGCCGCTGCCCGCGTCCCCGGCCCCCGGCCGAGGGCACGGCGGGACGGGCGGGGCGTGTCGTCGGCAGTCGGCATGTGCTGGGGTCCAGGGGAGCGGCTGAGGCGGGCGGTGGGCCCTGGGGACGCCCGGTCGGCGGCCCTCCCCCGGCAGGCTACCGGCGCGGCACCGGTCAGCGGCCCCGCAGCCGTCGTACGAGGATGCTCGCGTCGCCGCGCGACTCGAGGTCGGCCAGCACCACGGCGACCGCCTCCCGGACGATGCGCCCGCGGTCGACGGCCAGCCCGTGCTCACCGCGCAGTACGAGGCGCGCGTGCTCGAGGTCCATCAGTTCCTCGGCCGACACATAGACCGTGATCTTCTCGTCGTGGCGTTCCCGGCCGCTGGGCCGGCGGTTCGCTCCCCGCCCGCCTCCGCGTCCGCGCTGCGGCTGGACGGTGGTGGTCGCTTCCTGTGGCGGTGCGGTACGGGCCTGGGGCGGGGCAGCGGCCCGGTCTCCCCCGTCGGTGCGGCTGCGCGAGCCGCCACTGTCGGCGTCCGCCGCGGAATGCTCCTCCCGGGACGCTCCGGCGGGCATGTCACCACTGCCCGGCGCGCCGCCCTGGCCGGTGTCCGCCGCATCGCCTACCGGCGCCGGTGCGGGGACCCGCCCCTCGCCGCTCGCCTTGCGTCGCCGCTCGGCGGAGGCCGAGGCCTGAAGGCCCATGCCCCCGGTGGTGCGGAACAGCTCGTCGGCCCCCGGCAGACTCACTCGGCGTGACACCGGGCGAGCACCTCCCTGGCGAGCTGGCGATAGGCGGCCGCACCGACCGAGTTGGACGCGTACGTGGTGATGGGCTCACCGGCGACCGTCGTCTCGGGGAAGCGCACCGTGCGCCCGATGACGGTGTGGTAGACGTGCTCGTCGAAGGCCTCGACGACGCGAGCCAGGACCTCACGGCTGTGCACGGTGCGGGAGTCGTACATGGTGGCGAGGATGCCGTCCAGTTCCAGCTCGGGGTTGAGCCTCTCCTGGACCTTCTCGATGGTCTCGGTGAGCAGCGCCACACCGCGCAGCGCGAAGAACTCGCACTCGAGCGGGACTATCACCTTGTGCGCGGCCGTGAGGGCGTTGACGGTGAGCAGGCCGAGCGAGGGCTGACAGTCGATCACGATGTAGTCGTAGTCGGCCATCAGGGGCTTGAGGGCACGCTGCAGCGTCGACTCCCGGGCCACCTCACTCACCAGCTGCACCTCGGCGGCCGAGAGGTCGATGTTGCTGGGGAGCAGGTCCATGTTGGGCACGGCCGTCTTCAGCAGGACCTCGTCGGCCGCCATGCCCCGCTCCATGAGCAGGTTGTAGACGGTGAGGTCGAGCTCCATCGGGTTGACGCCCAGGCCGACGGACAAGGCGCCCTGCGGGTCGAAGTCGACGAGCAGGACGCGCCGGCCGTACTCCGCGAGTGCGGCGCCCAGGTTGATGGTCGACGTGGTCTTGCCGACGCCGCCCTTCTGGTTGCACATCGCGATGATCTTCGCGGGGCCGTGCTCGTTCAGCGGCCCGGGAATCGGGAAGTACGGCAGCGGCCGGCCGGTCGGGCCGATCCGCTCGCGGCGCTGGCGCGCGGCGTCGGGCGCGAGGGTGGCCGCGTACTCCGGATCGGGTTCGTATTCGGCATCGGGGTCGTAGAAGTGCCCCTCGGGCACCTCGGCGAAGTCGGCGAAGTGGTCGGTCTTTCGGCCACTCTCGTTGCCGGCCATGGCGTTCACGTGTAGGCCGTCCATCACTTGGGGGGCTGTCGTCATGTGCTGGTGGGTGGCGAAGGTGCGGACAGCGACGGAGCCGACAGCTTCGAGCCCGATCGGGCTCAGACCCCGCGCAGGCATCCCTGGTTGACCACCCCCGGGAGTAATTGTCGACTCATTCACAAGTCGTCTTACCTCCTTGGATGTGACCAGGAAACTTATCGATAGGTCAGCGTGGCACCATGCCGACGATTGGCGACTCTATGGCGTGTCACCGGTTCGCAGCAACACAATCCGCCGGACCCGGCCCGATGTGTCGGCAATCGAACACCCCTTTGTCAAGCGCGCGGAGCGCCCGCGGCGCACCTTTCGCGGGGGTGCAAAAAGGGTAGAGGGTTACGTCTCCGGCGGGTCGGGCCGGGGCCCCTCAAGCGCTCGGCCGGACCCTGCTGGGCAAGGTCCGGCCGTTCGCGCGAGGTTGACGGAGAGGGTTGACCGCTCAGCCGAGGAGCGTGCTCAATTCGATGTGGTCGAGACCGTGCGCCTCGGCCACCTCGCGGTAAACCACTTGACCGTCATGGGTGTTGAGACCCCTGGCGAGCGCGGCGTCACGACGCAGGGCGTCCGCCCAGCCCCGGTTCGCGAGCTCCAGGATGTAGGGCAGCGTGGCGTTCGTGAGGGCGTAGGTGGAGGTGTTCGGCACGGCGCCCGGCATGTTCGCGACGCAGTAGAAGACCGAGTTGTGCACGATGAAGGTCGGCTCGGCGTGCGTCGTCGGACGCGAGTCCTCGAAGCAGCCTCCCTGGTCGATCGCGATGTCGACAAGAACACTTCCGGGCTTCATCTTGGCGACGAGCTCGTTGGTGACCAGCTTCGGCGCCTTCGCGCCCGGGATCAGCACCGCACCCACGACGAGGTCGGCCTCGACGACGGCCTTCTCGAGCTCCAGCGCGTTGGAGACGACCGTCCGCACCTTGGTGCCGAAGATCCTGTCGGCCTCGCGCAGCTTGTTGATGTCCTTGTCGAGCAGTGTCACGTGGAAGCCGAGCCCGACGGCGATCTGTGTGGCGTTCCAGCCGGAGACCCCGCCGCCGATGACGACGGCCCTGGCCGACCCCGTGCCGGGGACACCGCCGGGGAGCACACCGCGTCCGCCGACCGAGCGCATCAGGTGGTACGCGCCGACCTGCGGGGCGAGGCGGCCGGCGACCTCGGACATCGGGGCGAGCAGCGGCAGCGCGCGGTTCGCGGTCTCGACGGTCTCGTACGCGATGGCGGTCGTACCCGACTCGAGCAGGGCGTCCGTGCACTCACGGGAGGCGGCGAGGTGCAGATACGTGAAGAGCGTCTGGCCCTTGCGGAGGCGGTGATACTCCTCGGCGACCGGCTCCTTGACCTTGAGCAGCAGGTCGGCGGCGGCCCAGACCTCGTCGGCGGTGGGCAGGATCCGCGCGCCCGCGGCGACGTACTCCTCGTCCGGGATGGAGGACCCCTCGCCGGCGTGCTGCTCGACGAGGACCTGGTGGCCGTGACGGACGAGCTCATGCACTCCGGCGGGGGTGATCGCCACCCGGAACTCGTTGTTCTTGACTTCGCGGGGGATGCCGACCTTCACGTCGATCACGGTCCTTGACTCGGAGAATCGCTCGGACACAACGGGAGGAACCCGCATGAACCAAGCATAGGGGGAGACACCGCAGAGATCTGCGGCAGAGCCATCATTAATGAAGGACTTCCCACTGTCCAGCCTTACAAAGCATTAAGTTTTGATCGAAGTACTACGGATTTCGTAGGTCGGACCCTTCTTGAGCGGCGGTTCGACGCTCTGCGCCCAGCAGTGTGTCGGCGGCCGCCCGGTGCAGCCGGGCCGCCGCCGGGTCCCCGAGCCGGTCGAGGGTGTCCGCCAGCCTGAGCTCCAGCGCGGCCTGGAGGCGCGCGTCACCCGCCCGGCTCGCCAGGCCGACCGCCTCCTGGCAGGTGTGCAGCGATTCCTGCGGCCGGCCCGCGTACTCCTGCACCCGCGCGACCTCACTGAGCGCCCGCGCCCGGGCCGGGAGGTCCCCGAGCCTGCGGTGGCCCGCCGCGGCCGCCCGCCAGTTGCGCAGCGCCTCGCCGTAGCGCCCCGCGTACGCGTGGACCGCTCCGAGCCGGCCGTACAGCCGCGCGGCGTCGGCCCGCTCCCCCTGCGTGAGCCGCTGCGCGAGCGCCCGGCCGTACCAGTCGGAGGCCCGGTTGAAGTCCCCCAGCTCCGCGTAGGCCCCACCTGCGGATTCCATCGCCCTGCCGGTCGCGTAGAGGTCGTTCGCCGTGCGTCCGGCGTCCAGCGCGGCCCGGTAGCGGGCCAGCGCCTCCCGCGTACGGCCGGTCCTGGCGTCCAGATCTGCGAGGTTGAGCAGCGCGGCGGCCTTCTCCCGCGGCAGGTCGCGGCGCTCCGCCACCTCCAGGACCAGGCCGTGCAGCCCGTACAGCACGGGAGCGGCGTCCTCGGTACCCCGGTGCACGGCGAGTGCGCGGACCAGCGCGGCGACCAGGCGACGGGCCAGGGTGTCGAGGTCCCCCTCACGCACCGCGGCCCGGGCGGCGGCCAGCAGCGCCGGCTCGCGGATCCGCAGCCAATCCGCGGCGGCCTCCGGGTGGGGGAAGCGCAGCGAGCGCGGCAGCCCGGCGAGCTTGCGGCGGGCCGGGGAGTCCTCGGGATCGGTGACCGCTCGGCAGGCCTGCAGACGGCGTACGGTCCGCTCCAGCATCCTCGCCCGGGCCAGCTGGATCTCGGCCGGCCGCTCCCGCTCCTCCAGCATGGCCCGCACCAGCGGGGCGAGGCAGCCCGGCACCTCGTACTGCGGCAGCTCGGCGCCGTTCGTCCGCAGCAGTCCGAACCGGACGAAGTCGTCCAGGGTCGTCCGGGCGGCCGACACCGAGCACCCGGCCAGGGCGGACGCGGTGTGGGCGTCGGCCAGCCCGGCGGGCGCGAGGGCGAGCAGCCGCAGTATCCGGGCGGCGGCCTGCGGCAGCGAGTCGTGTACCAGCCGGAAGGCGCGGGCCAACGGCCGTGCTCCGGTGGGCCGGTCCGGGTCGTCCTGCTGTTCCCTCAGCCGCTTGGCCACATCGGCCACCGACGCGCCGGGCCGGGCCGCGAGCCAGCCCGCGACCAGAGTGAGGGCGGCAGGCTGTCCCCCGCACTCCTCCGCGAGTGTCTCGGCGGTGCGCGGATCGACCGTGATGCGGACCTGCCCGATGGTGCGGGCGAGCAACTGCACGGCGGAGCCCGTGTCCAGCCCGCCGATGGTGCACGGGCGGACGCCG
Source organism: Streptomyces sp. NPDC005791 (assembly GCF_042871485.1). Classification (NCBI taxonomy): domain Bacteria; kingdom Bacillati; phylum Actinomycetota; class Actinomycetes; order Kitasatosporales; family Streptomycetaceae; genus Streptomyces; species Streptomyces sp. NPDC005791. The sequence continues at coordinate 255,567 of NZ_JBIAIP010000013.1, forward strand.
GGAATTCCCGTGAGGGGGCCGTGCGCGGTGGCGACGACCAGGCAGTCCGGGTTGTCCGGCAGCAGTGGATCGACCTGTTCGGCGTCCACGGCGTCGTCGAGGACGATCAGAGCGCGGCGTGCGGCGAAGGCCTCGCGCACCATCTCGGAGAGCTCGTCCTCGTCCGCTCCGGGCGGGCCGGTGACCGGGAGGAGGTCCAGCAGAGCGCGCGCGGTGCGCTCCACCGGGACCCGCTCGCCGCCGGGTTCGGTGAGCGAGACCCGGAACAACCCGTCGGGGTAGTCACCGGTTTCCACGAGCCGGCGGGCGAGTTCGGCGGCGAGGGCGGTACGTCCGGACCCGGGCCGTCCGGCGATCAGCAGGATCCGCGCGCGGGCCGCTTTACGACCGGCCAGAGTGTCCAGGCCCGCGCGCCCGATGTCCTCCTGAAGGGCTTTCAACTCGCGCCCGCGACCGAAGAATTGAGATGGAGTGGTGTCCGGCGGCGGCTCGGCTCCCGCCGTCCCCGCCACTCCGGCCGGGCCGCTGGTGTCCACCGCCTGATCGGTCACGGGCCACGCTCCACTTCGCTCCACGCGGTTGCCCGCCGGAACTCCGGTCGGGGCCTTTCGAGCGTAGTCCAGCGGTACGGACGATCACGGCTGAGCGCGACCGGTACATCCCTCGATCGGATCAGCGTTTCGTACGATTAACCCTGGCTCAGGACTCGAACGGGCGAGCCGGCCAGGGCGCCTCGGCCGGGCGCAGCGAGTCCACGCCGTCGCCCGCGAGCACCGCGGTCAGCGACAGGACGCCCACGACCAGGCAGTTGTTGTGCAGGTCACCCGCGAGCACGCCTCGCACGAGCTCCTCCAGGGGCACCCGGGCCTGCTCCATGTCGGCCTCCTCCTCGGCGACCTCGAAGCGCTCGCCGTCGGCCTCGGAGAGGTCCCGGGCGAGGAAGACGCGCACCGCTTCGTCGCAGCCGCCCGGTGTGGTGTAGACGTCGGTCAGCACCCGCCAGTCCTCCGCCTTGACGTGCGCCTCCTCGTAGAGCTCGCGCTGCGCGGCGTGCAACGGGTTCTCGCCGGGGATGTCGAGCAGCCCCGCCGGGATCTCCCACAGCTTGTGGCGCACCGGGTGCCGGTACTGCCGCAGGACGAGGACCCGTCCCTCCGCGTCGAGGGCGAGCACGGCCACGGAACCGGGGTGGACCTGGTAGTCGCGGCTGTGGACGCTGCCGTCGGGCATCACCACGTCGTCGGTGCGGACGCTGGTCTTGTTACCGGTGAAGGGGGTCACCGACGCGGTGACCTGCCACTCCTCGGGCGTGTCCTGGAAACCCATGTACGTCCTCCCACGAACAAACAGAAACCGGGGCACGCATCCCGTGAAGGATCCGTACCCCGGTCAACCGTAACGCCTTACGCGTCGGCGTCCGTCCGGTGTGCCGCGACCTTGCGCTCCACGGCGGCCTTCACGAGGCCGGCGAAGAGCGGGTGGGGGCGGGTCGGGCGGGAGCGCAGCTCCGGGTGTGCCTGGGTGGCGACCAGGTAGGGGTGCACCTCGCGCGGGTATTCGACGTACTCGACGAGCTTGTTGTCCGGGGAGGTGCCGGAGAAGACCAGCCCGGCCTTCTTCTCGAGCTCGGCGCGGTAGCCGTTGTTGACCTCGTAGCGGTGGCGGTGGCGCTCCTCGACGTACGGCTCGCCGGCGTAGGCCTCGCGGACCAGGGAGCCCTCGGCGAGCTTCGCCGGGTACAGGCCCAGGCGCATGGTGCCGCCCAGGTCGCCCGCGCCCTCGACGTACGCGAGCTGCTCCTCCATCGTCGAGATGACGGGGTGGCCCGTGGCGGCGTCGAACTCGGTGGAGTTGGCGTCCGGGATCCCGGCGAGGTTCCGCGCGGCCTCGATCACGATGCACTGCAGGCCGAGACACAGGCCGAGCAGTGGCACCTTGTTCTCGCGGGCGTACTGGATGGCGCCGACCTTGCCGACCACCCCGCGCTCACCGAAGCCGCCGGGGATGCAGACGGCATCGACGTCGCCGAGCTGCTTCTGCGCGCCGGCCGGGGTCTTGCAGTCGTCGGAGGCGACCCACTTGACCTTGACCCGTGCCTTGTTCGCGAAACCGCCGGCCCGGATGGCCTCGGTGACCGAGAGGTAGGCGTCGGGCAGGTCGATGTACTTGCCGACCAGTGCGACGGTGACCTCGTGGTCGGGGTTGTGGACCCGGTCCAGCAGGTCGTCCCAGGTGGTCCAGTCGACATCGCGGAACGGCAGGTCGAGCTTGCGGACGACGTAGGCGTCCAGGCCCTCGGTGTGCAGCACCTTGGGGATGTCGTAGATCGACCGGGCGTCCTTGCAGGCCACCACGGCGGTCTCGTCGACGTCGCACATCAGCGAGATCTTGCGCTTGATGGCGGTCGGGACGTCGCGGTCGGCGCGCAGCACGATGGCGTCCGGCTGGATACCGATGTTGCGCAGGGCGGCGACGGAGTGCTGGGTGGGCTTGGTCTTCAGCTCGCCGGACGGACCGATGTAGGGCAGCAGCGAGATGTGGACGACGAAGACGTTGTCGCGGCCGACCTCGTGGCGGACCTGGCGGACCGTCTCCAGGAACGGCAGCGACTCGATGTCGCCGACCGTGCCGCCGACCTCGGTGATGACGACGTCCACGTCGTCGGTCGCCATGCGGCGGATGCGGTGCTTGATCTCGTTGGTGATGTGCGGGATGACCTGGACGGTGTCGCCGAGGTACTCGCCGCGCCGCTCCTTGGCGATCACGGTGTTGTAGACCTGGCCGGTCGTGACGTTGGCCGAGCCGTCGAGGTCGACGTCGAGGAAGCGCTCGTAGTGACCGATGTCCAGGTCGGTCTCGGCACCGTCGTTGGTGACGAACACCTCACCGTGCTGGAAGGGGTTCATCGTGCCGGGGTCGACGTTGAGATAGGGGTCGAGCTTCTGCATGGTGACCCGCAGGCCACGTGCCTTGAGCAGGGCACCCAGGCTGGAGGCAGTCAGACCCTTGCCGAGGGAGGAGGCGACACCCCCGGTGACGAAGATGTGCTTGGTCGTCGTGGATGTGGGCTGCATAGCCAAAGGGGGCTCCCGTGGTCGCGATCGTGAGGTGCGTACCGGCATGCCGTACGGAGAATTCCGGGGGCGCCGTCGCTGCGGTTCGGGGGTCTCGTCCACTGTGGGGACGACCACCGGTCCACGGGCTACCAGGGTATCAGCGACGGAAGGAGGCCGCTTCCGGCCATGCCGCTTCCCTGGCGAACACAAGATCATCACGTCCGTTTCAGGTCCCACCCATTCGCCGGGGACGGACGAAGGACAACCTGTGGACAGTCGCGCGGAACCCCCTGGTGCGTCGTATCCTGCTCAAACACTCGCTGCCGAGTTGGCCGGCCCAGCGGCTCCACCCCAGCCCGCTCACCCGTGCAAGAGCTCGTCGGTTCTATTACAACGACCCCTTGACCAGCAGTAAGCGCCCTTCGGGGCGACATGGCCGTTCGACTGGAGACGCACGTGGCCGGGCGCATCGAGGATTACGCACTCATCGGAGACATGCAGACCGCAGCCCTGGTCTGCCGGGACGGCACAGCGGACTGGCTGTGCCTGCCCCGTTTCGATTCACACGCTATTTTCGCCGGACTTCTCGGTACCGAGGAGCACGGTTTCTGGCGGCTGGGACCCGCCCGTCCGGAGGGGGCCGAACCCCTTGCCGCGGACCGGCGCCGCTATCGCGGCGACTCACTCATCCTGGAATCGGAGTGGGACACCCCCCGCGGCACGGTCCGCGTGACCGATTTCATGCCGCCGCGTGACGGAGCGCCGCAGCTCATCCGCATCGTGGAGGGCGTGAGCGGCCGGGTGCCGATGCGCTCCGAACTGCGGATGCGTTTCAGCTACGGGCGGGTCACCCCCTGGGTGCACAAGGTCGACGGCCGCACGGTCGCCGTCGCGGGCCCCGATTCGGTCTGGCTTGACACCGACACGGAGACGTACGGCCGGAATCTGACCACGTACTCCGATTTCACCGTGGCCCCCGGCGACCGGATCGCGTTCACCATCAGCTGGCAGCCCTCCCACCACGAGCCGCCCGCCATGCCGGAACCCGAGGCCTCCCTGGAAGCCACGGAGAACTTCTGGCGCGAGTGGGTCGAACAGTGCACGTACCACGGTCCCTACCGTGAGGCGGTCGTCCGCTCGCTGATCACGCTGAAGGCGCTCACCTACGCACCGACCGGCGGCATCGTGGCGGCCCCGACCACCTCCCTGCCGGAGGACATCGGCGGCTCACGGAACTGGGACTACCGCTACACCTGGTTGCGGGACGCGGCGATCACGCTCTCCTCCCTGCTCCGTACGGGGTATCGGGAGGAGGCCCGCGCCTGGCGCGAGTGGCTGCTGCGGGCCGTCGCGGGCGACCCGGAGAACCTGCAGATCATGTACGGCATCGCGGGCGAGCGGGAGCTCGGCGAGGCGGAGCTGGACTGGCTGCCCGGCTACGAGAACTCCGGCCCGGTCCGGGTGGGCAACGGCGCGGCGAACCAGCTGCAGCTCGACGTGTACGGCGAGGTCACCGAGGCGCTGCACCTGGCGCACATGACGGGTCTGACCCGCAACGACTACGCGATGGGCCTCCAGCTCAAGCTGATCAGCTACCTGGAGAAGCACTGGGACGAGCCGGACGAGGGCATCTGGGAGGTGCGCGGGCCACGCCGGCACTTCGTGCACTCCAAGGTGATGGCCTGGGTCGCGGTAGACCGCACGATCAAGCTGATCGAGTCCGGGGACGCGGAGGGGCCGCTGGAGCGGTGGCTCCAGCTGCGCGACGACATCCACCGCGACGTCTGCGAGCGGGGCTACGACCCGGAGCGCAACACCTTCACCCAGTCCTACGGATCCCAGGAGCTGGACGCGTCCCTGCTGCTGATCCCGCAGATGGGCTTCCTGCCTCCGGACGACAAGCGCGTCATCGGCACGATCGAGGCGATCCAGCGGGAGCTGTCCACCGAGGACGGTTTCGTCCTGCGCTACCCCACCGAGGGCGACGACGCGGGTGTCGACGGCCTGGAGGGTGACGAGGGCGCGTTCCTGGCCTGCTCGTTCTGGCTGGCGGACGACCTGGCGATGATCGGCCGGGTCGACGAGGCCCGACGGCTCTTCGAGAAGCTGCTGTCCCTCCGCAACGACCTCGGTCTGCTGGCCGAGGAGTGGGACTCCGGGCTGCAGCGCCAGGTGGGCAACTTCCCGCAGGCGTTCAGCCATGTGCCGCTGATCGACACGGCCCTGCGGATGCGGCGGGTGCGCAGCCGTCCCGCCGCCGTGGAACATGACGGGACAACCGGATCCCCCGTGACACAACCAACCCGTCAGGCA
>NZ_JBIAIP010000014.1:0-237343 GCF_042871485.1 Streptomyces sp. NPDC005791
GCGGGACGCGTCGCGTCACCGAACGGGTCGTTGCCACGCCAGCCCACGGTCCACAGACCGAAGGTGAACCTGTCCGCGGGGGTGGGAGTGAAGCGTTCCGTCATGGTGTCTCCGCCTTCGCCTGCCTCGGGTCCGGAGCCGTCGTCAGTACCCCGGGCCTATTTGTTCACTGACATGATTAATTATGCACACGACATCGTGCGGACGTAACCCCCCGGGGACGAAAGGAGGGCCGCCTCTGTTCCGGACGCCGCCGATCACGTAATTTGTTTGTCGCACTCCCAAACCCCGCAACAGCAAGAACCGCACGAGAAGAGGTAGCCCATGCCGCCGCGTACCGTCGTCATCGGCGTGGACAGCTCCACCCAGTCCACCAAGGCTGCGATCACCGACACCGAGACCGGTGAGCTGCTCGCCGTCGGCCGCGCCCCCCATTCCGTCACGGGCGAGGGCGGGGCCCGCGAGACCGACCCGGAGGTCTGGTGGCGAGCCCTGTGCACCGCCGTCACCGCCGGGCTCAAGGAGTCCGGTCTCTCCGCGTCCTGCGTCACGGGCATCGCCGTCGCGGGACAGCAGCACGGCCTCGTGACCCTCGACCGGTCAGGCCGTCCGCTGCGCCCCGCACTCCTGTGGAACGACACGCGCTCCGCGCCGCAGGCCGCGGCCCTGGTCGCCGAGCTGGACGGACCGGAGGCCTGGACCGCGCGCACCGGCACGGTGCCCGTCGCCTCCATGACCGCGACGAAGTGGCGGTGGCTGCGGGAGAACGACCCGGTGAACGCCGAGGCGACGGCCTCCGTGCGACTGCCCCACGACTTCCTCACGGAGCGGCTCGCGGGCGTCGCGGCGACCGACCCCGGCGACGCGTCGGGGACCTGCTGGTACTCCACCGCGACGGGCGCGTACGACCCGGAGCTGCTGGACCGCCTCGGCCTGGACCTCTCCATGCTGCCGGAGGTCGCCGCCACGGGCGGCACCCGGATCGGTTCCCTGACCGAGGCCGCGGCCGAGGCGCTCGGCCTGCCGGCCGGGATCGCCGTCGCGGCCGGTACGGGGGACAACATGAGCGCCGCCGTGGGCCTCGGCCTGGGCGGCGCGGGACTGCTGGACCACCCCGTCCTCAGCCTCGGCACCTCGGGCACGGTCTTCGCCGCCTCCCGGGCCCGGCCCGCCTCCACGGCCCTCTCGGGGTTCGCCGCCGCCGACGGTACGTACCTCCCGCTGGCCTGCACCCTCAACTGCACGCTGGCCGTCGACAAGGTGGCCGACCTGCTCGGCCTGCACCGCGACGACGCGACGCCCGGCGGTGAAGCCGTCCTCCTTCCCTACCTCGACGGCGAACGCACCCCGGACCTGCCCACCTCGTCCGGCCTTCTCACCGGCCTGCGGCACGACACCACACCGCAGCAGCTGCTGGGCGCCGCGTACGAGGGGGCGGCCTTCACCGTGCTGCGGGCGCTCGACGAGCTGCTGCGGGCGTGCGGCCTCGACCCGGCCGACCCCGAGGTCGCCGGCCGGCCACTGCGGCTGATCGGCGGCGGCGCCCAGGGCCGCACCTGGGTGGAGACCGTGCGTCGGCTGTCCGGACGGCCTCTGCTCGTGCCGGGCAGCGGTGAACTGGTCGCGCTCGGCGCGGCCGCGCTGGCCGCCTCCGCGGCGGGCGGTGGCGACCCTGTCGCCATCGCTGCCCACTGGAACGCGAAGTCGCAGGACTCCGACACCGAACTCCCGCCGGTGGAGCGGGACACCGAGACCTGGGAGCGCGTCGGTTCGGTGCTGGGCCGGGCGGCGGAGCCTCTGCTCGGCGGATGAGGCGAGCCCCGGAACAGCACCGTGGCGCGTGTTTTGGGGATGACTGTGGATCTTCAATAGGATCCGGCGATGATCACAAGAAAACGGCTGACGGCCGGGGTGGGCGTCCTGCTCGCCACCCTGGCCGCCGGGCTGGGCACCGCCCTCCCGGCCGCTGCCGACGAACCCCCCACCGCCGCGTCACCCAAGGTCGAACTGGTCCTTGACGTCAGTGGCTCCATGCGCACCCGCGACATCGACGGCGAGTCCCGCATATCCGCCGCCAAGCAGGCGTTCAACGACGTCCTGGACGCGGTGCCCGAGGAGGTCGAGCTCGGCATCCGTACGCTCGGCGCCGACTATCCGGGCGACGACCGGAAGGTGGGCTGCAAGGACACCAAGCAGCTCTACCCGGTCGGCCCGCTCGACCGCACCGAGGCCAAGACCGCCGTCGCCACGCTGGCGCCGACCGGCTGGACCCCGATCGGACCCGCCCTTCTCGGCGCGGCCGACGACCTCGAGGGTGGGGACGCCACCCGGCGGATCGTCCTGATCACCGACGGCGAGGACACCTGCGGCCCGCTCGACCCCTGCGAGGTCGCGCGTGACATCGCCGCCCGTGGGATCCACCTCGTCATCGACACGCTCGGCCTGGTGCCGAACGCCAAGATCCGGCAGCAACTGACGTGTATCGCCGAAGCCACCGGCGGCACCTACACGGCCGTCCAGCACACCGATGAACTCTCCGGCCGCGTCAAGCAGTTGGTGGACCGGGCCGCCGAGCCCGTCATCACCCCGGTGGCGGCCGAGGGCGCGGGCAGCTGCTCCGCGGCCCCCGAGCTGAACGCCGGTCTCTACACGGACCGGCAGGAGATCGGCAAGCACCGCTGGTACCGGGTGGATGTCCTGCCCGGCCAGGAGCTGCGCGCCTCGGTGAGTGTGTCGGCGGACCGGGCCGTGGACAACGACTACGGGGTCCTGCTGCGCGCCGTGACCACGCACGGCCGTGAGATCGTCCGGGGCGCGGAGTCAGGCACGGGGCGTACGGACGCCATATCCACCGGGCTGCGCTACCCGAAGCCCGAGCAGGAGGGCACCGACTCCGACGCGAAGCCCGCCGCCGAGGCGGTCTGCCTCCAGCTCGGCAACTCCTTCTCGGCGCCCGGCTCCGTGAAGACCACTCCCGGTATGCCCGTCGAGCTCACCATCGACCTGGTGGACGCTCCCGACGAGGCCGCCGACGCCGCCGCGTTCGGCCTGGGCCGTGGCTGGTGGCTGCTGGGCGTCATGGTGCTGACCGGACTGGTCGCGGGTCTGCTGTTCGGCTGGATCTCGCGCTGGCGCGTCGCCGTATGGAGGACCAACTGATGCGTACCAACCGCAGGAACACCCTGAGGCGCGGATGTGTGGGCGCGCTGCTGGCCGCTGTCACCCTGCTCACCTCGGCGGGCGCCGCCGTCGCCGACGATCCGTCCGCGAGCGCGAGCCCGGCGGACGACGGGACGACAGGGCCGACGGAAGCGGGCACCACCTTCCGTACCGCCACGGCGATCCAGCAGGAGCAGACGGCCACCGCGGACGCGTCCACGGGTGACTACCTGTACTGGACCTTCCCGGCCGACGCCGGTCAGCGTCCCACCGTCCGCGCGAAGGTGAGCCTGCCGGAGAGCGCCACCCGGCACGGCGCGTCGACCTGGCAGGTCGACGTGTACGACGGGCTCCGCCGTCGCCAGGCCTGCGTGTACGGCCACCAGACCAGGAAGGCGGCTCCGGACGCGGGCGCCGTCGAGCTGTCCTGCGTGCTGCGCACGGTGCGCGCCTGGTCCGAGCCGTGGGCGTACGACCCACTGCCCGGCAGCTACTACGTACGCCTGACGGTGGTCGGCCTGGCCGAGGAGGACCTGGGCCTGCCCGTCCACGTCGAGACCGAGGTCACCGCGGCCGACCAGGGCGGCGCCCATGACGTGGACGGCGCTCTGGCCGAACCGCTGGTGCCGGGCGCCTCCGTCGTCTCGGCGCAGGGCGACGCCCCGGCCGCAGGCGAGCCGGAGGACGGCTGGTCCTCCGGCTGGTGGACCGACCGCTGGGCGTGGACCGTCGGCGGAGGCGTACTCGCGGCGCTGGCGGCGGTGTTCGGCTACGGCCTCACCCGCGGCAGCGGCCGACCGTCGCGGGTGCCGCCGGGGCTCTGAGCGCGCGACACCCCCGGTCCGAGGGCCGCAGGCCACCGCCTGCGGCCCTCGGGTATGCCCGGACCCGGCTCGCTCCCGGTTCCGACCGGAGACGGGCCCGGACACCGCGGCCCCGTACCGACGCCGACGTCGCGGCCGGACCGGGAGTCACGGCCACCGTACGGGCGCGCTGGACGCGCCGATGGGTGAAGCGGACCGGGAACAGTTGACCTCAGGTTTACTTGAGGTCCTAGCGTGCTGTGCACACCGACCGACCCGGAGGCACTCGCATGGACATGGAAGTCACCGCATGGCATTCGCTGCACAGCACGATGAACGCGGAGCAGGACCGCAGACCCTTCTCCCGGGCCACGCTGCGCCGCATCGCGGCGTTCGCCCGGCCCCATCGGAGCAGAATCCTCCGCTTCCTGCTCCTCAGCGTGGTCACCGCCCTGCTGGCGGTGGCCACCCCGGTACTGGCGGGGCGGGTCGTCGACGCGATCGTGCAGGGCAGGGAGGCCGGCACGATCACCGGGCTGGCCCTGCTCATCGCTCTGATCGCCGTGTCCGAGGCGGGACTCGGGCTTCTCACCCGGTGGCTGTCCGCCACCCTCGGTGAAGGGCTGATCCTTGATCTGCGCACCGCCGTGTTCGATCACGTCCAGCGGATGCCCATCGCCTTCTTCACCCGCACCAGGACCGGCGCGCTGGTCAGCCGTCTCAACAACGATGTGATCGGCGCGCAACGCGCGTTCAGCAACACCCTGTCGGGTGTCGTCTCCAATGTCGTCACCCTGCTGCTGACCCTGGCCGTGATGCTCACCATCTCCTGGCAGATCACGCTGCTCGCCCTGGTGCTGCTGCCGGTGTTCGTCGCCCCCGCGCGCCGGATGGGCTCCCGGATGGCGGGACTCCAGCGGGAGGCCGCCGCTCACAACGCCACCATGGGCACCCAGATGACCGAGCGCTTCTCGGCGCCGGGCGCCACCCTCGTCAAGCTCTTCGGGCGCCCCGCCGACGAGTCCGCCGAATTCGCCGCCCGCGCGGGCCGGGTGCGGGACATCGGAGTCCGTACGGCGATGCTCCAGTCCACCTTCATCACGGCGCTCACGCTGGTGTCGGCGCTGGCCCTCGCCCTGGTGTACGGACTCGGTGGCTACTACGCGCTGCGCGGCAGCCTGGAGCCCGGGGCCGTCGTCGCCCTGGCCCTGCTCCTCACCCGGCTCTACGCCCCCCTGACGGCACTGGCCGGTGCCCGGGTCGAGGTGATGAGCGCCCTGGTCAGCTTCGAGCGGGTCTTCGAGATCCTCGACCTCGAGCCGCTGATCGCCGAGAAGCCCGACGCCCGCCGGGTGCCGGACGGACCGGTCTCCGTGGAGTTCGACGGCGTCTCCTTCGGCTACCCCTCCGCCGACAAGGTCTCCCTCGCCTCACTCGAAGAGGTCGCCTCACTCGACTCGGGAGGCGGCACGCAGGTGCTGCACGACGTGTCCTTCACCGCGGAGCCCGGCCGGATGGTCGCACTCGTGGGATCGTCCGGAGCCGGGAAGTCGACGATCGCCCAGCTGCTCCCCCGGCTGTACGACACCGATGCCGGCGCCGTGCGTCTGAACGGCGTCGACGTACGGGACCTGACGGCCGATTCGATCCGGGAGACGCTCGGCATGGTCACCCAGGACGGGCACCTCTTCCACGAGTCGGTGCGGGCCAATCTGCTGCTCGCCCGGCCGGAGGCCACCGAGGAGGAGGTCTGGGACGCGCTGCGCCGCTCCCGCCTGGACGGTCTGGTGGCGTCGCTGCCGGACGGACTGGACACGGTGGTCGGCGAGCGCGGCTACCGCCTCTCCGGCGGCGAACGCCAGCGGCTCACCATCGCCCGGCTGCTGCTGGCCCGTCAGCGGGTGGTGATCCTGGACGAGGCCACCGCACACCTCGACTCCACCTCGGAGGCCGCCGTCCAGGAGGCACTGGCCGAGGCTCTGGAGGGCCGTACGGCGGTGGTGATCGCCCACCGGCTGTCGACGGTGCGGGCCGCGGACCTGATCCTGGTCGTCGAGGACGGCCGGGTGGTCGAACGCGGCACGCACGACGAGCTGATGGGCCTCCGAGGACGGTACGAGGAGCTGCACCGGACCCAGTTCGGGCGGCCGGGAGCGCAGGAGACCGTCCGGCCCGCCCTCTGATCGGCGGGCACACGGGCTTCCGTGGGGTGACGTACCGGCCGGCCGTGCACGGTCCGGGGAATGCCCCGGGCCCGAGGTGAATCCTTTTCGGTCCTCCCCGCCTCCTATCCACGGACCGGCCGAACGGGCCGGCGGAACAAGGAGGAAACACCGATGATGGTCACCGGCCTCGTAGTGATCGGCGTCCTGCTCGTGGGCGCGTGCAGCTGGCATCTGATGCGGCGCTACAGGAGCCGAGGCTGACCGGCGTCTGCGCGCGGGTCGCCCTCCGGGGGATGAGGAGCAGATGAGACAACGGCTCCCGTGGCCGGACGAGCGGCTGATCAAGGCCGCTCAGGACGGCGACGCCACGTCGCTCACCACCGTCGTCATGGAATCGCAGCCCCATGTACGCAAGTTCGCCCTCTCGCTGTGCGCCTCACCGCAGGACGCGGAGGACGCGGCACAGGAGGCGCTGATCATCCTCTACCGGAAGATCGGCACCTTGCGGGCCACCGGCGCGCTTGCCTCATGGATGTTCAGGATCGTGCGCAACGAATGCCTCCGGCAGGTACGGCTGCTCGGCTCGCGCAGGGACGGGACGACGGCCGAACCGGAGGAGTCCGCGGAACAGTCCGCCGAGGACGCGGTGCTCCGCAGGCTGGAGGCGGAACGGATCGCGGCTGCGGTCGGTGCCCTTCCCCGTGATCAGCGGCAGGTCCTGATCCTGCGCGACATGCAGGGCCTGCCCGGCAGGACCGTCGCCCGTTCGCTCGGTCTCAGCGACGCCGCGATGAAGTCGCGGCTGCACAGAGCACGTGCGGCGCTCCGTCATTCACTGGCAGCCACCGGACGAGTACCCGGTCAAGCCATCGACCCACCAGTGGGAGGAGACCCACGACCGTGAAGACCGTGAAACCCGCGCAGGTCCACGAGGTTCCTGCGATCACACACTCCGGGACGTCCGGGACCGACTTCGCCGGCACGACCGTTCCACGCCACCTGGCGCGCGGCGCCATCGGCTTCGGGCTGGTCATCGGCTCGATCGCCCTGGTCCCCGTCGTCGGCCCGGCCACTCTGCTGGCGGCCCCGTTGGCCCTGATCGCGTTCCGCGGCTGCCCCATCTGCTGGATGGTCGGCCTCGCGCAGACCGTCTCCCGCGGTCGTCTGGAGCGCCGGTGTGCGGACGGCGTGTGCACCCTCGCCGGAGGGCACCCGGCGGCGTAGGCCGCATACGGGTCGACAGCCGCATCCCGGTCGGCCGCCGGCCGGCACGGACGCCGAGGCCCGGGCACGCACGAGGGGTGCCTCGCACAGGCGGTGCCCGGCGGGGGGCGGTCTGCGTTGCGTGCCGGCGCGGCCCGCTCGTAACGTGACCGGTGTCCGTCGAGCCGACCGACCCGGCCGCGGCCTGTGCGGCCGGTCTCGGCAGGCTCGCGCCGCCTTCGGGACCGGCCGGGCCTGAACTGCCCTTCCTCCGCTGAAAACTGGTACGCATGAGTCAGTCCCCATCCGCCTTCGGTGCGTGGATCCGCCCGATGGCCGCCCGCCACACCGGTGAGGAACACCGCACGGCGACCATGCTCGAGCTCTTCTTCGACCTGTGCTTCGTCGCCGCTGTCGCCCAGGCGGCGGTCGCCTTCGAGCACGAACTCGCCGAGGGCCACATCGGGCACGGGATCCTCGGCTACGCGATGGTCTTCTTCGCGATCTGGTGGGCGTGGATGAACTTCACCTGGTTCGCCTCCGCGTACGACACCGACGACGTCCCCTACCGGCTGCTCACCCTGGTCCAGATCGCCGGTGCGCTCGTCGTGGCCGCCGGGGCGGCCGACGCCCTCCAGCACGAGGACTTCACCGTCATCACCTGGGGATACGTCGTCATGCGGCTGGCCATGGTCACCCAGTGGCTCCGCGCCGCCCGCTCCGACCCCGAACGCCGACGCTCCTGTCTGCGCTACGCGGTCGGCATCCTCGTCGTGCAGATCGGCTGGGTCGTCCGGCTGGCCCTGCCCGAGGACTGGGGGCTGCCGCTGTTCGCCGTCCTGGTCCTGGCCGAGATCGCCGTCCCCGCGTGGGCCGAGAACGCGGCCATGACCACCTGGCATCCCCACCACATCGCCGAGCGGTACGGCCTGTTCACCCTGATCGTGCTCGGCGAGACCATCACCGCGGCGACCGTGGCCGTCCGTAGCGCTCTGGACGACGAGGCGGCGCTCGGCGACATCGCGACCCTGGTCGTCGGCGGCATACTGACCGTGTTCGCCCTGTGGTGGCTCTACTTCGCCCAGAACGCCCCGCAACTGCTCACCGGCCTCAGGGCGGCGCTCCTGTGGGGCTACGGCCATTACCTCGTCTTCTCCTCGGCCGCCGCGGTCGGCGCCGGACTTGCGGTCAACGTCGCCCACAGCACCGGTCACGGCCACCTCTCCGACCACGCGGCCGCGGCGACGTTCACCGTTCCTGTGGCAGTCTTCATCACCCTGGTGTGGCTCCTGCACCACCGGGCGGACGAACTCCGCGGCCGGAACGACCTCATCCATCCCGTGGCCGTCCTCGCCGTGCTGGCCGCGACGTTCGCCCCGGCCCCGGTCCTCACCACCGGCATCCTCGCCGCCGCCCTCGTCGCCGCGACGCTCGTGGTGGCGACGCGAGCGCGCGGCGGGGCGGACCTCGCGAAGGACGCTACGTGAACCGCAGTTCGGCCGGGTGCGCCACGCGCCGCAGGAGCGGCAGCGAGGTCGCCGCTGCCAGCAGGCAGGCCGTGTAGACGGCGACGGGGACGAGCAGCGGCAGCAGGGGGACGGGTCCGCCCACGACGGTGGCGTACGCCGCGTACACCACCGTTCCTCCGGCCCCCGCGAGCAGGAGAGCGGGGGCCAGGGGGAGCGCCGTCTCCAGAAGCGTGGCGCGGGCCAGGACGCCGTGGGGCACTCCTGCGGCGGCCTGTGCCGCCAGGCCCCTGCGGCGGGTGGCCAGCGACTCGGCGGTGCCCACGGCGATGCCGCACAGGCTGATCGCCACGGCGACCAGTACGGCGGCCCCGGCGAGGTCGATGCCGGTGGTGTAGAAGGCGAGGTCCACCGGTCGGTAGCCGTCCTCCCCCAGTGCCGCGAGCAGTACCCCGCGGACTGCCACGAAGCCCACGCCCACGACCGTGACCAGCAGCAGCGCGGCGTGGGTCCGTGCGGCCGCCCACGGGTCGTGCGCGAGCCTGCTCGCGGCGACGAGCACCGCCGGGCTCTTCGCACGGAGGGTGAGCCTGCGGCCCATGAACGCCGCGAACGCCCCTGCCACCCAGACCGCGCCCGCCCCGGTGAGAAGCACCAGGCCCAGGATCAGCAGCGCGAACGGTGTGATGCCTTTGCCGGCCGGCAACAGGAAGAGCAGTCCCGCCGTGGCGATCAGCACGGCCGCGAGCAAGGAGCCGAGCGCCGCCCGGCGTCCCCGGTCCGAATCCGTCCTGCGCACATGGTCGAGGGGCGAGGCGACCACGTGGCGCAGTGCGAAGACGCTCACCAGCGCGGCGATCAGCGGAACGGCGAGCACGACCGCCACGAAGCCCGCCCACGCCACCGGTGGCGGGGTGTGCCCCGCCACCGCGAGGACCACGGCGAACGCGGCGAAGCCGAGCGACGAGCCGGCCAGGCAGGCGAACGCGGACTCGACCGCGGCGATTCTCCGCACCTGTGCGGGTGAGGCCCCGGCGAGCCGCATCCCGGCCGTCCGACGGTGACGGTGTACGGCGCCGATGCGCGCACACTGGCCGAGGAAGCCGAGGACCGGGATCAGCAGGAGCACGAGCGTCAGCACCACCCCCGCACGCTCGCCCGGCTGGTTCAGCAGGCCGTGTGCGTACGGGATCGACACCTGCCCCGACACGGCGGCGACCGTCGCCGCCGCGAGGGCGAATCCCGTGGCGAGGAGGGCCCCCAGGAGGGTGAGCGCGAATCTCCACCACTCGCGGCGTTCCGATCCGCGCGCGAGGGTCCATGCGATGCGGATGTCAGCCCTCATGGCGCGCCGCCTCCTGTTTCACGGTGACGGACGAGCCAGTCGTGTGGACGACCCCGTCCCGCAGCCCCACCTCACGGTCCGCGTACGCCGCGATCTGCGCGTCGTGGGTGATCAGCAGCACCGCCGTGCCCGCGTCCCTGGCGGTGTGCACCAGAGCGGTCATCACCTGTTCCCCGGCGAGCGTGTCGAGCGCGCCGGTCGGCTCGTCGGCGAAGACCGCTTTGGGTTCGGTGACCAGGGCCCGTGCCAGTGCGACCCGTTGGCTCTGGCCGCCGCTCATCTCGCCCGGGCGCAGGTCGGCCTGCCCACGGACGCCGAAGCGCTCCAGCCACTCCCCCGCCCTCTGGTTCGCCGGGCCGCGGCGGGTCCCGGCGAGCAGCAGGGGCAGCGCCACGTTGTCGAGCGCGGTGAGCTCGGGGATCAGCTGTCCGAACTGGAACACCACTCCGAAGTCGTGGCGTCGTAATGCGCTGAGCCGTTGCTCGGACAGTTGGCCGAGCTGCTCGCCTCCGTAGGTGACGGCCCCCTCGTCGGGGCGGACGATTCCCGCGAGGCAGTGCAGCAGGGTGGATTTTCCACTGCCGCTCGTGCCGGTGACGGCGAGGATCTCGCCCTCGTGGAGGTCGAGGGAAGCTCCCCGCAGCGCCTCGGTCCTTCCGTACGACTTCCGCAGACCGTGCGCCGAGATCAGCACACCCGCTCCGGGTGAGGACTGCTCGTCCTGTGTGTTCATGCTGCGTTGACCTCCGCGGTCAGGGTGTCGATGCGGGCCGCGGTGGTGGTCATCCACCGCACGTCGGCGTCGAGGTGGACAAGGGCGTAGTCGGCCGAGAGCACCGTGCTGAGATCGGCGTCCGGCGCGGTCTTGACTGCGGTGAGCTCGCGCATCCGCTCCATGTGGGCGGCGCGCTGGGCCCTCAGATGCGCTGCGGCGTCGGGCTTCCGACCGTCCTGACCCGGCTGCGTGGGAGCCGCCGCGACGAGGATCGAGACCACGACCTTCGCGAAGATCTCGTTCGTCACGAAGGGGGCGGGCGCGGTGATCTCCACTGCCCAGCGGTCCAGTTCGCGTGCTCCCTCGCCGGTCGACCGGTAGAGGGTGCGCTCCGGGCCGCCGTCGGAGTCCGTGCCGTCGACCGCGGCCAGGCCGTCGCGCACCAGGCGTTGCAGGGTCGTGTAGACCTGCCCGTACGCGAGCGGGCGGGCCTGCGGGAAGCGGGCGTCGTACTGCCGCTTCAGGTCGTAGCCGTGACAGGGCCCGGCCGCGAGCAGCCCCAGAAGGGCATGACGGGTACTCATGCGCAGCACTATAACCTCAGTACATGTACTGAGTGAATAGTGCAGGCGGGGCGGCCCGGACACACGTCGGCCGCCGCGGCTGGTGCCACGGCGGCCGACGTCGATACGGAAGAAGCGGCTCAGGTCACCGGTCCAGCCACTTCTTCCAGGTGGCGGGGTGTCTCTCGATCCAGCGGGCGGCCGCTTCGTCGGGCGTCAGCCGTTCGGAGGCGATCAGCTCGGAGACCTCGTTCTGGTCCTTCTCCGACCACGTGAAATTCTTCAGGAAGGCGGCGGCATCCCCGCCCCGCTTCGAGAAATCCGCGTTGAGGTACTTCTGGAGCGGGGTCGTCGGGTACGCGCAGTCGATGTCCGCGGGGTCCTTGGCCGCACAGGTGTCGGAGTACTCCGGGAGCTTCACCTCGACCATCGGTACCTCGTTGAACAGCCACTGCGGCTGGTACCAGTAGCTGAGGAAGGGCTTCTTCTCCTTGGCGAACTGCTGCATCTGAGTGATCTGCGCGGCCTCGGAACCGGCGAAGACGACCTTGTAGTCCAGACCGAGATTCTTCACCAGCGCCTTGTCGTTGGTGACGTAGGACGGCGAACCGTCCATCAGCTGGCCCTTGTCACCGCTCTCCGGGGTGCGCAGTTCGTCGGCGTACCTGTCGAGGTTCTTCCAGTCGGTGACGTCCGGGTGCTCGTCCGCCCAGTACTTGGGGACGTACCAGCCGATGTGGCCCGTGACCCCGAGGTCGCCGCCGGGGACGATGGTCTTCTTGTCCTCGACGTACAGCTTCTCCTGGTCGGGGTGGCCCCAGTCCTCCAGGATGGCGTCCACCCGGCCCTGGCTGAGGGCGTCCCAGGCGGGCACCTCGTCCGTCTGGACGAGGTCGACGCGGTAGCCCAGCTCGTCCTCGAGGATCTTCTGCGCGACCGCGACGTTGGCCTGTGCGCCGACCCAGGACTGGACGGAGAGGGTGACGGTCTTGATGTCCGCGGGGGCCGCGAACGGGGAGGCCTGCTTGGTCATGTCCGCCGCGCCGCAGCCGGTGACGGCCAGCAGCGCGCCGGCCGAGGCGACGATCGCGGACGTACGGAGACGGGCGCGGGCACGGGTGCGAGCCATGTCAGCTCTCCTTCCGCTGGCGGCGGGCGGTGGGCTGGGTGACCCGGTCCAGCATCAGCCCCAGGCAGACGATGGCGGCGCCCGCGACGAGGCCGGTGGCCAGGTCGCCCTGGGCGAGGCCGAACACGACCTCGTAGCCGAGCGCGCCGGAGCCGACGAGGCCGCCGATGATGACGACCGCGAGGACCAGGACGACACCCTGGTTGACGGCCAGCAGCAGTGCGGGCCTCGCCAACGGGATCTGGACCTGGCGCAGTTGCTGACCGCTGGTCGCGCCGAGCGAGCGGGCGCACTCCATCGCGGCGGGGTCGACGCCGCGCAGGCCCTGCGTGGTGATGCGGACGACGGCGGGCAGCGCGTAGACGACCGCTGCCGCGGCGGCGGGGGCGCGCCCCACGCCGAAGAGGGCGACGACCGGGATGAGGTAGACGAACTGCGGCATCGTCTGGAAGACGTCCAGGACCGGTCGCAGGAGCCGTTCGAAGCGCCCGCTGCGGGAGGCGCCCACGGCGACGGCGAATCCCAGGACCAGCGTGACGGCGACGGCGGCGAGGACCTGGCTGAGGGTGTCCATCGACAGGTCCCATACGCCGAGGACCCCGATGGCGGCCATGGCCAGCACGGCGGTGAGCGCGGTGCGCCAGGTGCCGATGGTCCAGGCGAGGGCCGCGACGATCAGCAGGACGGACCACCAGGGCAGGCCCTGCAGCCCGCTGCGGAGCGGGTTGAGGATCCAGTTGGTGAAGTGGGCGGCCCAGTCGGCGGTTCCGCCGATGACGGGGATGCCGGTGTAGAGGTGGTCGACCATCCAGTCCTTGGCCGTGTTGACCGGCTCCGCGATGGCGACGACGCCGCCCTCGGGCCAGACGCGGCCGCCGGTGTGGCGGCCCACGGCGGCGACGACCGCGGCGATGAGTGCGGCGATCCCCCAACCGCGGGCGCCGCGCAGGGCGGTGGGGCCGGTGGGTTCGGTGCCGATCTTCCGCCCGGCCGCCTCGGTCGTGCGGTCCAGCACGACGGCCAGCAGCACGATGGGGATGCCCGCGGCGAGCGCGGCGCCGACGTCGACGGAGGAGAGCGCCTGGTAGACGCGGTCGCCGAGACCGCCGGCGCCGATGACGGAGGCGATGACGGCCATGGACAGCGCCATCATGATGGTCTGGTTGAGACCGAGGAGCAGTTCCTTGCGGGCCAGCGGCAGCCGGGCGCTGAGCAGGCGCTGGCGGCCGGTCGCGCCGAGCGAGGCGACGGCTTCCATGACGCCGGCGTCGGCGCCGCGCAGTCCGAGTGCGGTGAGCCGGGCCATCGGCGGGGCCGCGTAGACGACGGTCGCGAGGACCGCGCCGGGGACGCCGATGCCGAAGACCAGCACGACGGGCAGCAGATAGGCGAAGGCGGGCAGCACCTGCATGGTGTCCAGGACGGGGCGCAGGACACGGAACGTACGGTCGGAGAGGCCCGCGGCGAGTCCGAGGAGCAGGCCCAGGACCACGGAGGCGAGGACCGCGACGGTCATCAGGGCGAGGGTCTGCATCGTCGGCACCCACATGCCGAGCAGCCCGCAGACGAGGAAGGACGCCCCGGCGGTCAGCGCGAGGCGCCATCCGGCCGTCCGCCAGGCGACGAGCGCGGCGACGGCGGTGACACCGGCCCAGCCGAGTGCGAGGAGCGCGAGGTAGACACCGCGCACCGACAGGACGACGGCGTTGCTGATGTGTCCGAAGAAGTAGAGGAACAGCGGGTGGCTGTCACGGTTGCCGATGATCCAGTCGTTGACCTCACCGAGCGGTCCGCCCAGGTCCACGGTCAGTGCGCCGGGCCAGGCCCCGCCGCCCCAGCGGGCGTGCGCGAAGGGTACGGCGGCGAAGGCGATCACCAGAAGCAGCAGAATCTTGCCGAGTGCGGGCCGGTCACGCAGGGCGGCGAGCGGGCCGCTCCCCAGGGGTCCGGAGGCGGTACGTGTGGTGGCTTGGGCGGTGGCCATCAGACAGTCACCTCACGGGCTCCCTGACCCGCGACCACGTCGAGCAGGCACGCGTGGTCGACGACGCCGAGCAGCCTGCCGTCCTTGATCACACGGGCGACCGGGTCGCCGGAGCGGGAGACGGCCTCGATGGCTTCGGAGACGGTGGCCCCGGGGCGGAGGGCAGGGCCGTGCTCGCTCTCGCCCGCGGTCGGCGGGCGCATGGCGCCGGCGACGGTGAGGACCTGTTCGCGCGGGACGTCCCGGACGAATGCGCGTACGTAGTCGTCGGCGGGCGAGCCGACGATCTCCTCGGGGGTGCCGAGCTGGACGATGCTGCCGTCGCGCATCAGCGCGATGCGGGTGCCCAGGCGGAGCGCCTCGCTGAGGTCGTGGGTGATGAAGACCATGGTGCGGCCCTCCTCACGGTGCAGCCGGACGACCTCGTCCTGCATCTCACGCCGGATCAGCGGGTCGAGCGCGCTGAACGGTTCGTCGAAGAGGAGGACGGACGGGTCGACGGCGAGTGCGCGGGCCAGCCCGACGCGCTGCTGCTGTCCACCGGAGAGCTGGGCGGGGCGGCGGTCCTCGAGGCCCGCGAGGCCGACCTTCTCGACCAGTTCGGCGGCTTTTGCGCGCCGTTCGGTCTTGCCGAGGCCCTGGATCTCCAGGCCGTAGGCGACGTTGTCGAGGACCGTGCGGTGCGGCAGCAGCCCGAAGTGCTGGAAGACCATCGCGGCGCGGTGCCGGCGCAGTTCGCGCAGCCGGGTGGTGTCCATGCCCAGGACGTCCTCGCCGTCGATGGCGAGGGTGCCGCTGGTGGGCTCGATGAGCCGGGTCAGACAGCGTACGAGGGTGGACTTGCCGGAGCCCGACAGGCCCATGACGACGAAGACCTCACCCTTCTCGACGTCGAAGGAGACGTCACGCACGGCGGCGGTGCAGCCGGTGCGCCGGCGCAGTTCGGCGGGCGGCAGCGCGGCGTGCTCGCTGCCGGGGATGCGGTCGGCCTTGGGCCCGAACACCTTCCAGAGGTTCCGGACGCCGAACACGGGGGTACTGGCTTCGCTCATCGGACATCGTCTCCGGTGGTCGGGGTCGCTCGGAGCAGTTCGGCGCACTTCTCGCCCACCATCAGCACGCCGATCATCGGGTTCACGGCGGGCATGGTCGGGAAGACGGACGCGTCCGCGATCCGGATGCCCTCCAGGCCCTGGACGCGCAGCTGCGGGTCGACGACGGCGGCGGGGTCGCCCACGGATCCGATGCGACAGGTGCCGGCCGGGTGGTAGACGGTGTGCGCGACCTTGCGGGCGTACTCGCTGATGTCCTCGTCGGACGTGACCTCGGGCCCGGGGCAGACCTCGCGCTTGAGCCAGTGGGCCAGGGGTTCGCTCTTCGCTATCTCGCGGGCGAGCTTGATGCCGTCGACCAGGGTGCGTCCGTCGTAGTCGTCCTCGTCGGTGAAGTAGCGGAAGTCCAGGGCCGGTTTGACCTCGGGGTCGGCGCTCGTGAGGTAGAGGCGGCCGCGGCTGCGCGGCTTGGGGATGTTCGGGGTCATCGACACGCCGTGCTCGGGCCTCTCGTAGCCGAGGCGCTCCGGGTTGTCGGTGAAGGGGATCTGGTAGAAGTGGAACATCAGGTCGGGGCCCCGGGATCCGGGGTCGCGCCGTACGAACAGGCCCGCGTCGGAGTCCATCGCGGAGTTCTCCGGGATGGGCCCGTCCGTCTCCCAGACGATGACCGACTCGGGGTGGTCGAGCAGGTTCTCGCCGACGCCCGGTGCGTCGTGGAGGACGGGGATGCCGAGCGCGGTGAGGTCCTTCGCCGGGCCGATTCCGGAGTGCATCAGCAGCCGGGGCGTGTCCACCGCGCCCGCGCAGACGATGACTTCGCGGGTGGCGCGCAGCAGCATCTCCTCGCCGTCCTTGGTGCGTACGTGCACCCCGGTGGCCCGGTTGCCGTCGAACTCCAGGCGGTAGGCCCATGTCTCCAGCAGGATCGTGAGGTTGGGGCGGTCACCGGCCTCGATGTGCGGGTGGAGGTAGGCGACGGACGCGGAGGAGCGCTTGTTGTTCTCCGGGTGGTAGGCCAGGTCGAAGAAGCCGGCGCCCTCGTGGAAGGGCTTCTTGTTGAAGCTGTCCACGCGCGGGACTCCGGCCGCCGCCTGTGCGGCGTCGACGAAGTCGCGGGCGATGGCGTTCCGGTCCTTCTCGTCGACGGGCACGATGTTGTTGCGCAGCCGGGCGAAGTAGGGGTCCATCGCGGCGGCGTCCCAGCCGTCGGCTCCGGCCTCGGCCCATTCGTCCCAGTCGCCGGGCAGCGGCTTGAAGCTGATCAGCGTGTTGTGCGAGGAGCAGCCGCCGAGGACGCGGGCGCGGCTGTGCCGGATGTGGGAGTTGCCGCGCGGCTGTTCGGTGGTGGGGTAGTCGTAGTCGAGGTCGCCACCGAGGAGGCCGAGCCAGCGGCGGAGGGTGAGGACGTCCTCGCGGTCGATGTCGGTCGGACCGCCCTCGACGACGGTCACGGTGACGTCGGGATCCTCGGTGAGGCGGGAGGCGATGACCGAGCCGGCGGTGCCGCCTCCGACGATCACGTAGTCCACGGGTTCGGGGCGTGCGGTGCTGGGGGACGGGGGCATCGGTTGCTCCTTCTGCAAGGTGCTGGCGTGTGCGTGGTGCGGCGAACAGCCGGGCGGGGAGAGACAGATCGCTCTGTTCAGCCGGCGAACCAGCGCTGCGGGCGCGGGTTGAGGTTCTGGTAGATGTGCTTGGACTCGCGGTACTCGGCGAGCCCGGTGGGGCCGAGCTCGCGGCCCGTACCGGACTTGCCGAAGCCGCCCCACTCGGCCTGCGGGAGGTAGGGGTGGTAGTCGTTGATCCAGACGGTGCCGTGCCGCAGCCGGCCCGCGACGCGCCGGGCGCGGCCCGCGTCGGTGGTCCAGACGGCACCGGCGAGACCGTAGTCCGTGTCGTTGGCCAGCCTGACGGCCTCTTCCTCGGTACGGAAGGTCTCGACGGTGAGGATCGGGCCGAAGGTCTCCTCGCGGACCACCTTCATCTCCCGGTGGCAGCCGTCCAGGACGGTCGGCCGGTAGAAGTAGCCGCTCGCGGGCCGTACGTCGGAGGGTTCGGGGCGGGCTCCGCCGGAGCGGACGACCGCGCCCTCCTCGCGGGCGGACGCGACGTACGCCTCGACCTTGGCGAGCTGCTGCGCGGAGACGAGCGGGCCGCACTCGACTCCGTCGACGGTGCCCCGGCCGAGCCGGATCGCGTCGGCGCGTCGGGCGAGCTCGGTGACGAAGCGCTCGGAGACGGACTCCTCGATGATGAGACGGGCCCCGGCGGAGCAGACCTGGCCGCTGTGGAAGAACGCGGCGTTCAGCGCCTGGTCGACGGCGGTGTCGAAGCCGGCGTCGGTGGCGCAGGCGTCGGCGAACACGACGTTGGGGTTCTTGCCGCCGAGTTCCAGGGCGACCTTCTTGACCGTGGGTGCGGCTGCCTGGGCGACCTTCGTGCCGCTGGCGAGCCCGCCGGTGAAGGAGACCATGTCGACGTCCGGGTGTTCGGAGAGCCGGGCGCCGACGGGGTCGCCCGCGCCGGTGACGAGGTTGGCGGCGCCGTCGGGCAGGCCGGCCTCGGCGAGCAGCCGGATCAGGTGGACGGTGGAGAGCGGGGTGACCTCGCTGGGCTTGAGCACGAAGGTGTTGCCGGCGGCGAGGGCCGGGGCGATCTTCCAGCTGGCCTGGAGCAGCGGGTAGTTCCACGGGGCGATCAGGGCGCAGACACCGACCGGCTCGTGCACGACGACGCTGTGCACGTCGGGGTCGCCGGCGTCGACGACGCGGCCGCCGCTCTCGTTCATGACGAGATCGGCGAAGTAGCGGAAGGCGTTGGTGACGTCGTCGACGTCGACGCGGCCCTCCTCCAGGGTCTTGCCGGTGTCGCGGCTCTCCGTGATCGCGATCTCCTCGCGGTCCCGCTGGAGGAACCCGGCGACCCGGCGCAGCAGCTCGGCGCGCTCGGCGACCGGCCGGTGGGGCCAGGGGCCGTCGTCGAAGGCGCGGCGTGCGGCGGCCACGGCCGCGTCGGTGTCCTCGGTGCCGGCCTCGGAGACGAGAGCGAGGACGGTGGCGTCGGCGGGGTCGAGGATCTCGCGTGTCGCACCTGATCCAGCCGCGCTCCAGGTGCCGTCGATGTGGAGGGTTTCCAGGGCGGCGGGGGGATGAGCCGACGAGCGGGGAGCCGACATGTAGTGATCTGCCTTCCGTGCCTGATTGCTCCGCACCGGTCCGGCCGAGCACATGAGCCGGCGCACAGGGTTCGGCACCGGCGATCTGGGTGCCTCCCCGGTTCGGCGAGATGTATGCCGAGATATTCACTCTGGGTGACGTGACTCACGTGAGGCGTCCGGCGGCACTGATGGCGAAGACACGGAGGGTGGCCGTTCCGGCCGGTCTGGGGCCGGGAGGGACCCCGACGGCTACGCGTTGTACGCGTCGGCACGGAGTTCGCCGCGCAGAGCCGACCACGCACGACGACGGATGTCCCGCCACCGAGGTACACCGGTGGCGGGACATCCGTCTTGTGCGCGCGTACGGGCGCTGACAGTCGTGCGCGCCTGGAAACGACCGCCCACGCCGCAGCAGCTGCACACGGACCACCACGTCCGATCCGGTACGTCCCGCCACGGCCTGTCCGCCCCCGCGGCACGGCTACACCGGGTCCGACCGCGTCCCCGTCCCGTCGGCGGCCGCGGCCGCCTCCGTCAGGTCCGCGGTGGCCGGGGTCAGCAGGCGTGCGAGGAAGGACCTGGTACGGGCATGACGGGGCGCGCCGATCACCCGCTCCGGGGTCCCCTCCTCCACGATGACTCCGCCGTCCATGAAGACGACGCGGTCCGCGACCTCCCTGGCGAAGCTCATCTCATGGGTGACGACGAGCATCGTCATCCCCTCGTCGGCCAGTGAGCGCATCACGGCCAGGACGTCTCCCACCAGTTCCGGGTCGAGCGCGGAGGTGGGCTCGTCGAAGAGCATCAGTTCCGGATCCATGGCCAGCGCTCGCGCGATGGCCACCCGCTGCTGCTGGCCGCCGGACAACTGCGCCGGGTAGGCGGATTCCTTGTCGGTCAGACCCACCCGGGCCAGCCGTTCGCGAGCGATCCGCCCCGCCTCCGCCTTGTCGCGGCCGAGCACTCGCCGCTGGGGGAGCGTCAGGTTCTCCAGAACCGTGAGGTGCGGGAACAGGTTGAACGACTGGAAGACCATGCCGATCCGCCGGCGCACCTTGTCGATGTCCACGTCCGGGTCGGTGACCTCGGCGCCGGCCACCGTGACCGTCCCCGATGTGGGCTCCTCCAACAGGTTCACGCAACGCAGCAGCGTGGACTTGCCCGAACCGGACGGGCCGATGACACACACCACCTCGCCCCGTGCGACCGAGAAGTCGATGCCCGCGAGCACCTCCAGCGCGCCGAACGACTTGCGCAGGCCCCGCACGTCGATCGCGGACCCGCTCACCGCCGCCGCGCCGTCCGCCGTCGATACCGCCTTCACCGCGGTCACCTCGCCTTCGCCGTACGCGCTTCGAGCCGCCGGACCAGGTGGCCGAGCGGCAGAGTGATGATCAGATAACACAGGCCGGCGATGAGGATCGGAGTCAGGCTGCGATTCTGGTTCAGGGCGTCCCGGCCGAACTTGGCCAGCTCGTACTGGGAGAGCGACAGGCCCAGCAGGTACACCAGGGACGAGTCCTTGGTCAGCAGGATCAGTTCGTTGGTGAGCGGCGGCAGAACGATGCGCAGGGCCTGCGGGATGATGATGGACACCATGGCCCGGTTCTGCGACATCCCCAGTGAACGTGCGGCCTCCATCTGCCCCTTCGGGACCGCCTGTATCCCCGCCCGTATCGTCTCCGCCATATAGGCTGCGCCGACGAGGCCGAGCGCCAGCATCACGGTCACATACTGGTTGAGCGCGACCTGGAAGGCGAGCGGTACGCCGAAGCCGAGGGCGATGAAGACCAGCAGTGCGGGGACTCCGCGGAAGAACTCGATGTACGCAATGGCCAGCCAGCGGTACGGCGGGACGCGCGACAGCCTCATCAGCGCGAGCAGCAGCCCCGCGACCAGCCCGAATCCGAAGCCGAGGAGGGTGTAGACCACGGTGTTGAGCAGGGCGGTGGTGATGATGTCGGGGAACTGCGCCTTGGCGACACCGACATCGAAGAACGCCCGTCGGATCTCACCCCAGTCGGCGGCCAGGGCGACTACGAGCAGTACAGCAGCGAGGACAGCGTACTGACCGCCTCGGATGGCGCGGGTCCGTTGTCTGCGGGATATGGACATCGGTAGCGGTTTCCTCACTTCTTGGGAGCGGCGGGGAACCACTTCTTGTAGATCCGGTCATAACTGCCATCGGCTTTGGCGTCGGTGATCACCGTGTCGATCTCCTTGCGCAGGGCATCGTTTCCGGTGCGCACCCCGATGCCGTACTCCTCCCCCGTGTCGAACTCGGCGGTGACCTGGGTGTCCGGGTTCTTGCGCACGTATTCGAAGAGCACGCCGTTGTCGTTCACCGCGGCATCGACCTGTCCGGTCTTCACGGCCGTCAGCAGCAGAGCCAGGTCCTCGAACTGCACGGTCGTCACGCCTTGGGCGTTCTTCTGCGCGTACGTCTCTCCCGTGGTGCCCTGCTGGACCCCGAGCTTCTTTCCCTTGAGGCTTGCCAGCGACGTGAAGGAGGAACCCTTCTTGGCGATCAGGGCCTGCGTGGCGTCGAAGTAGCCGATGGAGAAGTCCAGGTTCTTCGCGCGCACCGGCGTGATCGTCATACCCGCAGCGGCCAGATCGCACTTGCGGGTGTTGAGGTCCTCGCCGCTCTGGATGCCCTCGAAGGGCGTGTCCACGATCTCCTGGGTGACCTCGAGCTTCTTGGCGACCAGATCCACGAGGTCCACGTCGAAGCCGACGACGGCATCGTCCTTACGGACCTGGAAGGGTTCATACGGCAGGTGCGTGCAGGTGGTGAGCTTGCCGGACCGCACCAACTCCAGTTCGCCGCCGGACGCGGACGGTTTGGTGCTGGTGCAGCCCGTGAGCACGGCGACTGCGGTGAGGGTGGCGGTGGCTACGACAGACAGTACGGAACGAGCGGACACGACGTCTCCAGGGTTCGGCTGGCCAACAGCCGCACTTCGGCGGTGAGTTGGTTTGATCTTGCCATCGGATGGGCCGGATGTCGCCTGTCGGGCCCCGTCCTGGGCCGGGCCGCGCCGGTGCTGCCCGAGCCGGCCTGCGGGTGGGCGGCGAGGACACGCTCGGGCGTGCGGTCGGACAGCCCGCGGCCCAGGCGCAGCGGGCAGGGGCGGCACAGCGTCCGGCGGTGCCGTGGATGCGCGGTCCGCGGGCCGGCGCGGCCTACGCGATGTCCCGGGCGGCGTCGGCGTCGGCGGTTCAGGTCTGACGCAGTGCTCGCGGCCGCAGGGGCCCGGTGCGTGCACCGGGCCCCTGCGGTTCCTCCTCGTCGCGGTCGGACGGTCAGGCGACGGAGACCGTTCCCGTCCCCTCCCCCGCGACCCCGGACTCCTCGACGACCACACGGTAGGGGCGCTCCGGCTTCTGCGCCGTGACCCGCGTGCCCGCGTCGTCCCGCTCGACGTGGAAGGACGCCGCCGGGCTGCCGGTCAGGTCCGGCACCGTGATCGTGCGCTCGTCCGGGCCGGAGCCGAAGACGCGCAGGGTGAGGCCGTCCAGCCAGTCGCCGTCCGGGCGCTGGTCGTCGGCGCCCCACGGCAGTACGGCGCCGTCCCGGACCAGCAGGGGCAGGCTGTCGAAGCCGTGCGTCTCGCGCCGCCAGGCGGGCCCGGTGACGCGCTCGCCGGTGAGCAGCGAGGTCCAGCCGCCTTCGGGGACGTAGTACTCGACCTCGCCGTCCTCCGTGAAGACCGGGGCGACCAGCAGGTCCGGGCCGAGCATGTACTGCCGGTCCAGGGTGCGCGAGGCGGGGTCTTCGGGGAACTCCGCCAGCATGGGCCGCATCATCGGGATGCCCGTGCGGTGCGCCTCGGCGGCCACTCCGTAGAGGTAGGGCATGAGGCGGTGCTTGAGGAGGGTGAACTTCCGTGCCACCTCGACGGCTTCCTCGCCGAACTCCCACGGCACGCGGTAGGAGACGTTGCCGTGGAGCCGGCTGTGCGAGGAGAGCAGGCCGAAGGCGAGCCAGCGCTTGAAGACCGCCGGGTCGGGGGTGCCCTCGAAGCCGCCGATGTCGTGGCTCCAGAAGCCGAAGCCGGACAGGGACAGCGAGAGACCGCCGCGCAGGGACTCGGCCATGGCGGTGAAGGAGGCGAAGCAGTCGCCGCCCCAGTGCACCGGGAACTGCTGCCCGCCCGCCGTGGCGGACCGGGCGAAGAGCACCGCCTCCCCGGCCCCGCGCTCGTCCTCCAGGAGTGCGAAGACGGCCTCGTTGTAGAGGTGTGTGTAGTAGTTGTGCATGCGCTCCGGGTCGGAGCCGTCGTGCCAGACGACGTCCGTGGGGATGCGCTCGCCGAAGTCCGTCTTGAAGCAGTCGACGCCCTGGTCGAGCAGGAGACGCAGCTTGTCGTTGTACCAGGCGCGGGCGGCCGGGTTGGTGAAGTCGACCAGCGCCATGCCCGGCTGCCACAGGTCCCACTGCCAGATGTCACCGTTGGGCCGCCGCACCAGGTAGCCGTGTTCGGCGCCCTCCGCGAACAGGGTGGACTTCTGGGCGATGTACGGGTTGATCCACATGCTGATACGCAGTCCGCGCTCCTTGAGGCGGGCCAGCATCCCCTCCGGGTCGGGGAAGACCTCGGGGTCCCAGAGGAAGTCCGACCACTGGTATTCGCGCATCCAGAAGCAGTCGAAGTGGAAGACGCTCAGCGGGATACCGCGATCGGCCATCCCGTCGACGAAGGAGGTGACGGTCTCCTCGTCGTAGGACGTGCAGAAGGACGTGGTCAGCCAGAGACCGAACGACCAGGCCGGCGGCAGCGCGGGCCGGCCGGTCAGCGCGGTGTAGCGGGACAGGACGTCCTTCGGCGTCGGGCCGGCGACGACGTAGTACTCCAGCGACTGGTCCTCGACGCTGAACTGCACCTGCCCCACGGATTCCGAACCGACCTCGAAGGAGACCTTTCCGGGGTGGTTGACGAAGACGCCGTAGCCACGGGAGGAGAGGTAGAACGGGATGTTCTTGTAGGCCAGTTCGCTGCTGGTCCCGCCGTCCGCCTGCCAGATGTCGACGCTCTGGCCGTTCTTCACGTACGGCGTGAAGCGCTCGCCGAGCCCGTAGACGTTCTCGCCGACGTCCAGGGCGAGCTGGGCGATCATGTGGTGGACGCCGTCAGGTGTGGTCGCGAAGGCGGTCCCCTTGGAATCCACTCCGGTGAGACGCCGTCCGTCGCCGTCGAGGAAGGTGATCCCCCAGGGCCCGTCGCCGTCCATGCGCAACGTCAGCGGACCGCTGGTGAGTTCGGTGACGGCGCCGTCCCGGCGGGTGCGGGCGGCGGGCGCCGTGGTGTCGTCCGCCAGCAGCGTGAAGTCCGGCCCACGCCGGGCCTTGCCCGCGTGGTGGGTGGTGCGTACCCCGATGACCCCTTCGGCCGGGGAGAAGCATTCGACGGTGATCAACGGAGTGTTGAGCGTGTCACCGCGTGCCGCGACACGCTTGACCGCGGCGTACGCGGTGAACCGGTCGGCGTCGACCCGCAGATCACGGATCTCGGTCGCGTACGAGGCGCGGACACCCTCACGCATCAGCCAGAAGCCGTCGGTGAACCTCATGCGGTCTCCTCAGCGTGGATGACGTCGATGCGGGCGAGACGCACGGTCCCTGTGAGGTCGATGCACAACTCGCCGACCACCCCGCGGATCTCGTGTTCGACCTCGATGGTCCGGTAGTCGTACGGGCCGCCGGTGTCCGGGAACTGGACCGTCATGCCGAGTCCGCCACCGCCCACGGAGATGCGCCCCTCCCCCGAGACCAGGAACGTCAGTCCGGCCACCCCCTCACCGAAGTCGCACGCCCGGTAGACGAGTCGTCCCGCCTCGTCGGCGGAGGTGGAGGCGGGGGCGACGGCGTCACCCTCCGTCTTCGCGCGGTCGACGATCACCGTGCCCCGCTGCCAGTCGTAGTCGGCCGCCTCGAGGCCGCGCGTCGCCACCGGGCGGGGCCCCTGCGCTTCCCCGTCGACGGCCACCGTGGCGGTGAGCCGGATGTCGGCGCTCGACGCGCCCGCGAGGATCTCGTACGTACCGGGCTCGACGGTCCACCGGCCGTGGGCCACGCTCCAGTGCCCCAACTCCTCGACGGCCACGTCGAATTCGATGTGCTGCGCCGCACCCGGCGCGAGGTGAACCCGGCGGTGGGCTGCCAGCTTGAGCCGTGGCAGCTCCGAGGGTGCGGACAGGCCGGGCAGCAGGCGACCGAGGCGTGCGCCCCCGGAGGTGCCCGGCTCCATGGGCGAGTCCGGCTGTACGGGCGCGGCCTCGCGCACGTAGAGCTGTGCCACCTCGTCGGCGGCGACGGAGCCGTCGTTGGTGACGGTCAGTGACACACGCATCCGCTCGCCGTCCAGCTCCGCCCGGAGCTCGGAGTAGGTGAAGTCGGCGTACCCGAGACCGTGTCCGAAGGGGAAGAGCGGGGTGCCGTCGAAGTAGAGGTAGGTCTGCCGGGAGCCGATGATGTCGTAGTCGAACAGACCGGGCAGATCGTCGTCGCTCGCGTGCCAGGTCTGCGGGAGCCGGCCGGCCGGGGACACGTCACCGGCGAGGACGCGGGCGAGCGCGGTGCCGGCCGCCTGGCCGCCGTGGGCCGTCCAGAGCAGGGCCGGCAGCCCGTCCGCCGCGTCATTGACCGCGTACGGGTAGGCGGAGGACAGGACGAGGACCGTACGCGGGTTGGCGGCGTGCGCGGCGCGCCACAGGCGGTCCTGCTGGGCGGGGAGGGCGAGGGTCGTGCGGTCCTCGGTCTCCCGGCCGTTGATGTGCGGGTCGTTGCCGGCGACGACGATGACGGAGTCGGCTGCCGCGGCGACCCGGGCCACTGCGTCGGCGCCGTGCTCGACGGTCTCCTGCTCGAAGACCGTGGCGGCGTCGCGGGCAATGTTCTGACCGGACTCGGCAACCTTCGCGCCGTCGGCGGCGACCGACACGTATCCACCGGTCCCGATGTGCAGAAGGCGGTGCCCGCCGTCGTGCCCCTCCACCGCCTCCATGCGGAACGTCTCCTGGACGACCCAGCCGCCCGGCTCGTCCGCCGACGCCCTGACGTATCCGTCGTCGGCGACGGAGAGGTACAGCCCGTCGTCCGTGCGCAGGGTGAGGACACCGTCGCCCCAGTCGACGAGGGCGAGTTCGGTGGCCTCGTCGCCGCAGGTCAGCGGCGGCAGATCGGTGCGGCCGGCGAGGAGTGCCGGGTCGAGGGCACCTTCCGCGCCCCGCGCCTCCCCCTCCGTCGCCCCGTCGGCGACGGGCACCCGGAGCCAGCCGTCGGAGCACTTCAGCCGGATGCGGTCCACGCCCTCCGCGAAGAGGACGTTCTCGGCGCCGTACCGCTCGCGGATGCCGTCGAGCGGCGTGGAGCGGTGCATGAGCGTGCCGCTGTACCAGTCCAGCTTGCAGGTGTCGGCGAGGAG
This sequence comes from Streptomyces sp. NPDC005791, assembly GCF_042871485.1. Classification (NCBI taxonomy): domain Bacteria; kingdom Bacillati; phylum Actinomycetota; class Actinomycetes; order Kitasatosporales; family Streptomycetaceae; genus Streptomyces; species Streptomyces sp. NPDC005791. The sequence goes on from NZ_JBIAIP010000014.1 coordinate 26,172, forward strand.
CCCGACCACTGCGACGGTCCGGCCGTGCTCCGGTTTCAGGGGCAGCAGATCGTCGTTCTTGAGCAGGACGACGGCCTGTTCCGCGGCTTCGAGGGCGAGCGCCCGGTGCTCGTCGGTGTCCAGGTCGTCCACGCGCGCGTACGGATCGAGCTCGGGGTCGAACTCGCCGAGCGCGAAGCGCATCGCGAGCAGCCGGCGGACCGCCGTGTCGATGTCGCTCTCGTCGATGAGCCCCTTGGCGAGCGCGTCGCGGATGCGGCCGGTCATGACCGAAGAGTCCGTGCCGTGGTCGGTGAAGCTGTCGACGCCCGCCTTCAGGGAGGCGGCGGTGGCCTCCTCGTGGGTGTCGAAGTAGTGCTCGGAGTCGACCAGGTTGGAGGGCGCTCCCGCGTCCGAGCAGACGACGAGCGGCTGGTCGGTCCAGCGCCGCAGATGCTGCCCCAGGAGCGGGGACACATGGTTCGGCCGTCCGTTGACCAGGTTGTAGGCCGGCATGACCCCGGCCACCGCCCCGGCCCGTACGGCGTCACGGAAGGCACGCAGGTCGTACTCGTGCAGGACACGCGGGCGCACCGAGGACGAGGCGGTGTCGCGGTCGGTCTCGTTGTTGTGCGCGAGCCAGTGCTTGAGCACGGGGGCGGTGCGCCAGTAGTGGGGGTCGTCGCCGCGCAGTCCCCGGGTGTAGGCGACGGCGATGGCGGAGGTGAGGGTGGGGTCCTCGGAGTACCCCTCCTCGCCGCGGCCCCACAGCGGGTGGCGCAGCAGGTTCACCGTCGGCGCCCATACGTTGAGCCCGACGCGGTCGTCCTGGGCGCGCTTGGCGCGTACCTCGTTGCCGACGGCCTCACCGATCCGGCGGACCAGGTCGTCGTTCCAGGTGGCGCCGAGGCCGACGGCCTGCGGGAAGACAGTGGCGGGCCCCATCCAGGCGACCCCGTGCAGGGCCTCCTGGCCGGTTCGGAACGGGCCGAGGCCCAGCCGCTCCACCGCCGGGGCGAACTGGTGCAGCATCGCGATCCGCTCGTCGAGCGTGAGCCGTCCGAGCAGGTCGTCGGTGCGCCGGGAGAAGGACAGCTGCGGGTCGCGGAAGGGAAACGGATGGTCCGTCACGTGCGGGTCCCCTTGGAGAGGTGGGAGGTTTTCAGGGCGTCGGGCATCGAAAGGACCGTCGACGCGGGGAGAAGATCTTTCGAAGCGCTTCGATGCTCTGCGGCCAACCCCGTAGGTGTCAAGGGTGCGACAGGCCCAAAAAGTCTCTTCCGGGCACATCCCTGTCACAGGACCCCGGGAAACGGTTCGGACACACGTCGGAGGAATATCGAAACGAACTCTTGTGCGGCCGGAACCCTTCACTTAATCTCGCTGCAACATCGAAGCGCTTCGACGAGGCAGCCCGTTGACCGCTTCAGCTCAGCCGGTGCTGTGCCGACCGGCTCGGCCGGTAACGCCCCCTACCTCAGACACAGGGCCGAGCGGCAGTCGCCGCCGCGGGCCGTCCTGTTGCACCACGAAGGGTTGACGCAATGACGCCGAACTCCCCCTCCGCCCCCAGCCGGAGACGTTTCCTCGCCTCCTCCGTGGTTGTCGCGGCAGCCGTGGGCGGCGGGATGCCGCTCCTCGCCGCCTGTGGCGGCGGTTCCGGTGGCTCGAAGAACGAGGGCACGACCACGGGATCGAAGCTGAAGGACATCCTTCCCGCCTATGTGCCCTCGAAGGCCGTCACCCCTGACATCCCCAGCAAGAACGGCTCCGCCGACGGTTTCACCACGGCGCTCCCCGCCGACAAGCTGGCGGTGTCGGTGCCGAAGAAGCTGGGCAAGGGCAGCGAGATCAGCATCATGGCCCCGCTGTGGGGCACGTCGCCCGGTGAGGGCAACGCGTACTGGACCGCCATGGACACGGCCGCCGGCGTCAAGGTCAAGTGGCAGAACCAGGACGGCAACGTCTACGGACAGAAGCTCGGCGCGGTGCTCGCGTCCAGCTCCATCCCGGACGCCGTCGTCGTCCCGGGCTGGGAGCTCGGCGGCAAGATCCCGAGCGCCATCGCCAACAAGTTCGCCGACCTCGGCCCCTACCTGTCGGGCGACAAGGTCAAGGCGTACCCGAACCTGGCGGCCATCCCCACCGGCGCCTGGCAGCGCGGCATCTTCGCGGGCCAGCTGCGCGGGATCCCGATGCCGGCCGAGGCCACGCCCAACATCACCCCCTTCTACCGCGCCGACATCTTCGAGGAGAAGGGGTACGAGGTCCCGACCACCACGAAGGAGTTCTACGACCTCTGCAAGGAGATCAACGCGCCCAAGAGCAAGGTGTGGGCGTGCGGCGACATGACGTGGTCGGCGTACGTCTTCTTCGGGGTGCTGCCGGAGAAGCCCTACTACTGGCAGCTGGTCGACGGCAAGCTGGTGAACCGCTACGAGACCCAGGAGTACCTGGAGGCGCTGGAGTGGTCGCGCTCGCTGTACTCGGCAGGCTTCGTGCACCCGGACGCCAAGGCGGAGACGGGTGACATGCGCACCACCTTCTCCTCCGGGAACGTCCTCATGTACAACGCGGACATCTCGGACTGGTACGCCGCGACCGCCGTCCAGCGGCTCGACAAGCCGGACTTCCGGATGGACGCGATGGACTTCTTCGCCCACGACGGCGGTGCCCCCGTCATCTACGAGGCCTCCCCCTCCAACATCTGGTGCTTCGCCAGCAAGAAGGCCGACAAGAAGGTCATCGAGGACCTCCTCGCGCTGGCGAACTTCACCGCCGCTCCGTACGGGAGCAAGGAGCAGCGTCTGCGGGCCTACGGCCTGGAGGGCACCCACCACACCCTCGAAGACGGCGTCCTCGTCAAGAACGAGCAGGGCAACAACGAGGTCTTCGCCACCTACGAGTACATCGCCACCTCCAAGCCGTACCGCGCGTACCCGGACTACCCGGACGTCGCCAAGGGTGTCATCGAGTGGCAGCAGCGCCAGGGCGCGCACCTGAAGAAGCCGCTGTTCCACGGCATGCAGATCCAGGAGCCCACCCGCTACACCGAGCTCAACGCGCAGTTCGAGGCCCTGGAGAAGGACATCGTGCGCGGCCGCAAGAAGGTCAGCGACATGCAGCAGCAGGTCTCGGACTGGAAGACCAAGGGCGGCGACCAGCTTCGCGACTGGTACAAGAAGCTGCTCGACGAGACCGGTGAGTCGGCCTCCTGACATGTCTCTGAGCACAGATGACCGGCGCGCGCAGGAGTCCCCTGCGTCGTCGCCGGTCGACAAGGACGGGCCGGCCCGCGGGCCGGCCCCGGTCAGCGCGAAGGTGCCCCTGCGGCACCGGCTGCGCCGTGACCGGACGCTGCTGCTGATGACCCTGCCGGCGATGCTGCTGCTGCTGGTCTTCGCCTACGTCCCTCTGGTGGGCAACGTCGTCGCCTTCCAGGACTACGACCCCTACATCGCGGACAACGCCTTCCAGGCGATCCTGCAGAGCCCGTGGGTCGGCTTCGAGTGGTTCCAGCAGATGGTCAACGACCGGCTGTTCTGGTCGGCGCTCGGCAACACTCTGACGATCTTCCTGTTGCAGCTGACACTGTTCTTCCCGGTGCCGATCCTGCTCGCGCTGTTCATCAACAGCTTCGTGCGGCCCCGGGTCCGGGCGGTGGCGCAGGCGATCCTCTACCTGCCGCACTTCTTCTCCTGGGTCCTGGTCATCACGGTCTTCCAGCAGATGTTCGGCGGCGCGGGGCTCATCGCGCAGACGCTGCGGGAGAACGGCTATGAGGGCTTCGACCTCATGACGAACCCCGGTCTGTTCAAGTTCCTGATCACCTTCGAGATGATCTGGAAGGACGCCGGCTGGGGTGTCATCGTCTTCCTCGCCGCGCTGGCCTCGGTCAGCCCGGAGCTCTACGAGGCGAGCGCGATGGACGGTGCGAACCGCTGGCGCCGGATGTGGCACGTCACACTGCCCGCCCTGCGCCCGGTCGTCGCGCTGCTGCTGGTCCTCCAGGTGGGCAACGCCCTCACCGTGGGCTTCGAGCAGATCCTGCTCCAGCGCACGGCCGTCGGACCGGGCGCCTCCGAGGTCCTCGATACCTACGTGTGGAACGTGGGCATCACCAACGGCGGGTTCAGTTACGCGGCGGCCGTCGGGATCGTCAAGGGAATCTTCGGTCTGCTGCTGGTCCTCGGGGCCAACAAGGTCGCCCATCTCATGGGTGAGCAGGGGGTGTACAAGAAGTGAGCGGCCTGCTCTACCGAATGACCGGCGTGGCCGGGGTCAAGCCCGGCACGCGAGGCCGGCTGCGGCCGGTGTGGGAGGAGGAGCCGACGAAGGCGGGGCTCGCCTCCAAGGGTGTGGTCCTTGTCCTGGCCTGTCTCGCCGTTCTCTTCCCGCTCTGGGTCGTGATCGTCACCAGCCTGTCCTCGGTGCGGACGATCACCGACGCGGGCGGGCTGGTGGTGATCCCACGCGGCATCACCTTCGTCGCCTACCAGGAGCTGCTCGGCGGCGGCCAGGTCACCAGGGCCGCGGTGATCAGCATCTGCGTGACCGTGGTCGGCACGCTGTTCAGCATGGCCGTGTCGATCATGTGCGCCTACGGCCTGTCCCGTCCGGGATCCGTGCTCCACCGTCCGCTGCTGCTGTTCATGCTCGCCACGATGTTCTTCGGGGCGGGCCTGATTCCCACCTACCTGGTGGTCCAGGGACTCGGCCTCACCGACAGCTATCTGGCCCTGATCCTCCCGAGCGCGCTGAACGTCTTCAACATCCTGGTCCTGCGTGCCTTCTTCATGAGTACGGCCCAGGAGCTCGTCGAGAGCGCCCGCATCGACGGGGCAGGTGACTTCCGCATCCTGTGGCAGATCATCATGCCGCTGTCCCGCGCGGTCATCGCGGTGATCACGCTCTTCTACGCGGTCGGCTACTGGAGCGCCTGGTTCAACGCGTCGATCTACATCAGCGACCCGGAGATGATGCCGCTGCAGAACGTGATGAACCAGCTGGTCCTCAAGCAGGAGCGGCCCACCGGTCTGACGCAGGTCATCAACACCGGCCACCTGTCACTGCTCGCCATCCAGATGGCGGTCATGGTGCTGGCGCTGATCCCGGTCGCGTTCCTGTCGCCGTTCGTCCAGAAGCACTTCAAGGAAGGCATGCTCACCGGCGCCGTCAAGGGCTGAGCTCCGTCCCCGTACCGCAGTCTCCCGTCACTCCCCCACCGGAGGGTCTTCGTCATGCGCGCTTCGTCCGTCCCGCAGCCAGAACCCGCCCCGTTTCCCCGGCGCCGCACCGTCCTGGCCGGTGCGGCGGTGGTCGCAGCCTCGGCCTCCGTGCTGCCGGCGGCGGGGGCTGCCGTAGCCGCCCGGCGGCCCGCGAAGTCCCAGCCGCACCGCTGGCGCACCGCGGCGATCGGCGGGACGGGCTTCGTGACGGGCATCCTGTTCCACCCGGCCGTACGGGGTCTCGCCTACGCCCGCACCGACATCGGCGGTGCCTACCGCTGGGACGACCGTAAGTCCCGGTGGACGGCGCTCATCGACCACATCGGCTGGGACGACTGGAACCTGATGGGCGTCGAGGCGATGGCCGTCGACCCGGCACATCCTGGCCGGCTGTACCTGGCCCTCGGGACGTACACACAGGCGTACGCCTCCCCGGGCGCGGTCCTCCGGTCCGAGGACCGGGGCGCGACCTGGGAGCGTACGGATCTCACCGTGCGCCTCGGGGCCAACGAGGACGGCCGGGGCTGCGGCGAGCGGCTCCTCGTCGATCCGCGCGACAGCGAGACCCTCTGGCTCGGGACGCGCCACGACGGGCTGCTGCGCTCCACGGACCGTGGCGCCACCTGGGCCGCCGACACCTCCTTCCCTGCCACGGCGTCGGCCGGTGGCCAGGGCGTCACGCTGCTGGTGGCGGCCGGCCGGACGGTGTACGCGGGCTGGGGCGACGGCGGCACGGCCCTCTACCGCAGACGCGCCACCGGCGGTTGGGAGCCCGTCCCCGGGCAGCCGTCCGCCGGAACGTCGACGAAGGTGCCGGTCCGCGCGGCGTACGACGCGGGCAGCCGTGCGCTGTACGTGAGTTACGCGGACGGGCCGGGCCCGAACAACCAGGCCGACGGCTCGGTGCACCGTCTCGACACGGTGACGGGGACCTGGGCCGACGTGACCCCGGTGGCCCCGGGCGACGGCGACGCGTTCGGGTACGGCGGGGTGGCCGTGGACGCGGCCCGCCCGGACACCGTCGTGGTCTCCACGAACAACCGCTGGGGTCCGGTGGACACCCTGTTCCGCTCCACGGACGGCGGAGCGACATGGACCTCGCTCAAGGACACCGCGGTGCTGGACGTCTCGGAGACCCCGTATCTGAAGTGGGGCGGGGAACCCAAGTTCGGCTGGTGGATCCAGGCCGTGGCCGTCGACCCGTACGACTCGCGGCACATCGTCTACGGCACCGGCGCCACAATCTTCGGGACGCGCGACCTGGTGCACTGGGCACCCGAGATCCGAGGGCTGGAGGAGACGTCGGTACGCCAGCTGATCGCGCCGCCCTCGGGGGCCCGGCTGCTGAGCGGTCTGGGGGACATCGGAGTCATGCGTCATGACTCCCTGACCGTGTCCCCGTCGCGCGGCATGGCGTCGAACCCGGTCTTCGGCACGGCGACCGGACTGGCCCTGGCCACGTCGAAGCCGTCGTACGTCGTGCGGACGGGCTGGCCCTCGGGCTCCGACTCCGCCGGCGCGTACTCCGAGGACGGCGGGGCGAGCTGGCAGCCCTTCGCCTCGCAGCCGGCGATCGCCCCCTCGGCCCCCGGCCCGGTGGCGGTCTCCGCCGACGGTGCGACGCTGCTGTGGTCGTTCGTCCACTGGGACGGGACCAAGCACGCCGCGCACCGCTCCACGGACGGTGGGGCGACGTGGGCCGAGGTGGCCACGTTCCCGAAGGGCGGCACACCGGTGGCCGACCCGCTCGATCCGGCGCGCTTCTACGTGTACGACACGGACACGGGCGCGGTCTTCCTCTCCACGGACGAGGGCGCGACCTTCACCGAGGGCGCGAAGGGGCTCCCCTCGGGTGATGTGCAGTTCCGTATCGCGGCCGCCCCAGGGCGCTCCGGCGACCTGTGGCTGTCCGCCAAGGAGAACGGGCTGCTGCGCTCGACGGACGGCGGGCGCACGTTCACGCCGGTGGCCGGCTGCCAGGGCTCGTACGCCCTCGGCTTCGGCAAGGCCGCACCGAGGAAGGGCCGGGCGGGATACCCGGCGGTCTTCCAGACGGGGCGGGTCTCCGCGACGTACGACGGCGTGGCGGTGCTGCGCTCGGACGACGCGGGCGCGACCTGGGTCCGTATCAACGACGACTCCCACCGGTGGGGGTGGACCGGCGAGGTCATCACCGGCGATCCCCGCGTCCACGGCCGTGTCTATCTCGGCACCAACGGCCGCGGCATCCAGTACGCAGACCCCCAGTAGAGACCCTGTAGAGGAACGAGACGTCCATGCCGTCCCTGCACGACGCCACCCGTGGCCGCGTCCTCTTCGGAGGCGACTACAACCCCGAGCAGTGGCCCGAGGAGGTGTGGGCCGATGACGTACGGCTGATGAAGGAGGCCGGGGTCACCACCGTCACCGTCGGCGTCTTCTCCTGGTCGAAGATCGAACCACGACCGGGCGCACGGGAGTTCGGATGGCTGGACCGTCTGATGGACCTCCTGCACGCCCACGGCATCGGTGTCGTCCTCGCCACGCCGACGTCCTCACCGCCGCCGTGGATGGGCGCCCTCCACCCGGAGACCCTGCCGCGCACCGAGGACGGCACGCTGGTCAACTACGGTTCGCGGCAGCACTTCTGCCCGAGTTCACCGGTGTACCGACGCCATGCCGCGGCGCTCACCGAGGACCTCGCCGCACGGTACGCGAACCATCCGGCACTCACCGTGTGGCACATCAACAACGAGTACTGCACGCACTGCTGGTGCGACGAGACCGGCGCCCACTTCCGCCGCTGGCTGGCCTCCCGCTACACCACCCTGGACGCGCTCAACGAGGCCTGGGGCACGGCGTTCTGGAGCCAGCGCTACGACGTGTGGACGGAGATCCTGCCGCCGCGCCGGGCCCAGTACATGCGCAATCCGGCGCAGGAGCTGGACTTCAAGCGGTTCACCTCCGACGCACTGATGGAGTGCTACGTCGCCGAGCGGGACATCGTCGCCCGGCACACCCCGCACATCCCGGTGACGACCAACTTCATGCCGTTGTGGTCGGGGCAGGACGCCTGGGCGTGGGCGGAGCAGGAGGACATCGTCTCCGTGGACGTCTACCCGGACCCGAAGGACCCCCGGGGCGGGCAGTACAACGCGATGCTCGCCGACATGACCCGCTCGCAGGCCCGCGGACCCTGGATGGTGATGGAGCAGGCGGCCGGGGCGGTCAACTGGCGTGAGGTCAACCATCCCAGGCCCACCGGGCTCAACCGGCTCTGGTCACTGCAGTCGGTCGCCAGGGGTGCGGACGCCCTCTGCTACTTCCAGTGGCGGCAGTCCCGGCAGGGGGCGGAGAAGTTCCACTCCGCCATGCTGAGCCACGCCGGTGAGCACGGTCGCACCTTCCAGGAGGTCAAGCGGATCGGCGCCGAACTGGCACTGATCGGCGCGGAGGTGAGCGGAACAGAGGTGTCCGCCGAGGTCGCCGTGCTGCACGACTGGGATGCCTGGTGGTCGAGCACCCAGCAGGGCCGGCCGTCCTCCCTCGTGTCGTACCCGGAGCTGGTCCAGGCATGGCACCGAGGGTTGTGGGAAGGCGGGATCAGCACCGGGTTCGCCCGCCCGGAGGACGACCTGAGCGCGTACCGCATGGTGCTCGTGCCTCAGCTCCAGCTCCTCGGTGACGCGGCGATCGACAACCTCATCGGGTACGTGCGGGGTGGCGGAACCCTCGTGTGCGGGTTCTTCACCGGCGTCGCGGACGTGGACGACCGGATCAGGCCGGGTGGCATGGACGGCCGGCTGCGTGAGCTGTTCGGGATCCGTACGGTGCACGAGTGGTGGCCCCTGGACGCGGACGCGACGGTGGAGTGCGACGGTTTCCGCGGCACCCTGTGGTCGGAGGAGCTGGAGTCCGACGACGACGCGGAGACGGTGGCCACGTACCGCGGCGGGGAGCTGGACGGATTTCCGGCGGTGCTCCGCAAGGGCACCGCGTGGTACGTCTCCACGCTTCCCGAGCCCGAGGCGCTGTGCGCTCTGCTCGGCCGGGTGGCGACCGGGGCCGGCGTACGGCCCGTGCTGGAGGGGTTGCCCGCCGGGGTCGAGGCGGTGCGGCGCGGTGCGCTGCTCTTCCTGCTGAACCACGGCCGGTCCCCCGCCCGGGTGGAGCTGCCGGGCCGGTACCTCGACCTGCTCACGGGCGCCGAGGCCGACGGCCACGCCGATCTGGACCGCTACGGCGTGGCCGTGCTCAGAAGCGTGTCCGCATGATCGACGGCACGTGGGAGCCCGGCCCCGCGACCCGTTGGGAGGACGCGTTCCTCAGTGGCAACGGCCGTCACGGGGCGATGGTGTTCGGCGATCCGGCGGACGACCGGGTGATCGTCAACCACCACACCCTGGTTCGGCCCAACGGCAGCGAGGGCCTCCGGCCGCCGGAGCTCGCCGACCGTCTCGGCCGCCTCCAGGACGCCCTCCTGTCCGGCGACACGACGGCGGCCGAGGACTTCGGAGCAGGGCGCCCGCTGGTGTGGGTGCAGCCCTTCCACCCGGCGTTCCGGACGCTTGTCCGCCGCACCCGTGGGCTCCACGAGGCTGTGGCCGGGTACCGGCGCGAGGTCGACTTCACGACGGGCGAGGTGACCGCGTCGTACGAGGCATGGGGCAGCAGCGTCTTCGTGTCGCGTGCCGACGACGTGGTCGTGCAGCAGGTCACCGACCTCGGGCTGACGGCCGACGTCGTCCTGGACCCCGGCCTTCCCGGTGCCCCCGCACAGCTGGCGGTGGGCCGCTCCACCGTGCTGACCCCGGAGGGCGCGCACCTGGCCCTGCGGGTGGGCTACCCGGGCGGGGCGAACGGATACACCGGCGTCACCGTGGCGCGGGTGGACGGCGGCAGGGTGTCCGTGGCCGGCGAGGGCATCCGCATCGAGGGGGCCCGGAGCCTCACTCTCATCACCCGGGTCGTCCGCGGCCCGCGCCACCCGGACCTCACGAAGCTGTGGGCCACTCTGCCGCGCGAGGACTACGACACACTGCTGGCCCGTCATGTGCCGCCGCACCGGTCCGCTTACGGGCGCGCCTCGTTCGTGCTCCGGGACGCGGCGCCCGAGCGGCAGCTGTCCGGGAGCGAACTGCTGCGCTCCGCGCGGTCCCCCGCGTTGCTGGAGCGGCTGTTCGCGGCGGGGCGCTACCACCTGCTCTCCTCCTCGGGGCTGCTGCCGCCCCGGCTGACCGGTCTGTGGACCGGCGACTGGGACACCGCCTGGTCCGGTGCCTTCACCACGAACGCCAATCTCAACCTGCAGATCGCGTCCGCCGCGGCGGCCGGCCTCCCGGAGGTCACGGCGGCCCATGCGGGTCTGGTGTACAGCCAGTTGGCCGACTGGCGGGACAATGCCCGGGCGCTCTTCGGGGCCCGGGGCATCGTCGCGCCGTCCCACACGGACGGTGAGTCCGGGCACACCCGGCACTTCCAGCGCGCCTATCCGCTGCATCTGTGGACGGCCGGGGCGGACTGGCTGCTGCAGCCGCTGCTGGAGCACGCCGAGGTCACGACGGGCTCCCCGGACGCCGCCCTGACCGGGGCTCTGGTCGAAGTGGCTCTCTTCTACGAGGACTTCCTCAGCCGTGAGGACCCCGACGGCAGTCTCGCGGTCGTCCCCTCGTACTCGCCGGAGAACCGGCCGGCCAACGCGAGCTGGGGCACCGTGAACGCCACGATGGACATCGCCGCGGCCCGCCACGCCCTGACGACAGCCGCCGAGCACGCCCCCGGGCACCCGTCGGCCGGCCTCTGGCGGTCACTCGCGGCCCGGCTCCCGGCGTATCTGGTGAACGAGGACGGGGCGCTCGCCGAGTGGGCGTGGCCGGGCCTGCTGGAGACGTACGACCACCGCCACCTGAGCCACCTGTATCCGGTGTGGCCGCTGGACGAGATCAACCCGTACGACACCCCGGAGCAGGCCGAGGCCGCGCACCGCGCGCTGGAGCTGCGCGGCTCGGAGAACGACTCCGCCCACGGCCATCTGCACCACGCCCTGATCGCCGCCCGGCTGCGGGACCCGTCCCGGGTGGCGGCGGCGCTGGACGCGGTGCTGGGCGGCGACTTCTTCCACGACTCGCTGATGAGCGCGCATTACCCGTCCCGGAACGTCTACAACGCGGACGCGGCCCACACCCTGCCCGCCGCCGTGATCGAGTCGCTCGTCCAGTCGGCGCCCGGCCGCCTGGTCCTGCTGCCGGCCGTCCCGGCGGCGTATCCGGCGGGTGAACTCCGGGGCGTACGCACCCGGTTCGGCGCACAGCTGGACCTGCGGTGGTCGGAGGACGGCGCCACCGCCGTGCTGCGTCCCACCCGCGACGCGCGCGTCGATCTTCGTACGGGTGACGGGTTCGCCCTCACCGAGACCTCCGCCGGAAACCCCCCGGCTCCGCTGGAGCTGACGGCCGGCGTGGACCGCGTCCTCACCCTGGGGCCGCGGTAGCAGTCCTCCATCCCCACATGGAAGGAACACCCCATGGCACGATCCACCCTGACCCGGCTGCTGCTGGCCCCCACGGCAGCCGTGGCCGCGCTGATCGGCTTCGCGGCGGCTCCCGCCCACGCCGCGATCTGGACCTCGTCCGAGCAGTGGGGCAACTACACCACCTCCGACAACTACATCCTCTACAACAACATCTGGGGCTCCGGAGCCGGCACCCAGACCATCTGGGCCAACTCGTCGAGCAACTGGGGCGTGACGGCGAACCACCCGAACACCGGCGGCATCAAGTCGTACCCGAACGCCAAGAAGATCGTCAACAAGCCGATCTCGTCGATCTCGTCCCTCACCAGCGGCTACAACGTGACGGTCCCGTCGTCCGGCGCGTACAACACGTCGTACGACATCTGGGACACGGACTACGACTACGAGGTGATGCTCTGGGTGAACCACAACGGTGCCGTCGGCCCCCTCGGCACCTCCCAGGGACGGGTCACCCTCGGCGGGCACACCTGGGATGTCTACAAGGGCAGTAACGGCGCCAACGAGGTCTTCTCCTTCCTGCGGACCTCCGACTCGTCCGCCGGCACGGTGAACATCCTGCCGATCCTGAAGTGGATCAAGGACACCAAGGGCTGGTGGGGGAACGAGACGATCGGTGACGTCCAGTTCGGCTACGAGATCACCTCGTCGTCCGGCGGGCTGAACTTCACGACCAACGGATTCAACGTCTCGTCGAGCTGATCCTGACCGGAGCACGGGCCGGGGGACGCCCCCCGGTCCGTGCGCCGTGCCCGGTCTCAGTCCTCGGCGGGGCTGCCGGCCAGCCAGCGCGCGGTCCGCGTCCAGTCTTCGGGCGAGCACGCCTCCAGGAGCGCCGCGAAGCGTTCGGGGCGGGCGAGCAACCGACGGTCACGCGGATGGAGCGCCGTGTGTGCCAGCAGCCACCCGGCCAGCGCGTGCGGGTCGAAGGGCCCCGGGCCCCGCAGCTGCGCGGTGTACGCCGCGCGGGCGGCCTCCGGGACCCCCGCGACCAGCAGATCGTCGGCCGTCGGCGTCCGGCCGGCCTGGAACTCCTGTAAGCGGTAGAGCCTGGCGCGGTCGTCCTGCCAGTGCCCGCGTGCCCGGTCCGGCGCCACCAGCGGCTCGCCGCCCGGTACGGGGGCGGCGCCGGAGCGCAGCGCCTCGAGGAGCGTGCTACGCTCGTCCTCACCGCAGCGCAGGTTGCGCAGCCGCCACTCCACCCTGTGGCTGACCGCCGACGCCCGGGCGCGTGCCACGGTCGCCTGTTCGAGCGGTTCCCTCAGCCAGCCGTCGACGGTCTCGGACAGCCGGGTGACCAGCCGCGTCCCGGGTTCGGTGAGCCGGGCACGGGTCGCCAGGGTGCGCAGGACCATGCGGGTCTGGAGCCGGCGCAGCGCGAAGTGGTACGCCGCCCTCCCGCCACGGTCGGCGGCCGGGTCCCCGATCTGTGCCCGCCAGAATCCGGTGACGCCGACGAAGGCGTACGCACCGTGGAGCAGGCCCGGCAGATGGCGGGGATCGGCGCGCCAGGGAGCGTAGTGGTGCTCGGACCGGTCGTCGTCGAGGAGGGGGAAGAGGTGGAGCAGGGCGCCGAGTTTGCTGTGCTGGAATTCGTGGACGAGGGTCTCCGCGAGGGCGAGGCCGTCCGGCGGCCGGGCGATCACCATGGAGGCGAAGGCGTCACCCGTGGAGGCGCTGAGCCCCTCGGCCGGCACGGGGAGCCCTGCGCCGCCGTCCCGGGCGTGCCAGGGGACGATGCGGCTGATCTCCTCGGGACGCAGACCGCCGGGGGCCGTGTCGTCGCCGCGGCGCAGGATGGCGACGGCGTCCCGGAACAGCGCACGCCAGGAGCGGAGTTCACCGGGGGTGAGACGGCCGGGGGCTATCGGCTCGTCCAGGTCGCGGTAGGGATCGAGGTCGTCCAGCTGGACGGTGCGGGTCCCCGGGCCGGTGTCCAGCCGGTGCACCGGAAGCCAGTGCGCCGATTCCGGCTCGGTGAGCGGGCGTACGACGACATCCGGCCCGTACGCGGTGCGGGCGGTGACCTTTGCGCCGGAGACGGTGACGCGGACCGCGTGGAAGCCGCCCTCGTCCGGGCCTGGCACCCGGACCGTCCCCAGCGCGGGCAGGCTGACGGTCTCCCCCCGTGCCGGCAGCAGGAGTTCGGCGTCCGTACCCGCGTGGACGGCTGCCGCCGCGGCCACGGCGGCGATCTGTCCGGCGTCGGCCCACAGCGGCGGCCCGGAGGCCGTTCCGTGCAGCCGGCGAAGCGAGTGGGCGAGCCAGCTGCCGACCTGGGGGGTCAGCAGCAGTTCGTCGACCGGCTCCGGGGCCCGGGTGGCGGCCGCCTCGAGCGTGGGCCACACCGTCCGGGTGCGCAGAGGGCCGAGGGCACCGGGGTCCGCGTCGAAGAGGTCGAGGAGCTCGCGCAGCAGCAGGAGGCGGCGCGTACGTTCGCCCCGGACCAGGAACGCGACGGCCTCGGACGAGCCGCCGCCTGCGGCGATCTCGTCGAAGAGCGGGCCGGGCATGCGGATCGGCGCGTACACATCGCTCCCTGTCATGGACGATTTCATCGCGTGGCCGGTGGGGCCTCACTACTCGGCCCGCCCGGGTTCACCGCTTCCCATCGCGTTGGTGCGCGCGCGCCGGATCTCGGCGAGCAGCCGTGCCGCCCCGCTCGGGGCGGGCAGACGCCGCAGGTCGGCAACGCCTACGGTGGTCAGGTCCATCAGGTCGGACTCGATGTGATCGGGTGTGTTGTCGACCGGCACCGGCTGGTACAAGGCGCGCTCCCCCTTCGCGAGCGGTGGCACAGGATGCCACCGTTTACTCCATCATGACGACTGAGACCCCTTCCCGAAACCCGTGTGATCACGCCAGCCGATCACGTTCCGGGCCCGGACTCCGTCATGAAGTCCTGTACCGACGCCCTGAGTTCGGCGCAGCGGTCGGCGTCGTCGTCGAGCAGGGTCACTGCGGCGTACAACTTCCACAATCCGTCCGGCCGCCCCCTGAGAGTGCGTACGATCCCGATCACATCCGTACGCGGCATGGGGTGCCTCGGCATGCGGGCGACGGCGGCGGGAGGCAGCTCGTTGACCAGGGTCTGCCGTTCGTCACGGTCGTTCATCAGCGGATACGCCATCAGGGACTCGATGAGCCGGCCCAGGGGCGGCAGGGCCTGGGCCGGTGGGTCCGACTGCGCGATGTCCGTGTGTCCTGGCCTCTCCAGACGGAAGTCGGCGATCTGACGGGCGTGTCCGGCTGCCCGGAGCGCGTCCATCCGCGCCTTCACCGCCTCGAGGAGGGGCGGGGGGTCCGGCAGCACGTCGTCGGGAAGGGCGCTCAGGACGATGTCCGAGAACACGCCGAGCCGACGCTCCGGATCGTTGCCGGCCCGCTGCCCACGGCTTGCGGCGAACATCAGGATCTGTTCGTGTGCGGCGATCCGCGCCCCGGCGGGTAGACGCTCCGTGGGCGGTGGCTGCGGGAATCGGTGCGTCTCGTCGAAGGTGCGGCACGCGTCCACCATCCACATCTGGACGCCGAGGCCGGGGGCCACGTCGCTTCTGAGCCGGGCGAGTGCGGATTCGACATGGATGTTGCGCCGGTCCGTCAGGGTGGCGTCGGCGGTGTAGAGCCGGGTGTCGTCGTCCGTGTCCAGCACACCGTGGCCGCCCCACCACACCCACAGCGCTTCGTCCCTGCGGCCGGGGATGTCGGTGACGAAGGCACGCCTCAGCGCTTCGTGGTCGGCCGGACGGAAGGGGACGTCGGGAACGCTCCCGGGCAGCGGTGCGAGATGCAGCTGGACGTGGCTGTCGGGCACTCCGCGAGCCAGCAGCCAGTCGCGGAAGCGCAGGGCGTCCCGCGCGGGGCCGGGCAGGTCCCAGGCCGGACCGGCCGCGTACTGCTCGATGCCGACGACGAGGGCGAAGACACGATCCGGTGGGACGGCGCGGCGGGTCATGGCAGCCGCTCCCCGATGGCGCGGTAGACAGCCGGATCGCCCCAGTAAGCGCTGTGCGCCACGGGGAAGGGCTGCCGGCTGTCGGTGGTGACGTCGTGGGCCCGCCCGGGAAAGAGCGGTTCGGCGGCGTACCCGAGCAGGTCGCGGCGGTCGTAGAGGTTCAGCCACGGCGGAACGTGCCCGGGCAGCGGATCCGGGTGGGCGAGCGAGGGCAGCGCGCCCGTCTCGTAGAGGAAGGGGCCCTGCGAGCCGACGGTCGTCAGGAGTTCCACCCCGGGCAGGGGGCCGGATATGAGTGTGTCCAGCGAGATGATGCCACCGAGGCTGTGCCCGAGCAGGACGACGGGCGGCTCCAGGGTGGCGACGAGGTCCCGCAGGCCCTGGCGCATGTCCTCGCCCCGGGCGAGGTATTTCAGGATGTCACCGGCGGCCGGGTGCGCGGCGTCGGTGAGCGCACGGCGGCGCCGCACGGCGTAGCGGGAGCCGAGCCGTAGGAGCGGCCTCCCCGCCATCCGGAGCAGGGGCCCGCGTCCGGTGCCCACCGGGGCGGCGCCCAGACGTCCGGCCAGAGCGGCGACGGCCGCGTCCCTGACGTCGCCGCTGATCTGCACGGGGCTGTCGGCCTCGATGTCAGCTGCGACGACGGTGGCGGTCAGGGCCCTGGCCAGCACCGAGGCAAGGGTCTCCTGGTCCAGTGCCTCGGCGGCGGGGCCCAGCAGGGGGCTGCGCGCGAGTGCGGCCGCCGCCTCGTGAAGCCCCGGGGCGAGCGGGTCCGCCCCCGGTTCGCCCCGGGCGGCGATCTCCAGAAGCACTGCCCGCGGGCGTTCGTCCGGGAAGGCGGCTCCTGGCGGAGTCGCGTGTCCGGCCACTCCGGCGGCCGCCGTCGCCAGCTCGGCCGACGGATCGGCGTACAGCCTGGCCCACTCCTGCGTCTCGTCGCTCTCGTCAGGATCTGCCGCGCTCCTGCCGGTGCCGGCGCCGGGCGCGGCCGGGATACTGGCGCCGTCCGCGGCGAGCCGCGCCCCGTGAGGCCCGCCCCAGTCGTACGCGACGAGGTGCGCACCCGGGGCTGTCGCCGCCAGCCCGGAGGTGATGTGCGCGAGCAGCCCGCCGAGGTGTGGTTCACGCACACCTGTGCCGTGAGTGAAGACCACCGTGGTCATGTGTCCGCTCCCCGTTGCCTTTCGCCACGGCCCGTCCGCCACCATGGGCGGCGGACGGGCCGGCGGTTCATCCGGTCGTCGTCACATCGGCAGCGGCGTCATGTCGCATTCGATGCGTTGGTGGAGCCTGGCCGACGTGTGCCAGGGGTGATTCGCCCCGAGCAGACGCGAAAGCCCCTGTACAGCGATGCGGTTGAGCCGGTCGGCCTCCTCCGATGCGCCGAGCCCCCGCCGGTCGAGCGCCAGGTTGGCCGTGCAGGCGAGTGTCAGCGGGTGGTCGGCCCCGGCCGTGCCGGTGAGCTTCGGGAGGAGGTCGGAGTCGACAGCCATGGCCTGCGCGAAGTCCAGCCGCGCGTAATGGTCGTTGGCCCGGCACATCGCTGCGGTCAGCGTACTGATGTGCTGCGTCCCGAGAGCGTTCTCCAGGCCTTCGAGGGCCTGGGTGTCCAGCGTCTCCGCCCGGTCCGTGTCGCCCTGGGCCCGCAGTGTGGCGGCAAGATTCACCTTGGCGAACTGGGTGAAGGGGTGCTCGTCGCCGAGCACCGTGCGGTAGGCGGACAGCGTCTGCTCTCCCAGTTCCCGGGAGCCGACGAGGTCGCCGTTGAGACGGCGTTCGACCATGGCGTGATTCGCCGCACAGAGCGCGTCGGTGTTGTGCAGCCCGTAGCGGCTGGTGAAGCGCTCGAGAGTCTGCTCGGCGAGCAGGGAGGCTCCCTCGACCACGCCCGCCCTGCGCCGGCACACCGCGAGGTTCAGCGCCGCGCGGATGGTCGCCGCGTTCGTCTCCCCGAAGTGGGCCACGTAGGGCAGGTAGTTGGACTCCTGGAGTGCGCGGGCACCCAGGTAGTCGCCTGCCTCACGCAGGTCGATGGCCAGCCCGTTCAGCGTGTTGAGGGTGAGCCCGTTCACCGGCCCGTACAGCAGTTCCCTCTGGCGTGCGGTCTCCTCGTCGATCTCCCGCGCGAGTACGAAATTGCCGTTCAGCCGTAGTGTCACGCCGTAGTCATGGGCGGCGCTCAGCGTCGTGGGGTCCTCGGGCCCGAACAGGTCACTTGCCCGGGTGAACGCCTCCTCGGCCAGTTCACGCGCCTTCCGGAACTCGCCCCTGTGCCGTAGCGCCCCCGCCATCTGCCACATGGAGTCGACGAGTTCCTCGTCCGGGATGTCGGCTCCGCGCGAGATCGCCAGCGCGCGCTCGTTGTGCACGACGCCCTCGGCGGGGCGCCCCAGGAGCCGCAGGTAGAAGCCGAGGAGCTTGGTGATCCTGATGACGTGCAGGTCCTCGTCACCGGACTGGGCACGCCATGCGGACCAGGCCAGCCGGGCCTGCGCGGCGCCCGACTCGTGGGCGCCCCAGTAGTAGAGGAAGAAGACCATGTCGTAGACGAGGTCGCGGACCCACCCGTCTGAGCTCTGCACCGCACCGGACGCGATCACGTGCGGGAGGATGGCCTGGTAGGCGGGCCACTGGTCCGGCGACGCGGGTGCTCCCGGCTTCGCCGTCGTCAGGAGCAGGTGGGACGCCCGCGTCATCCTGGCGCGTTCCTCGGGATCCATCCTGGCCACGATCACGTTCTGCATGAGTCGGTGCATCTGCAGGGTGGCGGTCTTGTGGTCCAGCCTCACCAGCGACAGCTTGCTGAGGTCCCGGGTGGCGCGGGCGAGGAGCAGCGGGTCACGCAGGACCGGGTCCAGCTCGGGTGTGACCTCGATGTTGCGGCCGCCCCTGAAGAGGTTGAGCGGGATGGGCTCCGGCGCCATGCAGGCGCAGATCTCCAGGAGTTGGCGCGCCGCCGGGTTGTCCTGCGAGAGGCGCCCGAGGGAGATGTCCCAGACCGCCGCGACCGGCAGCGGATAGTCGGGCGACGGGTCGAGTTCGAGGATCTCGGGCCGGCGCTCGTCCAACAGGGTGAGGTATTCGTCCACGGGCATCCCGGTCGCGGCGTGCCAGGCACCCGCCTGCTCGACCGCGAGGGGCAGGTCGCCCAGGGCCGCGGCGAGCCGGTCCGCGTCTCTTGAACCGAGGCCGCGGGCGCGGCGCTGCAGGAGTGCGATGCTCTCCGCACGGTCGAAGACATCGACGCTCAGGGGGGTGGCGACGCGTTCCCACTCGCGGTTGCGCGAGGTGACGATGATCTTCCCCGGTCCGCCGTTGGGGAAGTAGGAGCGTACGGCCTCGATGTCCTCGGCGTTGTCGAAGACCAGCAGCCAGTTGTCGAACGGCTTGCCCGTGCGCAGCGCCTCGCGCACGGCGGGCACCGCTGCGTTGGCCTGCGGACCCACCTCGAGCCCGAGGCTGCGGGCCAGGTCGGCGAGAGCGCCGAGGATCAGGTTCTCCTGCTCCGCGGGGATCCACCAGATCACGTTGAACTCGCCGCTGTGGCGGTACACGTATTCCACGGCGATCTGCGACTTCCCGACACCGCCCATACCGTGCAGCGCGTGCGGCAGGACGGCTGTGGTCTCGTCCTCCCGCAACTGCCGCTCCACAGCGGCCAGAAGACTCTCCCGCCCGGTGAAGTTCGGGTTCTTCGGCGGCACGTTGCCCATGATCTTCGGCTGGCCCGTACGGACGAACCGGAGCTCGGGTGTCAGGGCAGGCGCGCGCTCGTCGACCCGATCCTGCTCGGTGTCTACGGGTGGTGTCGTCGGCGACACAGATCCTCCTGGTGGAACCGTCGAATGCGACGGGGAAGCGGGGCCGTTCTCATTCACATCAGATGCCTCTTTATCATCTATTGTCGCCCCCGTCGGCGCTCCCGCGCCGTGCAGCACACCCTTGAGTCGCGCCGCGCGCCGCCGGTACGGCATGCCTCCGAGCGCGCGGAGCACGGCCAGTTCGATGCGCAGCCACGCCGGTCCGGCCCCGCCGTCCGGAAGTGCCGCCTGCGCCGGGTCGCGCAGCGCGGCACGCAGCCGTACGCCCTGCGCCCGGCTGGCCCGCGCCTCGGCCAGCAGCCCGACGGCGCGCGCGAGTTGAGTGCGGTTACCGGTGGCCAGCAGCGCCTCGCGGATGCCGTCGGCGAAGTCGGGCCCGCCCTCGCCGTCCCGCTCCCAGTCGATGAGGCCGCCCATCATCACCTCGGCCAGATGCTCGGGCCGCGACTCGGGAAAGGCCCTGTCGCGCAACTCCTCGATGACATCGAAACGCATCGGCGCCACGGCCAGCAGGACGGCGAGCTGCCGCGCGAGCGGGCTGGCCAGCGAGAAGAATCTGCGTACGGCGTCCGCCGCGGCGCGGGGCCCGTCGAGCCTGGGAGCCCGCAGCCCGGGAGCGGACACGCCCTTGGCCATCGCCCCGGCCAGAATCACGGGCAGCGTCCGTCGTACGCCGCGTTCGCCGGTGACGAGATCCGCCCATGCTCGGAACGAGCCGGGGCGGAGACTGAGGACGGGCACGGCCACGGACCCGTCGCCCGTGTCGGGCAGGATGTGCGCGTGCTCGGGCACTCCGTGCGGCGGGTGGCAGAGGAAGTGGCGGTTGAGCGCCCCGAACCCGGCGGCGTCGAGCCGCGCCCGGAAGGGGTAGACCGACGAACGGTGGCGCAGGTACGGCGGCAGCAGATGGACGAGCGCCGTCGGCCCGCCCGCGGAGAGCCGTCCCAGCAGTTCGTCGGCGCCGCCTTCGGCCCATCCGGGCGCCAGTCCGTCGGTCACGACGAGGAACAGCCGCGTCCCCCTGCCGTCGAGGAGTTCGGCGGGGTCGGCCCGCCGGTTGCCGGGCCAGCGCAGCTCGGGCGGTGCCGCACCGGGCAGCGAGACATCGACCGTACGGACGTCCCGGAAGGCTCCGCTGCGCACCGCCTCGTCGGTCAGCTGACGTAAGGAGTCGTCCCAGACGGGCATGGTGGGCGCCCGGTCCACGAGCAGCATCAGGTCGAAGGCGCGTTCCTGGACCGGGTCGAGGTAGGGGATCCACAGTCCGTCGATCACACCGTTCTCAGCGGTGCGGGCCTCGTCGAGCCGGCTTTCATGGCGTGACGGCACACGTCGGCCCAGGCCGCGCAGGGCCTTGGCCAGAGGCAACGGCATGACGCGCCGCGCAGGACGAGGTCCGTCCGGCAGGACGGTTCCGGGCCGGCCGTGCCGTGTCGGGAGGACGTCGAGCAGTTCCACGTCCCGTGGATCGACATCCGGGTGGCTCGCAGCGGGAACCGTGTCCTCGGCGCCCTGCTCGAACGGAGGAGCGCCGGCCTCGGGGAGGGCGTTCTCCAGGTGGTCGGGTGAGGGAGCGGGGTCCAGGCCCGTAGCGCCGTCCGCCCCGCGGCCCGCCCGGTGCCAGGCCGCCGCGAGCCAGACGGCGTCGGCGAGGTCCTGCCAGCTCGCCTCGCCGTCGCTCTCGTGGCTGCCGCCGCTCGGCATCAGCGCCGCGTCGGGGGCACGTTCCCGTGGCGAGCCGTTCATCAGCGGCCTTTCGAGAGGTCGCGCAGAAGCATCTCGATGAGCTTACGCCCGTCGCTGTCGGCCCGGAATCCGTGCGCCGTGGTGAGTTGCACGGCGTTCAGCAGCTGGTCGACGGACTGGGTGCCTCCGCCGTCCAGGCGCCGGACGAAGTCGTCCACGAGGTCCTCGATGCCTTCGGGGTGCCGGCCCAGGTGGCTGACGACGATGGAGACGAGGTGTTCGCGGCCGGGCGGGCGCATCTCCAGCGGCAGGCAGCGGCGCCGGAAGGCGGCCGGGAACTCACGCTCGCCGTTGCTCGTGATCACGACGACGGGGAACTCCGCGCACTCGACCCGGCCTGCCTCGATGACGGCGCGGCCCTGCGGGTCGTCGGTGAAGACCGATACCTCCGCCAGGCCGGCCCGCACCAGTTCCGGGATCTCGTAACTGCCGTTCTCCAGGACGTGGAGCAGGTCGTTGGGGAGGTCGATGTCGCTCTTGTCCAACTCGTCGACGAGCAGCACCCTGGGGCGCCCGTAGGCGAGCAGAGCCGTGCCCAGCGGGCCGAGGGTCACGAAGTCCCCCAGATCGGGGGCGCTTGCGGAGCCGCTCTCCGCCTCCGGCGTGCCCCCGGCACGCCAGGCGGCGATGGCCTGGGCCCGTCCGATGGCGTCGTACTCGTACAGCCCGCCGCGCAGGGTGGTGCGGCTGACGATGCTCCACGGCAGCACCCTGCCGAGTCCGAGTTCCTGGGCGATCAGATACGCCAGGGTGGACTTGCCGACTCCGGGCGGTCCGGTGATCAGCAGGGGGCGGCGCAGCAGGAGTGCGGCGTTGACCGCGTTGATCTCGTCCTCGCGTAACTGCGGGCCCTCCTGCACGGTGCCGAGCCGGCGCAGCGCCGACTGCGCGTCGTCGGGCGGGTCCTGCTGCAGCGGACTCCCGGCGAACACCCGCCAGGGCGGGGGCTGCGGCAGTCCCGGCGGGTCGCCGACGGGGGGCTGCCCCGTTGCGTGGAACACCCTCCAGGAGGGAGGCGTGACGGACTGCGCTGCCGAGACCTGCTCGGTCATGCTGTCAACTCCTCGCAGTCGACCAGGCGGTTGGGATCGTCCCACATCAGGGCGAGGTGCTTTCCGAGGGACCAGTTGTCGCGGTTCATCCCCTCGGCCTTCCTGCGCAGCGCGCTGACCTTCGACGGGATCTGTGAGGGCGGGTGAGCCAGCAAGAGGGTCAGCACCTCGCCCGACAGGTCCGGGCTGTCCGTCCTTCGGTCCCAGGCTGCAAGGCCCACCCCCTGAGCGATCGCGGTGACGAGTGCTTCCAGACCGAGACCGGGCAGTGCGGGGACGTCGAGTATGACCGCGGTCAGGTCCGGGTTCGCTATCAGCTTGGCACGCCAGAGGCCGAGCCCTTCACCGTCCTCACCGTGCCAGCGGTACGACTCGGCCACCCCGGCGTTCCTGAGTTGCGTCCAGCGTTCCCGCCACAGAGGGAGATATCCGCCCTTCCGTGCCGCTCTCATGCGTTCGAGCGATCTCAGATGGACGTGGTACTCAAGACTGATCGGCAGCGGTTCACCACTCCACGTACCCATTTCCAGGCGGGCCATGTCGTGGTTGAGTAGCGTGAACGGCAGCACGAACTCGACCTGTACCGGTGGCTCGTTCGCCGTCACCGGCAGTTGCGCCCAGTGTTCGCGCCCGCGTTCGACGGCGCGCTCGACCTCGCTCGCCAGCTGGTCGAGGGTCGTGGGGCGCACGTCCCCGGCCACCGGCTCCCAATAACCTGGCGCGGCGTTGACCCAGTGACGTACGTAGACATCGGCCGAACTGTCGTCCGCCGGCTCCACCATCACGACGAGGCAACGTGCCACGTCCGGATCGGCGGCCGGCAGCGCCTCGATCGCACGTCTGCGTTCCACCAGGGCCCGCGCCGTCTCCTCGTCCGCCTCCCTGGCCCACGCGTCCGACCATGCCCTGAGCGCCTCGCGGAGCGCCGGCTGTTCCAGGAACGCCGTGATCTCGACCAGTACGAGCGCGGGGGGCAGACCGTCGGCCTGGGTGTTGGCCTGGCACAGGTGGTCGAAGCGCTGGGCGGGGCTCTGGCCGTACGGCACGTCGACACCCAGCTCATGGCTCAGGAGGGCGTGCAGACGGCCGTCGTCGACTCGTCGCACATCGGCGAGCAGCCGGTGGATGTCGCGCACCGCGGTGTCGGTGAACTCGGGGGACGTGTCGGCCATCGACGCACCGGTCCTGGCATCCTCCACGAGCAGCTTCAGCCGGGCCGTGCAGTCGGGGCCCGCGATGACGCCGGCAGCGAAGATCAGCGCCGCGAGGCCCGTGTCGTGCCTGAGGACGTCCCTCACGAAGGACAGCATGTCCGCCCGTGGGTTGGTGCGCCGATAGGTGATCTGCGTACCCAGCCGGTCCGCGGCGAACGACACGAACAGGGCACATTGGTCGCGGTCGGTCACGAAGTCCTGTACGCACAGGAATTCGACCAGCACCCCGATGAGCCGCACTCTGGCCTCGTCCGGCTCATCCGCTCCAGGCAGCCCGTGCACCACCACCGACCACCCCCGTCGAGTCGGTAACGCCTTTATGGCAGACCGTGAAGTTACCACGCCGGATCTACAGCAACCAGGCTCATTCCAGGGCCCGTTGCCCACCTGTGCCACGTACGTACCGGCCTCACGACACACGTCGGCGCACACACCACCCGTAAGGGTGAGCGGCCCTCGCGGCACTCAGGCCGGCGCCGGCCCGGTACTCGCACGCTCCGTCAGGACCGGCTTCAGCAGTTCCACCTCGTCCGTACCCCGGCCGGCGAGCTTGGCGACCACCTGCTCCACCGCACGGCGCCCCATCTCCTGGGCCGGGATGGCGACCGAGGTGAGCCGCACCGAGGCCTGCGTGGCGACCTGTTCGGGGCAGACGGCCACGACGGAGACGTCCTCGGGCACGGCGCGCCCCTGCTGCTGGAGCAGGTTGAGCAGGGGCTCGACGGCGGCTTCGTTCTGGACGATGAACCCGGTCGTTCCCGGCCGCTCGTCGAAGATCCGGCCCAGGGTGCCGGCCATCGCGGCGTAGCCACCCTCGCAGGGGCGGTGCAGGATGCGCACCCCGGCCGCCCGCGCGCCGGCCCGTATGCCGTCCACGGTCCGTTCGGCGAAGCCCGTGTGCCGTTCGTAGACGGCTGCCGCTTCGCCGATCACCGCCACCTCGCGATGACCGAGGCCGGCGAGGTGCTCCACGCAGAGCGCCCCGGTGGCCTCGAAGTCGAGATCCACACAGGTGAGCCCCGAGGTGTCGGCGGGCAGGCCGATGAGGACGGCGGTCCGCCCGGAGTCGCGGAGCAACGGCAGCCGCTCGTCGTGCAGTTCGACGTCCATCAGGATCATCGCGTCCGCCAGTGAGCTCCCCGCGATCCGGCGGACGGCGGCCGGTCCCTCCTCGCCTGTGAGCAGCAGCACGTCGTATCCGTGCGTCCGGGCGCTCGTGGCGACGGCGATGGCGATCTCCATCATCACCGGCACGTACATGTCCGTGCGCAGCGGCACCATCAGCGCGATGATGTTGGACCTGCTGCTGGCGAGGGCGCGCGCACCGGCGTTGGGGTGGTAGCCCAGCTGCTGGATGCTCTGCTCCACCCGCTCCCGGGTGGAGGCCGAGATCGACCGCTTGCCACTGAGGACGTAGCTCACCGTGCTCGCGGAGACTCCGGCGTGCTGGGCGACCTCGGCAAGCGTGACCATTCGGTTTCTCCCCTACAGTGGGCGACCGCAAGGGAGAGCGGGTGAAGCGCTTCGACAGCGCCTTGCTGTGCTCCCCATCGCACTCTGACATGCACAGACACCATGGAGCCTAGACTCGCTCACAGGTAGTGTCCAGAGTGCGAGTCGAAGCGCTTCGACCGCAGGGCACCACTCCTCGCATACCGTGACTCAGGAAGCCGAGGGTGTCCAGCCTGCCAGCCAGTCGGCTGTCTCCTGCTGCGCGGCCTGGGAGTCGCTGAGCTGCGGCCGGTCGCTGCTGGCGGAGCCGGCGCCGGGCCCGGTGTTCCTGTACTCCGCGAAACGGTCGTCCTTCCAGGAGAAGCCGCTCATGTCCGTCCACGGGGCGGACTTGACCGCTGCACTGAGGACCGTGCCGCGGAAGGTGGCCATCGGGTCGAGCGAGGCGTCACCGCCCGCGTGCCACGGTCGGCCGAGGTGGAAGGACGAGGCGGAGACATCTCCGTTGACGGTCGAGTCGGTGATCAGGAACCCCTTGCGGTCGGCGGCCGTGCTGGGGGCGGCGATGTAGCCGGCGGAGCTGCCGTCCCACCGCTTCTTCAGCGTGATGACCGACTTGTCGATCACGGCGGTGGCGCGTCCGAAGATGAAGTCGACGTTGCCGACGACGTAGGAGTTGGTCATGTGGACGCGGCCGAGTGTCGCCTTGGAGGCGGTGTCCAGCAGCAGGGTGTCCTGGTCTCCGGTGACGATCACGGAGTCGAGGAGGACCTTGTCCGCGGCGGTGCGCAGGGCGACGGCCTGGAGTCCGCTCATGTTCTGGTTGGCGGCCTCGTCGAAGTCGTTGGAGATCGTGAGGTTGCGGGCCTGGAAGCCGTTGGCCTCGGCCGCGACGGTGGCGCTGCCGCTGGTCCCGTAGGTCCCGGAGCCGTCGGGCTTCCGGGTGCCGGAGGCGTTGTTGTAGACGATGACGGTGTCCTTGCGGCTGGAACCGCTGCCCTGGAGGGTGACGTTCTGCTTGGTGGAGGGGATCTTGACCAGTTCACGGTAGGTCCCCGGCTTGATGGAGACGACCACCCGCGCCGTGTTGCCCGCGGGGATCGCGTTCACCGCCGCCTGCACGCTGGTGTACTGCCCGCTGCCGTCCTTGGCGACGGTGAGGGTCGTCGCCACCACCGCGCCGGACGCCGCTCCGGAGGTCTGGAGGGCCGTGACGGCCAGGACTCCGGCCGCACCTGCCGTCAGCGCCCTGCGGGGTCCGGGCCGGAGGGCTCTACGTCGTCGGTTCGCTGCCATGGCGTGATCCGTTCGGTCGGGAGGGAAGAGGTGGGGTTCCGGGAGGTAGTCGCCGCAGCCGCTCCGAAGGTTGCCGGGGTGGCTGCGTCACCTCCGCCGGAACCGGGTGTCCCGCGCCCGGACAGCCGTCCTGGGGCCCGCCGAGCGGAGCACCACGTCGAGGGCGCGGGCCGGGTCGGCGGCGTACACGTTGCTGAACCAGGCCATGTTGGCCTCGACCACCGCCCACCGCCCGTCTCCCCCGTCGCCAGGTCCGCGCATCAGCCCGACGTCGAGCACCACCCCGCTGGGCAGGGTGTCCGCGTGTGCCCCGGCCAGCCGTCCGGCGAAGGCGCGTACCGCGGGCTCGTCGGGGTGGCCTGTCAGCGGTGCCACGTCGAGCCCGCCGAAGGTGGCGTACTGCGAACCGGTCCGTATCTCCCCGTCCAGCAGGTGGAGCCGGAACTCCTTGACCCAGGTGACCACTTCGCTGACCTGGACGAGAGGGTCGCTCCGGGAGCCCGGGGGCGGCAGGGCGTCGCCGTCCGCGTACACGGCGGCCGGGAAGCTCTTGTCGGTGGGCGGCTTCACGAATAAGGGCCCAGGCGTGCGGCGGGCCTCGCTGAGCGGTACGCAGCGGACGTGGCGGCCGGTGTACGCGTACGGCAGCGCGTCGAGCCAGTCGTCGGCCGGCTCCAGGAGCGCGGTCCCGAGGAGTGCGGTCCCGAGGCCGCCGCCGGCGGAGTCGGCGAAGAGCGGCCCGCCGTAGTAGTGCGCCCGGGTGCCTGTCGGCGGCCGGGCTGGAAGTCCGTCGCGTGGCAGGACGGTCACGTCCATGCCACGCGCACGCGCCGCACCGGCCAGCAGGGCGGCCGTGGTGGAGCGGTGCGGCGCGAGGGCGAGGAGATCAGCCATGCCGCCGCAGCTTACGGGCGCAGGGCTCCGGGAGCTGCGGCGGCCTGCGTCAGGCCGGGTCGAGTTTCCACTGCTGGCAGGTGTTGTTCAGCCAGGTCCACTGCCGTACGTCGGCGCCGTCGGCCGTCGAGCAGTCCGCCACGTCGGCGACCTTCCCGGTGGCCTGGTTGACGATGCGCACCCAGCCGCCGGCCGCGGTGGCGACGAAGCGGAAGCGCTGGCAGGTGTTGTTCAGCCACGACCACTGTCGCAGGTCGGCGCCGTCGGCCGTCGAGCAGTCCGCCGTGTCGAGCACCTTGCCCGTCGCGACGTTCACCAGCCTGCTCGTGTCGTCCCCCCGGTCGTCGACACGCCACCGCTGCTTGGCGCTGCCGTCGCACGTCCACTGCCGGACGTCGGCCCCGTCGGCGGTCGACGCGCCGCTCACCTCGAGGCACTTGCCGGTGGCCCGGCTGACCACGGTGTACGCCGTCGGGGTCGCCGCCGTCTCACCGGAGGGCCCCGGCAGCGACGTGCCGAGGGCGACGGGTGTGCCAAGGTTCGGCGTTCCGTCGGAGTTCCAGCTGAACTTCTGTGCCCGCGCCGTCCGCCCGTTGTCGCAGCCGTCGGACGCCGAGTCGTTGGCGTGGTAGACGATCCAGCTCTCCGTACCGTCGGGTGAGGTGAAGAAGCCGTTGTGCCCCGGCCCGTAGACCCCGGCGGCGTCGTGCCGCTGGAAGACCGGGGTGGGCTTCTTCGTCCAGGAGGACGCGGAGAGCGGGTCGGAGCCGGTCAGCGTGAGCTGCCCCAGCTTGTAGTCGGGGGTCCAGCAGCCGCTGGCGGAGTAGACGATGAACGTCTTCCCGCCCCGCTGGAGCACCTCGGCCCCTTCGTTGACCGTGCCGCCCGACTTCTCCCAGTCGTAGGTGGGCCTCGAGATCGTCGAGAGGGAGCCGCTGAGTGTGTACGGGTTCGACATCGGCGCGATCACGAGGTTCTGCGTCCCGCCGCCGCTCGCACTGCCCAGCAGATACATCGACCCGTTGAGGGTGAGCACGCTCGGGTCCAGCATCCAGCCGCTGCCCAGCTGGTTCTTGTACGTGTACGGCCCCATCGGGTCCGTACCCGCGCTCTGCAGGACGTGCACGCGCTGCGTCGGGTTGTAGTCGGTGATGTTCTGGCCGGCCACGTAGTACAGGTACCAGCGGCCGCCCGCGTAGTGGAGCTCGGGTGCCCAGATGTTGCAGCAGCGCGAGGCGGCGTCGCCCTGCCACACCTGCACGCTCGGCGCGGTGGCGAGCCCGGCCAGCGTCGGCGACTTCCGCATGGTGATGACGTCGGTCCAACTCGTCGACACCAGGTGGTAGTTGCCGTCGTGGTACGAGATCCAGGGGTCGGCGCCCTTCTGCGCCTTGACCGGATTGGTGTACGGGCGGCCCTCGGCCGCCGACGCCGAGGTCGGCTGCCCCAGGGCGAGCGCCAGCAGGAGGGCGCTCAGCAGGGTCAGTAGGCGACGGGCCATCCGCTGCTCCAGTTCAGGAGGTTGACGCCGAGCTTGGGGGTGCCGTTGGCCTGGCCGTCGTAGTAGTGGTAGACGAGCAGGTCACCGTCGGAGTCCGCGAGGATCGACTGGCCGCCGGGGCCGATGTAACGGCCGTGCGACTCCATGACGGGCGTACCACCGTTGCTGAGCATGCTGACGCCGTTGCGGTCCTTGTAGGGCCCGGTGACGCTGGTCGCCCTGCCCACCTTGATCTTGTACGTCGAGCTGGTGCCGGCGCAGCAGGTGTCGTACGACGCGAACAGGTAGTAGTAGCCGTTGCGCTTGACGATGGAGGGCGCCTCGACGGCCTTGGTCCCGGTGGGCCGGGAGGCGAGCGAGCGGCGCGCGGTGTCCCCGGCGTACTGCTTGCCCGTGGACGGGTCGATCCGGATCATCTTGATCCCGGTCCACCAGGAGCCGAAGGACAGCCACCACCTGCCGTCGTCGTCCACGAACAGGTTGGGGTCGATGGCGTTGTAGTCGCTCGACGAGTTCGACGTGTAGACGATCCCGTAGTCGCTCCAGCTGCCGGCCTGTCCGGTGGTGGAGGCCGCCAGGCCGATGGCGGACGTGTTGGAGCCGAAGGACGAGACCGCGTAGTACATCAGGTACTTGCCGCCGTGGTACGAGATGTCGGGGGCCCAGGGGTCGGACGCCGAGGAGTAGTTCTTCCACCAACTGGGCTTGTTGGTGAAGGCGTTCCCGGAGCGGCCGAAGGCGGTGCGGTCGGTGGAGGTGCGGAGCTGGAGGCCCTCACCGGTCGAGTAGAGCAGGTACTGGCCGGAGGAGCTGCGGATCATGCTGGGGTCGTGGACGACGACGTCGCCGTTGACGACGCCGGGGTTGGGATAGGCGGACGCACTGCCGGGCACGAGGGCCAGCAGGAACGCGACGGGGAGTACGGCGAGGCTTCTCCTCAGAGTGCGGCTCACGAGGAAACTCCTTGTGGGTCGGGGGCGGGGTGCATCCCGCAGTCGCCACCGGCACCGCATCGGTTGCCGCGCGCCGCCTACTTTCTCCGAAGTGCCGGACGCCGTCCGACCTGCCGAACAGACATACGCGCAGGGGGAGTTGGCGCGCGACACGGATCCGCTGGTGCGGGCATGTGCCGTGGACCGGAAGTCCTTCCCACCGCCCGCGCTCGATGCGCGCGAGCGGGACGGATGCGTGCCCGCAGCTCTTCCGTCCCACCGTCGGGGTGGCGGCCGGCCGCCGGACGGGGGCAGCCCGAGCGGGGTGGACAGTGTCCCGCGCCCATGTTCTCATGCTGCACGTCGGTGGAATTTCCAACGTAGTACAAGCGGCGCGCCCTGAAGTGCCGTGCGTACCACGCCAGGCCCGCACCTCCCCCGCACACCCCCGACGTCTTGCCACGCACCTCGCCCGACAACGTTGTCGCCTACGAGAAAGGCCCTCCGCCTCATGGTGCGCACCCTCCGCAAGCTCTCTGTCGCCCTGACCGCCGCCGCCCTGCTGGCCGGCTTCTCCCCCTCCCTCGCAGGAGCCGAGCAACCGGCCGCCCCACGGGCAGCCGCCGCCGCACCTGCCCCGAGCACGGCCGAGGCGGGGAACCCACTCGTCGAAGGGTGGTACGCCGACCCGGATGTCGCGGTCTACGGGGACCGTTACTGGATCTTCCCCACCACGTCCCGCAGATACAGCGAACAGACCTTCATGGACGCGTTCTCCTCGACGGACATGGTCAACTGGACCAAGCACTCCAAGGTGCTGGACATCGCCGATGTCTCCTGGGCCCAGTACGCGCTCTGGGCACCCGCGCCGGTCTTCCGCGACGGCAAGTACTACCTCTACTTCGCCGCCAACGACATCCAGAACAACTCCGAGCACGGTGGGATCGGTGTCGCCGTCGCCGATCGCCCGGAGGGCCCGTACAAGGACGCCATCGGCGGTCCGCTGATCTCCCAGTTCCACAACGGCGCCCAGCCGATCGACCAGGACGTCTTCATCGACGACGACGGTCAGGCGTACATGTACTACGGCGGATGGGGCCACGCCAACGTCGTCAAGCTGAACCCGGACATGACCAGCCTCGGCACCTTCTCCGACGGATCGACCTACAAGGAGATCACCCCGGAGAACTACGTCGAGGGCTCCTTCATGTTCAAGCGCGACGGCACGTACTACATGATGTGGTCCGAAGGCGGCTGGACGGGCCCGGACTACTCGGTGTCGTACGCGATGTCCAACTCCCCGACCGGACCGTTCAAGAAGATCGACAGGGTGCTGGCCCAGGACCCGGCCGTCGCCCGCGGCTCCGGCCACAACTCGGTCCTCAACGTGCCCGGCACCGACATCTGGTACATCGTCTACCACCGGCGGCCGCTGAGCGAGACCGACGGCAACCACCGGGCCCTGGCCTACGACCGGATCCACTTCAACGAGGACGGCACGATCCGGCCGGTCACGATGAAGGTCAACGACAACTTCGACGACGGCAACGCCGTCGGGTGGCGTACGTACGGCGCCGCCGACTGGGCACCGAAGAACGGCGCCTACTCCGCCACCTCGGCCGCCGCGGGCTTGGCCCTCCAGGACACCGACTTCTCGGACCTGGTCTACGAGGCCGACGTGACCGTGCGCAACGGCCGCAGCGAAGCGGGGCTCGCCTTCCGCGTCACCCGGCCGGGGACCGGCACCGAGGGCTTCCACGGCTACTACGCCGCCATCAGCCGGAGCGGGCTGGTCCTCGGCAAGGCGACGGGGGACGAACGGACGCCGCTGGCGAAAGCGCGGCTGGCCGGAGCGGTCGGCAAGACCCACCGGGTGAGGATCGAGGCGATCGGCTCGTCCATCGAGGTCTACGTCGACGACATGGCCGAGCCGAAGATCAGCACGACGGACACCGGCTTCACCTCCGGCGCCAACGGCGTACACACTGCCCGGCTGTCGTCGAAGGGCGGCGCCGCAGCACCGGGGCCCGGCGTGCGCTTCGACAACGTCTCGATCCGCTCCAACGTGTTCAACTTCGAGGCGGCTGACGCCCCGAACCAGTTCATCCGGCACGCGTGGAGCCGCGGCCGGGTCGACCCCGACGTCACACCGTACGCCGACATGCAGTGGAAGGTCGTTCCCGGCCTGGCGGACCCGTCGGCGGTCTCACTGGAGTCGGTCAACTTCCCCGGCAGCTTCCTGAGGCAGCGGGACGGAGAGGTGTGGATCGGCACGCGCACGGACGACGCCGGCTTCCACGCGGACGCGACATGGCGACGTGTGCCCGGACTCTCCGACCGGTCCCTGACGTCCTTCGAGTCCTACAGCGAGCCCGGCCACTTCCTGCGGCACCGCGACGCGCTGCTGTACGCCGAGCGCGTCGCTCCCGCCGACCGGGCCGAAGCCACCTTCCGGGCCTGGTGACTCGGTGAGGTGAGGGTCCGGCCGGGCGGGAACGCCCGGCCGGACCCTCACCCGCGGGGCCGCGCATCCGTCTGTATCGGCCGGCCCGGGCGCGGCCTTGGCGCCGATGCGACCAGCCGAGTCGGGCAGCCTCTTCGGCGCGGGCACGCTGTGTCTCCCTCCTTGGTCGGCCCGTTCCGGAGGTCAGTCGTTTTCGACGTTGGCTCCGTGTCCGGTGCCGCATCCCTCGAAGACATTGGGGAATCCGTGGGTGATCACCAGGCCGTACGAGGTGGGGAGGTCACAGTCCTGGCTGGTCCACTGGATGGCGCCGAGCGTCCAGATGACGAACGCGATGACTGCGACGTAAGCGGTGAGGTTGTGTCGGGGCCGCCGCCCTCCGGGGTTCTCGTTGTGCGGGGTAGGGGGCTGGCCGCCACCGTTCCTCGGAGGTAACCAGGGTGCTTGCTGTCCGGGGGACGCCATCCGCCTTCGTCGTCTGCCATGCGCTGATTGTTGGGTGCAGCGGTGCGTATGGCCATAGTCAGCTTCAGCCATATCGGGCAGGGCACCGTGCGGACCGAGGCAGGGCTGCGCCGTGGGGTGCGCCTCGCGGCGCCAGATGAGCTCGGCCCTCGAGGTGGGCCGAACCGGACGTCAGCGATCGTCGATGCCCGCGCCGGTGACTCGTCTCCTTTCCTCCCTCGCACCGGATCGACGGAGAAACGCCGTAGCTGTGTCAGACCTCCGTTCTACAGTTCACCCATGGATATGAACGACCCGCAGCAAGTAGGTATCGCGTTCGCCGAGATCGCCCTCGGGGTCACGGTGAGCGATGGCCCGCCGGACCCGTCCTCGCCACTGGGCCGGGTGCGCGCCTTCACGGAGAAGTACGGGGAGGACGCGCTCAGACCTGAGCACTTCACAGCCGCCCGTGAGGGCCGCCCCCTGCTGCCGTAACGAGGTCGTGCAGAGCGGGGAGGGAGGGGGGTGGGATTACGGCAAGATACCTCCAGTCCCGAGCTGGATGCCGGGGCCTGTGCGACCCACCCCCCATGGCCGCGAGTCCCTCACGATCTCCGTCCGGCCCATCGAGGCCGTGATCGTATCTCGCGGTACTGACGACACAGCCGGTCCGAGGATTACGACCTCGGGGGGAAGAATGTGTGGTCGGGTCGTGTTGGTCTGGCGGTACGGCTGGTGGGTGATGCAGCAGGCCGTGGCGCGAGCGGGCACGAGTTCGGTGCTCGTGAGGCGACGGGTCGTGCGTCCGGCCGCGCGGTCCGAGACCAGGCCGGCCACGGCGAGGTGAGTCTGTTCGTAGTCCTCGCGGCGTCCCGTGCATGCGAGGATCGAACGATGAACAATCCCCGCCGTGAGCTACTGCGCTGGCAGTTCGACATGACCTGGTCACTGTTCACGTACCACCTGGAGCGGCTCGCGCCCGAGGACTTCCTGTGGGAGCCCACTGCCCTGACGTGGACAGTGCGCCCGGACAGCGCCGGCAACTGGCTGCCGGACTGGGCCGACACCGAGCCCGACCCCGTTCCCGTGCCCACCATCGGCTGGGTGAGCTGGCACATCGGCTGGTGGTGGAGCACTGCCATCGATCACGCGCAGGGACGTACTCCCCGGGAGCGTACCGACATCACTTGGCCCGGCGACGGACCGGCGACCGTCGCCTGGCTACAGGATCTGCGTACCCAGTGGCTGGCGGTCCTCGACGGACTCACCGACGCCGATCTGGACGCGGCCTCCACACTGCCGTGGCAGACCCCGCCGGACAACACCATCGGGCACATGATCGCGTGGCTGAACGCCGAGCTGATGAAGAACGTCGCTGAGATCGGGCAGCTGCAGCTGATCCGGGCGGCCTCGAAGTCGCCCAGTGGGCCGGTTGCACCCCCTTCTGCTATCGGTGCATCAGGCCGCCCGATCCCACCGGATGCCAAGCGGTAGTCCGTCCTGCGTAGTCACAGAGATGAGCGAAGAGAAGGTGACACGGTGCCGGTTCCGTTGATGGGTCTGCTGCTGCTCCTCTGTGTGGCTACTGCGGGAGCGGGCATCGTGGTCGCCGTGGTGGCGCTGAACAGCCCGTCCCGCACAGTGTCCGGATTCTTTGCGCTTCTCCCTTTGATCTTCGCTCCTGCGGCAGGGGCCGTGTACTGCTACGGCTGGTTCTCCGTTCATCTGGGAGGCCCCTTCCCGGAGTTGTGCGCTGAACGAACCACCGCCGGTGCCGAGTTGCGGAGCCTCGAGCAGGAGGAGTGGCCTCTGCGCAGTGCCTGTGTCTACTCCGACGGCTCAACGGTGGAGCACGTCTCCATGTCGGTGAACGTGCTCGTCTGTGTGCTGGCAGGCCTTGCCGTCGTCATGGTCGCTGCCAGGGCCTTCCGGTACCGGCGGACCCGGCAGCCTGCTCGAGGAGCCGTCGTTCGTCTCCCGTGATCAGCTACTGGGCGCGAGATGGGCCGCGCCGCAGCACGGCCACGCGACAGCTCTGTCGAAGACAAAAGGTGACGTCGGCCGGCCGGCTGTCACGCTCTGCAGGACCTACGGCCGCGTGAACCCGTGACTCCGCTCCACTTTCGCCACATGCAGTGTGTAGCTCTGGTACCACTCCGTTTGCCCACGCTTTTGCGCCGCGCGGTGCTCGGCGTTGGACCGCCACTCCGTGAGGGCGTCGGCGTCGCGGAAGTAGCCGACGGTGATGCCCAGCCCGCCAGGAGTCTGCGCGTGGTCCATCCCCAGGAAACCAGGGACCTCCTTCACCAAGTCTTCCATGCGTGCGTCGGTCTCGCTGTAACCGCTCTGCTCCTGGGTACGCACCGCGGTGAAGACCGCCACGTAGTACGGAGGTTCATGGACTTCGACAGGTGCGACGGACGGTCCCGGGTGATCGCTCATCACGCCACCGTAAGGCGGGACGCGCCGCAGGATCCAGGGCCCGTCACGCACGGGTTGTCGCCACTGCATCGATGCCCTCATGAGCCGCCCAGCCGCTTGATCAGCCGGGTGACCCGACCACGGAAGCGGCTCAGACGACCATGACCCGGCGCCCGCGCGTGTGACCGGCCTGGCTGTCGATGTGCGCCGCCGCGGCCTCGGCGAGCGTGTACGACTTCTCGACCGGAATGTGGAGCTTTCCCCGTGAGATGAGGTCGGCGGCCTCGGCGAGCGCATCCGGCACGCTCCCGGCCACGCCGGAGAAGCGGACACCGAGCTGCGGTGCGGCGAGATCGGCGATGGAGATCACCTTCTGCGGATCCCCGGTCAGCTCGACGAGCTCGCGGATCACGCCCGAGCCGGCCAGATCGAGAGCCGCGTCGACACGGCCGAGCTGTCGCACCCGCTCGGCCCAGCCCTCGCCGTACGTCGCGGGGGCGGCACCCAGGCCACGCAGATAGTCCTGGTTCGCGGCCCCGGCCGTGCCGATCACCGTGATGCCGCGCTCGCGGGCGATCTGCAGCACCGCCGAACCGACTCCCCCGGACGCGCCGCTGACCAGCAGCGTCTGCCCGGGCTGCACACCGACCTCGCGGATGACGCGCAGCGCGGTCTCCACCACGGAGGGGTAGCCGGCCGCCTCTTCGAACGTCAGCCCCTCGGGCATACGGGCCCAGGCCGACAGCACGGCGAACTCGGCATAGGTGCTCGAGCCTTCGCCGAACACGTGGTCGCCGGCCTCGACCCCTTGGACGCCCTCGCCGACCTCGTCCACCACCCCGGAGGCGTCGATCCCGACTCCGGAGGGCAATTCAGTCGGGTGGGCCCCCAGGACCTGGCCTTCTCGGACCCTCCAGTCGACGGGGTTCACACCCGCCGCCCGCACTGCGATGCGTATCCGGCCGGGACCCGCGTGGGGTTCCTCGGCGTCCATGAGGTGCAGAACGTCCGGACCGCCGAACTCGGCGAAGCTCACTTTCTTCATGCGGTCGACGGTAACACTAACCGTTAGCTTTTCGAAGCAGCTCCATTTTTGTGCCTGATAGTGTTATGGCATGACCGTGCCGACTGGACGCCGTGAGCGAAAGAAAGCCGCGACCCGCCAGAAAATCGCTGACACCGCCCTGCGACTCTTCCTGGAACGCGGCTACGACGCGGTGGGTATCCGTGACGTGGCCGCCGAGGCCGACGTGGCCGTCACCACGCTCTTCTCCCACTTCGCTTCCAAAGAGGCCCTGGTCTTCGAGCGGGACGACGATTTCGAGCAACGCCTCACGCTGGCGGTCACCGACCGAGCGCCGCACGAGCCGCTCATCCCCGCACTGCGCCGCGAGGTCCAAGCCCTGGTGCGTCATTGCACGGCGGACAGCGCCGCCCCGATCCGGCACATGATCGACGCGTCACCCGCCCTGCGTGAGTACGCGGACTCGATGCGACTGCGCCACGCAGAGGCGCTGGCCACGGCCATCGCCGCCGCTCCCGACCTGCGGCAGACCACGACGGCCTGCCGGACGATCGCACGGTTCGTGATCGACGCCTATGCGGTGGCCCGTGAGGCGGATGATCCGGAGGCCGCGGTGGACGAGATCTTCAGGATGATCGAGGCCGCCTGGGAGGTCACCTGCCCTGCGTGACGCGGTAGCCGTTTCAGCCGTCCCGAAAGGACCAACTTGCCTCTCGCCTCGTCCACATGGGCGGGGCGCAGGACTTCGAAGGTGTCGCGCTCGCCGTCTGCGCTACGGTGAGTTCGAGACGATACGTATCGGCTTACACGCAGTCCGCCCTTCAGGAGGAGCACCATGGACCACTTCATCGACGTGGCACCCGGCGTGCGCCTGTGGGCGGAGGAGCGGGGCCCCGCCGACGCACCTCCCCTGCTGCTCATCATGGGCGCGCAGGCCTCCGGCCTCGGCTGGCCGGACGGGCTGGTGGACGCGCTCGCCTCGCACCACCGGGTGATCCGCTACGACCACCGCGACACCGGCCGATCCACCTGGGCCTTCGACCAGCATCCGTACGCCGTCACCGACCTCGCCGAGGACGCGGTCACGGTCCTGGACGGCTTGGGCATCGACCGCGCCCACGTCGTGGGCATGTCCCTCGGCGGCATGCTCGCCCAACTGCTCATCGCCGACCATCCGGACCGCCTGCTCAGCGCGACCCTGATCGGGGCGTCCGCGCTGAGCACGGCCCCGTACGTGCAACCGGACGGCACACGCGTCCCGCCCGAGGAACTTCCCGGCATCGCGCCCCATGTCCTGGAGATCTGGGCCCGGCCGGCCGAGGAACGCGGCCCGGAGGGCGAGCTGGACGCCCGCGTCGCCCACTGGCGGGCGCTGGCGGGCGACCAGCTCCCCTTCGACGCGGAGAGCGCCCGCGCGCTGGAGCGGAGGATCATCGAGCACACCGGCCACCACC
Organism: Streptomyces sp. NPDC005791; assembly: GCF_042871485.1. Taxonomy (NCBI): domain Bacteria; kingdom Bacillati; phylum Actinomycetota; class Actinomycetes; order Kitasatosporales; family Streptomycetaceae; genus Streptomyces; species Streptomyces sp. NPDC005791. The sequence continues at coordinate 63,557 of NZ_JBIAIP010000014.1, forward strand.
GCTCCAGTACCGCGCACGGCCGCGCCGACACCTCCGGCATGCTGCGCACCGAGGAACTGGCGAGGACCGACGTACCCACCCTCGTGATCTCGGCTCCGGCCGAACCGGTCTTCCCTCCCCCGCACCCGCAGCATCTCGCCCAGGTGATCCGCGGGGCGCACACCGTCGAGATCCCCGGAATGGGGCACGCGCTCCCCCAGGAAGTCCTCGCCCCGCTCACCGCCGCGGTCCTGGACCACACCGGCGCCGAGGACCACGCCCGCCGATAGGTGCGGGGCATCGGCAAGTCGGCCCGCACGTTAGGTTGTTGGCCACCACTCAGGTTTGCACTGCCAGGAGACGCCCGTGCCCGGTGACACCCTCGACCAGGACCCCTCGGAGCTGAGAAGGAGGATCGACAGCAGCAAGGCGCACCCGGCCCGCGTCTACGACGTCTTCCTCGGCGGCAAGGACCACTACCCTGCGGATCGCAACGCGGCCGCCGCCGGGCTCGCCGCCAACCCGCGCGGCTACCTCGACGTACGGCACAACCGCGACTTCCTGCGGCGCGCCGTCACCACGCTGGTCGAGGAGGACGGCATCCGCCAGTTCCTCGACATCGGCACCGGCCTGCCGACCGCAGAGAACGTGCACCAGATCGCCCAGCGCACCGCCCCCGAGACACGGGTGGTCTACGTCGACAACGACCCGGTCGTCCTCGCCCACGCCCGCGCCCTGCTCACCAGCGGTCCCGAGGGACGCACGGACTACATCGACGCCGATCTGAAGAGCCCGGCGCAGATCATCGAACAGGCCGCGCGGACCCTCGATTTCAGCCGCCCCGTCGCGCTGTGCCTCGTCGCGATCCTGCACTTCGTCGAGGACGAGGAGGCGTACCCGATCGTCCGTGAGCTGATGGGCGCGCTGCCCGCCGGCAGCCGGCTCGTCCTCAGCCACCTCACCGACGACCTCAACCCGGAGAACATCCGCGCGGTCCAGCGCACGTACACGGAGCGGGGTTTCACCTTCGTGCTGCGTAACCACAAGGACGTCGGACGCTTCTTCACGGAGGCCGGGCTGGAGCTCGCCGCCCCCGGGGTCGTTCCGGTGCACCACTGGCGCCCGGACCACGCGGCCCCGGTGCCCGAGCAGCCCGAGGAGTCCTACCTGGCGGGTCTCGAAGACATCGAGAAGGTCCGGTACCACGACATCAACGACGTCACGGACGCCGACATCAACGTGTACGGGGGCCTGGGCGTCAAGGCCTGACGCCCGTCCGGCGTGAAGCGCCGTCGGCACGGCCACCGGGCGAAAGGTGACGGGCCCGCCCTCCCCGCGGGGCCGTGTGCGGGCATCCACCGAGGAATGCGGTGAAGGCACCCTCAGGCCGGAGCACTTCCAGCCGCGGACCTGGTGAGACGGTCCGGCCTTCGCGGGACCGCGCACCGGCGATCAGACCGCGAGGAACGCGCGGGCCGCCGCCGCACCGGCCTCCGCGTCCCAGCCGGCGGAGGGGCCGACGGCCGCCACCAGTCCGGCATCGGCCTCGCCGTCGGCGGCTATCAGCGCGTCGATCGCCTCATAAGCGGGCCTGCCTCCCTCCGAGTCAGGCATGCGCTGGACGGTGGCGAGGATCTTCCCCCTGGTCAAGGCTGTGGCGAGCACGGGCAGCCCCACACTCGTGAATCCGTCGTCCAGGTCGTACTCCGCGCGGCGCCATGCGCCGCCGTCGAAGCCGTACACGAAGCCGAGGAAGAGCTCCGCGTCCCGGACCCTGCGGACGGGCGGCTCCCACCAGTCCGGCGCGCCGGCCAGCAGGTCGGTCTCCTTCTCCTCGAAGAAGTCGGACGCCTCGGCGTAGAAGGTCTCGGAGTCGTTCCGGTCCTGCCCGAGCAGCACCGCGCGCCCCTCGTCGAGGTGGTGCAGATCGGCCCAGCTGCCGTGCCCGTCGTCGTAGTGCCAGAGCGGCCAGAGTGCCCGGCACCGCTCGCCGTGCCCGGAGGCGGCCAGCACGGCGGCGAGGGCCGCCCAACGCCCTCGCAACGCCATCGGGTCGGGAAGGTCGAGCTGCACCAGGGCCACGGCCGGCTCCTCACGGTGGTCGAGTGACGGGTAAGCCCTTCGGGTGCCCGGAAAACAGCGTTCGTCACGCACCATGGCCCTCCCGCCACAGGACGCACGGGCCATCGCTACGGGGTTTGGCCCGCAACGCGGTTGTCCGTCGGATCAACGTCTCAACGCCCTCACACGGGGTACCGAGGAGGCATGGCTTTCGTGAAGCGTGTTGCTCTTGCTCCTCGTGCGGTGCGGCAGCTGCGGCGCGTCCGCTCGGTCTACGTGACGGGGATGCTGCTCTCCGCCCTCGGCCTGCTCTCCTACGGCGATTCAGCGGCGGGAGGCAGACAGACGATGATCGCAGCCGTCTTCCTCGCGGTGTTCGCCGCGCTCCTGACGCTGACCGCGGTGCAGCTGTGGCGGCACGGGCGGACCGAGCACTGCAGTACGGCGAAGAAGCTCACGCCGCTCGCCTGACAACTGGCATTTCAGCCGGACTGCGGTGTATGTCCTGGTCAGCGGCTTGAACGTGGGATTGCAGTGGGGTGCCGGGTGCGGGGCGGGTTCGCCTGGCCTGCTCCGCGACCGAGTGACCGCGCCGTGCGTAGTGCCGGCGGCGGGTCCGGGCCTGGTGTCCGCGACGCCGTCTCGACCAGTTCGTCGCGTGGTCGCCCCGTAGGGCAGGAGAGTCGTTGCCGGGTGGGGTCGTCGCCGCCGAACTCCCGGATGGCCGGCACATGACTCGCCGGACACTGCCTACTCCATGGGTGACCGGACGAGCAATCGCCGGTCCCGCCGGCTGATCCGCCCCGACGCGGAAGGGTGCGACAGCGACCCCCCGAGTGAGGCTGCAAACCCCTACATTGGTCCTGGGATCACTATCTGTGGGGGTGGGGGGATGGACCCGATCGTACTGGCGGCGGGAACCGCCTTGGTGAGCGCCATGGCGACGGATGCCTGGCTGCAGTCGAAGGCCGCGACGGTGGCGATGTGGCGCCGGGTACGTCCGGATCACGCGGACGACGTGGGCGCCGAGCTGGACGCCCTGCGCGGCCAGGTACTCGCCGCACGTGACGAGGACGACGAGGAGACCGAGCAGGCGCTGGCAGGGGTCTGGCGGATGCGCTTCCAGCAGGCCCTCGTCGACACCCCCGGCCTCGCCGCCGAACTCCGGCTGTTGCTGGACGATCACCTTGGCCCCGCTCTGTCCGCGACGGAGCAGACCCGAGGTGCGTCGGTCGTCATGCATGCGGAAGCCCGCGACAACTCGCGCGTCTACCTGTCGGGCAGGGACCAGCACATCAACGGAGCATGAACGTCCCGGCGGGAGAGCCCACCCCCCATCAGGAAGCCCACGCTCATGACAGCTCCCAGATCCACATGGCGGGCAGGGATCAGTACGTCTACCACTCCTCCGACGGGACCCACCATGACCAGGTGCCCGTCCCGGGGGCGGGCCGTGCTCTCGCGCGGATGCTCGCACCGTTCTGCGTGCTCGTCACAGGCGTCGCCCTGGTGGGGGTGGCATACGACGCCGACGGCTGGATCCGGGGACCGTTACTGCTCACGGGCCTCGTGTGTGTCGTACTCACAGCCCCGCGGTTGCGGCCCGCTGTCCGGCGTCGGCGCCTGACACGGAGCGGGCGGAACCCGGAGCTCGCACGCCTCCAGGACCGACAGCTCGAAGGCGCCGCCGAACAACTCGCACGCGAACTGGAGGTGTTGTGGAATCGCGAGATGAAACTCCGCAGGCTCCAGCATCCGGCTCCGCTGCCGGTGCGCTGGGTCAACGCGGAGGAGTTCGGGGATCACTGGACGAACATCCGCACGGACGACGGGCGTGACGCGCCGCTGGATCTCTCGGGCAGCAGCGCTCTCCACGAGGTCTATTCCAGAATCCCTTCCGGTCGGCTCCTCATTCTCGGCCGAGCCGGGGCGGGCAAATCCGTGCTCGCGCTGCGCTTCGCTCTGGACCGCCTCCGTGCGCGGGGGCCGGGCGGTCGTGTTCCCGTACTTTTTCCCATGGCCTCGTGGGACCCTGCGACGCAGGACCTGGAGTCCTGGGCGGCCGGACGCCTGGCGGCCGACCACCCGGCACTCGCCGGGCAGGCGGTGTCAGGCGGGACAGTCGCCGCCGAACTCCTCAGGTCGGACCGGCTCCTACCCGTGCTGGACGGCTTCGACGAGATGAGCACGCAGACCCGGCACCATGCTCTGCGAAGACTTCGCGCCTCGCTCGGCGAGGCGGACCCCTTCCTGCTCACCAGCAGGGCCGACGAGTACGAGGCCGCCGTCAGGCAGGCCGACATCGTGCTGCCGGCAACTGCGGCGGTACGGGTGGAGCCACTGAGCGTGCAGGAGTCGGTGGACTATCTGCACCGTACGGCCCGGAAGCTGGTGGTCGGCGGCGCCGTGGCCACCAAATGGGACCCGGTGCTCACCCGGCTGCGCGAGCACCCGAGTGACCCGCAGGTGCTGAGGCTGCGGGACGTGCTGACGACCCCACTGATGACGGGTCTGGCCCGTATCACCTACAGCGACACTTCCCGCGATCCCGCGGAGCTTCTGGACCACCGCCGCTTCCCCGGCCGAGCCGCGATCGAGGACCATCTGCTGGGCCAACTCGTCCCGGCGGTCACCGGTCAATCGGAGCGGACCGCGAGATGGTTGATGTTCTTGGCGCAGCACCTCACTTCTCTGGGGACCCAGGACCTGGAGTGGTGGCGGCTGAGCCAGGCGGGTCCGAGAGCGGCCCGGGCAGTGGGGGCGCTGTTGGCCATGGGGGCTGCAACTGCTCTGCTCGGGTGGCGGGTCGACAGCCAGACGTCCTGGTTCGGCATCGGCATGCCGGTCTGGGTCCCGTTCGGTGTGCTCTGTCTGATAGCGGTCGCCGACGTGGTGTTCAACGCCCGGGAATCGCTGCCTCAGTACGTCCCGCGTACCGAGCCGGGGCGGATGGTTCGGCCCGCGCTCGTCGTCGTGGCGGTGGTCTGCGGAGGGCTGCTCTATTCGTGGCTCGTGCAGTACACGCTGTTCCAGGTGATCGCCGCGGCTGCCTCCGTGATCTTCTCCGTCGGCCACTGGATTGTGCGCCGGAAGAGACGTCGGCCCAGGGCCCCTGGCCGGCCGACGGTGGAGAAGCCTCTTGAGGATCTCCGCCACGGCCCCAGCGATGCGTCCACTCGCGGCCCGGAGCGGACGCTGAGGGAGGACCGACTGGCGACGCTGGTGACGCTGGGGCTCATCAACGTGCTGAGGGGAGGTTCGGCGGTCTGGCGGGCGGCCGGGCTTCTGATCTTCGCGGCGTTCGCACCGGAGTTGTGTTTCATCGACATCCGACCGGGCACCGGGGCCATCACCGCGGTCGTCACGTTCGTTGCCATCGCCGTGCTCGGGGCATCGTCGTCCGCCTGGTGCGGGTTCGGTGCGTCCGGGGTGTGGCTGTGGGGTGCGGGAAAGCTTCCGTGGAACGTGCTCGGCCTTCTCGGAGAGGCCCACCGCCTGGGCGTGCTGCGCCAGTCCGGTGCCGTCTACCAGTTCCGGCACTCCCGGCTCCAGGAGCGGCTGGCCGCGCAGGCCGGGGAGCCCGCCCCTGCTCGGGTGTCGGCGAGCAGTTCGCGGATCGAGGAACTCCGGCTGGTCAGAAGCATGCTTTCCAGCATCGTTCTCGCTGTCGGGTCAGTCGCGATGGGCGTGGACATGTTCCTGCTGAAAGCTGAGTCCGAGTCCGGACCGTACGAAGCGGTCGCCCCCGTCTGCGAACTGATCGACCGTGAGGCCCTGGGGAAGGTCGTCCCGGATCCCGGGGGAGAGCCATCCCAGGAGCACGACTACGGCCTCGTCAGGAGGTATTGCACCTGGGACACCGGCACGCCGTCTGCCGGAGACCCCGTCGTGGTGATCATTGTGGACCTGCTCGAACCCATATCCACGTTGACTGCCGTCGAAAGCGCGGACGGGTTGTTCGGCCACGGACTCCCCGTCGGGCCGATCGTCTCCCAACACGCCGTTGACCTCGGCGGAGTGGGCGACGAGGCCGTCACCGCCGTAGGGCACAGCGAGGATCGCCCGACGGTCGCGACGAGCGTCCGGTTGGACAACCTGCTGGTGACCGTCACGTACGAGGTGGATCTGAAATGGGGTGATACGCAGGGTTACGCCCGCAGCACAGGAATTACGCAGGACCTGGCCCGCACCGTCGCACGGAATATCTCCGACGCGCACTCGTGACCGAGGGGTGCACCGCACGGGGCTCGACGTCGACCGCCGCCTGCGCGCCCGGCACCCGCTCGTCGAAGTGCCGGGCCAGGATCGGCCGACCCTCCTCGTCGGTGCCGATCTCGGTGCGCCGGCACCAGCCCACGGGACACCCGTCGTCGCCGGGCCTCGACGTGCGCACTGCGGGCGCTCACGCCGGCCCTCCCGGTACGCGCGACGGGAGGTGATGGCGGTTCACCGCGAACCGCCGGTGCACATGGCCCGCTTCGGCCGAATGGTCCCCTCGGTCGAGGTTGAACAACACCTGCCTGTAGAGCGGATGCGGCCCACGGTGTGCTGTGATCAGAGCCGACAGCGGTTGCTCGTCCATCGGCGTCTCACGGTCCACCTCGACCAGGATGGCCACCTTGTCATCCGGCAGAAGCTCCGCCAGCGGAGCTTCGAACCGCTGCCCCAGTTCCATCCACGTAGTGGTGCGCCCCTCCCGTGCGACACGCCGGAGCGCGGGGCGCAGGAGCGCCGCGTACGAGCGAATGGCACGAAGCGTGGGCCTGTCCGCCGACGCATCCAGGTGCTCCCGCCAACGGGCGAGGTGACGGCGCTCCTCCACGGTGAGCTCTTCCCCCGCCTCCTCGGCCAGCGCTTCTGCTTCCCGTACGAGCCGCCGGACCTGGTCTGCGGGCAGGTCGTCACCTTCCTGGTCGAGCTGGTCCAGGAGGGCTGCCAGGTGTTCAGCGGTCGCGTAGAGGTGGTCGGCGCGCCGGTCCACGATCCAGTCGATCAGGTCATCGACCGCCCGGGAATCGGTGGCACCCCTGGTCATGCCACTCAGCTGGAGTGCGAGGACGTCCACGGTGTCCACGTCACCGGCACGCTGAGCCTCCGCCGCGAGATCCATCAGGGCGTCGAAAGCGGCTGCCCGATCCGTTGCCGCAGATCCTCCCTTGCGAGGGGCCGTCCGCGACATCGGAGGCGTCGACGGCTTCGGTGGCGTCGGCTGGGCGCACGACTGCACCGGCGCAAGGGGCCGGTGGGCGTCCCACACCCGTACGCGTTCCTGCTCGCAGTGTCGGGTGAGGTCCAGGCCGGCGGCGCAGCCGATCGCGCCGAGCACGTCGGCGTAGCAGGGCACCGGTCCGCCCCGCGGCCCCTCGATGAGCGAGACGAGAAGCGGCCGGCCTGGTTCGCGTGAGCGCTCGACCTCCGTCAGAAGGCGCCTCCAGCGCACGGTGTCAGAGGCGTCGACCGACACCGAGGGGAGTTCGGCCAGCGCCGCCAGGGCGATGACGCCTCCTGCCCGTGCCGCCTTGGTGAGGGCGTCAGCGATCGCTGCGGCACGGTCACCATCAGTCGTCACGGGATCGCCGGAAGCTACGGGCGTGGACTCCGGTTGCGCCACGGTCCGCACGTACCGCGCAGGTACGACCGGGGTGGGGCGGGAGAGAAGGAGAGGCGACCACGCGTGCGCCGCCCTGTGCTCCAGCTCGCGTACACCGTCCGCCTTGATGAGCCACGTCAGGTCGTCGGTGCGGGGGGAGCGGCTCAGGGACAGTACCGCTCCGGCCAGCAGGTAGACCTGATTCCGCTCTGGCGCCGCCGCTTCCGCCGGGAGGGATATCAGAGCGCTGATCGGCGACGAGCCGTACGGCTGGACGGTTGCGGCGTAGAACTGACGCTGTGATTCCCCTTGCTCATGGGGCACGGCTCCGGTGAACGCGACGGCCTTCGGCGCGAGGGGGAAGTCGGTCGAGGGGCCGGGACGTGTACCTGTGTCCGTGGCAGCCCTCGACCGGGCGAGACCTGGGCTCACGATGCCTTCCGGCGTCAGCGAACACCCGCCCGGGCTCGTCCACTCGACGGGGCGGTCGGCGAACTGTGTGCCAATCTCGACCTCCCTGACCGCTCCGGCGGACCGGCAGCGGATGCGGAGCGCATGACCCTGGCGATCCATCTGCCAGTTCGCGAGCATGCTGTCAGGGCCGAACAGCCAGTCGACGGCCACATGGCTGCTGCGCAGGCGGGTGTCGTCCGCCTCCCACTCCCCCTTGGTCCTGCGGGCGAGCTGCACCCTCACCAGCCGTTGCCCGCGGTCGTACGACACGTCGACCGAATCACGGAGCGGTCGATCCTCGTGCTGGTAGGCGGGCCGCGCGTCCGGGTAGCCGTTCGCCTTCAACCAGTCGGCGAGGGCCCGGCCCATGTAGAGGTGATCGGCACTTGACTCATCGTTGACGGTGCGTCGGCACAGCCCTGAAGCGATGTGGGCGAAGTGGCACTTCTTGTCACGGTACCTGCGCGCGGACAGCTTGCGGCCACAGCCTCCGAGAAGGATTCCGCAGTAGAAGTCCCGGGCGGGATGGAGGTGGATGAATCCGTCGTACTCCTCCACCTCCGTCGGCAGGTAGACCGGTCGGTCCGCCCCCGGCGCGCCGGACACCGCTGTCTGTACCTTGCGGGTGTCCTGGTCTTCGACCAGCTGGGACATCGACGCCTCCCGATCGGCGGTCTGGTTGGATCCGGTCACCCGGCGGCATCGGCGCCCGGGCACCCGGAGAGGTCCGGCTACCGGGTGAATATCACGATATTAAGGCTGGCCGGTCCGGCCTTCGTACGCCGGCGGGGGTGAGCCGCAGGCGGGAGACGCACCCGGCTCCAGCCCTGCCGTGTCTCCGCCGCAGCCATGCCCGCACCGCTCAGCCGACACGCTTCCACTCCTGGCAGCGGGTCGACTTGAAGACCTCGCCCTTGTTGACGGTGACCCGGCCGCTGCCGTCCAGGTTGCCGTTGGCGATGATCGCGGTGAACTCGCCGCTGGCGTTGCTCGCCCGCTCCCGAGGAGACGACCGAGCAGAAGGAGAACGGCGGCATCGCGGAGAGCGCGCTGCCGAAGGCGTTCGCGTACACCCGTGCCCACGACAAGGCGGTCGTCGCGGGCGGCCGGGGCCAGCAGGAGTACAAGATCCTGCGAGTGGAGAAGACGGGCGAGTTCGACGTCTCCCTGTCGCCCGAGGGTTCCGGCTTCGGTGACGGCACGGGCGGCGCGGCGGAGGAGGAGAAGTCGCTGTTGTCGGAGCTGATCGAGGCGTTCAACGCCAAGTTCGGCACGGACTTCACCGAGGAAGACGTCCGGAAGCCGTTCAACAAGACCACGGAGGACCCCAAGGTCCGGGCGGCGGCCGTCGTCAACGACGAGGCCAACTTCGGCAAGGTCTTCGACCGGGCCTTCGCCGACAACATGGCCGACCACATCGAGGCGACCGCCGGCATAGGGCGCCAGTACTTCGGCCCCGACAAGAGCTTCCGGTCCAACCTGGACCGCAGCGCACGCCGGGCAGCGTGGCGGATGATCCGCCGCGAGGAGAACGTGGACGAGTAGTCCCTGTACGCACGGGAGGGCCCCGGGCCCCCCCCGGGGGGGGGGGGGGGGGGGGGCCCCGGCCGGCCGTGGTGGTGCCCCCCCCCGGCCCCCCCAACCCCCCCCCCCCCCCGGGGCCCCCCGCCACCCCGCGCCGCCGGGCGGCCCGGGTGGGGAATGACCCGCCGCTCGGAAACGGTGGCCTCGTTGCCCTGGACCGCCGGGGGGCCCCCCGCCGCAACGCCGGTTCGGCGTTGCGGCGGGGCCCTCTGCGTACGTTGTTCAGCCAGCGACGAGCCCGACGAACCCGGCCCACGCGCCGGGGCCGACCGTCAGCACGGGGCCGCTGGCCTGCTTCGAGTCCCGGATGTGCACGTGTGTGGCTGCGGCGGCGAACTCGACGCATTCGCCGCCTTCAGCTCCGCTGTAGCTGCTCTTACGCCAGGCGACCTCGACACACTCGCCGCCCTCGCCACTGCTGTAGCTGCTCTTGAACCAAGCCGAATCAGGCAGGCTCGGCGCTTTCATCCGGCTCATCATCCCTCTCCCAGAAGCCCCTCGACGACGTCCAGCGATTCGCGCGGTGTCAGAGCCTGCGCTCGGATGATCCCGTACTGCTCCTCGACATCCCGTACCACCGCCCAGTCGGTGTGCAGACGGCTGTCTCGCTGAACCTCAACGTAAGCCATCCTCCGCCCGTCGTGTTTCTCGATCAAGGTAAATGGCCCGGCAAGACCGCAGTGCTCCGCCCGATCAGTCGGCATCAACTGGACCTCAACGTTGCGCCGACGCCCATGAAGCGCGATCTGTTCCAGTTGTCCCCGCAGCACGGACCGTCCTCCAACAGGTCGCTGCAGCACCGACTCCTCGATTACGAAACTCAAAGTTGGCATCGGCTTCCGAGCGAAAATCGCCTGGCGTGCCATACGTGCCGAAACGCGTTGCTCAATCGTCCCATCGTCCAGGAGCGGACGTCGCATCGCGAACACGGACCGTGCGTACTCCTCTGTCTGCAACAGACCTGGCACAGCCAGCGTTGCGTAGACGTGAAGGGTGACTGCCTCCGCCTCCAGCCGCGCCATGTCCCGGAAGAACGCCGGGTACTGCGACCGCGCCAGCTCCTCCTTCAACGCCACGAGCAGGCCCCCGGCGTCCAGCACCCGGTCCGCCTTGTCGACGAACTCCGGCTGCGGGATGCGCCGTCCCTGCTCGAACGAGGCGACCGACTGCGCCGCGTACCCCACCCGCTTGCCGAACTCCACCCGGTCCAGCCCCGCCCGCACCCGCAGTAGCTTCAACTGCCGCCCGAACGCGACCGCAACCCCGTTCTCCGGCTTGCCCTCCGGCCGAGTCCCCGGCGAGGGCTGCGCACCCTCCCCCGTACCCGCGTCCGCACTCATCTCGTCCTGCGTCATCGCCACCGCCTGTCCCACGTACGCGCACGCCTCGCCCTGTCGCGTACAACCAACCAGCGAAAGGCGGCGCTTCGAGGCGCCGCCGCACCGACGAGACCCGTCCGGAAGGCAGCGCCCGCCTCGGCTCGTCCCACTCGGGCACCGTAATCACCTGCTCAGCCGCCTGCACAGCGTTCACAGGTGGATCCCTCCAAAGAGTGGGTACCAGCGAGTCGACGCCCAGCCACCCCCGCCGCTGCGAACCGCATGGTCTCTGCAGTGGCGCACCGAGTCGACCCGCGAGAGGACACCCCTCATGGCCAAGACCACCCAGCTCCGCACCTGCACCGTTCGCGACGGTCTGTTGGACGAATGGATGCAACGGTGGAAGGCCGAGATCCTGCCGCTACGGCTTGAGACGGGGTTCACCATCGGCGGTGCCTGGGTCGACCGGGAGCGCAATCAGTTCGTCTGGCTGATCTCCTACGAGGGCCCGGAGACGTTCGCGGAGCGCAACGCGATGTACTGGGACTCACCCGCCCGCAAGTCGATGGATCTCGATCCGGACGACTACCTCGTCAGCACCGACGAGCGGACGGTGGAGGAGTGGTACTGAGCCGACGCGCCAACCGGGCGACGCGGCCGGAGGCACTGACCTTTCCCGCTCACAGCCAGTTGGCGGGGGTCCGGCAATGAACTGGGGCATCGCTGCTCCAGGGGGTGGCCGCCGGGACAGCGGAAAGGTCGAGGGTGAACGCCACCCGGTCAAGTCCGGGGCCGTCGTAGTCCGGCCTCACAGCTGAGGCCGTGAAGCCGAGCCGGGTGTGAAATGTCCGCGACGCGGTGTTCTCCGGGCTGATGATGCAGTGCGCGTAACGGCGCCCGTGCGACCGGGCGAGCGCGAAGAAGGCCCGGTAGAGGGCACGCCCGACACCCTGCCCGTGCAGCGCCGGGTCGACGCCGACGAAGTGCACATAGGCGGTTTCGGGCTCTGTCTGCGACAGGAGGCCGACCAGGAAGGCGGCAGCCGACGGGGAGATCATCGATCCTCCGTGCAGTCCGCCATCCCGTGTGAGGCGCATCGCGAGCACGGGAAGACTCGGCGCTCAAGACTCAGGCGCCGAGCTTCGAGCGTCGGGGTGGGGTCGTTCACTCGTTGGGAGGACGCGATCACGGGTGCGGGCCCGACGCTTGAGCTTCGGGATACGGGGTTCGGGATGCGAGCTCCGGGATTCGAGCGATGTCGTTCACCCGGTAGGTAAAAGAAGGGGTTGGGGAAGACCTCCCCACCCTCCCTACCCCGTCACGGCCAGCTGATATGACTAAATGTGATCAGCTTGCGGCGCATCGTCACGCCTGCTTACGGTGCCCCCAACGAATCGACCCCGACTCGGTGCGCAAACACCAGGCCGGGGTCTCACCCCAAGATCGAATCGAGCGATCTCGTGGCTACCGAGCACCTTAGCCCCGCCCTCCGCGCACCCGCATCCTCGCGCCCGTACGCGAAAGCCCGCCCCGGCTACGGCAAACGAACCGCATCAGGCCAACGCACGCCCCGGGCGGACGACTTCGCCCTGATGCCGGAGCGCGAGCGGTACATCGCCGGATACGTCGACCGGCTCCCCGACGGCGCGGCGATGGACATCAAGTCGCTCGCCAAACACCTGCCGCTGTACGGCCAGATGGCCGTCTCCAGCGCCCTCAAGGCCCTGGGAGTGGCCGGGCATCTGCGGCGCGTACGCTGCCTGGTCGGCGAGGGCGGCCAGGTGCGCTGGGTCTCCCGCACCTACTGGTCCCGCACCGCCCGCGACAACGAGTGGTGGGACGCGTTCCTGGCCACCGAGGACAGCCGCTCCGCCCCGGAAGCGACACCCGCTCCCCCGTCCGCCGAACCCGGCCCACAGGCGCTGGCCACCGCCCCGCCCCTGGCGGAGGCCACCCCGCTGCCGACTGCGACCGCCCCCGCGGCTGCCGCCGCGAGTGAGGCTCACCCGGCGCACACAGCGCCCCCCGCGCCCGAGCAGCGCACCCAGGTGGCAGCCCCGACCGCGCCCTCCCCCGCGTACCTCGCCCTGGCCCAAGTCGGCCGCAAGGACACGCGCCTGGCGCTCTCCGCAGCCGACTGCCGCGCCCTGGAACCCCTGGCCGCCGCCTGGTTCACCCGTGGCGTGGATGCCGACTACCTCATCCAGGCCGTGGCGTCGGGCCTCCCCCCGCAGGTCGGCTCCCCCGTAGGCTTCGTACGCCGCCGTCTCACCGACAAACTCCCGCCGCACGTGCCCGCCGCCCCGGCTCTACCGGTACCGGGCGCCCCCCGACGTCGCGTCATGCTGGAGTGCACCAAGTGCGGCACCCCGGGCCGCCCGGAAGCCCTCCCCGACGGCCTCTGCCGGCCGTGCCGCCTGCCGGGAGACGATGCCGCTCCTGAGGAACTGCCGGCCCGGCCCAGCGAGCAGGACGTCCGTACGTTCGCCGCCGGACTCAGGGACCTGCTCAGGTCGCCCTGACCACGCGGCAGCCCCTCCCGTCGGGGCCGCCGCTGGAAAGTGCGCCGGTCAGGCGTACGAGTTCACACTGACCGGGCGGGTCCCCGTGGACGGCGTCCAGCCCTGGAGGGTGGCGGGCAGGCCCACACGGCTGTTGCAGTCGATCACCTGGAAGTGCAGGTGTGGCCCGGTGGAGGCGCCTGTGCTGCCCGACCAGCCGACGACCCGCCCTTGCGGGACCCAGTCGCCGGTGTTGTAGATCGCCTTGTTCAGGTGCGCGTAATGGGTGCACTGCCCGTTCGAGTGCCTGATGATGACCTCGATGCCGTTCTCCCAGTACGGTGACCAGTTCGAGATGACGATGGTGCCCGCCTGCGCGGCGGACACCTCGTAGTTGACGGGGAGCCCGAAGTCCCAGGCGTACTCGTTGTAGGGGCCGGTGTGCGAGTACGTCCCCTCCGGCCCCTGGGTGACCGTGTACGCCTCCCCCGCCGGATACGGAAGCTCGTAGTAGTAGTCCACGGCTGCGGCCGGGGACGCCCCCGTCATCGTGATGCCCACCGCTGTCAGCAGCGCACTCGCCCCCACCGCCGCGCGACGCAGAACCCTCTTCTTCCCGCCCATGCGTGTCTCCGTTCGTGTGTCACCAGCACCGGACCCCACGTCCCGTCAGGGGTGGAGGAGTGCAAGGATCAGACGCCAACGGAGGCCAGCACAAGGGGTGTTGGGGTGCAGACTCGTTTCATGAGACGTGGGGACCTGACGAATGGCGCCCGCCACTCCGCCTGCCGAACGCGACGTACGCGCACTGGTCAGCCGGCTCCGCGACCTGACACGGCTGCCCTGACCACGGGACACCGCGCACCGCAGGTGGCAGGCCGGGGCCTCAGAGGCCGCCCAGCTCGGCCGTGAGGTCCGGATCGCGCATGCCGGGGAAGGCGTAGCCCTCGCTCTCGTCCCACGGCACGTCGAGGTCGTCCATGTGCACGTGCCACTCCGCTCCCGGCAGCGCACGGCGCAACTCGGTGACCGAGCCGAGCACATGGTCGAGCACCGACAGCACCTTGCCCGGGTCGAACGGCATCTTGGTGGACCCGGCAACGACCTCGTCCGGCCGACTGTCGTCACTGTCGTACAGGTACAGGCTTTCCTGGTCCTCGTACGGGAAGGACGCCATGTGGGCGGCGACGATGCGCTCGACAGCGGCCGTCTCGGCATCCGTCAACGGCCTGGCCCGGCTCGCACAGTAGTAGAGGGAGACGCTCATGGCCCGAGCGTAGCGAGGGGGTACGACAGAGCTGTCCGGCACCGAACTGCCTTGTGGTGGGATGGTGCCGTGAGCCGCACCGTGGAAGAGACCAACCGCCGCATGCTCCGGGCGCGGGACGCGATGGACCGTGCGTACGCGCAGCCGTTGGACGTGCCGGCCCTGGCGCGGATCGCCCACGTCTCCCCGGCGCACTTCGCCCGTACCTTCCGGGCCACCTTCGGCGAGACGCCGCACCGCTATCTGCAACGCCGCCGCGTCGAGCGGGCGATGTTCCTGCTGCGGGAGAGCGACCGCAGTGTCACGGACATCTGTTACGAGGTCGGCTTCGGCAGCGCCGGAACCTTCAGCCGCACGTTCGGCGAGATCGTCGGCCGGTCACCGCGGGCGTACCGCAAGGAAGCGGTGTCCACGGGCGTGCCCACCTGCTTCACGAAGGCGTGGACGCGGCCGAGTGCCTGAGTGCTTCGATGCAGCCGGCCCTCTCGGCACGGGACGTCGGTTGAGCAGTTTTGGATAAGTTTTCGGCGGGCCTGCCGATTAGCGTGGTGCACATGTTCAACGCGATCACGCACTCACAGATCTACGTCCTCGGCCAGGACGAGGCCCTCGACTTCTACGTCGGCAAGCTCGGCATGGAGGTCAACGCCGACGTCGACATGGGCTTCATGCGCTGGCTCACCGTCAACGTCCCCGGGCAGCCCGACCGCCAGGTCCTGCTGGAGAAGCCGGGCCCTCCGGCCATGTCCGAGGAGACAGCCGAGCAGGTCCGCGAACTGCTGACGAAGGGCGCACTGGGCAGCGCACTCATCCTCACCACGGACGACTGCCGCAAGACCTACGAGACGCTGCTGGCACAGGGCGTGGAGTTCACGGACGAGCCGACGGAGCGCCCGTACGGGATCGACTGCGGCCTGCGCGACCCCTTCGGCAACCACCTCCGCTTCACCCAGCCGAAGGGCTGAGCACCAGAACCGGGGACAGGGGCGGGGCGGAGGCGCCCGAACAGGTCGCCGCCGACCTGCCCCTCCCGCGTACAGACCCTGCGCCTACCACGTACACCCTCCTCACGACAGCGTGTCACCCCTGGTCACGTTCAGCGACAATGCTTCAGCGTGGGGGCATGACCAGCACGCAGCCACCCCTCCCGGTGCGTTCCGCACGCACCGCTCGCGCCCGTTTCCCCTGGCGCGACTTCACGATGCGCTTCAGCTCCACCCCGCGCGGTGCACGCCTCGCCCGGCGTCTGGCCGGTGAGCGCCTCGACGCCTGGGGCATCCCGTACGGGAGCGACGCTCACGACGCGGTGACGCTGACCGTCGCCGAACTCAGCAGTAACGCGGTGCGCCACGGCCACGTCTCCGGCCGGGACTTCCGCCTGCGCCTCTGCGCCGAAGGCACAGCCGTCCGCGTCGAGGTCACCGACACCCGGGGCGAACGCCTCCCCAGCCCTGCCGAAACGGTGCCCACCGACCAGGACGGCGGCCGCGGCCTGCTCCTGGTGACCGCCCTCGCCGACCGCTGGGGCTGGTACCCCTGCGCGGACGGGCCGGGCAAGACGGTATGGGCGGTCCTGGACGTCTTCCCGTGCCCGACGCAGCAGATTTCCGGCCAGTAGACGATGTCAGTTGCACTCGAAAATTCGTGCGTGTGATGATCCTCCGCATGACCACGGGTGGAGATGGGATACCGGAGCAGCAGCAGAGGCGGTCACGGCTGGCGGACCTGGTGGACCTGCCGGGCTCGCCGCCGGAGTCCATGCCCGCTGCGGCGTCTTCAGTTGATATTGAGCAGGAACGACTGCGGCTGGCCCGGCGTGAGTTCGCCGTGTTGCTGGGTGAGTTCCGGCGTACGGCGGTGCTGGTGCCGCTGGATGAGGCCGGCGATCTGTGGTCGGCGGAGCAGAACGGTGTGCGCTGGATCTGCGCCTTCTCGGACGAGGAGGCGTTGGTCCGGTTCG
Organism: Streptomyces sp. NPDC005791; assembly: GCF_042871485.1. NCBI lineage: Bacteria > Bacillati > Actinomycetota > Actinomycetes > Kitasatosporales > Streptomycetaceae > Streptomyces > Streptomyces sp. NPDC005791. The sequence continues at coordinate 80,271 of NZ_JBIAIP010000014.1, forward strand.
CGCTGGCCCGTGGGGAAGCCGGGCGGGAGTGGACGTATCAGACCGTTCTGGGTGCCAGGTTGCTCGATGTGATGGTGCCGATGCTGCCGGGTCCGGCGGGGGTGGCTCTGGATGCGGGCAGTGTGGACGGCGGGATGTTGTTCCCGCCGGTGGCGGGCATCGTGCCGGATTCGGTCGCGGTGGATCTCGGGGGGACGCAGTGAGCGGGGAGAACGCGGATCTTCAGGTGCCGCCGGAGGCGCTGGCGGAGATCGCGAAGGGGATCGATCTGGCGCACGCGGAGCTGAAGGAGCTCGGGTTCATCGGTGAGGCGTCGGTGGGCCGGGGCTTCTCGGATCTTGCACTGTCAGGGCTGGAGTTGGGGCACGGCGGGCTGACGTCGGAGTTCGAGACGTTCTGCAACCGCTGGGAGTGGGGTGTGCGGGCCCTGACGCAGAAGGGCAACGGCTTCGCCCTGGGTGTCGGATTGTCGGCCGGTTCGTACGCGGAGCAGGAGCAGTACGTCAAGGACTCGATCAAGATCGGTGTGAACTCCCTGAACGGGAACCCGCACCTGTCCGAGGACGAGGTCAAGACGAAGAGCTGGGACGAGATCAGCACGCAGTCCGCGTACGACAACCCGGACTACAGCTGGGAGTCGATGAGCCAGGCCCAGGACGAGGTGAACCAGACCTGGAAGAACACCGCCTACGACGTGGAGGACGCCGCGCTCGACTCGATGGAGCGCAACGGCCTGCTCGACCCCGAGGTGCGGGATGCGGCGGATGAGCGGCTGCGGGATCAACTGGATCCGTCGCAGGAGACGATCGATCAGGCCGAGCAGCCGCGGTGGGGGGAGAGTCGCTGATGGTGGACTGGGGGGAAGTGGGGCGACGCCGTCTACGACGGTGCGGGCGATCTGGTCGACAAGGGCAAGGAGGTCGTCGGCACCGGCATCGACAAGGGCACCGATGTGCTCGGCTCGGGCCTGGAGAAGGTCGGCGCGGATCAGTGGGCGGACGCGGTCGAGGACTGGGGCGATGAGACAGCGTCCTCGCTGGGTGCGGAGGTCGGGGAGCAGCAGCTCGGACAGACCGAGGAAGCGAACGAGCTGATCCACGGGCGTCCGGAGAAGATCAGTGCGGCGGTGAAGAACCTCCGGGACTTCCAGAAGGCGTTCGATCTCGTCGGCGGCGGGATGAAGAAGCTCGATTCCGGTCACTGGAAGGGTGAGGCGGCCGACGCCTTCCGGGCCAAGTTCCAGACGTTGCCCACCGACTGGCTGCGCGCGGCGGACGCGTTCGAGGACGCGGCCAAGGCGCTGGAGACGTTCGCCGGGGTGGTCACCAGCGCCCAGGCCAAGGCGGGTGAGGCGATCGCCCTTCACAAGGAGGGCAAGCAGGACTACGAGACAGCGGCGGCCGCCTTCAAGAAGAAGGCGGAGGCGTACAACGCGGTCCGTAACACCGACCATCCGCTCCCCCACCCCGGGACTTTCTCCGACCCGGGTGCGGCCAAGCGCCGGCACGCGCAGGAGATCCTCCAGCGCGCCCGGCAGGCGCGTAACGAAGCGGGCGAAGCCGCCAAGGGTGCGATCACGGCCGCGATGGCGCACGCCCCGAAGGAGCCCACCGGCCTGGACCGAGCCAAGCAGGAGTTGTTCGACTACGGCGTCGGCCAGGGCATGGAGCTGGCCCACTTCGGTGGCGGTGTCATCAAGGGGACCGCGGGCCTGCTGAACTTCGTCCGCTCGGTCAACCCGATCGACCCGTACAACCTGACACACCCGGCCGAGTACTACAAGGGCGTCAACATGACGCTCGCCGGCCTCGCCTCCACCGCCGCCAACCCCGACCGCGCGCTGAAGAACGCCTGGGACGCGGCCAAGGGGGACCCGTCGGAGTTCCTCGGCCGGCTCCTCCCCGAACTCATCGGCACCAAGGGGGCCGGAGGCCTGGTCAAGGGCGGCCTCCGAGCCGGAATGAAGGACCTCCCCGAACGCCCCAAAGGCCCGAACCGACAAGGCCACGAGCACAATCCCGACTCCAATGGGCAGCAATGCAGCAAAGTCAAATGCGCCAACGACCCCATCGACGTCGCCACCGGGCGCATGCTGCTCCCGCAGACCGACATCGTCCTGCCGGGCTCGCTGCCCCTGGTCTTCGAGCGGGTCTTCGACTCCTCGCACCGTGCCGGCCGCTGGTTCGGCAGCGGCTGGTCGAGCACGGTCGACCAACGCCTGGAGATCGACGCGGAAGGCGTGGTGTTCAGCTGCAACGAGGGCAGCCTCCTCGCCTACCCGCACCCGGCACCGGGCGCCCCCGTCATGCCTACGCACGGCCGACGCTGGCCCTTGGACCGGGTGGCCGACGGCTACACCGTCACCGATCCGGAAACCGGCCAGGTCCGGCACTTCGTCGACCAGCCCACCGGAGATTTCGCGCTCCTGGCCCAGATCGACGACCGCAACGGCCGCTGGATCGCCTTCGAGTACGACGAGGCGGGCGCCCCGACCTCGATCGTGCACCACGGCGGCTACCACCTGAAACTCACCACACGCGAAGGCAGAGTCACCGCCCTGCACCTGGCAGGCGCCGCCCCCGACGGCACCGACCAGGAGATACTCCGCTACGGCTACACCGACGGCCACCTCACCGCGGTCACCAACTCATCGGGCAAGCCCCTGCGCTTCGACTGCGACGAGTTGGGCCGCATCACCGCGTGGACGGACACCAACGGCAGCCGGTACGAGTACGTCTACGACGAGCACGACCGCTGCGTGTACCAGAGCGGCACCAACGGTCACCTCGAAGCCCACTTCACCTGGGACGACACCGACCCCGACACCGGTCTGCGCATGACGTCCATGACGGACAGCCTGGGCCACACCACCAGGTACGTGATCAACGATCGCTCCCAGGTCGTCGCCGAGATCAATCCTCTGGGCGCGGTCACCCGCTACGAGCACGACCGCTACCACCAACTGCTCTCCACCACCGACCCTCTAGGACACGTCAGCCGCTTCACATACGACGAGAACGGTAGGCCGACAACGGTAGAGCGACCGGACGGACGCCGGTCGAGTGCGCGGTATAACGCGATCGGCCTTCCGCTACAGATCACCGATGCGGCTGGATTGATAACGCGCCAGACGTTTGATGAGCAAGGCAACCGCACGTCTATAACCGATCCATCGGGGGTTACCACACTCTTTTCATACGACGATAAGGGTCACCTGACGTCGGTGACTGACGCCATGGGTCACGCCTCATCCCTGGTCTGCGACCAAGCAGGGCTCCCCATAGAAATTACAGACTCACTGGGTGCCGTCAACCGAGTCGCACGAGATGCTTTTGGCCGCAAGACTAAAACTACTGACACCACCGGGGCGATCACCAGTTTTGAATGGACAGTAGAGGGCCAGCTGGCGCGCCAGGTAATGCCGGACGGTAGTGAGCAGACCTGGACGTTCGACGGAGAAGGCAATTGCATCGCACACTCGGATGCCATGGGGCGCATCACTACCTCTGAGTACAGTGACTTCGATCTCCTCGTAGCGCGGACAGGGCCTGATGGGTCTCGCTTCGAGTTCAGTCACGATGCCGAATTGCGCATGACGGGTGTCACCAATCCTCAGGGCCTTAAATGGCGCTACGAATACGATTCGGCCGGTCGCCTCACCTCCGAGTCCGACTTCGATTGCCGCACTGTCACGTATACCTACGATGCAGCCAACCAGATGACGTCAAGGACGAACACCCTCGGCCAGACCATCCGGTTCGAGCACAACAGTCTAGGCAAGGTAGTCCTCAAAGACGTCGACGGCGAAATAACTACGCTGGAATACGATGTCTTTGACGAACTCGCCTCAGCAACGAGTTCGGTCGCACAGCTGTCCCGGATGCGCGATCGCCATGGACGCCTGCGCTCCGAATCGGTGAATGGACGAACTACTACTTACCGGTACGACGGACTTGGTCGGCGTGTCGGGAGGACGACTGCCGGCGGCGCTGTGAGTGAGTGGACTTTCGATGCTGCAGGGCGCCGGAGCCATCTCACGACATCCGGACGGGGGGTGTCATTCGAACGTGACCCTGCCGGACGGGAACTGGCTCGCCATATCAATGAGACGATCACCCTGACACACCTTCTGGATTCGACCGGCCGTCTGGCCGTCCAGGACATCACAGTTCGGGGTCGGCGTATCCAACGCCGCGACTACACGTATCGACCAGATGGCAGCGTTGAGAGTGCCGGTGATCAACTCGTCGGCACAAGTACATACAACCTCGACGTCGTCGGCCGCGTTACGGAAGTACATGCCGCCAACTGGACGGAACGGTACACATACGATGCGGCTGGGAACCAAGCGTCGGCAACTTGGCCGTCGGGCTTTCCGGGCCAAGAGTCGACTGGGGCACGCTCGTACCACGGAACCACCATCCAGCACGCCGGCCGAACCCGATACGTGCATGACAAGCAGGGTCGAATAGTCCTGCGCCAAAAATCACGCCTATCAAGAAAGGCCGATGTCTGGCGCTACGAGTGGGACGCCGAGGATCGACTGAGAAAAGTTACCACCCCTGATGGCCAAAATTGGCAATATACCTACGATGTGCTCGGGCGTCGTATCGCGAAGCTCCGCGTCACGGACGACGGGCTAGCCATCGCGGAACAAATTTCGTTCACCTGGGACGGTGCAGTTCTCTGCGAACAAGTCCACGATAGTGAAGAATTTCCGCACCCAGTGAGCCTCACATGGGATTATGACGGCCTACGCCCGATAGCCCAGACGGAACGCATTATCACTGCGGGCACCGCGCAAGAAGTAATTAATGATCGCTTCTTTGCCATAATCACCGATCTCGTCGGAACCCCTAGCGAGCTCGTAGACGAGTCAGGCGCACTTGCATGGCAAACTCGCCGCACACTTTGGGGAGCGACGTCGTGGACGGCGAAGAGCACGACGTACACCCCGCTTAGATTTCCGGGGCAGTACTTCGACCCCGAAACAGGGCATCACTATAATGTCCATCGCTACTATGATCCGGAAACTGCCCGATATCTATCGCCAGATCCCCTCGGCCTCCTTCCGGCATCCAATCCCGTTGCATACGTTCGAAACCCCCATGTGTGGATTGACCCGCTCGGACTCAAAGCGTGCATCGGGCAGGCCGACCCGGCGAGTCAGGCAGGCAACCTCAGCATGCTCGCCGACAAAATAGCGGCTCACGGCGACATCAACAGGCGAGGCATTCCGGGAGTCCAAGACATAGATGTCCCCGAGTACCTCGAAGACATGATGACTGCGAAACCTGGCATTAAAATGAGAGATACCCCGTCGGGGACCCCTCGCTGGGCATGGTGGGATGATCCGACTGGCACGATGCTAATTCGCGAGGGATCCAACGGCACCTTCATGCAACCAAGTGATGGCTACAGTTATTACATGCGACAACTCCAGGAGTAACACCGTGAACCAATTCTCGGAATCTCAGCACGAGGCATCGGATACCCCCTGTACGGACGAGGCATGGTCTCTACTCTCCACATCGGCGATCGATAGCATCGCCAAGTATGACGCCTACCGACTGGCAATCGAACTAGAAGGGCTCGCCCCCAAAATTCGTGCGAACATTTCAGAACCGTTGTATTCCATGAGAAATCTGTTTACATCCTGGGAGCATCTTGTGCGCAGGATGGAATCCGACTGGAAACTACCGGGGCAGTATCCGATCAGCGCCTACATCAATGATCTGGATTCGCGTAGCCGGTTGGAGATTGATATGGGCAAATTGAACGATGAGGCTCAAGCAGTTTTGTCCCCTCTGTTGGCGGAGCTGGATATTCGCTTCACACGCGAGTCGGTGCCGGACGAATCGGGCGAACTCCGACCGTGGTTGAATCCGTCCTCGGGTGCAGAGCCGCACGGGTTCTGGCTGCGCAAGCCTCGCAATCACCCCTGGTAGGCCCCCGGACCACCATCTGGCCCGGGGGTACAACAAGGGCCCCGGCAAAGTTGTGGTGACGCCCGTTCCGGTGTCGCCGCACCTCCGGCACCCGTGGCCGTCCCGGAGCAGCATGACGCTCGCCGGCCTCACCTCCACCGCCGCCAACCCCGACCGCGCGCTGAAGAACGCCTGGGACGCGGCCAAGGGGGACCCGTCGGAGTTCCTCGGCCGGCTCCTCCCCGAACTACCGGGGCGTCCCGTGGTCAGGTGACAGGACGATCAGTCCTGCGGGGAAGGGGCCGGTATGGGGCCGGAGAACTGCTGTGAACGACGCGGGTGTTAGCTTCACTCCCGTGTTAAAACACCAGGACGAGACCAGGGCGGCCTACGACGGGGTCGTCGAACTGTATGCGTCGATGTTCGCTAATCGGTTGGAGACGCAGCCGTTCGCGCGGAACATGATCGGCACCTTCACCGAGCTCGTGCGTGGCACGGGGAACCTGCGGGCAGCCGACGTCGGGTGCGGGCCGGGCCATTTGACCGCCATGCTGCACGACTTGGGGTTGGACGCCTTCGGACTCGACCTCTCCCCGGCTATGGTCGCCCACGCCCGGCGGGCCCATCCGGCGCTGCGGTTCGACGAAGCACGAATGGAGGCCCTGCCGGTCGAGGACGGCGCGCTCGGCGGAGTGCTGGCCCACTACTCGATGATCCATACCCCACCTGAAGAATTGCCCGCGCTTCTCGCTGAGCAGGTGCGTGTCTTGGCACCAGGGGGCCTGCTCCTGGCGTCCTTCTTCGGAACCGAGGGGCCGGAGCCTGTCCGCTTCGACCACAAGGTGGCGCCTGCCTATAGCTGGCCGGCGGAGCAGTTTGCCGAGTTGCTGGCCGGGGCCGGACTCGTCACGGTGGCTCGGTTGCTCCACGACCCAGCGTCCGAGCGGGGCTTCCTCGACACCCACCTGCTGGCCCGCCGCCCGTAGAACGTGGCCCGTGGCCCGGGCCGGGGTGGTGTAGATCATCCGCGTGGACGAAGCTCGTCCAAGCGCCGCGTTCTGTGGCGGTGTCCGCTGAGCACGCCGGATTGACAGCCGTTCAGTCACGCAGGCCCCGGCGGGGTGGCCGCCGCAGTGGTGCGAGCAACGATCTCCCGAAAGGTAGGGATTCCCAGGTCGACAGACTCCTGCTTCCGGGAGATCTGGGCGTCGAGTTGGGCTAGCTTCTCCTCGGCGTGGGTCAGGCTGCTCTGCAGCCCTTCGATCTCGCCGAGCCAGCCTTCCCTTTCGGCTTCCAAGATGCGCGTGAGGAGGTTGTCGCGGATTTCGACAAGCCGGGGACGTTCTGTCGCGTGGACGATCAGGGCGGGGCATCGGACGCAAGCGTGTTCGTGAGCACAGTCAGTTCCGTATGCGCGGCCGCAGTCGCCCAGGGCGAGCTTGCGGCGCTCAAAGTGTCCGAGGAACTCTCCCCATTCCTTAGGGGTGACGGTGCGGTATTCGTCGGCAGGTCGCAGAGCCCGGCGCCGGGCGATGAACGCTCGGTGTGCCTCGACGGCATCAGTGGGGTAGATCGCGGCGTATCCCATCGTCGTTCCGATGTGGTCGTGACCAGCGATGACCTGGGCGATGTGAGGGGGCAGGCCCTTGAGGATGGAGTCCGTGATGAAGATCCGGCGGAAGTCGTGGGGCTGGAAGATGAGGGGGTCACCCGCGCTGTCCGTCAGACCTGAGGCCAACAAGGTGACGTCGAGTCCCCGACGGATCGTCGCTCGTGACAGCGGACGCAGGTAGCCGCCAGAGCGATCCTGGAACAGGAGAGGCATCGGCGGGTTCCAGACCCGTTCGTAGTGGTCGTAGCTACGAAGAACGGGAACTCTCCCGTCCGAGCCTCGGACTCGAGAGACGACCGTGCTCAACACGTCCGCCAGCTCCGGCGTGACCAAGACAAGTCGCTCTTGGTCCGTCTTCGACGGGGCGATCTGCAAGAGCGGAACGGTCTGCCCGGTGCTCCCGCCGCTTCGACCTCGACGCTGCCGGTCGGGTGACGGCAGTTCAGGCGGTCAATTGGACCGAGACCTACGCCTACGACGAGGCGGACAACCAGACCCAGGCGGCCTGGCCATCGGACCACCCTGGACAGGAAGCGGTAGGCTCTCGCGCTTACGCCGGAACCCGCATCACCCGTGCAGGCGATGTCCGCTACGAATACGACGCCCTTGGCCGCATCATCTTCCGGCAGAGGACCCGGCTGTCCCGCAAACCAGACACCTGGCGCTACGAGTGGGACGCCGAGGACCGCCTCACCTCGGTTGTCACCCCAGACCGCACCCACTGGCGCTACACGTACGACCCTCTGGGGCGCCGCACCGCGAAACTCCGCCTGGCGGAGGACGGAGAAACCATCGTCGAACGGGTGGTGTTCACCTGGGACGACACGACCTTGTGCGAGCAGACCACCACGTCCACCGAGCTGCCCCACCCCGTCACTCTCACCTGGGACCACCAGGGCCTGCAGCCCTTGTCTCAGAGAGAACGCATCGTTGCCGCCGATGCCCCGCAGGAAGAGATCGACTCGCGCTTCTTCGCCATTGTCACGGATCTAACGGGCACACCCAGCGAACTCGTCGACGCCGCGGGTCGGATCGCATGGCGTACGCGGGCCACGCTCTGGGGTGTCACCACCTGGGCCGCGAACAGCACCACCTACACGCCGCTACGCTTCCCGGGGCAATACTACGACCCTGAAACGGGCTTGCATTACAACTACTTCCGTCACTACGACCCGGCGACAGCCCGGTACCTGACCTCGGATCCGCTCGGCCTGGAGCCCTCGCCCAATCCGGTCGCGTACGTGCTCAACCCGCATGCATGGGTCGATCCACTCGGTCTGGCTCCCTGCCCGCCTCGCATCAAGAACGGCGGCTGGGACCTGAGGAATCATAACCCGCTCGATATCGTTCCGGGTGACGCCGAAATGCGAGTACCCACACCGGACGCTAACGGTGGCGCACAAAAGGGAGTCGAATACAAGTGGAAAGATCCCGAGACGGAAACCACCGCCCGACTCCGGGTACATGACAAGGACGGGACCGCACCGGCGGGCTCGAATGCGGCGAATGGGGACGTCTATCGAATATCAATCGGTGGCAAATATCAGGACGAGGCAGGGAACTTGTATCATCGGCAGGTCCACAACCCGAACAGTCCGAATCACAATGCTGACGCGGCTAACAGCACACATATTCCCTGGCCGACTCAGTATCCACTACCATATTGATCAAATAGGCTGAGCACATGAAAATCCGTAATTTCATCGACATGGCGCGCAAAATCCTGGACAGGGAATCGGCGGTGCGTGAACGCGCGGCCGACGAAGTCACCGATCACTTGAGCACCTATTCGCCTGCTCAGGCGTCCTCGTTGGCTACTTTGCTGGCGGCGGCGGCGGTCTTGGAGAAGGAGAACTCAGCCTTGGAGGCCGAGCTCCACGCCATCCTCGAGTTGATGTCCACCGGTCATGTCGGTGTTAATCATGTAGCCGAGCTGCGAGAGATCCAACTCGAGGAGATCCCAGCTGACCTCCGCGAATACGTCAACGACTTGCTCGAAAACTGAGCAGGGTCCCGGAGCAGCCACCCAGCAGGGCTAAGCGGTGTGGTCAAGCTCCGGCTGTGTCGGAGGCGAGGGAATGTGGGATTATGACCCGGTGCCGAAGGGGCGCTTGAGTGCCTCCTGACGGACTGCCGAAAAAAGCGTAAAGGTGATTTTGCTCTAGCTTGCAAAGTAGCCACTGTTGTACCGCGAGGATCGGTTACAGGCCGAAATTTGGTATCTGGTTGATTTATCGACTTATCGTCGACGCATGAAAGCAGGGCCCCTGTACAGCTCGTGGGTGTTGAAGTCCATTCGAGCGTCAGGAGGCCCTGTGTCTCAGCCGTCCGTGACGATTGTTTTCGTTTCCGCACATGAGACCGAACACAGCCCCGGTTCCACTGCCGAGCACAAGGCCCAAGCTGCACACGCCCCCGTACACCGAGCCGATGACCGGGAAGTGACGCTTCTTCACTCACTCTCCCAGCTCCGCTGGACTGGAGATCGCCGCCCGGCGAGACTTGGCCCCACCACGTCGGGTCCGCGCGCCAGCACGCGTCGGCCCTCAGCGCACGCACACACGGGGGCAAGGTGCCACAGCAGCCGATCGCCGGGCGGTACGAGCTGGTCGAGGAGCTCAACAGCGGTGGCATGGGCGACGTCTGGCGTGGTTACGACGCCGTGCTGGACCGGCCCGTCGCCGTGAAGGTGGTCCGGCGGCAGGCCGTCGCCGGCTCGCCGCAGCTGGCGGAGGAGTTCGCCAAGCGCTTCAAGCGCGAGGCCCGCATCACCGCGCGCATCCAGCACCCTGGCGTGCCGCAGGTGTTCGACGCGGTGCTGGACGAGGCCTTTGAGCGGTTGTTCCTCGTCATGGAGCTGGTCGACGGCGTCCCGCTCTCCGCGTACATCCACCCCGATCGCCCGCTGCCCGTCAGCTGGGCCGTGGCCGTCGCGGCGCAGGTCGCCACCGTCCTGTCGTACGCCCACGACGTGCCCGTGATCCACCGCGACCTCAAGCCGGGGAACATCCTGGTGGCGCGGGACGGGACGGTGAAGGTCCTCGACTTCGGGATCGCGGCGATCCTGCGCACGGACGTCACCAAGCTCACCGCGACCGGCAGCCCCATCGGCACCTACCAGTACATGGCACCGGAGCAGGTGCGCGGCGGGCGGACCAGCCCGCAGACCGATCTGTACGCGCTCGGCTGCGTGGTGCACGAACTGCTCAGCGGGCGGAGCCTGTTCACCGCCGACAGCGAGTACCTGGTGATGTACCAGCACGTGAACGCCGCGCCGACCCCGCTGCGCCTGCTGCGCCCGGACGTGCCGGCGGCCCTGGAGGAGCTCGTCCTGCACCTGCTGCTCAAGTCGCCCGAGGCGCGGCCCGTCGACGTACAGGAGGTGTACGAGCGGCTGCGGCCCTTCCTGCCGTCACCCGGCGAGGGGCCCGTACCCGGTGAGGCGGGGCCGCGGGGAGCGCCGGATCCGACCGGGATCTTCCGTCAACCGTACGCACCGCGCGCCCGCGCCGGTGCGGGACGGCCCGTGGCCACGGCGGTGGACACGGACGCCGCGCCTCCGGCTCCCGTGGCCGTACCGGAACAGCTGCGGGAGGAGATCGCGGAGGCGTACGCCCACTCCGACGCGCTGCTCGACGAGGAGCGGTTCGCCCAGGCCGCCGAGGTGCTGAGCGAGATCATCGAGCCGGCCGCGCGTGCCCTCGGCGCCGAGAACAGGAAGGTCCTGGAGCTCCGGACGCAGCGCGCCGCGATCCGGCTGCTCGGCGGGGACTACCGGGCGGCGCTGCCGGAGTTCGACGCCCTGGCCGACGCGTACGCGCGCACCGGCGGTCCGAGCAGTACGCAGGCCCGTGCATGCCGCGCCCAGGCCGCCCGCTGCCGAGGCGAGCTCGGCCAGGTCACCGATGCGCTGGCCGCGCTGCGGGACGTGCTGGACGTCGTCCGGGCGGTGGACGGCGACGTGAGCGACGAGGCGGTCGAGCTGCGCCGGGACATCGGCATGCTGCTGCTGGCCCAGGGACACGCGCCGGAGGCGCAGCTGGTCCTCGCGCCGCTGCACGAGGATCTGTGCCTGGTCTACGGACCCACGGACGACCTGTCCGAAGAGGTCGCCGAGGCACTCGGTCTGATCGAGCTCGATCTCGACGGCCCGGCCGCCTGACCCGTCACCACCCCCTTCGCCCCGCCGCTCCCCCGGAGAGTCCGCCCATGCCCCACCTCGCGTTCGACATCGATTTCTGCGCACAGCTCAGCAAGCTCCAGGGGAGCGTCAAGCAGGGGGTGTTCGACGCCTGGGAGAAGTTCGAACGTCTCACCCTGGACCAGCTGTTCAAGGACCAGGGGCTGAAGCTGGAGACCCTCAAGCGGGCCCGTGATCCGCACATCAGGACCATCCGCATCGACCAGGGAACGCGGGGTGTGGTCCTCGCACCGGACAGCGGTGACACGTACGTGCTGTTGCGCGTCATGCCGCACGACAAGGCGATCGCGTGGGCCGTCAAGCAGAAGGCGAGCATCAACACGGTCACCCGGGCCGTCGAGATCCGGGACATCGCCATGCTCGACGAGCTCACCCCGGCGTACGAGCGGATCGCCCCGGCGCCTGATCAGCGGCTGTTCGCGAAGGTGTCCGACGGTGACATGGCCGCGCTCGGCATCGACGAGACCACGCTCCGGCAGGCTCGCGCGCTCACCGATGCCGAACAGCTGGAGGTGTTCGCTCCGTACTTCCCCCAGGACCAGCGTGAGGTCCTGGAGTACCTGGCAGCCGGTTTCAGCGTCGAGGACGTGTGGCGGGACGTGGTGTCCGTGGCCATGTCCACCGTGTCCGCCGGTGACCCCCCTGTGGACACGCAGGACTTCGCGACCGCGATCCAGCGCACCCGGGCTCGTATCGCGCTCGTCACCGCGTCGGAGGAGCTGCGCGACATCCTCGACAAGCCGTTCGCCGCCTGGCGGGTCTTCCTCCACCCTTCGCAGCACAAGGTCGCCTACCGGCCCTCGTACTCCGGCCCCGCCCAGGTCACCGGCGGCCCCGGGACGGGGAAGACCGTCGTCGCCCTGCACCGCGTACGCCATCTCCTGGGGCACCTGCGCGACGGTGACCGCGTGTTGCTGACGACGTACACCAACGCACTCGTCGCGGCACTGCGCGCGGGCCTCGCGGCCCTGGTCGAGGACGAGGTGCTGCGCGACCGGGTGGACATCATGACCGTCGATGCGTTCGCCGGCCGTGTCGTGTCGACGTCGCGACGGCCGCTGCGGGGCGGTGAGGAGGAGACCCGGTGGGAACAGGCGGCCCGCGCGACCGGCTTCACCGGCACCGCGCGGTTCCTCGCCCAGGAGTACAAGCACGTGATCCTCGCCCAGGACCTACGGTCCCTGGAGCAGTACGAGGCCTGCGAGCGCCGGGGACGCGGCAGCGCTCTGCCCACGTCCGCACGCGGTCCCGTGTGGCGCACGGTCGAGGAGTTCACCGACCGCCTCACCGCCGACGGGCTGCGCACCTACCTCGGCACCTGTTCGGAGGCCGCCGACCTGCTCTCGGCCTCCGGACCGCGCTACCGGCACGTGGTCGTCGACGAGGCCCAGGACCTGCACCCGGCCCAGTGGCGGCTGCTGCGGGCCGCGGCCCCGGCACGGCCGGACGACCTGTTCATCGCCGGCGACCCTCACCAGCGCATCTACGACACGAAGGTCTCCCTGAAGGCGGTCGGCGTCAGGGTCACCGGCCGGTCGACGAAGATGCGTAAGAACTACCGCTCCACCCACGAGATCCTCAGCTGGTCCACCGCGCTGCTCGTCGGCCGGCCCTTCGAGCAGCTGGCGGACGACGCCCGCAACGAGACCCTGCTCGGTTATCGTTCGGCCCTGCACGGCGACGGGCCCGAGACGTTCAGCGGGGACTCGGAGGACGCCGAACTCGACGCGCTGGTCGAGCGGGTGCGCGGGTGGGTGGACAGCGGCATCGCGCCGGGCGAGATCGGGGTCAGCGCCCGGTTCAACAAGGTCTGCGACAAGGCCGTGGAGCGGCTCAGGGCGGCGGGCATCCCTGCGGCGCGGCTCAAGGGCGACGCTCCGGCCGACCCGGACCGTGTGCAGATCGGCACCATGCACGCGTTCAAGGGCCTGGAGTTCCGGTGCGTCGCGGTCATCGGCGTGAGCGACGGGACGCTCCCGTTTCCGAGGGCGGTCACCGCGGCCGAGGTCGACCGGCTCCAGCACGACGCGGACCTCCTGGCGGAACGCTGCCTGCTGTTCGTCGCGTGCACCCGCGCCCGGGACGGGCTGTACGTGTCCTGGTGGGGCGCTCCGAGCGAGTTCCTGGTCGAGGCCGGGGTGTGAGACGCACGGTCCCCAGCCGTTCCCCCTCTCCCCGCCAGGAATGCCCCCAGCATGACGGCAACTGGCGTGTCGGCCGATCCACTGCACCGTTGTCTTCCGTGGATACGTGATCCCGCGCTGCTCACACGGAAGTCAGCGGCGTCCGACTCGGCCCACGGCAGCAGTGTCAACCGCCGGCGTTCTGCTGAGCGTCGGCGACCCACTGGGCGATGCGTTCCAGCAGCCGCCTGCCGGTCGGGCTCTGCTCGGACAGGATCGTGATCTGGAAGACGTGCGGCATCGCCTCGTACACCTCGACGGACACCTGGGTTCCGGCATCGGAGGCTGCCCGCGCGAAACGCAGCGTGTCATCCAGGAGCGCCTCCGCGGCGCCGACCGTGAACAGCAGCGGCGGGAGGCCGTCGAGGTTGCCGTGGATCGGTGACTGCGGGGCCTGGTCGGGCTGGGCGCCGCCCAGGTACTGGCCGATGAGGCGGGTGAGCATCGTGCGGTCGACGCCCGAGTCGTGGGCCGTGTTGGTGTCGATGGACGGGCTGGACAGAGTGAGGTCGGTGATCGCGGAGTTGGCGATGACGGCTGCCGGGAGTGCGGTGCCGGACTCCTTGAGGGCGAGCAGGGCGGACAACGCCAGCGTGGCACCGGAGGACTCGGAGAAGACGACGATCTTCGCAGCGGGCACCCCCTGGTCGAGCAGGCTCCGGTAGACGGCGACGACGTCGTCCAGCGGAGCCGGGTAGGGGTGGGCCGGGGACAGGCGGTAGTGCACGACGAGCACAGGGCGGGCGGTCGCCCGGGAGATCCGGTGGGCTGTCAGGTTCATCAGCTCCGGCATGCGGTGCTCGAACCCGCCCCCATGGACGTAGAGCACCACGCCTTCCTCGACGGACGCCCCGCCCGCCGTCACCCAGACCGCGTCCACACCCCCGCTCTCGGGCAGCACCGGGCTCAGTGCGGCGTCGGCCGGCAGCGCGAAGGACCGGCTCCCGAGGCCGGCCAGCTCCGCCATGACCGCGGCGGCGGCTGTGGTGGCGTCCGGCTCGGCGGGGATGCGTGTGATGTCCATGATCAGAGAGCTATCAGGTGTCCACGGGGCCCGGCAACACGTTTTGGTGTCACCTCGATCCGGTGCGGCGGTGCGGGGCCCCCGGCCGCGGAGGCCCGTCCGCGGATGTCACGTGTCGAGCGACGCGCGCAGCCAGGCGACGTTGGCCTGCACGTCCCCGCCCCGGTAGAGGTCGCTGCCGACACTGGCCGTGAAGGCGCCGGCTGCCGCGCTGACCGCCCTGACGGCGAAGACGGTCACGAGCCGGCGGGCACTGGAGAAGAAACTGGCGGTGGCACGCGCCGACGGTTACGCGACCGACTACGAGGAGCACGAGCAGGCGATCTGCTCACTGGCCGTGCCGGTACTCGACAGCGACGGATACCCCGTGGGCGCCGTCTCGGTCTCCGCGCTCACGTTCCTCGTCTCTCCCGAGGAACTGCGGACCTTCGCGGCCGACGTACGTCGGGCGTTCACCGTGTGAAGGTTCACTCCGGGATGGTCGGGTTTGTTGATCAAGGCTTGCGAGCCCGCCGTACGCGCGGATAACAACATGCTCATGAACCTCTTCAGCCGCAGCTCCCTGCTCCGCCGTCCGGAGCCCCGTACGGAGGAGCCGACTGCCGACCCGGCGGCCACGGGTGCGGCAGGGCAGCTCGATCCCCGTCTGGCGGCTCTCACCGGAGAGTGGATGATCGACCCCGCGCACAGCAGGATCGGCTTCTCCGTCCGCCACGCCATGGTGACGACGGTGCGCGGCGCTTTCCTGGAGTACGAGAGCCGCCTCTACTTCGACGGGCGTGACCCGTCCCGCTCCCGGGCCGAGATCTCGCTGGTCACCGCGAGTGTCGACACGGGTGTGGAGCAGCGCGACGCGCACCTGATCGGCCGTGACTTCCTGGACGCCAGGTCGCACCCTCGCCTGAGTTTCACCAGCACCGCCGTGCAGCTCGTCGGCAAGGACGTCTACCGCATGACCGGCGACCTCACCATCCGGGGCGTCACCGGGCCCGTGGTCCTGGACCTCACGTACATCGGGTACGTCACCGACCCGTTCGGTTACGAGCGCGTCGGGTTCGACGGGACGACGACCATCAACCGTTCCGACTGGGGCCTGACCTACAACGCCCGGCTGGCCGAGGGCGGCGCCATGGTCAGCGAGAGGCTCCGCCTGCAGTTCGACATCGCCGCCATCCGTACGCCCACCGCCGGCTGATCGCACCTTCAGCCCGGCTCCGGCGCACCGGAGTGCTGCCCTACCGGGGACTCAGCCCGTCCTTCTGCCTCATCGCCGCTTCCACATGCGCACGGAAGCTGAGGGCCGGCCGGCCCGTCACGCGCTCGACGGTGTCGGTGACGCGGTCCTCCGCCCCCTTCGCGATGGCGACGTCCATACCGGCGAGCACGGCCGCGAATTCGGCGGGTACGCCGTCGGCGGCCAGCCGGTCACGCATCTGCTCGTACGTGAGTTTCCGGTGGGAGGCGGGCCGGCCCGTGGCCTCGGCCACGAGGGCTGCGACCTCGGCGTAACTCAGCGCCTCGGGGCCGGTGAGCACCAGGTCCGTGCCGGGTGCCACCGCGTCGGTCAGCGCCCGCACGGCGACGGCCGCGATGTCCTCGGCGTCGACGAAGGCGACGCGCCCGTCACCCGTCGCGCTGGCCACCACGCCGTCCACCCGCAGGCTCTCGGCGTGCAGGTGCCGGCCGGTGAAGTTCTGCATGAACCAGGAAGGACGCAGGACGGCCCACTCCTCGAACAGCCCTTCGGCCAGCAGCGCGTGGACCCGCCCCACTCCCGGCCCTCCGGCCGGAACGGCCGACGAGCTGAGCAGTACCGCGCGCCGCACCCCGGCTGCGCGCGCCCGCTCGAGGAAGGGCCGCATGACGGCCTCCGGCTCGGCATCGCCGACGGGCGGTACGAGGGAGACACGGTCGACGCCGCGCAGCGCGGGGGCGTGGGTGCCGGGGTCGTACCAGTCGAAGCGCACGGCCCGCGCACCGGCCGGAGGACCGGGCGTGCGCGAGGCCAGTACAACGGGGTGGCCCTGCTCGGCAAGCTGCCGGGCAACTCGGCTTCCTGTGGTGCCGGTTGCTCCGATGACCAGTGTGCGGTCGGACATGTCGCTCCTCATGCGTTTTCTGGAACCGCGTCGAAGAACGCGGCGTCGGCGGGGGATCCGGGGATCGCGAGAGGGTTCCAGTAGTCGCGGTACGCGGTGATCTGTCCGTCCTCGACGGTGACCACGGCGACATAGGGCATCTCGTACGCAGCGCCGGTGGCGACGATGCGGCCCGTTCCGCGCCATTCGGCGACGACGGTGTCCCCGTCCCGCAGTTCGTGGATCTCCAGGCCCACGACCTCACGCAGGTCGATGGAGCCGGGGTAACCCCGCATGTACGCGGCGACGGCCTCCTTGCCCTCCAGCTTCGAGGGGAAGCCGTCCGGCGCGTAGGGGAACTCGAACAGCGCGTCGTCGGCGACCAGGGCGACCCAGCCGTCGATGTCCTTGTCCAGCAGTAGCCGCAGACTGCGGCGGTACAGGTCCGCCGGGCTCATGGAGTCGCTCACCGGATCATCACCCCTAGAATGTGAGATGTGGACTGCAAGTCCGCTTACCCGCAGAACGATACGGACCGTCAGTCCGTTTAGCAAACCGGAGGGGCCATGTCCGACCGCAAGGAGCGTGCCGACGCCGCCCGCAACCGCGAGGCCGTACTGGTCGCGGCTGACGCGCTCTTCGCTCGCAGCCACAGCCCGCGCAGCGTGTCCATGGACGACGTCGCGGCAGCGGCCGGAGTAGGCAAGGGCACCCTCTTCCGCCGCTTCGGCGACCGGAACGGCCTGATCCAGGCCCTGTACGAGTCCCGCATCCAGCCGGTGCGCGAGGCGGTGGAGTCGGGCCCTGCCCCGCTCGGCCCCTCGACCCCGCCCCACGAACGCGTACCAGCCCTGCTGGACGCGGTGCTCGGCTTCAAACTGGAGAACCGGCACCTCGCCCTGGCCCTGGAGGAAGGGGGGAGCGGCAGCCCTTACGGGGCGGGGCACTACGCGTGGTGGCACGGCCGACTCAAGGAGACCCTGGAACGGATTCCGTCCGGTCCCGCCCCCGACTTCACGGCACACGCCCTCCTGGCCGCGACGCGTGCCGACCTGATCGAGCACCTGGCGGGCGAGCTGCACACGGCACCGGACCGGATGCGGCAGGACCTGACCGACTACGCCACGAGGGTCCTGGGCGGCCACGAGAAGGGCTGATCCCCGGAGGACCTTGGACGCGGGACGAGGGGACCCCGCGCCGGTCGCCGCACAGGGGGGAACTGGTGTGCTCCTCAGGTCTGTTGGGGCGTAGGTTGTCCGACAGACCATGCACGCCTCGGTGGAAAGACGGAACGGTACCCATGAGCGACCACGCGACAGTGCCCGCCTCCGCACAGCAGCAGATCGACACATCGGTGCCGCACTCGGCCCGCATCTGGAACTACTGGCTGGGCGGCAAGGACCACTACCCCGTCGACGAACAGGCCGGGGACGCCTACAGCGCCGTGTTCCCGGGCATCGTCACCGTGGCCCGCAGCAGCCGCGCCTTCCTGGGCCGCACGATCTCCTACCTGGTCGGCGAGGCCGGCATCCGCCAGTTCCTCGACGTCGGAACCGGCCTGCCGACCGAGGACAACACCCACGAGGTCGCCCAACGGCTCGCCCCGGAGGCGAGGATCGTCTACGTCGACCACGATCCCCTGGTCCTCGCACACGCTCGCGCCCTGCTCACCTCGACCCCTGAGGGCGCGACCGCCTACATCGACGCCGACCTGGCCGACCCCGACCGCATCCTGTCGACCGCCGCGCAGACGCTGGACCTCAGTCGCCCCACCGCTCTCATCCTGAGCAACATCCTGGGACACATCACCGACCACGACCAGGCGCGCACGGTCGTCACCCGTCTCATGGACGGTCTGCCGTCCGGCAGTCACCTCGTGGTCAACGACGGCTCACGGGGTGTCGACGCCGACTACGAACAGGCCCAGGACAGCTACAACGACAGCGGGGCCATCCCGTACCTCCTGCGCACCGTCGACCAGATCACGGCGTTCTTCGACGGCCTCGAACTCCTGGATCCCGGCGTCGTGTCGGTACCCCTCTGGCGCCCGGACACCACCGCGCCCACCCCTCGGCCCATCGGTGAGCACGGCGGTCTCGCGCGTAAGCCGTGACGGCGACCAGGCGTCGACACCCTTCTGACCGCCCGTCAGCAAAGCGCTGCCCAGCAGGTTTTGCGGCACGGCACCTCGGGAGCGAGCGGTGGATCAAGGAGTAGTACCGTGACCGGACACGAGTCCGGCCCGGCCTCTCGCCCGCACGAGGTGACGAACGTTGAACGAGTACCCGCTGCCCACGCCGCACCCCAGTAGCGCGCATCCCGCCCGTGTCTACAACGTCTGGCTGGGCGGCAAGGACCACTATCCGGTGGACCAGGAGGCAGCCGAGCTCGCCGCGGGCGCCAACCCGACGATCGTGCCGTCGGTCCGGGCCAACCGGGCCTTCCTCGGCCGCGCCGTGCGGCACCTCGCGGCGGCCGGGATCCGCCAGTTCCTGGACATCGGCACGGGCATTCCCGCCGCGGAGAACACCCACGAAGTGGCGCAACGGGTCGCGCCCGAATCCCGGGTCGTGTACGTCGACAACGACCCGATCGTCCTCACTCACGCCCGGGCGCTGCTGGTCAGCGGCCCAGAGGGGCAGACCGACTACGTACAGGCCGATGCGCGGGACGTGGACACGATCCTCGATGCGGCTTCCCGCACCCTGGATCTGAGCCGGCCGGTCGGCCTGATGCTGGTGGCGATCCTGCAGTACATCAAGGACGCCGAGGACCCGTGGGACATCACCCGCCGCCTCCTGGCCCGCCTCGCCCCGGGCAGCCACCTCGTCCTGTCCCACCCGGCCGCCGACGTCACCGCCACCGAGGTCGCCGAGTCCATGCGGATATACAACGAGCGCGCCGCCGGCAACGCCTCCGCCACCCCGCGCACCCAGAAGGAGGTGGAGCGCTTCTTCGAGGGCCTGGAGATCCTGGAACCCGGCGTGGTCACCCTGACCCGCTGGCGCCCCGGGCCCTCGGACACCCCCGACGACACCCTGCCCATGTGGTGCGGCGTCGCCCGCACGGTGTGACGGCGGCCTTCGAGACTTCGGGACGGGATTCCTGCCCGGCCGCGCCGCTGTCGGAAGCGGAGGTCCGCGAGGCGGAGACGGAGCGCCCTCGGTCCCGGTCAGCCGGACTGCCCGGCGTCCGCCGCTCGAGCCGTGGCGGGGCCCGGCAGCAGGTACGTCCGGTAGGGCGCGGGCCCACGGCCGGGTGGTGGGGGAACCTTTCGCGCGCCGACGGCGGCCGGTGGCCTTTCGTCGTCCTCTGCCGTCAGGACGGCTGTCGGTGTGCGGCGCGCCAGGGCGCGGAGGGCTTCGGGAGTGATGCCGGCGTCGTGCCCTGCGGTCTGGCGTGAGGCGCAGCCGGCGTAGTAGGCGATCGGTACGGCGTCCTCCCCGCTGACCACACAGGGCGGACGCACTCCGAGCCGGTTCAGCTCGCCTGCGGCCGCGGCGAAGCGCGCACTCGTGGCGTGACTGGTGCGCACCACATGACTGACCACGGAGAGCTGCACGGTGAGATGGGTCGCCAGGGCCAGGGACAGTGCGGCAACACCGGCCGGACGGCGGGCACGTCGTGCGCGGGCGAAGAGATACGCCATGCATTCGGCGACGGGCACGGCCAGCAACGCGTAGGCGGGGAGCAGGAAGCGGGGCGCGGCGTATTCGACGAGGAACAGGTACGGAACCGCCGTCGAAACCCCGGTCGTCGTCACCAGCAGTGCCGTGGCGAACCGGCCCGCACGCCGGGCCGCCACGACCCCGCCGGCCGTGAGGAGGGGCAGTGCCGCCCACCACACCGCCGTGCCCGGGTTCTCCCAGCCGATGTCGCAGGGGCGGCACAGGGTCCGGCCGGCGAGCGCGCGCAGGTGGTCGTCGACGGCGACGTTCCATCCGAGCCCGCCCTGGATCTCACCGGCCCGATGCAGCCGGGCGCCGAGGCCCCCGTGGTGCGCGTACGCCTCGGCGATCCAGGGCGCGCAGCCCACCACGAGTCCGCCGACGAGCGCGGCGCACAGGCGCGGCAGGCGTCGGCCGGGTGCCAGGACGACGGCGACGGTCAGGGGCAGCGCGAGCCAGAATCCATCGGCGGGCCGCATCAGCGCGACCAGTGCCACGGCGGCCCCCGCGCCGGCCGTCTCCGCACGGCCGGGGGCGCCGTGCACGGCCCGCACGACCCAGCCGGTCGCGGCCAGGGCGCCGAGGGCGCACCACAGGTTGGGCATCGCCGTGGGCCCGTAGAACAGCGTCGGCCACAGGCCGGCGAACAGTGCGCCCGCGCCTACGACGACGGGCGTGGGCAGCACCTTCCGCCAGATCCACAGGACGGCGAACAGGCCGGTGGCGGACAGCACGGCGAGGTAGATCCGCAGCGCGGTGGTGGATGCGGTGAGGGCTGCGGCGGGAGCGACCAGGTAGGAGATCCCGCGGGCACGGGGGGCACTGAAGAAGGCGGGAGGGGCGTGGCCGCCGACCTGGCTGACGTAGACCGTCTCGTCCCATCCCAGCCCTGAGCCCGGTACGACGAACGCCAGTTGGACGGTGGCGAAGGCCACGGCGACCGCCGCCAGCCACGATGCCGGGCCGGAGGCCCGGCGGCCCGGCAGGGCGATCGGGAGCTCGGGCGCCGGACGCAGTGGCGGGCACTCGTACATGACCGCTCCTCTCCTCGCGGGGCCGCGGGGGGCACGGCCTTGGTCAACGAGAGGAAGGCGCCAGGAGTCACGTGCGGGTCGCGCCGTGGAGGTGGAGCGCCCAGAGCAGTGCGCCCAGGGACGCGGTGTGCAGGACGGCGCGGACGGTGTTCCATCTGACCCAGCGGCCCTCGAACGCGGCCCGTGCGTCCCGGAGTCGCTCGGGGGCCGCGTCCGGCGGCAGCTTGTCGAGGGTGTCGTTGAGCGGGACGTTCTGTGTTCCGGTGACGAGGAACGCCGCCGCGTGGAGCACGAGCGCCGCGATGATCCAGGGCAGGGCCCCCGGGCTGTGTCCCTTCGCCGCGAGGACCGTCGCCAGCACGAGCAGCGGCAAGGGCAGCAGGAAGGGGAGGAGGAACCAACCGTTGATGATGGCCCGGTTGATGTGCTGCATGCTCTGGACGAACGCCCGGTCCTCGGTACGCGAGAGGCCGGGCATGACGGCGTACGCGAAGGCGGTGAACAGCCCGGCCATCAAGGCGGCTCCCACAGTCGAGGCGATGAGCGCCGCGGTCTGCAGGGTGGTCATGCGTGCTCCGCGTCAGGGACCGAGACCCATTCGACGAACTGGATGACGACCCCGTTGGGGTCGGTGACCTGGAACAGACGCTCGCCCCATGGCTCTTCGCGCAGCGGCATCGTGATCTCGACGCCCTCGGCGCGCAGCCGCTTCTCCTCGTCCTCGAGCCCGGTGAGGGTGAAGGCGAGGATCAGCCCGGAGGCCCGCTGATCGCGCTGCGTGGCCGGCAGTACGTCGATGCCGCGGCGCAGGAGAACGATGTCGACCGCCGCGTCCTCGCGGGCGAGGGAGACGAAGTCCTCGGTGGCGGCGGTCTCTTCGTAGCCGAGGTGGGTGGTGAGGAAGGCCTTGGACGCGGCGACGTCCTCGACGGTGAGCGAGACGGTGGATGCGGTGATGTGCATGGAGCTCCTCGTGCTCAAGCTGACGTCAGTCAAGGGTATTTTTACAACGGACGTAATGTTAGGGCAGGCGCATCGCACCCGTCAAGCAAAAATTACTACGGATGCAAAAAGCGCCGACTCCCGTACGCCGCGCACCACTTGACCTGCGCGAAGCGTCCGACGCCACGGACGCCCCGATGGACGGCCCGCTCGACATCGATACCCCCGGAGGGTGGTGACGGCCATGCACAGCCTGGTCACATTTATGCCATACGATGCGCACACCTGTTCCCAGTTCTTCCGTTTGAGGATGCTCACGTCATGTTTCTCGGTGTCACGTCCCGTTCAGCACGCGGCATGTCCGTCGCCGTCGCCCTTCTCGCGATAGGCGCGGTGGGCTGCGCCGACGCCATCGACAGCGCCAAGGCCGGCGCCAAGAAGGTAGTGCGCCAGCGGTCGGTCTTCTCGCTCACCACGGGCGACTGCTACAACCCGAACAGCGAGGCGACGGCGAGCGAGGAGTTCAGCGTCGAGATCGTGCCCTGCGAGGAAGCGCACGAGGGCCAGGTCGTCGGCGAGTTCTCCATCGAGGGGGAGTCCGCGTACCCGGGTGACGACGGGGCCTCGAAGATCGCCGACGAGCGGTGCCCCGCGGAGTCGCAGAAGTTCATCTCCGACACCTGGGCGATCCCGAAGGGCGTCGACCTCTTCTACTACTACCCCACCAGCGAGAGCTGGAAGACCGGCGACCGGTCCGTGAGCTGCACGTACGCCATGAAGACGGGCACGTACTCCGGATCACTCCAGAACAAGTCCCTGAACGCCGATCAGCTCGCGTACCTGAAGGGCGCGAACGCCGTCTACGAAGCGCTGTGGAGCAACCAGCCCGAGGCGGAGGACGTCGAGAAGGACCTGGCCGGCTACAAGAAGCAGGCCAAGGCCGTCTCGACCGCGCTCAACTCCCACGTGACGAACCTGAAGGGCGTGGACCAGCCGGAGACCGTCAAGCTCCGTACGCAGCTGACGGAGACCGCGGAGGCCTGGGAGGACGCCGCCACGGCCGGCACCACGGACGACTTCTACATCGCCTACGACCTGGCCTTCACCGGCATCGACCCGAACAAGACGGTCCCCGCCCGCAAGGAGTTGAAGCTGGCCACGACCGTGCCGGCCGACGACGCCGAGGTCTGGGCCGGCTGACACGCCGACGCGCGGACACCGCGTGAGGCGGCCCCCGGTCCTCCAGCTCACGCCGGAAGGACCGGGGGCCGCGCGGCGAGCCCCCTCGCCGGGCGGCCGGACGTTTCTACGCCGACGGCAATCCTACTCACGGCACATGACGCGGTCCGACATAAAAGTACGACGAATGTAAACTCCTTGCATGGACAAGCAGACGGACACCGAGCCGACCGGCCTCCGCGAGACGAAGAAGCGCGAGACACGGCAGTTGATCTCCGACCACGCGACCAGACTCTTCGTCGAGCAGGGCTTCGAGCGGACGACGATCGCCGAGATCGCCACCGCCGCCCGGGTCGCGAAGAAGACGGTGACCAACTACTTCGCGCGCAAGGAGGACCTGGCGCTGGATCACCAGGACGAGTTCGCCGCGAGTCTGGCGCGTACGGTCGTCGACCGCGCCGCCGGTGAGTCGGCTCTCACCGCGCTCCGCCGTGCTTTCCTGGAATCCGTCGCGGCACAGGACCCGGTGGCGGGATTCGCCGGTGCCGAGTTCTCCCGGATGATCGCCGACAGCCCCACCCTCTCGGCCTGCCTGCGGGGGCTGCACGACCGGCGTGAGGACGCACTGGCCGAGGCGCTCGCCGAAGCGTCGGGCACCCCGGCCGACGACATCACCGCATGTACGGCCGCAGCCCTGCTGGGCGGGGTGCACCGCGTACTGTTCCGACGCATCCAGGAGCTGACGCTCGCGGGCCTCGGCAACCCCGAGATCGCCGTCATTCTCGAGCAGGAGGCCACCGTGGCGTTCGATCTGCTGGAACCGTCCCTCGCCGACTACGCGGCGGCCTGACAACCACGACAGGGTCGGACGCCAGGACGCCGGCCGCGCCACGCACCCCTGACGGCCCACCACACGAACGAGGAACGACCGTTGAGCCCTGACCCGCACCCCTTCGCACTCGTACCGGGCGCCCCCGGATCGCCGGTGCTGCTGCACGTCCCCCACTCCTCACGGGCCATCCCGGAGCAGGTACGCGACGGCATCGTGCTCGGCGACGAGGCGCTGGAAGCCGAACTCGACCACATCACGGACTCCCACACGGCCGGCCTGGCCGCCCGGGCCTCCGAGTCCGCCGCGGTGTCCCCCTGGCGCTTCGTCAACGGCCTGTCCAGGCTGGTCGTCGACCCCGAGCGCTTCCCCGACGACCGCGAGGAGATGCTGGCCGTCGGCATGGGCGCGGTCTACACCCGCACCACGCACCGAGAGCCGCTCCGCCCGCCCGGTGCGGATCCCGCGCCGCTGCTCGACCGGTACTTCCACCCGTACGCCCGGGCGATGACCGCGGCCGTGGACGAACGGCTCGCCGCCACAGGACGCGCCGTGGTCATCGACGTCCACTCCTACCCGGCCACCGCGCTCCCGTACGAACTGCACGGCACCGGTCCGCGCCCTCCGATCTGCCTGGGCACCGACGGTTTCCACACCTCGCCCGAACTTCTCGCCCTGGCGGAGGCCGCGTTCTCCGGATTCGGCGGCACGGGGCTGAACAGCCCCTTCCCCGGTACGTACGTGCCGTTGAAGCACTACGGGACGGACCGGCGGGTCGGCGCGCTGATGATCGAGATCCGGCGCGACCTGTACATGACCGAGCCGGGCGGCCCGGCCGGCCCCGGTCTCGATGTCCTGGCCTCGGCCCTGGCCGGGCTGGTGGACGCGCTCACGGACGCGTGAGGGCCCGGCCCGCACCGGAGCGCGGGCCGGGCCGGGTTGCTCCGTCAGAAGAAGACGCCGCACCTCAGCAGCACGTTCGCGTACGGACGGGCCTCCCCCGTCCGTACCACCAGACGGGCGGACGCGGTGAGCGCCTTCAGCTCCTCGTGCGACACGTGCGTCAACTCCGGGAGGCGGGCGGTCAGGAGGTGCGCGGCCTCCGGGTTGGCCTCCCGTATCTCCTCGGCCGCCGTCGCGCCCTCCACGACGAGTTCCTCCAGCAGGCCGTCCAGGACCTCAGCGAACGACGGGACGCCCGCCCGGAAGGCCAGGTCGACCACGCGGGGTCCCGACGGAACGGGCATGCCCACGTCGCAGATCAGGACGCCGTCGCCATGGCCGAGTTCGGCCACGGCCCCCGCGAGATGACGGTTCAGGATGCCGGACTTCTTCATGGTGCGGAGACCTCTTCCCCGGTCGGGAAGGACGCCTGCGCGCCCTCCTTGGTGACGGCTGCCGCGCCGACCCGTACGGCGAACGCGGCGGCGACGGTGAGTTCCTCGCCCAGGCCGAGCCGCCAGGCGAGCGCGGCGGTGAACGCGTCGCCCGCACCGGTGGTGTCGACGGCGTCGACCCGGGGGCTCGGCACGTGTACGGGGTCGCCACCACGGGTGTCGGAGACCAGCGCGCCGTCCGCGCCCAGGGTGATCACCACCGAGCGCGGGCCGAGGGCGATGAGCCCACGGGCCCAGGACTCCGGGGTGCGGCCCGCACCGTCCCCGAGGATGTAACGCGCCTCGTGCTCGTTGACCACCAGAGGGTCGCAGGCGGCCAGCACCTCGTCCGGGAGCGGCGCGGGCGGGGAGGGGTTGAGGACCAGACGCGCGCCCGGGGCCAGGGCGCGGGCCGTCTCCGCGACGGTGGCCAGGGGGATCTCCAGCTGTACGGAGACGACGCGGGCCGCTGCGAACAGGGGGCCCGCCGCCCTGATGTCCTCGGGGGTCAGCCGGGCGTTGGCGCCCGGGGAGACGACGATGCTGTTGTCCCCCGACGGGTCGACGGTGATGAGGGCGACGCCGGTGGGCGCCCCGCCGACGAGGACTCCGCCGGTGTCGACACCCGCCTCCTGCTGCGAGGCGCGCAGCAGGAGTCCGTGGGCGTCGTCGCCGACCCTGGCCAGCAGTGCCGTGCGGGCACCGAGGCGGGCGGCGGCGACCGCCTGGTTGGCTCCCTTGCCGCCCGGGTGGACGACGAGGTCGGAACCGAGCACCGTCTCCCCCGGTCCCGGGCGGCGGTCGACCCCGACGACCAGGTCGGCGTTGGCCGAGCCGACGACCAGCAGGTCGTACCGGGAGGAGTCCTCACGTTCGTACATCTGGCAGTACCTTCCGTGCTCAGGCGAAACGATCAGGAGAAGTCGGCGACGTTCTCCCGGGTGACGACCTTGACCGGCACCTTCACCAGGCTGTCGACCTTCTTGCCGTCGGCCGCCCGGACCGCGTTCCGTACGGCGATCTTCCCCAGTTCTCCGGGCTGCTGGGCCACGGAGGCGTACAGGGTGCCCGCCTCGACCGCCGTCAGACCGTCGGGGGTTCCGTCGAAGCCGACGACCGACACGGACTTCCCGGCCTTGCTGCCCAGTGCCTTGACGGCGCCGAGCGCCATCTCGTCGTTCTCGGCGAAGACACCGGTGACGCCCGGGTGGGACTGGAGCAGGTTGGTCATGACGTCCAGGCCCTTGGTGCGGTCGAAGTCGGCCGGCTGGGTCGCCACGACCTTGATGTCCGGGTACGCCTTGATGCCCGCGGCGAAGCCCGCACCGCGCTCGCGGCTGGCGGAGGTCCCCGCGGTGCCCTGCAGCACGATGATGCTGCCCTTGCCGCCGAGCCGGTCGGCGAGCGTCTTCGCGGCGAGCTTGCCGCCGGCGACGTTGTCGGAGGCGACGAGCGTCGCGGTCTCGGCCTTGTTGACGCCGCGGTCGGCGGCGACCACCGGGATGTCGGCCTTGTTGGCGCCCCTGACACCGGGGCCGACCGCGTCGGAGTCCACCGGGTTGACGATGACGGAGTCCACCCCGGAACTGGTGAAGTTCTCCAGCTGGTTGGCCTGTTGCGAGGCGTCGTTCTGGGCGTCGGTGACGGTGAGGTCGACACCGGCCTTCTCGGCCTCCTGCTGCGCGCCTTCCTTCATCTGGACGAAGAACGGGTTGTTCAGGGTGGAGAGCGACATGCCCACCTTGGTGGTGGTGCCTGAGGAGCCGGACTTGAAGAAGGTCACGGCGGCGATGACGGCGGCCAGGCAGACCACCGCGACACCGACCTGCATCGCTCCCTTCCGGCCCTTTCCGGGTCCTCCGGACGCGGCCGACGCGCCACCGGCGGATGCTGCGCCGGCTCCGGCCCTGCGGCGGAGTGTGTCCAGCAGCACCGCGAGGGCGATGACGACGCCGATGACGACCTGCTGCCAGAAGGCGGACACGGACAGGAGGTTGAGACCGTTGCGCAGCACCGCGAGGATGAGTGCGCCGATCAGTGTGCCCGACGCCTTGCCGACACCGCCCGCGAGGCTGGCGCCGCCGATGACGACCGCGGCGATCGCGTCGAGTTCGTACCCCTGTGCGGCCTGCGGCTGCGCGGAGACCAGACGGGAGGCGAGGACGATACCGGCGACGGCGGCGAAGAGACCGGACAGCGCGTAGATGGCCAGCTTCTGCTTCTTGACCCGCAGCCCGGAGAGCCGGGCCGCTTCCTCGTTGCCGCCGATGGCGTACATCGAGCGGCCGATGTAGGTGCGACCCAGGACGAGTGCCGCTATCAGGCCCATCGCGATCATCACGAGCACCGGGACGGGCAGCCAGCCGCCGAGCGTGTCACCGAGCACGGAGACGGACTCGGGGAACGGGATCGGCCGGCCCTGGGAGATCACCAGGGACAGACCGCGGGCCACCGAGAGCATGGCCAGCGTCGCGATGAAGGAGGGCAGCTTGCCGTAGGCGACGAG
Source organism: Streptomyces sp. NPDC005791 (assembly GCF_042871485.1). NCBI lineage: Bacteria > Bacillati > Actinomycetota > Actinomycetes > Kitasatosporales > Streptomycetaceae > Streptomyces > Streptomyces sp. NPDC005791. The sequence continues at coordinate 108,830 of NZ_JBIAIP010000014.1, forward strand.
GGCGCCGCTGACGAAGCCGCAGGCGATGCCGGTGGCGACGGCGAGGATGACCGCGAGCCAGACCGGGACGCCTTCGGAGGTCGCCGTCCAGGCCAGGACGGTCGCGGAGAGCGCGGCGACGGAGCCGACCGAGAGGTCGATGCCCGCCGAGACGATGACGAAGGTGACGCCGAACGCGAGGATCGCGGTGACCGCCGCCTGGACGCCGACGTTGAGCAGGTTCTGGGTGGTGAGGAAGTCGCCGGAGAGCAGCGACATCGCCACCAGGAGGACGACCAGCGCGCTGAGTGCGCCGTTGTCGAGCAGCAGGCGGCGGAGGCTGTGACCGGCGCCGCTCGCGCCCGCCTTGCTCGGATGCGTGTCAGTGGCCACGGGGGCTCTCCTCTGCGTTCTCCGCGTGCTCTGCGTTCGCGGCGGGTGCTGTTACGGGGGCGGCGCTGACGGCGAGTGCCATCACCGCGTCCTGGGTGGCTTCGTGGGCGGGGAGTTCTCCAGCGATGCGGCCCTGGGCCATGACCAGGACCCGGTCACTCATGCCGAGGACCTCTGGCAGGTCGCTGGAGATCATCAGGACGGCGTGCCCGGAGGCCGTCAGCTCGTTGATGAGCTGGTAGATCTCGACCTTGGCTCCGACGTCGATGCCACGCGTCGGTTCGTCGAGGATCAGCACCCGGGTGTCCGCCAGGAGCCACTTGCCGATGACGACCTTCTGCTGGTTGCCGCCGGACAGGGTGCGGACGTGCTGGCCGAGGCCCGCCATCCGCACACCGAGCTGCTCGGCGATGCGCGCGGCGGCGGTGCGCTGTCCCTGGACGTCGACGATTCCGGCGCGGGTCGCCGAGCGGAGGGTGACCAGACCGAGGTTCTCCTGCACCGAGGCGTCGAGCAGGAGGCCCTGGCCCTTGCGGTCCTCCGGGACGAGCCCGATGCCGGCGCCCATCGCGGCGGTCACGTCGTGCTTGCCCAGGCGCTGACCGCGTACGTCGACGGCGCCGGCGTCGTAGGGGTCGGCACCGAACACGGCGCGGGCGACCTCGGTGCGGCCCGCTCCGACGAGCCCGGCGAGGCCGACGACCTCACCGGCCTTCACGTCGAAGCTGATGTCGTGGAACACCCCGTCGCGGGTGAGCCCCCGGACGGAGAGCAACGGCTCCCCCGTTTCCGGGCGTTCGCGTGGGTACTGCTGGTCGATGCTGCGTCCCACCATCAGCTGGACGAGCTCCGCCTCGGGTGTCGAGGCGGGAACCTGGTCGATGCTGCGGCCGTCGCGCAGGACGGTGACGCGGTCACCGAGGGCCGCGATCTCGTCGAGGTGGTGGGTGATGAAGACGATGCCGACGCCGTCGGCGCGCAGCTGCCGCACGATCGCGAACAGCTTGTCGACCTCCTCGGAGGTGAGGACGGCGGTCGGCTCGTCCATGATCAGGACGCGCGCGTCGAGGCTGAGCGCCTTCGCGATCTCGACCATCTGCAGGCGGGCGATGCCCAGTTCACGCACCTTGACCCGGGGCGAGATGTGCAGGCCGACACGGCGCAGGAGCACTTCGGCGTCGGCCTCCATGCGCCTGCGGTCGATCATGCCGAAGCGTCGCGGCTGACGGCCGAGGAAGATGTTCTCGGCGACCGTCAGATCGGGCACCAGGTTGAACTCCTGGTAGATCGTGGCGATTCCGAGCTTCTCGGCGTCCTGCGCGCCGTGGATGCGTACCTCCTGGCCACCGGCGAAGATCCGGCCGCCGTCCGGACGGTAGGCGCCGGAGAGCATTTTGATGAGGGTGCTCTTGCCGGCCCCGTTCTCACCGAGCAGGACGTGCACCTCACCGCTGCGCAGGTCGAAGTCGACGCTGTCCAGGGCGACGACACCGGGGAAGGTCTTGCGTACGCCTTCGATGCGTAGCAACTCCACTGATTCGCTCACTGGTTGCTCCCGGGGGCGGAGGTGCGCTCGCCGCAGGAACCGCGTACGACGAGGGTGGCGGGCAGGGTGACGGACTGCGGAGGGCGGCCCTCGACGATGTCGACCAGCGCGCGTACGGCGGCGCGGCCGAGTTCGCCGGTCGGCTGGGCGATCGCGGTGATCGGCGGACCGGTGTGGAGGAACCACGGGATGTCGTCGAACGCCGCGATCCCGATGTCCTCCGGAACGCGCAGGCCGCGGGCGCGGATGGCGTCCAGGGCGCCGAGCGCCATGAGGTTGTCGGCGGCGAACACGATCTCGGGCGGGTCGGGGAGCGACAGGAAGTGCTCGGTGGCGCGCCGCCCGCTGTCGGCCTGGAAGTCCCCCTGCCCGATGTAGGCGTCGGGCAGGGCGAGTCCGTGGGCCCGCATCGCTTCCCGGAACGCCTCGACACGCTCGTTACCCGTGGTGGTGGCCGCGGGGCCGGCGATGATGGCGAGCCGGCGGTGGCCGAGCGCGTACAGATGGGCGACCAGGTCCTGGATGGCCCGGTGGCCGTCCGCCCGCACGACGGGAATGTCCACCCCGGGAATCCAGCGGTCGACGAAGACCATCGGCGTTCCGGTGCGCGCGACGTCCAGCAGCAGCGGGGAACCGCCGTCGGCGGGCGAGACCAGCAGCCCGTCGATCCTGCGGTCCAGGAGCGTACGGACGTGGTGGTCCTGCTGTTCGGGCCGCTCGTCGGCGTTGCCGATGATCACGCTGTAGCCGAGCGCACGGGCCTCCTCCTCGACGGAGCGGGCCAGCGCGGTGAAGTACGGGTTGAGTACGTCGCTGATGACGAGGCCGAGGGTGCTCGTCTGATCGGTGCGCAGCGATCGGGCCACGGCGTTGGGCCGGTAGCCGAGGGCGTCGACGGCGGCGAGGACGCGCCCGCGTGCGTCCGGGCTGACGGAGGGATGGCTGTTCAGGACGCGGGAGACCGTGGCGACAGAGACTCCTGCCTGGGCCGCGACATCCTTGATGCTCGCCATTTCCGGACCACCTCCTTGTGGTTTCCGTGCGCCTCGAAACCAGCGGAACGAGCCGTGGAATCGATTACACGAGAGATTGGAATCGATTCCACGGCTGAAAACAACCCCCCACCCCTGGTCCGAGACGTGATCGTGACCAGGCACTCCGCTGGTCGCGGACGTGAAGACGCCCGGCGCCGTGGCGCCGGGCGTCTTCACAGAGGGTGGAGGTCAGGCGTCGCCGTTGAGCACGGCAGCGGTCAGGACGTCGCCGCCGACGCCCCAGCCGCCGTCGGTGACCTCGTCGACCAGCACGACGGTGGTGGGGCGGGCCCGCTCACCGTAGATCTCCGCGTACAGATCGGTGGTGCGCTCGACGATCTTCTTCTTGTCCTCGGCGGTGACGGTGCCTGCGGGGACCTTGAAGTGGGCGAAAGGCATGGGTGTTCCTCCTCGAGTGGGTACCTCAGTGATGCGGAAGCGTGTGGCCGGGGGTATCTGACCCCGGGGTCGTTTCCCGGCCGGTGCCATGCGTGGTCAGAGGCCGGTATGGGTGACCTGGGGCGCGACCACCTGGACGTCGGGCCGCGTCGTCACACCATGCCCCCGTTGGCTCGCAGGACCTGGCCGTTCACCCAGCGCCCTGCCGGGCCGGTGAGGAAGGCGACCACCTGGGCGATGTCCTGCGGGGTGCCCAGTCGCTCCAGAGGGGGAGTCCTGGCGAGCTGGTCGATCTGCTCAGCGGTCTTGCCTTCGAGGAACAGGTCCGTGGCCGTGGGGCCGGGGGCGACGGTGTTGACGGTGATGTCCCGCCCGCGCAGCTCGCGGGCGAGGATCAGCGTGAGCGACTCGACGGCTGCCTTGCTCGCCGCGTACGCACCGTAAGCGGGGAAGCTGGTGCCGACCACGGACGTCGAGAACCCCACGAACGAGCCACCCGCGCGCAGGCGCCGGGCGGCCTGCTGGGCGACGACGAAGGTGCCGCGGATGTTGGTGCGGTGCACGGCGTCGAGCACCGCCAGGTCGAGGTCGGCGATGGGCGACAGCGCGAGTCGGCCGGCGCAGTTCACCACTACGTCCACGCCGCCGAACTCCCGCTCCGCCCGGTCGAACAGTGCGCCGACCGCCTGTTCGTCCGCGACGTCCGCCCGCACGGGGACGGCCCGCCCGCCGGTGGCGGTGATCGCCGTCACCGTTTCCTCGGCGGCGGCCGCGCCATGGGCGTAGTTCACCACGACGGCCAGGCCGTTCCGGGCGAGCTCGAGGGAGACCGCCCGGCCGATGCCGCGTGATCCGCCGGTGACGACGGCGACACGCGCGGCGGCCGGAGGGGAAGGGGTCGTGGAGTGGTTCGTAGTCATGTCCTCCACTGTGCGCGGCACCGGCCGGCGTAACCAGGGGATGCCATCCCCTGTGTCGCCGGCCCGGCCGGACGCAGAATGACAGACATGGGTTCTGCGAGATACACCGAGCTGGGGGCCTTCCTGCGTTCCCGGCGTGCACGCATCCGCCCGGCCGACGTGGGGCTCCCCCACGGGCCTCGCCGCCGGGTGCCAGGGCTGCGCCGCGACGAAGTCGCCCAGCTCGCCGGAGCCTCGGTGGACTACTACAACGAACTCGAACGCGGCGCCGGTTCTCAGCCCTCCGAGCAGATGATCGCCGCGCTGGCGAGGGCACTGCGCCTGACCGCTGACGAGCGCGACCACCTCTACCACCTGGCCGACCGCGCGCTGCCCGCACACGGCGGAGCGGCCTCGCACGTCCACCCCGGCATGCTCGACCTGCTCACCCGCCTGACGTCGACACCCGCCCAGGTCATCACCGACCTGCACGTCACCCTCGTACAGAACCCGCTGGCGGTGGCGCTGCTCGGGGACCAGTCAGGCTTCCGAGGTGCTCGGGCCAGCTTCGTCCACCGGTGGTTCACCGAACCCGACGCCCGGCGGATGTACCCCGAAGCCGACCACGAGCAGCAGTCCCGGGCCTTCGTCGCCGACCTTCGGGCAGCCGCCGCCAGGCGAGATGCCAAAGACACCGAAGCCGGTGGGATGATCAGCTCGCTGCTCGCGATCTCCCCTGAATTCGCCGCCCTGTGGGCCGACCACGACGTGGCGTTCCGGCGCGACGACCGCAAACGTCTCGACCACCCCGCACTCGGCCTGGTCGAGGTCAACTGCCTCAATCTGTTCAGCGAGGACGGCCGGCAGAGGCTGCTCTGGTTCACGCCCGCAGTCGGCACCGACAGCGCCGATCTCCTCGGTCTGCTCGCCGTCGTCGGCACCCAGGAAGTCACCGGGCCTGCACGCTGACGGCGTCCGCGAAGCGCATCCCGGCAGACGGAAATGCCACACACAGCGCACCGTCGCGCGTGTCCGAAAAGCACCCTCACCCTATCCGGAAACAGCTCCCCGCCCATTCGGTAACAGTGAGGGAAAGCCCTCGATCCCCGAATGCCCGGTGCCACTCGCAGCGTACGCACGCATTTCAGCCACACCTATTCGGACAGAGGAGCGGAACGAACAGAAGAAGGCCCGAGGGTGAACGACACCCGTGACGACCTGGTCTCCACCACTACCCCCGGGCAACTTCTCGCCTGTCCCGAGGCTCGATACACGAGGTGAGCCGGCGTATTCCTTTTCGTTCATTATGTTTTCGACGCGGCGAATTTCACCTTTTTCATACTCGGTCCCCACATCCTTCACAGCCAGTTAACCGGGCAGGAATATGCTCCTGTTAATGTCTTCGGCACGGGTGAACGACGTACGGGAGGATGTGCAGGATGCGAGATGCGACTGCCCGAATCATCCTCTCGATCCTTGCCGCAATTCTGCTGGCGGTGCAATTCCCGGCCCCCGCCCCGTCCGGCGCGTCCGCCCACGGCGTCCAGGAGTTCTCCTCCGGTCCTCCGGCCACGCACACCGTCGGCCCTCGGACCCAGGACGCGACGCCGACCGGGCAGGAGTACACCCCGTGCGGTCTCCCGACCGAGGGCGGGGAGTCGAACGGCTCGCTGCGCACCCGCGACCGGCACCGCGTCGCGGTCCAGTCCACCTCCGAGACACTCTCGCGCTGCTTCGTGACGGGTGACACCGCAGGCCGGCCCCCGGTCGCGGCGCCCGTCGCTCCGGCCCACGCGTACGCCATGCCGAGATCCTCGGCCTCGCATTCGCCTGCCGCACTTCAGGTGTTCCGCTGCTGAGCCGGTCCCCGGCCCGGCACAGACCTCTCCCGCACGCTCCGCATCGCAGGAGCGGCGACGTGCGGTCATGCCGCCGTGCTCGCAGCACCCCCGTTCTCGTACGTACGCCGACGCGCCCTCACGTGCGCGCCAGGAGGAACAACTGGTATGCAACCCCTCATCGATCACGCCCGATCCTTCCGCGAGCGGTCCACGGAGCGTCCTGAGGAGTTCGCCCGGCTGGCCCAAGGGCAGTCCCCGCAGGTCCTGTTCATCACCTGCTCGGACTCCCGGGTCGTCCCCACCCTCATCACCGGCGCCCGCCCCGGTGAACTCTTCGAACTGCGGACCGCCGGAAACATCGTCCCCCCGTACGCCTCGGGACAGCCCACGAGCGAGGCGGCCACCGTGGAGTACGCGGTGGAGGTCCTCGGGGTCTCGGACATCATCGTCTGCGGCCACTCGCACTGCGGCGCCGTCGGCGCCCTGGTGCGCGGTGACGACCTGACCGCCGTACCCGCCGTGCGCGACTGGCTCGCACACTCGAGTTCCCGCCCGGAGGGCGCGGTGTCGGACCCCGCCGTGGCCGAAGCCGTGAAGAACCACGTGCTGACACAGTTGCTGCGGCTGCGCTCCTACCCGTGCGTCGACAAGGGCCTGGCCGACGGACAACTGCGGCTGCACGGCTGGTTCTACGAGGTGCACACGGGAACCGTGCTGACGCACGACGCGGCCTCCGACACCTTCCAGACGCTGTGAGGGCCGACATGGACCGCCGCGCCACGTTTCCCCATCTGCGGCAGGATTTCACCGCCTCGATCGTCGTCTTCCTCGTCGCGCTGCCCCTGTGCGTGGGTGTCGCCGTGGCCTCCGGCGTGCCGGCCGAGCTGGGGCTGATCACCGGCATCGTGGGCGGTATCGTCACGGGCTTCATGCGTGGCAGCAGCCTTCAGGTGTCGGGGCCGGCCGCCGGACTGACCGTGCTGGTCTTCGAAGCCGTCCAGACCTTCGGCATCGCCGCACTCGGAGCGATCGTGCTGGCCGCCGGGCTGCTACAGCTCGCCATGGGTGCCCTGAAGCTGGGGCGCTGGTTCCGGGCCATCTCGGTCTCGGTCGTCGAGGGCATGCTCGCCGGCATCGGGCTCGTGCTCATCGCGGGCCAGCTCTACGCGGCTGCGGGCATGGAGGCCCCGGCATCCGGCCTGGGCAAGATAGCGGGCCTCCCCGAGGCTCTCGTGGAGGCCGCCGGCGACACCGAGGCGCTCGCGTCCCTCGCGGTCGGTACAGGCACCATCGCGGTGATGGTGCTGTGGAAGCGCATGCCCGAGCGGGTGAGGGCGGTACCGGGCGCCCTCGCCGCAGTCGCCCTGGCCACGCTCGCCTCGTTCGTGTTCAGCCTGCCGGTCGCCGCCGTCGAGGTCCAGGGTCTTCTCGGTGCGATCCAGCTGCCCGGGCTCGACGCGCTCGGCGCGCTCGCGAGCGTGAGCATGATCGGGACGGTGCTGGCCTTCACTCTGATCGCCTCCGCCGAGAGCCTGTTCAGCGCGGCGGCCGTGGACCGGCTCCACGACGGGCCGCGCACGCAGTACGACAAGGAACTGATGGCCCAGGGCACCGGAAACACCGTGTGCGGGCTGCTGGGCGCGCTGCCGATGACCGCGGTCATCGTACGCAGCTCCGCCAACGTCCAGGCGGGAGCGAAGACCAAGGCGTCACGGGTCCTGCACGGCGTGTGGCTGCTGCTCTTCGCGGCGCTGCTGCCGTCGGCCCTCGCGCTCATCCCGCTGCCGGCCCTGGCCGGGATCCTCGTCCACGCGGGCTGGAAACTGATTCCGCTGCGCACCATCGCGACGCTCTGGCGTGGTCACCGGGGCGAGGCACTCATCCTGGTGGCGACCGCCGTGGCCATCGTCACGGTGAACATGTTCGAAGGAGTCCTGATCGGCCTGGCGCTCTCCGTGGCCAAGACGGCCTGGGACGCCTCGCACATCAACCTGGAGGTCATCGACAAGGGAGCGGGCCCCGTCCAGGCGTATCTGTCGGGGAACGCGACCTTCCTGCGACTGCCGAAGATCCTCGACAGCCTTGAGGAACTCCCCCAGGACCGGCCCGTCGAACTGGATCTCTCCGGCCTGCACCACCTGGACCACGCCTGCCGCACGGCATTGGAGAACTGGGCGGCACGGCACAGCTCTCCGGGCACGGAACCCGTGCAGATGACCGGCCCGGCCAAGGCGGAAGCCACCTCCGGCTGACGCCTCAAGACCCGGCCACGAGCCTCCAGGCTCGTGGCCGGGTCTTCCCGCCGTCGGACCGTGTGCCCACAACGCAGAAGAACCCCACCGAAGTGGGGTTCCTGCTGGTGTCCGAGGGGGGACTTGAACCCCCACGCCCGATAAAGGGCACTAGCACCTCAAGCTAGCGCGTCTGCCATTCCGCCACCCGGACAAGGTGTCTGTCGTCCCGAGGTCCTCCCCGTGGCGACAAAGAAAACAATACCAGGGGTTTGGGGTGCCTCTCACCTGCGTTTCAGGTGGTCAGTGCGGTGCTGGCACGCTCGGGTGGGCCTGGCGTCGACGCGCGTGCGTTCCGTGGCGTGCCGCATACACAGCGTGTGCCCGGGCTACCTTCGCGGGCATGAGTGGCAAGAGTGACCCCAGTGGCACCCCTGCGCGCGCCCCTCGGCCGGCCCGTGCCCTGGACTCCCTGCGGGAGCGGCTGCGCGACACCTTCTGGTTCGCGCCGGCCGTGGGCCTCGTGGGCGCCTTCGGGCTGTGGCTGGCCCTCTCCGGGGTGGACACGTGGATCGTCGCGCATCTGCAGGAGGAAGGGGCGTACGAGGAGCTCGGGGATCTCCTCACGTTCGCCGGGGACGCCCGGACCATCGTCACCACGGTCAGCGCGGCGATGATGACGTTCATCGGGGTCGTGTTCAGCATCTCGCTGGTGGCCGTGCAGATGGCGAGCGGACAGCTCACCCCGCGCGTCGTCCGGATCTTCGTACGGAGCAGGATCAGCAAGCTCACGCTGACGGTGTTCCTGGCTACCTTCGCGTTCTCCCTCCTCGTGCTGACCTCGTACGAGGGCGGGGCGGAGCCCGATCCCCGCCGGGTGACGTCGGCGCCGCTGCTGCAGAGCCTGCTGACGCTCGGCATGGTCGGCCTCAGTCTTCTGCTGTTCGTCGCCTATGTCTCGTCCACCCTGCGGCTGATGCAGGTCGGACCCGTCCTGGAGCACCTCACCCGGGAGTCGCTCCGTGCGCTCGCGCGGCAGCCGGGAGGCGCGCAGGAGGAGCCGCAGCCGGGGCCCGGCACGGCGCAGGTCGTGCACCGGGAGCGGGCGGGGGTGCTGAGGGGTGTGGCGGTGGCACGGCTGGTGCGGGCCGCGCGACGGCACGGGGTCGTGCTGCGGCTGGTACCCCGGATCGGGGACTCGTGGTGCCGGGCACCCCGGTGTTCTCGGTGCACGGCGGGGCGGCCCCACCGCCGTCCGCCCTGCGGCGCACGGTCTCGGTCGGGGTCGAGCGCACACCGGACCAGGACCCGGCTTTCGGCCTGCGGCAGTTGTCGGACATCGCGCTGCGCGCCCTGTCGTCCTCCGTGAACGATCCGACCACCGCGGTGCAGTGCCTGGACCGGATCGTGCAGCTGCTCGCGGTCGCCGTCCGGCTGCCGCTCGCCCCACTGCACCACCGGGACCGGCGGGGCGAGGTACGGCTCGTCCAGCAGGTGCCGGGGTGGACGAGCCTCGTGGATCTCGCGTTCGAGGAGATCCGGTGGTGCGCTGCCGCGAGCCCCCAGGTCACGCGGCGACTGCTGGCCGGGCTCGACGATCTGCTCCTGCTTGCCACCGAGGAGCGGAAGGAGCCACTGCGCAGGCACCGTGCGCTCCTGGTGGAAGCGGTCGAGCGCGCGGTGCCCGAGGCGGCAGGGAGGGCGTTCGCACTGCGTCCGGACCGTCAGGGCATCGGCTGACCTGCGTGACCGGTGCCGCCAGGGTATTCGTGCCGGCTGGGGGGGGCAGGTGCCACCGGACCGCCCACTCCGCGCCGCGGCCCGGCATACCGGGGCTCAGGGCGGAACCGCAGCCTTCGAAGTGGACGACGGGATCTCAGGTTGCCGATATCTTTAGCGCATGTGACGGGTTGTCATCCCTCTTCGTAATGTCCCGTGAACCTTTCGGGTACCAGGAGCAGGTGCCGGCGTATTCGGGCTGCGGCAAGGCGAACGCTCTGTGCAACAGGGCATGCGCGAGGCCGTGTTGCCGCGTGCACGACCGGACTCCCCGCTTCCGGCGGGGGCGTGACTCGGTGATAGCATCCCGGCATCTGTGATCTTGATCCACTGGATTCAGATGCTGATTTGCGATCGGCGGCCTGTTCTCCACGCAACAGCGGCCCGGCGGCACCGAGTGACTGTGTCGCGGGCCCTCGGGAGGCATGTCCGTCGCCGTCCGCCCTGCGCCGGGAAAGGTTTCCATGAATCAAGACGCACTCGTGTGGTGCATGGTTGCGGTGACGGCGATAGCCGTTGCCGCCGTCGTGGCACTCGCCGCCCGTAACAGAGCCCTGGGGGCGAAGAAGCAGCAGTCCGAGGCCGAACTCAGGCGCCAGCTGCACACGTCCGACAGTCAGCTCCACCTCTCCCACGCCGAACTGCAGCGCTTCAGGAGCGAGCAGGACGGAACGCTCCACCAGGCCAAGGAAGCGGCGGAGGAGAACACCAAGGCCGTCCTCAAGGGAGCGGCCAGCTTCCTGCAGAGTCTCGCGGCGGAGCAGACCACGCTCCTGGACGGCATCCAGCGCAAGTACGGTGGCCACGCCGTGCTCAGCGATCTGCTCGAGGTGAACCACGCCAATGCGCAGATGGCCCGCAAGGCGCAGGGCATCGCGGTCATGTGCGGTGCGCCGCTCGGCCGCCGCAACAGGCCCGCCAGCGTCTACGACGTGGTGCGCAGCGCCCAGGGGCAGATTCGCAACTTCCACCGCGTCTCCGTCATGCAGCAGACCGCCCTCGCGCTGAAGGCGTCCGCGGTGGCGCCGGTAGCACTCGCAGTCGCCGAGCTCCTTGACAACGCTGCCAGCTTCTCCCAGCACGACGCACCGATCGAGGTGACGTTCCAGCGGGTCCAGAGCAATCTGTGCATCATCATCGACGACGCCGGTGTCGGCATGAACGACGAGGACCGCCAGCGGGCGACCGAGCTGCTGTCCGGTGATGTCGTCCCCCGCCTTTCGCAGCTCGGGAACCAGCCCAAGTTCGGCTTCCCCGTGATCGGCCTGATTGCGCGTCAGTACGGCTTCAAGGTGGATGTCACCGGAGTTTCCCGGTACGGCGGCGTCCGGGCCGTCGTCCTGCTGCCCGAGGAGCTGTGGACCATGGAGGAGACGCCGCCTGCGCCCGAGGCGCCCGTCAGCAGCATCCTGCGAAGCGAAGGCCGGTCGCAGAGCGGGACCACGCGCACGACGCACGGCCTGCCGAAGCGTGGAGCGCGCCAGGCGCCCATCGCGAGCGTGCCGGACCCGGTGGCCACACCGCCGGCGCCGCCGGCGCCCGAGAGGGCCGGCCGTGCCTCCGGGCGCAGCCTGGGGGCTTTCCAGCGCGGCACGCTGTCAGGCCGCAATCTCGAAACCACGTCACCAGAAGGGTCAGAAGACGCATGACCGCAGACCTGTCGTGGATGCTCGAGGACATCGTGCAGAACGTGCCCCGGGCACGGCACGCCGTCCTGTTGTCCGCGGACGGCCTTCCCCGTGGGTCCACCGAGGGCTTGGCCGAGAAGGAGGTGCGCACCATCTCCGCCGCCATGGCGGGGATGCAGTCGCTCAGCCGCGCCACGGCCCACTTCGCCGGACCGGAGACAGACCGGCAGTGGAATCAGACGATCATCGAGTTCTCCCACGGGTGGAGCTTTCTGATCGGTGCCGGGCAGGGTGCCTATCTGGCCGCGGCCGCGGCACCCGATGTGGACATGCAGCAGATCTCCTTCCGTATGCACCGCCTTGTCGCCCGGCTGGGAAACAACCTCACCTCGCCCCCCAGGGTGCGTGCCGAGGATGACGCCGGTACGCGGAACACCGGGTCGGCCCGGCGCGGAGACCCGGGCGATTCGGGTTTCGTGCTCGCTGATCTCGACCAGGTGATCTCGGATGTGCAGGGCGCCCGCCACGCGGTGCTGCTGGGCTCAGACGGGCTGCCCCGCGGGGCGACCAGCGGGCTGGGCAGAGACATGGCGGACACGATATCCGCGGCGATGACGGGCATCCACGCCTACAGCAGAGTCACTTCGCAGTTCGCGGGCGTCCAGGAGGACGCCGCGTGGCGGCAGACGGTCATCGAGTTCCAGCACGGCTGGATCTTCCTGATATCGGCGGGTACCGGGGCCTTCCTGGCCGCCGCCGCCGAGCACGACTGCGACATCGAGGAGTTCACCACCCGCCTGCACGAAGTGATCCCGAAACTGTCCCCGTCGGGAGCGGGGGGAATGGGGGTGGCCCATGCCTGACGAGCCCGATCAGGAGCTGGAACTGACGTCCTCGTTAGTCCCCCTCTTCGTCATCACCAACGGACGCGCCCTGCCCCCGGACCACGAGTACGAGCACACCACACTCGTCATGGCGGCGCAGGACGCAGCGGCCACGGCACGCACGCTCTCCCCCGAAGCCGGCCAGGTCATGGCCCTGGTCACCGAGGGCTTCCTGTCCGTCGCCGAGGTGGCCGGCCACACGCACCTGCCGCTGGGCATCGTGCGCATTCTGCTGGCGCAGTTGGAGGAGGACAGCCTCATCCTCGTGAGGAGGCCGATACCTCGCGCCGAGCGTGTCGACAGAGAGCTGGTCAGCGCCGTGCTCGAAGGCCTGAAGAATCGATTCGGAGCGTAACGCGTGTACCTGGATCCAGACGTCTCCCACGCGGTGAAGATCCTCATAGTCGGGCACTTCGGTGTCGGTAAGACCACCTGCATCGCAAGTCTCTCCGAGATCGAACCGCTGCGGACCGAGGAGGAGATCACCGAGGCCAGCGAGGGATTCGACGACCTGTCGGGCACACCTCACAAGAAGACCACCACCGTGGCCATGGACTTCGGCCGCCTCACCCTCAGCGACTCGCTGGTCCTCTACCTCTTCGGAACGCCCGGGCAGGAGCGTTTCAAGGAGATGTGGGAGGAGCTGTCGCGGGGCGCTCTGGGCGCGCTGGTCCTCGTGGACCCCGAGCGCCTGCACGAGTCCTTCCCCGTCCTCGACCTGGTCGAGAGTTTCGGCCTGACGTACGCCATCGGCGTCAACCACTTCGAGGGGACCACGGACTACCCGCTCGACGAAGTCCGCGAGGCCTTGAACCTGACTGCCGACACGCCGGTCGCCAAGTGCGACGTCCGTGACGAAAGAACCTCGGCGCAGGCCCTCATCACCCTCGTCGAACATCTCATGTCCCAACTCGGCTAGGAGCGCCAGACCATGCAGCAGCCGCTTGACCCGCAGGGGATACCTTCCGGGTGCCCCGCGCACGAGAACGTCCGGCTGTACGGCCCCTCGTTCGGAGCCGACCCCGACGGCCACTACGCGCATCTGCGCTCGTTCGGCATGAGCGCGCCCGTCGACATCGCCCCGGATGTGGAGGTCGAGCTGGTCACCAGTTATGACGCCGCCCTCTACGTCCTGCAGAACCCCGCGTCCTTCGTCCGGGACTCCCGCCGCTGGAACGCGCTGAACGAGGGCCGCGTCCCGGCTGACAGCCCCGCCCTGCCGATGATGAGCTACCGCCCCAACGCGCTGTTCAGCGACGGCGCGGCCCATGCCCGGCTGCGCCAGGCGGTCACCGACAGCCTGGCCACGGTCGACGAGCTCCAGCTCGTGCGGCAGACGCAGCAGTCAGCCGACTACCTGATCAGCCGCTTCAGCGCCGATCCGCGCGGCCAGGCGGAACTGATGGCGGAGTACGCCCAGCCGCTGCCGCTGCTGGTCTTCAGCGACCTGTTCGGCTGTCCCCCGGAGATCGGTGACCGGGTGATCGCCGGGATCAGCGGCATCTTCGAGGGCACTCCGGGTGCCGACGAGGTCCTGGGCGGGGCACTCACCGAGCTGATCGCCCTCAAACGGCGCCGCCCTGCGGACGACCTGACGACGCGTCTGATGCAGCACTCGTCCCAGTTGAGCGACGAGGAGGTACTGCACCAGCTCGTGACCCTGCTCTCCGGTGGTACCGCTCCCCTGGCCGCCACGATCGGGAGCAGCAGCGCGCTGTACCTCGGCGAGGAGTGGCAGACCGGACTGCCGGTCGAGGACGCGGTCGCCCAGAGCCTGTGGAACTACGCTCCGATCGCCAACTACGCGGCTCACTACCCGGTCCATGACGTCGAACTGGGTGGCAGGACCCTGCGGGCCGACGACCCCGTGCTGATCTCCTTCGCCGCGGCGAACACCGATCCCAAACTGACCGAGCACCGCCGGCAGCTCAGCGCCAAGGCGCATCTCGCCTTCGGTGCGGGCCCGCACGCGTGCCCTGCCAAGGACCCGGCGTTCATGATCGCGGTCACCGCGGTCGAGACACTGCTCAACCGGCTGCCGGACATCGAGATGCGCGTTCCGTTCAAGACCCTCGCCTGGGTGCCGAGTCCGTGGAGCCGTTCGCTGGTGACCCTCCCCGTCCGGTTCAGTCCGCACACGCAGCCGTCGGCCGCCGCCCACCCCGGCCAGGCGCAACCGGACGCCACGTCCCCGCAGGGCACACCCGCCGGGCAGCCCTCCGGATCCCACGGCTCCCAGTCGCAGAGCGCCGCCGGGGCGCAGCCCAAGGGCGGTCTGTTCAGCCGCTTCCTGGCGTGGACGAGAGGGGAGTGATTTTTGTTACCTTCTGATGCCCCTGTGTTATTGGATGCTTGAACGATCTTGTGGGTATGCATGGCGGCTGGTTCTAGAAAGGAGCCGCCATCATGAGTGTCACCACTACTCCGTCGTCCGACCGCAGGGCATCCGTCTCCCTCTTCTCGCGTCTGCGGACAGCACGGGGACAGGCCGACCCTTTCCCGATATACCGAGAACTGCTGTCGAGGGGCGAGGTCAGCCCGGCTCCGTGGGGTGGTTCCCTCGTCACGGGCTTCGCCGTCTGCGATCAGGTACTACGCAGCCGCGACTGGCTGGAGCCCGACAAACGCTGGCGCGAGCGGCAAGGACCGGGGACACGCTGGAACGCCTCGTCCTCGCGGGAGATGAGCAGCACGCTGGCCGCGCTCAATCCTCCCGACCACACACGGGCCCGCCGGGCGGCCGGCACGTTCGACCGGGCCACGGTGGAGCGGATCGGCCGGTCGGTGCGCCGGACGACCGACCAGCTCCTGAGCACCCTGTCGGAGCGGTTGCGGGACGGGGAGGCGGACTTCTCGGAACTCGTGGGCGAGGAGCTGCCGGTCGCCACCATCGGCGAGTGGCTCGGACTGCCCGCTGCCGACTGGCCCCGTCTGCGGGAACTGACGCACGACCAGGTCTTCACGCAGGAGCTGCTTCCGTCGGCGAGCCAGCTGGCCGCATCGGACGCGGCCACGGCCGAACTCCGCGCCTACTTCGTCGGCCTCGTGCAGGACCGGCGCGCCCACCCCGGCGAGGATCCCGTGTCCCGCTGGATACGGTCCTGGGACTCCGTGGAACCCGACCGCGACAAGGCCGACGAAGCGGTCTACTTCCTGGTTCTGTTCGTCCTCCTGGCCGCCCTGGAGACCACCGCGACCCTCCTGACGACCATGACGCTCCTGCTCGTCGAGAGCCCGGCACGCTGGGACATGGTCGCGGACAGCCCCGACCTGGTCCCCGCGTTCGTGGAGGAGACACTGCGCTACGACCCTCCCACCCACGTCATCAGCCGGGTTGCCGCCGCGGACTGCGTTCTGGGCGACATGGAGATACGCAAGGACGAGATGGTGCACCTCATGGTGGGGGCCGCCCATCGGGACCCGGCGAAACACCGGGAGCCCGACAGGTTCGACCCCCTGCGCCCGCCCGCCCACCTCGCCTTCAGCGGCGGCATCCACTACTGCCTCGGCGCGCCGTTGGCCCGGCTCGAGGCCCAGACCCTTCTCCGTCAGCTCATCCGTCGTCTCCCCCGTCTCACGCTCGTACGTCGCCCGACGATGGCCCCCAGGGTCGCGTTCCGGCGCCCGCTGAACCTGGATGTCGCTCTCGCATGAACGAAACCCTCGGTACGCTCACCAGCTCCTCCCGCAAGGCGATACGCGTCGAGGAGGACGGCCCCGTACTCCACGTCCGGCTGAATCCCTGGGGCCAGGAGGACACCCTGGACGCCGCCGTCCTCGACGACCTCCGCCTTCTGCTCGACGACCTGCACGACCGCCCGGACATCCGTGTTCTGGTCCTCTCGTCCATGGGCACGGACTTCTGCCTGGGAGCCGACCGCAACGAGTACCATGCGGCGCTCGCCTCGGATCCCACCGGTTCCGCACTGCGGCGCATCGCGGACAGGGCCCAGCGGCTGTGCCAGGCCCTGGAGGACACCCACGCCGTCACCATCGCCAGGCTTCACGGCCGGGTGATCGGTGCCGGGCTCGCGCTCGCCTCGTTCTGCGATCTGCGCGTGGGCGCGGACACCTGCCGCTTCCGCATGCCGGAGATCGGGGTGGGGCTCCCCCCTGCCTGGGGAGGGGCGATGGGCCGCCTCGTCTCCGAGGCCGGCGCCGCCAGGATCCGCGAACTCATGCTGACCTGCGACGTGTTCGACGCCGATACCGCTCACCGGCTCGGCCTCCTCCACAGGACCGCCTCGCTCGACCGGCTGGACGAGGTCGTCGACGCCCTGACCAGGCCCCTGGCCCGGCGCTCCCCCGAAGCCCTCGTGCTGACCAAGCGCATGCTGGCCGGATTCGCGCGGGCCGACCGGACAGCAGACACCTCCATGCTCGACTCCCACCTTCTGACCGCCCACATCAACCAGCACCGGTGACAGGACCGGTCCGGCCCGGAGTGGTCCGGTCCGGTCCGGTGGTGCCGGGTACTGCCGTGGCGACCAGCCACGGCAGGCCGGGCGGTCGGGGAGGAGAGCGGCTACGGCATGAGGTGGTACTCCGGGAAGTTGCCCGGCAGCCTCTCCTCCCCCGGGCCGTCGGTCACGGCCCGTACGAGCAGCTCGCCACCCACGAACGCGCCGCGCCAGGAGGCACCGAAGCCTCCGAAGAGCTCTTCGCGGTCTCCCCGGGAACGCGGTCTGCCGTGCCCGGTCTTGAAGGCGCGGATCTGGGGGGCCAGTCGCTCGTACGTCGCCGGGTCGTCGGTGGACAGCGTGGCGACCAGGGCCCCGTTCGACGCGTTCATGGCGGCGAGGAGTTCGGCCTCGGTGTCCACCAGGACGATGGTGTCGACCGGGCCGAAGGGCTCCGCGTGGTGGAGCGGCGAAGACGGTGGCGGGTTCAGGAGCGTGACCGGGTGGAGGTACGCGCTGGTGTCCTGGCCGGGGAGGAAGCGGGCGTCCGCCACCGGCCCCTGGTGCAGGGGGACGGCCCCGCGGTCGATCGCCTCGGTGACCTGGTCGTGCAGTTCCTTGGCCTTGGCGGCGTTGATCAGAGGGCCGAAGTCCAGGTCGGGAAGGGGGTCGGAGGGGTGCTCCACGGCGAGGGGGTGCCCGGTGCGGAGAGACCGTACGGCGGGGAGGTAGGCCGCCAGGAAGTCCGCGAAGAGGGTGCGCTGGACGACGAAGCGGGGGTAGGCGGTGCAGCGCTGCTTGCCGTAGTCGAAGAGCTTCGGGATGACGGCGGTGAGGGACGGCCAGCCCGTGTAGTTCCAGACGCCCCAGGTGTTGAGTCCCTCCTGTTCGAGGATGTGCCGCTTGCCCAGGTCGGCGACGGCGGTGGCGATCCGGGCGCCGGTGTCCCGGCCGCCGACGAAGGAGACGCAGCCGATCTCCGCCGACCGGACGAGCGGCTCGGACAGTTCGCTGCCGCTGCCGCTGAGAAGGGTGAGCGGGACACCTTCTCGGGTGGCGAGCGCGCAGGCCAGGGTGAGGCAGGAAAGGCCGCCGTCGGTGGGGGTCTTGGCGATCACGGCGTTGCCGGCCAGGGCCTGCACGAGCATCGCGTGGACCAGCACGGACATGGGGTAGTTCCAGCTGGCGATGTTGGAGACGGGGCCGGCGAGAGGGGTACGGCCGGCCAGGAGGCGGTCGCTGTGGTCGACGTACCAGCGGACCCCGTCGATGGCGCGGTCCACGTCCGCCTGGGCGAGGCGCCATGGCTTGCCGATCTCCCACACCAGGAGCAGGGCGAGGAGCGCGCGGTGCTCGGTCAGGGCGTCGAGGGTGGCCGAGACGCGGGCGCGGCGTTCGGGGAGCGGGATGTGGCGCCAGGCGCGGTGGGCGTCGAGGGATGCGCGTACCGCGTGTCCGGCGGTGGCCGCGTCCAGGCGGGGCGGGCCGGTGATGGGCGTGTTGTCGACGGGGCTGGTGGCGGGGAGGGTACGGCCGTCCCGGTGCCAGGTGGCGGCCCAGAGGTTGCGTGTGCGGTCGTCCTCGAAGGCTTCGGGGGCGGTGGTGAGGCAGCGGTGCCAGGCGTCCTGCCAGGCGGTGCCTGGTTTGAGGGTGAGGGAGGTGGGGGCGGGCGTCGGTGCGGGTGTCTGTGTCATCGGGGTCTCCGCTCTGAGTGCGGGTGTGGTGGCGGGGGCGGGGTGCGGGGGCGAGTTGCGGGGTGCGGGGGCGGGGCGGGGCGCCTGCGGCGGGCCTGTTCCCCTACCCGCCCCTTCCCGTGCCCGGGGCTCCGCCCCGGCCCCCGGTCCTCAATCGCCGGACGGGCTGAGTAAGTGCGGCCCTGCGGACCGGACACGGTCCCGCATCGCCGGACGGGCTGAGTGAGTACGGCCCTGAGTGGGCGCGGCCCGAGTGGGTGCTGCTGCGCTGTCAGCCGCGCAGTCCGTCCTCCGCCAGGCGGGCCGTTTCCGTGGGGGTCGCGCCCACGGCGACCCCCGCCGCTTCCAGTGCCGCCTTCTTCGCCGCGGCCGTGCCCGAGGAGCCGGAGACGATCGCTCCCGCATGGCCCATCGTCTTGCCCTCAGGGGCGGTGAAGCCCGCGATGTAGCCGACCACCGGCTTGGTGATGTGCCGGGCGATGTGGGCCGCGGCGCGTTCCTCCGCGTCGCCTCCGATCTCGCCGATCAGCACGATCAGTTCGGTGTCCGGGTCGTTCTCGAACGCCGTCAGACAGTCGATGTGCGTCGTGCCGATCACCGGGTCGCCGCCGATGCCCACCGCCGTCGAGAGGCCGGTCTCCCGCAGTTCGTGCATCAGCTGGTAGGTGAGCGTGCCCGACTTGGAGACCAGGCCGATCCGGCCGGGCTTCGTCGCGATGTCGGCGGGGATGATGCCCGCGTTGGACTGGCCCGGACTGATCACACCCGGACAGTTCGGCCCGAGGATGCGTGTGCCGCGCGCCTTGGCGTGGGCGTGGAAGGCGACCGCGTCGTGGACGGGGATGCCCTCCGTGATGATGACGGCGAGCCCGATCCCCGCGTCCGCCGCCTCGACGGCAGCCGCCTTGGCGTACGGCGGTGGGACGAAGACGACGGTGACGTCGGCACCCGTGGCGTCCATCCCGTCGCGTACGGAGCCGAAGACCGGGACCGTGCGGTCGTCGAGGTCCACCGTGCGGCCCGCCTTGCGCGGGTTGACGCCGCCGACGATCCGGGTGCCCGCCGCGAGCATCCGCCTGGTGTGCTTCATGCCCTCGGCGCCGGTCATTCCCTGGACGAGGACCTTGCTCTCCTTGCTGAGGAGGATGGCCATGATCAGTGCCCTCCCAGGGCCAGTCGGGCTGCTCGGTCGGCTGCGCCGTCCATCGTGGTGACCTGCTGGATCATCGGGTGCGCGCGGTCGTCGAGGATCGCCCGGCCGCGCGCGGCGTTGTTGCCGTCGAGCCGGACGACCAGGGGCTTCGTCAGGTGGACGGAGTCGAGTGCGTGGACGATGCCGTCGGCGACCGCGTCGCAGGCGGTGATGCCGCCGAACACGTTGACGAACACGGCCTTCACCGACGGGTCGGAGAGGAGGACCGTGAGCCCGTCGGCCATGACACGGGCCGAGGCCCCTCCCCCGATGTCGAGGAAGTTGGCCGGGCGGGCACCGCAGCCGGCGACCACGTCGAGGGTGGACATGACGAGCCCCGCACCGTTGCCGATGATGCCGACCTCGCCGTCGAGTCTGACGTAGTCGATCCCCTTGGCGGCCGCCGCCGCTTCCAGCGGGTCCCCGTGCGGGTCGGCGGTGTCCGTCCCTCGACGGGACCGGCGGAAGGCGGCGTTGTCGTCCAGGGTGACCTTGCCGTCCAGCGCGAGGATCCGGCCGTCCGTGGTGCGGACCAGTGGGTTGACCTCGACGAGGAGGGCGTCCTCCTGCGTGAGGACCTGCCACAACGCCTGGAGTACGGGTGCGGTCTCCGGTGGGAGGGAGGCCGCCTCGGCGATCTGCGCCGCCCTGGCCGCCGTGACCCCCTCGGCCGGGTCGACCGGGATCCTGGCCACTGCCTCCGGGCGGGTGGCGGCGACCTCCTCGATGTCCATGCCGCCCTCCGCCGAGGCGATGGCGAGAAAGGTTCCGGCGGCCCGGTCCAGGACGTAGCTGACGTAGAACTCCGCCTCGATGTCGACGGGCTGGGCGAGCATCACCGTGCGCACGAGGTGGCCCTTGATGTCCATGCCGAGGATGTGGCGTGCGGTGACGACGGCGGCCCCGGGGTCCGCGGCGACCTTCACTCCGCCCGCCTTGCCCCGACCACCCACTTTCACCTGCGCCTTGACGACGACACGGCCGCCTAGCCGTTCGGCCGCGGCATGCACCGCGGACGGGTGGTCCACCACCTCGGCGGCCGGTACGGCGATGCCGTGATCCGCGAAGAGTTGCCTTGCCTGGTGCTCGTACAGATCCATAGCCACTCCCGATCGTGCCGATTGTGAAAGTGCCGCACGCCCCCTGGACACCACCCACCGGATGCGGGATAACAAGCTTCATACAGTATTCGTCGACTGTATGCAATGTACCGCGAGGGTGGCGGAGCGGCCTCCGGCACTCCCCTACGAAGGGACAGGACATCGCCATGCCCGAGGACAGCCAGGACAGCCAGAACCTCATCTCCGGTGGGCACTTGGTCGCCAAGGCACTCAAGGCGGAGGGGGTGGAACGCATTTACACCCTCTGTGGCGGCCACATCATCGACATCTACGACGGCTGCGTGGACGAGGGCATCGAAGTCGTCGACGTACGGCACGAGCAGGTGGCCGCCCACGCGGCCGACGGCTACGCCCGGATCACCGGGAAGCCCGGATGCGCCGTCGTCACCGCGGGCCCAGGGACGACCGATGCCGTCACCGGTGTCGCCAACGCCTTCCGCGCCGAATCACCGATGCTGCTGATCGGGGGACAGGGAGCGCACACCCAGCACAAGATGGGCTCGCTCCAGGATCTGCCGCACGTCGACATGATGACGCCCATCACCAAGTTCGCGGCCACCGTGCCGGACACCGCGCGGGCGGCGGACATGGTGTCGATGGCGTTCCGGGAGTGCTTCCACGGGGCTCCCGGCCCCTCCTTCCTGGAGATCCCGCGCGACGTGCTCGACGCGAAGGTCCCGGTGGGCAAGGCGCGGGTCCCCGACGGTGGCCGGTACCGCGCGTCGACCCGGGCGGGCGGAGACCCGGCCGACATCGAGAAGCTCGCCGATCTGCTGGTCCACGCCGAGAAGCCCGCCATCCTGCTGGGCAGTCAGGTCTGGACGACCCGCGCCACGGACTCGGCCACCGAACTCGTCCGCACCCTCAACATCCCCGCGTACATGAACGGCGCGGGCCGCGGCACCCTGCCGCCCGGCGATCCGCACCACTTCCAGCTCTCCCGGCGCTACGCCTTCTCCAACGCCGACCTCATCGTGATCGTGGGGACTCCCTTCGACTTCCGGATGGGCTACGGCAAACGGCTCTCACCGGACGCCACCGTCGTCCAGATCGACCTCGACTACCGCACCGTCGGCAAGAACCGCGACATCGACCTCGGGATCGTCGGTGACGCCTCGGTCGTCCTGAAGGCGGTCACGGAGGCCGCGAGCGGGCGGATCAACGGCGGATCCGCTCTGCGCAAGGCATGGCTGGACGAACTGCGGGCCGCCGAGCAGACGGCGATCGAGAAGCGGCTGCCCCAGCTGAAGTCGGACGCCTCGCCCATCCACCCGTACAGGCTGGTGAGCGAGATCAACGACTTCCTCACCGAGGACTCCGTCTACATAGGGGACGGAGGCGACATCGTCACCTTCTCCGGGCAGGTCGTCCAGCCCCGCACCCCCGGTCACTGGATGGACCCGGGACCGCTCGGCACGCTCGGGGTCGGCGTGCCGTTCGTGCTGGCCGCCAAGCAGGCCAGGCCCGACAAGGAAGTCGTGGCGCTCTTCGGCGACGGCGCGTTCTCCCTCACCGGGTGGGACTTCGAGACGCTGGTCCGCTACAACCTCCCCTTCGTCGGGATCGTCGGCAACAACTCCTCGATGAACCAGATCCGTTACGGCCAGAAGGCCAAGTACGGCGACGAGCGCCAGCGGGTCGGCAACACCCTCGGGGACGTCCACTACGACAAGTTCGCCCAGATGCTGGGTGGTTACGGCGAGGAGGTGCGCGACCCCGCGGACATCGCACCCGCGTTGCGGCGGGCGCGTGAGTCAGGGCTGCCCTCGCTGATCAACGTCTGGGTGGACCCGGACGCGTACGCCCCCGGAACGATGAACCAGACGATGTACAAGTAGCAGAGGAGCCGTTGGCATGACCAGAGCTCTTGAGGGCGTACGCGTCCTCGACATGACGCACGTACAGTCCGGCCCCTCCGCCACCCAGCTTCTCGGCTGGCTCGGGGCGGACGTGGTCAAGCTGGAGGCGCCGAGCGGCGACATCACCCGCAAGCAGTTGCGGGACCTGCCCGACGTCGACTCCCTCTACTTCACGATGCTCAACTGCAACAAGCGGAGCATCACCCTCAACACCAAGAGCGAGCGCGGCAAGGAGATCCTCACCGAGCTCATCCGCCGCAGCGACGTGATGGTCGAGAACTTCGGCCCCGGCGCCGTGGACCGCATGGGCTTCACCTGGGAGCGGATCCAGGAGATCAACCCCCGGATCGTCTACGCCTCCATCAAGGGCTTCGGCGAAGGCCCGTACACCAACTTCAAGGCGTACGAGGTCGTCGCGCAGGCCATGGGCGGCTCGATGTCCACCACCGGATTCGCCGACGGACCGCCGCTCGCGACCGGAGCCCAGATCGGTGACTCCGGCACGGGGATCCACGCGGTGGCCGGCATCCTCGCCGCCCTGTTCCAGCGCGAGAGCACCGGGCGCGGGCAGCGGGTGAACGTGGCCATGCAGCACGCGGTGCTCAACCTCTGCCGGGTCAAGCTCCGCGACCAGCAGCGGCTGGGGCACGGGCCGCTCGCCGAGTACCCGGACGCGCAGGACACGGCCGGCGCCGACGAGGTGCCCCGCAGCGGCAACGCCAGTGGCGGCGGCCAGCCGGGGTGGGCGGTGAAGTGCGCGCCGGGCGGCCCCAACGACTACGTGTACGTCATCGTGCAGCCGGTCGGCTGGAAGCCCCTGTCAGCGCTGATCGGCCGGCCCGAGCTGGCGGAGGACCCCGAGTGGGCGACTCCGGAGTCCCGGCTGCCGAAGCTCGGCAAGATGTTCCAGCTGATCGAGGAGTGGTCGGCGACGCTCCCCAAGTGGGACGTGCTGGAACAGCTCAACGCGCACAACATCCCGTGCGGCCCGATCCTCTCGACCAAGGAGATCGTCGAGGACGAGTCCCTCGCCGCCAACGAGATGGTGGTCCGGGTCGAGCACCCGGAGCGCGGGACCTTCACCACGGTCGGCAGCCCGCTGAAGCTGTCCGACTCCCCCGTCGACATCGTCACCTCCCCGCTGCTCGGTCAGCACAACGCGGAGGTGTACGTCGGCGAACTGGGCCTGGGCGACGAGGAACTGCGGCTGCTGAAGACGAACGGAGTCATCTGAGCATGGCCGGAACAGTCGAGACACAGGAGCAGGAACGCGTCAGGGCGCTGCTCGACCGGGTCCGGGGCGAAGGGCGCAGCGCGCTCACCGCGCCGGAGGGGAAGGTCATCGCCGATGCGTACGGGATCACGGTGCCGGGCGAGGGCCTGGCCCGGGACGTCGACGAGGCGGTGGCGCTGGCCGACCGGCTCGGCGGACCCGTCGTCCTCAAGATCGTCTCCCCCGACATCCTGCACAAGACGGATGCGGGCGGCGTCGTGGTCGGGGTGTCGGGTGCGCAGGAGGTGCGCGCGGCGTTCTGCGGCATCGTGAAGAACGCCAGGGCCTACGCGGCGGACGCTCGGATCGAGGGCGTACAGGTGCAGCAGCTCGTGCCGCCCGGCCAGGAGGTCATCGTCGGGGCGGTCACCGATCCGACGTTCGGGAAGGTGGTGGCGTTCGGCCTCGGCGGTGTCCTGGTCGAGGTGCTCAAGGACATCACCTTCCGGCTGGCACCGGTGACGGCGGACGACGCGCGGTCGATGCTCGACTCGATCGGTGCCGCGGAGATCCTGCGGGGGGTGCGTGGCGCGCCGGCCGTGGACCGGTGGGCGCTGGCGGAGCAGATCCGCCGCGTCTCCCAACTGGTGACGGACTTCCCCGAGATCGCGGAGGTGGATCTCAATCCCGTCATCGCGTCACCGGACGGTGCGGTCGCCGCCGACATCCGGATCCTGCTGACCACCGAGGAGGTGAAGGCGCGTCGCCGCTACAGCCGGGAGGACATCCTCGTGTCGATGCGCCGGCTGATGGAGCCGCGCTCGGTGGCGGTCATCGGTGCCTCCAACGAGCAGGGCAAGATCGGCAATTCGGTGATGCGCAACCTCATCGACAGCGGGTTCACGGGCGAGATCCACCCGGTGAACCCCAAGGCCGATGACATTCTCGGCCGCAAGGCGTACAAGAGTGTCACCGACGTTCCCGGTGAGGTGGATGTGGCGGTCTTCGCGATCCCCGCCAAGTTCGTCGCGTCGGCGCTCCGGGAGGTGGGCCGCAAGGGGATCCCCAATGCCGTGCTGATTCCGTCCGGCTTCGCCGAGACGGGCGAGCAAGCGCTGCAGGACGAGATCGTGACGATCGGCGAGCAGTACGGTGTGCGGCTCCTCGGGCCGAACATCTACGGCTACTACTCGACGTGGCAGGACCTCTGCGCCACCTTCTGCACCCCGTACGACGTCAAGGGTCCGGTGGCGCTGACCTCGCAGTCCGGTGGCATCGGCATGGCGATCCTGGGCTTCGCGCGGTCGACGAAGACGGGCGTATCGGCGATCGTCGGGCTCGGCAACAAGTCCGACATCGACGAGGACGACCTGCTGACCTGGTTCGGCGAGGACCCGAACACCGAGTGCATCGCGATGCACCTGGAGGACCTCAAGGACGGGCGGGCGTTCGTGGAGGCGGCGCGGGCGACCGTACCGAAGAAACCGGTCGTGGTCCTCAAGGCGGGCCGGACGAGCGCGGGCGCGAGGGCTGCGGGCTCCCACACGGGCGCGCTGGCCGGGGACGACGCGGTGTACGACGACATCCTGCGGCAGGCGGGGGTGATCCGGGCGCCCGGTCTGCACGACATGCTGGAGTACGCGCGGGCGCTGCCCGTCCTGCCGGCGCCCAAGGGTGACAACGTCGTGATCATCACGGGGGCGGGCGGCTCCGGGGTGCTCCTGTCGGACGCGATCGTCGACAACGGGCTCTCGCTGATGGAGATCCCGGCGGACCTGGACACGGCGTTCAAGGCGTTCATCCCGCCGTTCGGCGCAGCGGGCAACCCGATCGACATCACGGGCGGTGAACCCCCGTCGACGTACGAGGCGACGATCCGGCTGGGCATGGAGGATCCGCGCATCCACGCCCTGGTGCTGGGTTACTGGCACACGATCGTCACCCCTCCGATGGTATTCGCCGAGCTGACGGCCCGGGTGGTGGAGGAGTTCCGGGCGCGCGGGATCGAGAAGCCCGTGGTGGCGTCGCTGGCGGGTGACACGGAGGTCGAGGAGGCGTGCGCGTACCTCTTCGAGCGGGGTGTCGTCGCCTATCCGTACACCACGGAGCGGCCGGTCGCCGTGCTCGGCGCGAAGTACAGGTGGGCCAGGGCCGCCGGACTGTTGGGCGGTGGCGGATGACCTGATGACGACGGCTCGAACCACGGGGTCTGCGGCGGACCGCTCGGCGGCAGGCCCCGGTGCGAAGTGAGAACGGGCAGGGGGCGCCGGCCAGACTTCTTCCACGCAAGGGGTTCGATCGACAATGACGACAACTGACATCTCCACATCCGTCCCCTTCAGGGAGGTGACGGACGCCAACGGGCGCATGTACCGCATCGGCGAGACCGATGTCGACATCATGGGCCGCAAACGCAAGTGGATGGTCATCCTGCCGTGGGTCGGCATGATGGGCATCAGCTCGGCCGAGTACGCCTTCGCGTCGGCGGAGGACACGCTGCACCACGCGCACAACTGGGACAGCGGTCACATCTACTGGATGATGACCGTCTGGGTGTTCTTCCAGGCCGCGGTCGCGATGCCCGCGGGCAGGCTGCGGGAGACCGGCAGGCTGCCGGCCCGCTGGGCGATGATGCTCGGCGCGACGGGCACCCTCCTCGGCTACCTGTCACTGGCGTACGCGCCGCACGTGATCTTCGCGTACATCGGCTTCAGCGTGTTCTCCGGCATGGGCGCCGGGATGGTCTACGCGACCTGCGTCAACATGGTCGGCAAGTGGTATCCGGAGCGCAGGGGCGGCAAGACGGGCTTCGTCAACGGCGGTTTCGCCTACGGTTCGGTGCCGTTCGTCTTCCTCTTCACCGGCTTCATGGACATCACCAACTTCAAGTGGGTCCTGGTCTCGGTGGGTGTCTTCCTCGCCGCGATGGTCGCCTGCGCCGGGTTCTTCTTCCGGGACCCGCCGAAGAACTGGTGGCCCGCCGAGGTCGACCCGCTCAACCCGCCCGAGGATCCGCGGGCCCGCCGGGCGCTGGAGAAGAACCCGCCGGCCGTCCAGCAGTACTCCCCGGGCGAGGCATGGAGAACCGGCCGCGTGGCGCTGATGTGGTGCTGCCTCGCCTGTACCTCCGGCGTGAACATCTTCGGTATCGCCTTCCAGGTCGACATCGGCCAGGACGCGGGCTTCGCCGCGGGGATCGTGGCCACCGCCATGTCGCTCAAGGCCATCGTCAACGGCACCGGGCGTGGCGTCATCGGCTGGCTCTCCGACCTCTACGGACGCAAGAAGTGCCTGCTCTGGGTCTGCGTCATCCTCGGGCTCGCCCAGTTCGGCATCATCTGGGCGGCCGAGCTGAAGAGCCTGCCACTGTTCCTGATCTTCTCCGCGATCTCCGGCTTCGGCGGCGGCGCCATCTTCCCGATGTTCGCCGCGATGACCGCGGACTACTTCGGCGAGAACAACAACGCCACCAACTACGGCATGGTCTACAGCTCCAAGCTCGTCTCCGGACTCGGAGCGGGGATGGGCTTCGTGGTCGTCGACGCCTGGGGACTCAACGGCGCCTTCATCCTGGCGGGCAGCATCTCGTTCTTCGCGGGATTCCTGGCCCTGTTCCTCGCGGCACCCGGCCGCGACCGGAAGGGCAACCCACTCGTGAATCCCGGACCGGCCCCGGTACGGGAGACCGACTGATCGCACACCCGCCGCACATGCGTGGGGCCCGGTTCCTGGGACCGGGCCCCACGCGTGTCCGCCGTCCGGTGTCAGTCCCCGCAGCGCCCCTGACGGAGCGAGTGCAGGTGCTCGCTGGACTTGCGGGCGAAGGCGAGGGAGTCGACCGGGTTGTCGTGCTCGGTCTGCCAGTGGTGGTAGCTGCGCCCGCGGTTCGTGCGGGCGGTGACCCGGCTCAGGAAGTTCTTGTAGTCGATGTCCCCGTCGCCGACGTCGGTCATCCTGTATCCGTCGCGGACGGAGTCGTCGCGTGTGCCGTCCTTGACGTGGAAGAGGGGGTAGCGGTCGGGCTGCTTGAGTACGTAGTCGATGGGGTTGAAGGGCGCGGGTGTACCGTCCGCGCGCTTGCCGAAGCGGAACTGGGCGCAGAACGCCCAGTAGATGTCCATCTCGAGGTAGACGAGATCGGGGTCGGTCTCGGCGAGCAGGACGTCGTAGAGGCGCACCTTCGGCTTGTCGGTGGCGAAGGAGAACTCCTCCGCGTGGTTGTGCTGGTAGAACTTCATGCCGCGCTTGCGGGCGGCGGCGCCGTAGGTGTTGAAGTCCTCGGCGGCGCGCTTCCAGCCGTCGACCGTGGAGCCGTAGCGGAAGGGTCCGGAGGCGGTGCCGATGTGCTTGAGGCCGAGGGCCTCCGCCTCGTCGAGGACCTTGGTGAGGTTCTGGGCGAAGGAGTAGGCACCGGGGTTGTTGTCGTCGTAGTAGTTGACGTGGCTGCCGATGGGGTTGAGGCCGTGGTCCTTGGCCAGCCTCTTGAGCTGGGCGAGGGTGATGGCCCCGGCCGAGCCCTGGGTGTAGCCGGCGAACTCGATCTCGTCGTAGCCGTACTTCTCGAGTTCGGCGAAGACGGGGGCGAAACCGAGGGTGGAGACCTTGTCGCGGAGGCTGTAGAGCTGGATGCCGAGGCGGCCGGGGGGCAGGACGGCACGCCCCTTGCCATGGCTGTGGCCCGGTCCGTGGCCGGGCCCGTGGCCGCCCTGCGGGCCCGACGCCTGGGCGGCGGCGCCACTGAGGAGGGTCGCTGCGGTGGCTCCGGCGGCGACGCCCAGGACGTTGCGGCGGCTGAGTCTGCGCGCGAGCTCGGGGTCCTTCGGGGTACGGCTCATGATCACGAATCTCCCTGTGAACGTGCGGGCGGGACGGATTGTCAGTGCAGTCCGGCAAGCTGGAGCAACAAGGACTTCACTTCGGTGGCCTGGACGCGGCCGGGGAACGCGTGGGGGGCGGAGCAGAGGATGAGCGGACCTTCGTCGTCGCTCATGGGGAGGCGGCCGTGGCTGCCTCGAACAGGTGAGGGGTCCAGGGGGACGACCGCCATGCGGTAGCGCATCCCGAGTTTCTTGCGGGCGACAGCGGACGCGGCCCTGACCCGGACGTAGGGGTCCTGGGGGTCCATGAAGAGCTCCACCGGGTCGTAGCCCGGTTTGCGGTGGATCTCGACGAGCTGGGCGAAGTCGGGCGCGCGGTCGTCGTCGAGCCAGTAGTAGTACGTGAACCAGGCGTCCTTCTCCGCCACGGCGACGAGCTCACCGGAGCGGGGGTGGTCCAAGTGGTGCGCCTTCTTGCCCTCGTCGTCGAGGAGTTGGTCGATGCCGGGGAGGTCCGCGAGGGCTTCCCGGGTCGCTTCGAGGTCCTCGGGGCGGCGTACGTAGACGTGGGCGAGCTGGTGGTCGGCGACGGCGAAGGCCCGGGAGGCCATCGGGTCGAGGTACTCCATGCCGTCCTGGGTGTGGACCTCCAACAGGCCGGCACGGCGCAGGGCACGGTTGATGTCGACCGGCCGGTCGACCCGGGTGATGCCGTATTCGGAGAGGGCGACGACGGTGCGGCCCTCGGCTTCGGCGTCGGCGAGCAGGGGTGCCACGGCACGGTCGAGGTCCGCCGCGGCCCGGTGGGAGCGGGGATCGTCGGGGCCGTAGCGCTGGAGGTCGTAGTCGAGGTGCGGAAGGTAGCAGAGGGCCAGGTCGGGGGTGCGGGTCGCGAGGACGTGCCGGGTGGCGTCGATGATCCACTGCGAGGAGACCAAATCGGCGCCGGGGCCCCAGAAGTGGAAGAGGGGGAAGGTTCCGAGCTTCTCGGTCAGCTCGTCGTGCAGTTCCGGGGGCCTGGTGTAGCAGTCGGGTTCCTTGCGGCCGTCGGCGTAGTACACGGGGCGGGGGGTGACGGTCCAGTCCGTGTCGGCACCCATCGCGTACCACCAGCAGATGTTGGCGACGGTGTAGCCGGGGTGGGCACGCCGGGCCGCGTCCCAGAGCTTGTCACCGGCGACGAGTCCGTTGTGCTGGCGCCACAGGAGGACGTCGCCCAGTTCACGGAAGTACCAGCCGTTGGCGACGATGCCGTGCTCGGAGGGGGTGGTGCCGGTGAGGAAGGTGGACTGGGCGGCGCAGGTGACGGCGGGCAGGACGGTGGAGAGGGGCGCCTGCGCGCCGGCTCCGGCCATGGCCCTCAGGTTCGGCATGTGCCGGAGCAGCTGGGGGGTGAGGCCGACGACGTCGAGGACCAGGAGCGGGGTGGGGCGCGCGTCCGCGCCGGGTGCGGTCATGGGAGCTCCTTGAGTCCGAGGTCGACGAGGAGGTCGCGGGCGAGGGTGAGTTCGGCGGCGATGCCGTCGGCGAGCTGGGTGCGGGTGCGCGGCCGCAGCTCGGCGGGGAGCGCCTGCCAGGTGTACGTCTCGACTTCGAGGTGGCGGGTGAGAGGTGCGGGCCCGCCGACGAGCCGGTCCAGCACGGACTGGAGGACGGGGAGTGTGGAGGTGAGCGGTGGGGCCGGCGGGGCGTGCAGCGGCACGTGGAAGTGGGAGCGCCAAGGTGTGCTGTCGGGGAGCACAGCACCGGAGACCGCCTCGTCGAGGTCGTCGGTCCCGCGCAGCCCCGAGGCGGTGAGCGTGCGTGTCTGGTGCAGGAAGCGGGGTTCGGCGAAGGCGCCCAGGGCTGCGCGCACCTCGGGCAGGTGCGGGTGCTCGGCGTGCAGGGCCGCCGAGAGCTGCGCCTTGACGACGGGAACGCCGGCCGTGTGAAGGGCGTCGAGCGCGGTGTCCGGGTCCTCGAAGGAGGTGGCGAGGTGACAGGTGTCGACGCAGATGCCGATACGGTCGTGGCCGACCGCGGTGAGGGGGCCGATGGCGTCGGCGGTGGTCTCCACGGTGCAGCCCGGTTCGGGTTCGAGGCCGATCCTGATGGACTTCCCGGTCAGTTCGGCGAGGGCGTCGAGGCGCTGCGCCAGAGTGGTGAGTGCCCTCTGCGCGGTCCGGGCCGCCGTGGGGTCATCGGCGAAGGGGGTGCGCCAGGCGATCGGCAGGGTCGAGATGGTGCCTTCGTTGACGTCGTCGGGGAGCAGGGCGGCGAGCAGCCGCGCCAGGTCGGTGGTGTGGGCGAGCCGCTCGGGATCGGTCCAGTCCGGCGCGTAGACCCGGTATTTGACCTCCTGGGCGCCGAAGCCCTCGTAGGGGAAGCCGTTGAGGGTGACCACTTCGAGGCCGCGGTGTTCGAGCTCGCCGCGTAGCGAGCGCAGCGCGGCGGGGTCGTTGATCAGGGCGCGTGCGGCGTCCTTGGCGAGCCAGAGGCCGATGCCGAGGCGGTCCCGGCCGAGCCGCCTGCGTACGGGCTCGCAGTGGTCACGCAGCTGGGCGCGTACTCCTTCGAGGGTCTCGGCGGGGTGCACGTTGGTGCAGTAGGCGAGGTGGACGGTGGAGCCGTCGGGGTGGCGGAAGCGCACGGTTCACTCCCCGCCGCGGAGGATGGAGTTGCCCTCGTGGAGCGGGCCGGGTGCGACGGTGTCGAGCTGGAGCCGGCCGCTCTGCCCGTAGAAGGCGACGGGGTTGCGCCAGAGCACCTTGTCGACGTCGTCCTCGTCGAATCCTGCCTTCAGCATGGTGTCGGCGACCTTGCGGGTCTTCAGCGGATCACTCCTGCCCCAGTCGGCGGCCGAGTTGACGAGGATCCTGTCGGTGCCGTGGTTGCGCAGGACCGTGACCATGCGGTCCTCGTCCATCTTGGTGTCCGGGTAGATGGAGAAGCCGGCCCAGCAGCCGCTGTCGAGGGCGTCCTTCACGGTCGTCTCGTTGAGGTGGTCGAGCAGGACCAGCTCCGGGGCGAGGTGCGATTCCCGGATGACGTCGATGGTGCGGTGCAGGCCTGCGAGCTTGTCGCGGTGCGGGGTGTGGACGAGCGCGGGCAGGCCGTGGTCGGCGGCGAGCTGCAGCTGGGTGGCGAGCGCGGTGTCCTCGGCGGGGGTCATCGAGTCGTAGCCGATCTCACCGACGGCGACGACGGAGTCCTTGACGAGGTAGCGGGGCAGGGCGTCCAGCACGGGGGTGCAGCGGGGGTCGTTCGCCTCCTTGGGGTTGAGGGCGATGGTGCAGTGGTGGGCGATGCCGTACTGGGAGGCGCGGAAGGGTTCCCAGCCGAGGAGGGCGTCGAAGTAGTCGAAGAAGCTGGCGGGCGAGGTGCGGGGCTGGCCGAGCCAGAAGGAGGGTTCGACGAGGGCGCGGACCCCGGCGTCGTACATCGCCTGGTAGTCGTCCGTGGTGCGGGAGGTCATGTGGATGTGGGGGTCGAAGATCCTCATCGGGACTCCTCCGTGGGGGCGGGGGCGGGGGCCTGGGCCGTGAGATCGAGAACGGTCCGCAGTCCGGTGGGGACGGCACGTCCCGCCGCGGTGCGTTCCGCCGCGAAGTCCGCGAGCATGCGGTCGAGTTCGCTGTCGCCACGGGCCCGCTCGTCGAGCCGGTGGAGGGCCTCGACGGGGACCTCGGTGAAGAGGCACTTGAGGACGGCGTGCCGCCAGCCGTGCGCGTCCAGGTGCGCCGCGCCGTACGGGCCGACGGCCGCGGCGACCAGCCGGGTGTCGTTGGTACGCAGCGCGTCCTCGACGAGCGGCAGGGCGGTGGCGCCGAGGTCGAGCCGGTGCAGGGTGAGGAGGACGGCACGGCGTTCGGCGGCGGTTCCCTGCTCGTAGAGCCGGGTCACGGCGGGCAGCCCCGCCCGGGCTTCGACGAGCAACAGCGCGCGTACGGAATCGGCGTGCTCCAGTCCGCAGTGCCGTCCCGCCGAGGCGTACCGCAGCTCCCAGGGTGGGTTGCCGCTGTCCGTGTCGGGGTGGTCCGCGGCGTGTGCGGCCTCGGCCAGCGCTTCGTCGAGCCAGGCTCTGGCGGCCCCTCGGAGCTGGTCGTCGAGTTCCTTGCGGCTGGTCAGCACGGTGCGGCTCCGTTCGTCGTCCCGGTGGCCCGGCGCAGGAAGTCGATGGAGTGGCGGGCGAGTTCGGGTCCCGCGTGGGAGTGCCGGGGCAGTTCGACGACGGTGAGGCCGGCGTAGCCGGTGGCGGCGAGCGCTTCGAGTACCGGTGGGAAGTCGATCTCGCCGTCACCGAACGGCAGGTGTTCGTGGACACCGCGTCGCATGTCCTCGATCTGGACGTGGCGCAGCCAGGGGGCGGCTTCCTTCACGCAGTCGACGGGCGAGGAGGGCTCCAGACACTGGCAGTGGCCTATGTCGAGGGTGAGTCCGAGCGGACCCGGGTCGCCGAGGAGGGTGCGGAGGTGGTGGAAGTCGGCGAGCGTGGCCAGGAGGTGGCCGGGTTCCGGTTCGACGGCGAGGGGGACACCCGCGTGGCGGGAGGCCTCCAGTACGGGGGAGAGCGCGCCGGTCAGCCGCTGCCACGCGGTGTCCGAGGTGGTGTCCGGCGGAGTGATGCCGCTGAAGCAGTGCACGGCGTGGGCGCCGAGGTCGGCGGCCACCTCGACGGCCCGGAGCAGGAGCGCTGTGCGGGCCGCACGGGCGTCGGGGTCGGGATCGAGGAGGGACGGTCCGTGTTTGCGCCGGGGGTCGAGGACGTAGCGCGCGCCGGTCTCGACGGTGACGCCCAGGCCCAGTCCGGCGAGCCTGCGGGCCACCTGACGGGTGCGGGCGACGAGGTCCGGGGCGAGCGGGTCGAGGTGCATGTGGTCGAGAGTGAGCCCGACCCCGTCGTAGCCGAGGTCGGCGAGGAGGCCGAGGGCGTCGTCGAGGCGGAGGTCGGTCAGCCCGTTGGTGCCGTAGCCGAGGCGGAGGGTCATGTGGGACTCACCTTCCGGGCGAGCGCGCGGGCGAGGGGGACGAGTCCCATGACCGCGAGGCCGCCGCCCGGCGCCCCGGCCCTGGCGGCGAGTGCGGCCTGCAGCGGGATCATCGCCCGGATTCCGCCGCCGACCGCGCGTTGGGTGAGGGGCGGGGAGGGGTTGAGGGCGGCGTGGAACAACGGGACCGCGCAGGTGCGGAGGTACGCGCCTGCGAAGGCGGGGAGCAGCAGCCGTCCGGCGGTGGTGACGGGTGTGCGGGGTGGCCCCCCCGCTGTCGGCCGGCCGCGCAGCACGGCGGCTCCGAGTCCGGCGACTCCGGCGAGCGCCGCGAGCGGCGCGGCGGTGGAGCCGCCGTGGGCCTCGTGCCGGGAGACCGCGGTCACGGCGTAGGTGTGGGCGCCGAGCACGAGCGCGGCGGGCAGCGCGGCGGCGGGGGTGCGGGCCGTGGCCGGTGGGCCGCCGGTGGTGTTGGGCCGGAGACGTATGACCGCCCCTGCCCCGGGCCGGGGAGCCATGACCTCCCTCGCGGTCGCCGTCGCGCCGAGCAGCAGATCCAGGGTGCGGGCGGTGGCCATCGCGGCCGGGCCCAGCTTCGTGTGCTTGAGGCGCAGGTCGTAGGCCCAGACGGTGGCCGCCAGTCCGGTGGCCACCGCCAGAGCGGGGCGGCCCGCGCGGGCCGCCAGGGTCAGGCCTGCCGCCGTCAGCGCGCCCGCGACGGCCAGGGCGGCCTCCGGTGCGACGCGGCCCGAGGGGATCGGGCGGTGCGGGCGGTCGACGGCGTCCTCCTCCCGGTCGGCCCAGTCGTTGAGGGCCATGCCGGCCTCGTACAGACACAGCGACGTGCCGACCGCGAGCGCCGTGCCCCGGCCGGGCCGCAGGCCGACGGCGGCCGCGCCGGCGAGGGCGTCGCCGGGGACGCTGAACAGCGCGGACACACGCAGGAGTTCCGCCCAGGCCCGCAGACGTGCGCGGGCGCCGGGCCTGGCTCCGGGCCTGTCCGGAGCGGGCGCAGTCCCGCCCGCGCCGGACAGGCTGTACGTGGGCGCCGCCTGGCGGGTGCCGAGGAGTCCGGGCATCAGTGCGGCGACCAGCCGAAGCGGCTTCACCGGGCGGTCCGCAGACGTTCGGCGAAGGCCATCAGCTCCGCGTACTGCTCCGACAACGCGGCCGGCCCTCCGTCCGGGTCCTTGAAGTAGAAGCCGAGTTCGGGCCGTGGCCCCGTCAGGCCGGTTTCGTGGGCGCGGGCCAGCAGCCGGGCCAGGTCCAGGACCAGCGGTGCGGCGAGGGCGGAGTCGCAGCCCTGCCAGATCGTCTGCAATATCATCCGCGAGCCGAGGAATCCGTCGAAGGCGATGTGGTCCCACGCGGTCTTCCAGTCCCCCATCGCCGGTACGTCGTCGATGTGGACCTCGCCCTCCGGAGCGGCCCCGAGCGTGTCGGCCAGCACGCGTTCCTTGCCCGCGTTCTTGGCGGCCGCGGCCGCCGGATCGGCCAGCGCCGCCCCGTCCCCGCCGCCCAGCAGGTTGGTGCCCGACCAGGCCCGCACCGGCAGGGCGCGCTGGACGAACATCGGTGCGAGCACGGAACGGAGCAGTGTCTGGCCCGTCTTGCCGTCACGTCCGGCGTGGGGAAGTGCGCAGGCGTCGACGGCGTCCCGGAGGTGCGGGCTGCGCAGCCCGGTGGAGGGGGTGAAGTTGACGTACGGGCAGTCGGCACGGAGTGCGGCCGCCGCGTAGAGCGAGCTGGCGGGCAGCCGGGAGTCGTCCGCACCGGGAGCGGGTTCGGTCGAGGCGACGTTGATGACGACCGTGCGGTCCAGCCCGTGGCGTTGCGCGAAGTCCTTGATGTCGGCGGCGAAGGCGGTGATGAGCTCCTCGTCGCTGCGGGTGTCGCCCGGCAGCGGGCCGCCGGGACGTATCTCCGCGTCGGCGGCAGTGAGTTCGGCCTCGACGGCCGAGGGCAGGCCGTACGGGAGCACTCCCCCGGCGGCGAGGGCCTCGGCCCGCTTGGGCAGGGGGCAGTCGAGGGTGTCGTGGCCGCCGAAGACGAGCGAGGTCAGCGGTGGCAGTCCGGTGTCGGTGAAGGGCGGTGTCTCGGTGACCATGCCGGTCGGCGGGTGGAGGCCTGCCGCGATGGCCGCGCACCCTGCGGTGGCGGTGGTGGCTACGGAGCCCCGTGCTCCGATGAACCAGACTCCGGTACGAACGGCATGTGCGGTCACGGGCTGCCTCCCAGGGGGGATGAAGAGGGGTGGTGGGGGGGGGGGGGGGGGGGGGGGGGGGGTGCCCCCCCCCCCCCCCCCCGGCGCAGGAGGTGGCCGCCCTACGTCGAGGGCAGTTCCTTCAGCTGGATGTCGCGGAAGGACACCTGGTCGTCGGCCCCGTGGTTCTGGAGGCCGATGTAGCCGTCCTTGAGGCTGCGAGCAGGGTCGGTGTTGGTGAAGGAGTTGATCTTGACGCCGTTGAGGAAGACCTGGAGCCGCTCGCCCTGGACCTTGATCTCGTAACTGTTCCACTGGCCGGGCGGCCGCAGGACCCGGTCACGGGCCTTGATGTCGGCGGACTTGAAGGTGTAGACGGCGCCGGTCGTGCGGTCCGCCGCGTCGGTGGCGTCGATCTGCACCTCGTAGCCGTTGTTGACCGCGGACCACGGGTCGTCCGACTCGGGGAAGCCGACGAAGACACCGGAGTTGTCGTCGCCCGTCATCTTCCAGTCGAGCTTGAGCGAGTAGGAGTCGAGTTCCTTGGCCTGGTAGGTCAGCAGGCCCATGCCGCCCTCGGAGCGCAGCTCACCGTCGGCGACGGCGAACTTCCCGGGGCCGGCCTGCTTCCACCCGTCGAGGGTCTTCCCGTTGAAGATCGACCGGTAACCGGTGTCCGGCTTGCAGTTGGCCTTCACCTGACCGGCGGCGTAGCGCAGCCCGCCGAGCAGGTGCTGACGGAGCGCCGGTTCGGCGTAGGACTCCTTGGTGTGGCCGAGGCCGGTGTAGAAGGAGCGGCCGCCCTGGTACGCCTGGCACCAGGCGATCGGGTGGTCGCCCTTCATGGTGCCGCCGGTGTACGTCGTCTCGTCCAGAGTGGCGAGGACCTGCGCCTTGTCCCGGGGGTTGGTGCGGTAGTTGTACCACTCGTCGGTACGGTCCCAGGCCTCGTCCAGGTGCGCGGTCGCCGGGTGGTCGTGGTTCTCCACCCGGACGGTGGCGGGCTGGATCTGCGGGTGCGAGTCGAAGTAGGCGCCGACGAGCCCGCCGTAGAACTCCCAGTCGTACTCCGTGTCGGCCGCGGCGTGGACGCCCATGTAGCCGCCGCCGGTGGACACGAAGTTCTCGAACGCCTTCTTCTGGTCGGCGTTCAGCACGTCACCGGTGGTCGACAGGAAGACGACGGCGTCGTAGCGCGCCAGGTTGCTGGTCGTGAACTGGCCGGCCACCTCGGTCGAGTCGACCGTGATGTTCGAGTCCTTGCCCAGTTCCTTCAGCGCGGCGATGCCCTCGGGGATCGAGTCGTGCCGGAAGCCGGCCGTCTTGGAGAAGACGAGGACGCGCTTCGCGGTCCGGTCGACCGGGCTGTTGGAGAGTGCGAAGTCGTCCACGTCGTACAGTGCTCCGGCTCCGCCCTTGAAGACCAGGAAGAGTTCCGTGGCCTTCTTCGGTGCGCCGCGCAGCGGCACGTCGATGTCCTGGAACGTGTCCCAGCTGCCGGTCACCGGGACGGGTGCGGAGCCGAGGATCTTGCCGGTGGGCGATCCGGCCCGCACTTCGAGGAAGCCTCCCGCCCCCGCCGAGGAGGTCCGGGCGGTGAGCTTCGTGGAGCCGCCGAGGATGTACGGGGTGAAGGAGATCCAGTCGTCGTTGTCGATGTCGCCGACGGTCCTGCCGCCGTGGGCGCTGGTCTTGCTGGGCGTGGTGACACCGGAGGAGTTGTCGAAGTGCTCGGCCTGCCGGTGGCGGGGCTGGAGCTTCGCCTGGTCACGGCCGGTCAGTGCGGCCTGGCCGCCACCGCCGCCGTCCGTGTAGGACGCGGAGATGCCGCCGTAGATGTTGGCGTTCGGGTCGTGCCCGCCCTCCATCTCGGTCTTGATGGTGCCTTCGCAGCCGTGCTCGGTGGTGATGTCGTGCCCGTGGCTGTCATGGCCCAGGGTGAACTTGACCTCGACCTCGGAACAGTCGACGGTGCCGTCCTCGGGGTCGGTGACGGTCACCTTGAAGGGCACCTCGTCGCCGAACTCGAAGAGCTGGCCGTCGGAGGGGAACTGCATGTCGACGACGGGCGCGGTGTTGCCCACGGTCACGTGCACGCTCGCCGAACCGGTGCGGCCCGTCGGATCCTTCGCGGTCACGGTGGCGGTGTAAGTGCCGTTCTTCTTGTAGGTGTACGTCGGGTCGGCGGCCGTGGACTTCCCGCCGTCGCCGAAGTCCCAGGCGTACGTCAGGGCGTCGCCGTCCCCGTCGGTGGTGCCGGCCGAGGAGAACTTCACCTTCAGCGGTGCGACACCGGACGTCCTGTTCGAGGACGCCTCGGCGATCGGCGAGCGGCCGCCTGTGGCGTTCTCGATGCGGTACAGCCCCGAGTGCTCGTCCCCGCCGAACCAGGAGAGGCCGTAGTCCAGGACGTACAGCGCGCCGTCGGGCCCGAACGCCATGTCCATCACCTGCGTCCCGGTCCACGGGATGTCGTTGATGGACTGGACGCCGCCGTCGGCGTCCTGCTCGATGCGCTTGATCCACTGCCGGCCGAACTCTCCGGCGAAGAAGTCCCCGTCGTACTCCTCGGGGAACTTCACCGGGGAGTCGAGGTCCGCGTCGTAGTGGTAGACGGGCCCGCCCATCGGGGACTCGGAGCCGGTGCCGAACTCGGGCACGGACGCGCCGTCGTACGGGATCCAGGCGGCCTCGGAGGGCGGCAGGTCGACCAGGCCGGTGTTGTGTGCCGACTCGTTCTTCGGGGCGGCGCAGTCGAAGGCCGGCCCGGAGGTCTGCGTCGCGAAGTCGTAGTCGCGGTATGCCTGGTTGTCGCCGGTGCAGTAGGGCCAGCCGAAGTTCCCGGGCTTCGTCACCCGGGCGAACTCCACCTGCCCGGCGGGGCCGCGGTTCGGATCCGCGGCACCGGCGTCGGGGCCGTAGTCACCGACGTAGAGGATGCCGGTGGCCTGGTCCACGCTGAAGCGGAAGGGGTTGCGGAAGCCCATGGCGTAGATCTCGGGACGTGTCTTGTCCGTGCCCGGGGCGAAGAGGTTGCCCTCCGGGACGGTGTACGAGCCGTCGTCGGCGACCTTGATGCGGAGGATCTTCCCGCGGAGGTCGTTGGTGTTCCCGGAGGTGCGGCGGGCGTCGAAGGCCGGGTTACGGCCGGCCCGGTCGTCCAGCGGGGAGAAGCCGTCGGACGCGAACGGGTTGGAGTCGTCGCCCGTCGAGAGGTAGAGGTTGCCCTGCGCGTCGAAGTCGATGTCGCCGCCCACGTG
The DNA here is from genome assembly GCF_042871485.1 of Streptomyces sp. NPDC005791. Lineage (NCBI taxonomy): Bacteria > Bacillati > Actinomycetota > Actinomycetes > Kitasatosporales > Streptomycetaceae > Streptomyces > Streptomyces sp. NPDC005791. The sequence goes on from NZ_JBIAIP010000014.1 coordinate 148,169, forward strand.
GCAGCACATGCCGCGCGTGGTGGGGATGTCGAGGACCTTCTTCTCGCTGGCGTTGTCGAGGGTGCCGTCCTCGTTGAGCACGAAGCGGGAGAGCCGGTTCACCCCGTCGTACTTCGCGAAGTCGGCGGCGGTGCCGTTCTCCGGGGCGTCGCCGGCCGGGGTGTCCAGCGGGGGCGCGTAGAAGAGGTAGATGGCCCGGTTCTCGGCGAAGTCGGGGTCGACGCCGACGCCCTGGAGCCCTTCCTCGTCGTGGGAGTAGACGGGGATCGTGCCGGAGACCCGGGTGTTGCCCGCGCTGTCCGTGATCCGCAGCTCGCCGCTGCGCGAGGTGTGCAGCACGCTGCGGTCGGGGAGCACCGCCAGCGAGATGGGTTCACCGGTCTCGGCTGCGCCCTTGGCGAGGGTGACCTGCTGGAAGTCCTCGGCGGCGTTCTGCGCGGCCGGGGCGTCTGCGGTGGCGGCGGGCGAGGAGCCCAGGGTGAGGGTCGCGGCGGCGAGCAGTCCGCCGGTGAAGAGGGCGAGTGTTTTTCGGGCTCGGAGCCGTCTGTTGCTTCTGTGCACGTGCGTCCTCCGGAGTGTGCCGGTTGCTCGGGCTGTTCGTTCTGCCGTTCCGCGCGGGGACTGCCGCGCTCGTCCCCGGGGCCCCTCGCGGGGCTCCGGTGACGCGAGTCATGTCGTGTACACGTAGGGGACCGTAGCTGTGTTCGTCCCGTACGGAAAGCCCTTGCGCAGGGGTTGGGTCGAGCTTTTGCCCACGGGTGGACAAAGGAGCTCCAGGGCAGGCGGAGTCGCCCCAGGGCGCATGGCCCTGGGGGCTGTTCCCCTGCCCGTCCCGTCCCGGACCTCGAACGCCGGGCGGGCTGGACGGTGTCGCGCCGGCGTGGCGGTGCCGGGCGGCATCGGGCCCTGCCGGCGGGTCGAGGCGCGGAGGCGGACCCCCTGGAGGGCCCCGCCCCCGCCCCGCGCTACTCGCCCCCGCCGAACGCCGCGTCGAACGACGCGCTGGGCGGGTCGAAGTCGAACCGCTTCAGCGAGGCCAGTGCCTCCGGCGCGCCCGTCAGCCGGTCCATGCCCGCGTCCTCCCACTCCACGGAGACCGGTCCCTCGTACCCGATGGACCGCAGCATCCGGAACACGTCCTCCCAGGGCACGTCACCGTGTCCCGCCGAGACGAAGTCCCAGCCGCGCCGCGGGTCACCCCACGGCAGATGGGAGCCGAGACGCCCGTTGCGGCCGTCGAGGCGCTTACGGGCCTCCTTGCAGTCCACGTGGTAGATACGGTCCCGGAAGTCGTACAGGAAGCCGACCGGGTCGAGGTCCTGCCACACGAAATGGCTCGGGTCGAAGTTCAGCCCGAACGCGGCCCGGTGGTCCACCGCCTCCAGGGCCCGCTTCGTGGTCCAGTAGTCGTACGCGATCTCGCTCGGGTGCACCTCGTGGGCGAAGCGCACACCCTCGGCGTCGAAGACGTCCAGGATCGGGTTCCACCGGTCCGCGAAGTCCTCGTAGCCGCGTTCGATCATGTGCGGGGGGACCGGCGGGAACATGGCCACCAGGTGCCAGATCGAGGACCCGGTGAAGCCGATGACCGTGTCGACCCCGAAGGCGGCCGCCGCCCGGGCGGTGTTCTCGATCTCCTCGGCCGCCCGCCGGCGTACTCCCTCGGGCTCCCCGTCCCCCCAGATGCGGGCGGGCACGATGCCCTGGTGACGCTCGTCGATCGGGCTGTCGCATACGGCCTGGCCGACCAGGTGGTTGGAGACCGCCCAGCACTTCAGGCCGTACTTGTCGAGCAGCTGACGCCGGCCGTCGAGGTAGCCGGGGTCCGACAGGGCCTTGTCCACCTCGAAGTGGTCGCCCCAGCAGGCGAGTTCGAGCCCGTCGTAGCCGAAGTCGCGGGCGAGCCGGCAGACCTCCTCCAGCGGCAGGTCGGCCCACTGGCCGGTGAAGAGAGTGAAGGGACGGGGCATGCGCGAAACCTCCTAGAACGGGACCGGGGTGTGTACGGAGTTCTTGGCGGCGCTCTCCTCGACGGCGGCGAGCACCCTCTGCACCTGGAGCCCGTCGGCGAACGACGGTACGGGCGGTCGCTTCTCGGCGATCGTGCGCACCACGTCACGGGCCTGGTGGACGAAGGTGTGCTCGTAGCCCAGACCGTGGCCCGGCGGCCACCACGCCTCCAGATAGGGGTGCTGCGGTTCGGTGACGAGGATCCGGCGGAAGCCGGCACGGGTGGCGGGCTCGGTGTGGTCGTGGAAGGAGAGTTCGTTGAGCCGTTCCAGGTCGAAGGCGAGCGAGCCCAGCTCGCCGTTGATCTCCAGGCGCAGGGCGTTCTTACGCCCGGCCGCCATCCTGGTCGCCTCGAAGGAGGCGAGGGCTCCCGACGCCAGCCGCCCGGTGAACAGGGTCGCGTCGTCGACGGTGACCGCCCCCCGTGAGGTACCGTCCGCGGCGCCCGAGAGCCCTGCAGCGGCACCGGCGAGCACGGGCCTCTCACGGACGAAGGTCTCGCTCACCGCCGACACCCCGACCAGCGGCTCCCCGGCCAGGTACTGGGCGAGGTCGACGATGTGCGCCCCGAGGTCCCCCAGTGCCCCTGATCCGGCGCGCTCACGCTCCAGACGCCAGGTGAGCGGCGACGCGGGGTCGACGAGCCAGTCCTGGAGGTAGGTGGCCCGTACGTGCCGCAGGGCGCCCAGCCTGCCCTCCTCGATCAACGTACGGGCGTAGGTGAGGGCGGGCACCTTGCGGTAGTTGAAGCCGACGATCGCCACCTGGCCGCGGGCCGCCGCCCGCTCCGCGGCCTCCGCCATGGCTTCCGCCTCGGCGACCGTGTTGGCGAGCGGCTTCTCGCACAGCACGTGCTTCCCTGCCTCGAGCGCGGCGATCGCGATCTCCGCATGGCTGTCCCCGGGCGTGCAGATGTCGACCAGCTGGACGTCCTCCCGGGCGATCAGTGCCCTCCAGTCGGTCTCGGCGGCAGCCCACCCGTGCCGGGCGGCGGCCGCGTCCACGGCCGCGCGGTCACGCCCGCAGATCGCGGCGAGCACGGGTCTCACCGGCAGGTCGAAGACATGTCCCGCGGTACGCCACCCCTGGGAGTGGGCGGCGCCCATGAAGGCGTACCCGACCATGCCGACGCCGAGCGTCGCGGTCGGCGGCGGTCCCTCGGTCTCCTGCTCCGTGTCTTCCCTACGGGCCATGCGGGCTTCCTCCTCGTCGGTGGTTCGGTGGTTGCGGCGGTGCGGGATCAGCTGAAGCCCGTCGGCAGGTACTGGTCGATGTTGTCCTTCGTGACCACGGCCGAGTACAGGGTCAGCGAGGTCGGGATCTCCATCTCGGAGAGGCCCGCGATGCCCTTGCTCTGGCCCAGGGCGCGCGCCAGGTCGATCGCGGAGGCGGCCATCGTGGGCGGGTAGAGCACGGTGGCCTTCAAGACGCTGTTGTCGGCCTTGATGGCGTCCATCGCGGACTTCGCGCCCGCGCCGCCGACCATGATGAACTCGTCGCGGCCCGCCTGCTGGATCGCCCGCAGCGCACCCACGCCCTGGTCGTCGTCGTGGTTCCACAAGGCGTCGAACTGCTTCTGCGCCTGCAGGAGCTGCGCCATCTTCGCCTGGCCCGACTCCACGGTGAAGTCCGCGGCCTGACGGGCCACCAGCTGGATGTTGGAGTAGTTCTTCAGGGCGTCGGCGAAGCCCTGACTGCGCTGCTTGGTGAGCTCCAGGTTGTCGATGCCGGCGAGCTCGACGACCTTGGCGTTCGCCTTGTCCTTGAGCTGCTCGCCGATGTAGTGCCCGGCGTTGAGGCCCATGCCGTAGTTGTCGCCGCCGACCCAGCAGCGGTAGGCCTGCGGTGAGGCGAAGACACGGTCCAGGTTGACGACCGGGATACCGGCCCGCATGGCTTCCAGGCCGACCTGCGTGAGCGCCTTGCCGTCGGCCGGGAGGACGACGAGGACATCGACCTTCTTGTTGATGAGGGTCTTGACCTGGCCGATCTGGGCGGCGGTGTCGTTGGAGCCCTCGGTGGTCTCCAGGGTCACCTCGGAGTACTTCTCCGCGCGCCCCTTGGCCTGGACGTTGATGGCGTTGAGCCACCCGTGGTCGGCCTGGGGGCCGGCGAAGCCGATCGTGACGGGCTTGCCGGGCTTGTCGTCGGCGGCGGGCTGGTTGCTCTGGGCGGCCGCCGCCTCCTTGGGCTCGTTGCTGGTGCAGGCGGTGAGGAAGGCTCCCGCGGAGACGGCCGCGGTGCCGAAGAGCAGTCCTCTGCGGCTGGTTTCTGGCATGGCTGTCAAACCCTTCATCCGGTGTCGTGCCTACGGAACTGCGGGTGGCTGATCGGTGGCGCGGAGAGGTCAGGTCTCGCCGTTGCGGAGTGTGCGGCGCTGGACCAGGACGGCGGCGACGATGATGGCGCCCTTGGCGATCTGCTGGACATCGCTCTGGAGGTTGTTCAGCGCGAAGATGTTGGTGATCGTGGTGAAGACCAGGACCCCGAGCACGGAACCGACGATGGTGCCCCGGCCGCCGCTCAGGAGGGTGCCTCCGATGATCGCGGCGGCGATGGCGTCGAGCTCGTACAGATTGCCGTTGGTGTTCTGGCCGGAGCCGGACAGGATGATCAGCATGAAGGCGGCGATGCCGCAGCACAGGCCGGAGAGCAGGTAGAGGTAGAGCCGCTGGCGCCGTACGTCGATGCCGGCGAGCCTGGCCGCTTCCGCGTTGCCGCCGATGGCGACCGTACGCCGCCCGAACGTCGTCCTGTTCAGGATCAGCCAGCCGACGACGGTGACCGCGGCGAAGACCAGGACCAGGGGCGGGATGCCGAGGACGTAGGCGTCGGGCAGGCCCAGGTCGAGGACGGACTGGACGGTGACGATCTGTGTCTTGCCGTCGGTGATCTGCAGGGCGAGCCCACGCGCCGAGGCGAGCATGGCGAGCGTCGCGATGAAGGGGACCATGCGCCCGTAGGCGATGAGGACCCCGTTGACGAGCCCGGCGGCGAGCCCGACGATCACGGCGGTGAACAGGATGCCGGCGAAGCCGAAGTCCTGGGTGGCGAGCGTCGTCGCCCAGACGGAGGCGAGGGCCACCATCGCGCCGACCGACAGATCGATGCCGCCGCCGATGATGACCAGGGTCATGCCGACGGTGACGACCCCGATGACGGAGGACTGCGTCAGGATGAGCTGAAGGTTCCCGGTGTCCAGGAACGCCTCGGGTTCGGTGAGGCCGCCGACGGCCACGAGGGCGGCGAGTACGCCGAGCAGAGACAGGTTGCGGACATCGAAGCGCAGGCCGAGTGCGCGCAGGCCGCCGCCCTGCTTCGAGGGCGGTGCGGGCGCGGGGTCCGTCACGGTCCCCTTCTCCGGCCCGTGGTGCTGCGCCGACGGCGCGGGCTGTGTCATGACGTCGGGCTCCCTTCCATGACGAGGTCGAGGACACGGTGCTCGTCGAGCTCCCTGGCGTCGGCCGTGTGCACGACACGGCCTTCCCGGAGCACCAGCACCCGGTCGGCGAGGCCCAGCACTTCGGGCACTTCGCTGGAGACGAGCAGAACGGCGAGGCCTTCGTCGGCCAGCCGGCGGATCACGGCGTAGAGCTCGGCGCGGGCGCCGACGTCCACACCGCGGGTCGGTTCGTCGAGCAGCAGGACCCGGCAGCCGCGGAGCAGCCAGCGGGCCAGGACCGCCTTCTGCTGGTTGCCGCCCGAGAGGGTGCGGACGGCGGCGTCCGGATTGTCCGGCCGCAGGGACAGCTCTCGGGTCGCGGCCCTGGCAGCCTCGCGCTCGGCGCCCCGGTCGAGCCAGCCGACGCGGGCGAAGCGGGACAGGGAGGAGACCGACACGTTCCGGGTGACGGATTCCGTCAACAGCAGGGCCTGCGCTTTGCGTTCCTCGGGGGCCAGGCCGATTCCGGCGGCCACGGCGGCCCGTACGCTGCCGGGGCGCAGCGGTGTGCCGTCGACGAGGACGCGGCCCGCGGTCGGTTTGCGGGCGCCGTAGACCGTCTCCAGGATCTCGGAGCGTCCGGAGCCGACGAGTCCGGCCAGGCCGACGATCTCGCCGGGCCTCAGCTCCAGGTCGACGGGGTCGAACTCACCCTTGCGGCACAGCCCTTCGACCTTCAGTACCGGAGCGGCCGAGGACCGGCCGCCGGGGGCCGGCCGCTCGGGGAAGACGTACGCGACGTTGCGGCCGGTCATCATGGCAACGATGTCGTTCGTGGGGGTGGAGTGGGCGGGCAGCCCGACGGCGACGGCCCTGCCGTCCTTGAGCACGGTCACCCGGTCACCGATGCGGCGGATCTCCTCGAGCCGGTGCGAGATGTAGACGACGGCAACTCCGTCGGCGGTGAGGCCGTCGACGATGCGGAACAGGTTGTCGACCTCGTCGGGATCGAGTGCCGCGGACGGCTCGTCCATCACGATGAGCCGTACGTCGTGGGAGAGTGCCCGTGCCATGGAGACGATCTGCTGGTGGGCGGCGGAGAGGTCGCCGACCAGGCGGGCCGGGTCGATCTCCGGGTGTCCGAGGCGTTTCAGGAGCGCGGCGGCCTCGGCGCGCGCCTCACGGGTCCGCACGACGAAGCCCGCGCTGGTCGGTTCGTGCCCGAGGAAGACGTTCTCGGCCACCGACAGGCCCTCCACCAGGTCGAGTTCCTGGTAGATGGTGGCGATGCCCAGGCGCATCGCGGTGATCGGTGAGGAGAGCTGGACGGGCTCGCCACGCCAGGTGATGGCGCCGTCGTCGGGCTGGTGGGCCCCGGCCAGCACCTTGATGAGCGTGGACTTGCCTGCGCCGTTCTGGCCGAGGAGGCAGTGGACTTCACCGGCCAGCACCTCCAGGTCCACGCCGTCGAGGGCGCGCACACCGGGGAACGCCTTGGTGATGCCGGACATCGTGAGCAGGGGTGGTTCTGGTGCCATGACGGATCCCCTCGGCGGGTGGGTCCCCCCTGCTCGTATCCGAGAGCTCGGGGAAGGCCGGTGAGCGGGCAGGGCGCAGTGCCGGCGGTGCCGTACTGCTGACGGGACTGCTGGGTGGTACTGCTGTGCGGTGCTCGTGCGGTGTGGTGCTGGGTCCTCGTGCGGTGCGGGTCCTGCGGGCGGAGCTCGGGACAGGCTGCTTACGGGGGGTGACTGCGGTGCGCGTGCCGAACGGCGCACCGGCCCGGACATCAGGCCGGCGAGAACAGGTGGTCGCTGATGAGCCTGGCCGCGCCGGTCACTCCGGCGACGGGCCCCAGCTCACCCAGGACGATGGGGAGGTTGCCCGTGGCCAGCGGCAGGGACTGCCGGTAGACCTGGGTGCGGACACTGGCCAGCAGATTGTGGCCGAGCCCGGTCACCCCGCCGCCGATCACGACGAGGCCCGGGTTGAAGAAGCTGACGAGTCCGGCGATGACCTGACCGACCCGGTTACCGCCCTCGCGGATCAGGTCCAGCGCCGTGGGATCTCCGGCCGCCGCGGCGGCGGCCACGTCGACGGCCGTGAGCGTGCCGGCCTTGTCCAGCCGGGCCGCCAGCTCGGGCGACCGGCCGGCGCGGGCCGCGTCCTCGGCGTCGCGGGCGAGTGCCGCGCCGCTGAAATGCGCCTCCAGGCAGCCCCGGTTGCCGCAGGCGCAGGCGCGCCCGTCCGGTTCCACCTGGATGTGGCCGATGTCTCCGGCGCTGCCCGTGGTACCGCGGTAGACCTCTCCGCCCACCACGATGCCGCAGCCGATACCCGTACCGATCTTGACGCAGAGGAAGTCGCCCACGGAACGGGCGACGCCCGCGTGCTGCTCCCCCAGCGCCATCAGGTTCACGTCGTTGTCGACCATGACGGGACAGCCGAGTTCCTGGCTGAGCGCCTCCCGGACCGGGAAACCGTCCCAGCCGGGCATGATCGGCGGTGCGACCGGGACGCCCTCGGGGAAGCGGACCGGTCCCGGCACGCCGATACCGGCGCCGTCGAACCCTTCGGCGAGCCCGGAGGCCCGGAGCTTGGCCGCCATGGCCAGCACCTGTTCGAAGATGGCGACGGGACCTTCCCGTACGTCCATCGGGTGGTTGAGGTGTCCCAGGACCTCCAACTCGGCGTTGGTGACGGCGACATCGACGGAGGTGGCGCCGATGTCGACGCCGAGGAAACGCAGTCCGGGGGCGAGCCGGATGTTGTGGGAGCGGCGGCCGCCGCGTGAGGCGGCGAGTCCGTCGGCCACGACGAGCCCGGTCTCCAGGAGCCGGTCCACCTCGACGGCGAGCTTGGAGCGTGAGAGGTCGACCTGGTCGCCCAGCTGTGCGCGGGAGTTGGGCCCTCCGTCACGCAGCAGCCGGAGCAGCCGCGCCTGGTGCGTGTTCGCGGGCCGTGCCGTCATACGTCTCACGCGTCCCTCCCCGCCACATCGGCCAGTCCGTCGGGCTTTCGAGGGGAACGTAGCAGCGGTTCACCGGAGTGGGAAGAAGTTGCGCAGGAATCCGCTCCAACTTTCTCCACACTCAGGACAAAGATGCGCCTCCCCGGCCCACCGGGAGCCCCGGCCGTACGCGGGCACCAAAAAGCCGGGGCCGTCGGGCCCCGGCCTCCGGTCAGGCGGTACTCAGCCCCGATCACGCTGGTGGTACGTCCGGCGGGTGTGCTCGGTGTGCGCCCGCATGACCTCGGTCGCCCGCTGTTCGTCCCTGGAGGCGATCGCCTCGATCAGTTCCCGGTGCTCGATCCAGGACTGGGTGCCGCGTTGCCTGGCCACCGGCGTGTAGTACCAGCGGACCCGGCGGTCCACCTGGGCGGCGAGCTCGGACAGGACGACGTTGCCGGCCAGCTCCATGACCTTGGCGTGGAACGCGGCGTTCGTGGCGACGGCGAGGTCCACGTCGTCGGCGGCGACGGCACGCTCACCCTGGGAGCACAGCTCCTCCAGCGCCTCGATGCCCGGCCGCCCGGAGTTCGCGGCGGCCAGCCGGGCGGCCTCGGCCTCCAGCAGGGTGCGGACCGAGAGCAGCTGATCCGCTTCCTCCTCGGTGGGTTCATGGACGAACGCACCCTGCGCGGGGCGCAGATCGACCCAGCCCTCGGTGTTCAGCCGCTGCAGCGCCTCGCGCACCGGCTGCCGCGACACCCCCAGATGCCCGGCCAGCTCACTTTCGACCAGATGCTGGCCGGGCCTGAGGGCGCGCGTGGTGATCAGCTCGAGGAGCGCGTCGTAGACGCGCTCACGCAACGGCCCGGGCCGCTCCAGCTTCGGCACCGTCCCCTGCGGCAGTCCTGCGGACAACATCGCGGTCCCCCTCCGGGCGCCGGACAATTGCTTATCGTCTACAGTCTACCGAGCACCATGCCATGGCGGGGACTCGGAGGCCATCGGGTGGCCCCTCAGGGGCAGCGGATCACCTGACCCGCATACGAGAGATTCCCGCCGAAGCCGAAGAGCAGGGCCGGCGCTCCACTCTCGATCTCGCCCCTCTCCAGCAGTTTGGAGAGGGCCATGGGGATCGACGCGGCCGAGGTGTTGCCGGAATGCACGACGTCCCGGGCGATGACCGCGTTGACCGCGCCGATCTTCCGGGCGACGGGTTCGATGATCCTCAGGTTGGCCTGGTGCAGGACCACCGCGGCGAGGTCCTCGGGCGTGACGCCGGCCCGTTCGCAGACCTTGCGGGCGATCGGCGGAAGCTGCGTGGTGGCCCAGCGGTAGACGGACTGCCCTTCCTGTGCGAACCGCGGCGGCGTGCCCTCGATCCGTACGGCGTTGCCCATCTCCGGCACCGAGCCCCACAGGACGGGCCCGATCCCGGGCCTCTCCCCCGCGTCCGGGTCGGCGGTGACGACGGCCGCCCCGGCGCCGTCGCCCATCAGGACGCAGGTGGAGCGGTCGGTCCAGTCGACGATGTCGCCCATCTTGTCGGCACCGATGACGAGGGCCCGCGTGGCGGCTCCTGCCCGGACGGCGTGGTCGGCGGTGGCCAGCGCGTGGGTGAATCCGGAGCAGACCACGTTGATGTCCATCACGGCCGGCGAGCCCATGCCCAGGCGGGCGGCGACCCGGGCGGACATGCTCGGTGAGCGGTCGATGGCCGTGGAGGTGGCGACGAGGACCATGTCGATGTCCCCGGGCTGCAGCCCCGCCGAGGCCAGCGCCTTGGCCGCCGCGTGCGCGGCGAGTTCGTCCACGGGTTCGTCGGGGCCGCCCACGTGCCGGGTCCTGATGCCGACCCGACTGGTGATCCACTCGTCGCTGGTGTCGACCATGGCCGCCAGGTCGTCGTTGGTGAGGACCTTGGCAGGCTGATAGTGGCCGAGCGCCACGACACGTGAGCCGGTCATGTACGGGTTCCCCTCGCTACGTTTGGCAGGAACCATCCAGTCTTGGTTGCTACCGATCGGTACAAGGGCACGTAACCCCACAGGAATACGGGCCCGAGCTTGGAGCGTCTCGAGCAGCTTCCCGGGAACTCTCGCCGACACCCGGCGGCCACGCCGCAATCACGGACGGACAAGGCACGCACTGTCACGAGTATTGACCCTCCCTGAAGGCATACTGTAGACAATATTCTGTCGACTTGACACCCTCGCTCGGTCCTCTCACCGAACGGAGAGCCCCGTGAAAGTCGCAGTTGTCGGCGCCGGAGCCATCGGCGCCTATGTCGGGGCCGCGCTCCACCGCGCAGGCACCGAGGTCCATCTCATCGCCCGGGGCCCGCATCTGGCGGCCATGCGCCGTCACGGTGTGCGCGTGCTCAGCCCACGCGGAGACTTCACCGCACGGCCCGCCGCCACCGACGACCCGTCGGACGTCGGGCCCGTCGACTACGTGTTCCTCGGCCTCAAGGCCAACTCGTACGCCCTGTCGGGACCGCTGGTCCATCCGCTGATGCGCGAGGACACCGCGGTGATCGCCGCCCAGAACGGCATCCCCTGGTGGTACTTCCACGGTCTGGCCGGACCGTACACCGACCGTCGGCTCGACAGCGTCGACCCGGCGGGCTCGGTCAGCGCCACCCTGCCCCCCGAGCGTGCCATCGGATGCGTCGTCTACGCCGCCACCGAGATCGAGGCCCCGGGTGTCGTACGCCATCTCGAAGGCACCCGCTTCTCCATCGGCGAGCCGGACCGGTCGGTGTCCCGGCGCTGTCTGGACTTCAGTGAGGCCATGGTCGCGGGCGGACTCAAGTGCCCCGTGGAACCCGATCTCCGCAACGACATCTGGATCAAACTGCTCGGAAACATCTCCTTCAACCCGATCAGCGCACTGGCCCGCGCCACCATGGGCCAGATCTGCCGCCATCCGGACGCCCGCGCACTCGTGGAATCGATGATGCGCGAAACCCTCGACGTGGCGGCGGCCGTCGGCTGCCGCCCCGAGATATCCGTGGAGCGGCGCATCGCGGGCGCGGAGCGCGTCGGCGACCACAAGACATCCACCCTCCAGGACCTGGAGAAGGGCAAACCCCTCGAACTGGACGTGCTGCTCGCGGCCGTCGTCGAGCTGGCCGAGCTGGCCGGAACGCCCGTACCGACGCTGCGCGCCGTGCACGCGCTCGCGGATCTCCTCGCCACCACGTCCTCGGCACCGGCAGGGAGCACCGCATGAAGACCGAACGCACCGGCGGCAGGAACCGCAAGGGCAGGCGGCCGAAGACGTACGAGCGCCTCACCCACCCCCTCGTCCGCGGCGAGGACGGCGTACTGCGCCGGGCGAGCTGGGACGAGGCACTGACACGGGCCGCTGCCGGTTTCCGGCAGGCCCGCGAGTCGTACGGCCCCGACGCCTTCGCGATGCTCTCCTGCGCCCGGGCGACCAACGAGATGAACTACGTGGCCCAGAAGTTCACCCGCGTCGTCATGGGCACCAACAACGTCGACTCCTGCAACCGCACCTGCCACGCACCGAGCGTCGCCGGCCTCTCGGCCGCCTTCGGCTCCGGCGGCGGCACCTCCTCGTACGAGGAGGTGGAGCACACCGATCTGATCGTGATGTGGGGCTCCAACGCCCGTTTCGCGCACCCGATCTTCTTCCAGCACGTGCTGAAGGGCATCCGTAACGGGGCCCGGATGCACGCCGTCGACCCACGCCGCACCTCGACCGCCGAGTGGGCGGAGAGCTGGCTCGGCCTCGACGTCGGCACGGACATCGCGCTCGCCCACGCCATCGGCCGCGAGATCATCCACGCGGGCCTGGCCAACCGGGCCTTCGTCGACCGGGCGACCAGCGGGTACGAGGAGTACGCGGCGCTCGTCGAACCCTGGACCCTGACCGCCGCCGAGAAGGTGACCGGGGTCCCGGCCGAGGCGATCCGGGACCTCGCCCACGCCTACGCCACGGCCGAACGCGCCCAGCTGTGCTGGACCCTGGGCATCACCGAGCACCACAACGGCACCGACAACGTCCGCGCGCTGATCAACCTCTGCCTGCTCACCGGCCATGTCGGACGGTTCGGCTCCGGGGTCCAGCCGCTGCGCGGACAGAACAACGTGCAGGGCGGCGGTGACATGGGAGCCATCCCCAACAAGCTGCCCGGCTTCCAGGACATCCTCGACCCGCCCGTACGGCGGAAGTTCGAGCGCTCCTGGGACACCGTCATCCAGCCGCGGTACGGCAAGACCCTGACCGAGATGTTCGAAGCCATGGAGACCGGCGAACTGCGCGCGGTGTACTGCATCGGGGAGAACCCGGCGCAGTCGGAGGCCGACAGCGACCAGGCCGTGCGCCGGCTGGAGGCCCTGGACCATCTGGTGGTGCAGGACATCTTCCTGACCAGGACCGCCCAGCTGGCCGACGTCGTGCTGCCCGCGACCGCCTCCTGGGCCGAGACCGACGGCACGACGACCAGCAGCGAACGGCGCGTCCAGCGGGTCCGGGCCGCGCTCGTGCCACCGGGCGAGGCCCGCGAGGACATCGACATCATCTGCGCCGTGGCCGGACAGCTGGGACACGACTGGAGGTTCGAGGACGCCGAGGCCGTCTGGAACGAGCTCCGCTCCCTGTCCCCCGACCACTTCGGGATGACGTACGAGCGGCTCGCGGAACACCAGGGGCTGCAGTGGCCCTGCCCCGACACGGAGAAGCTGCCGTCGAGCTTCCTGCATGCGCGGCTCTGGGAGACCGATCCCGTGCGGCGCGGCCCCGTGGCCCCCTTCGGACTGGTGCGGCACGACCCGCCCGTCGACCTCACCGACGAGTCGTACCCGCTGCGGCTCACGACCGGGCGGCGCCTGGACTCGTACAACACCGGTGTCCAGAGCAGTGGTTACGCCTCTCCACTGCGCCGGGGCGAGTACATCGAGCTCTGCCCCGAGGACGCGGCCTCCTACGGTGTCGCTGTCGGCGAGGAGGTGCGGGTCTCGTCCCGGCGGGGCAGTGTCACCGCGCCCGTCTGGATCGATCCCGGGCTGCGGCCGGGGCTGGCCTTCATGACGATGCACTTCCCGGACGAGGTCGACACCAACCAGCTGACCATCGAGGCGAACTGCCCCATCGCCGGCACCGCCGAATTCAAGGCCTCCGCCGTACGGATAGAGAAGCTGGTGCCCGCATGGACCTGAGGTACACCGACGCCGCCCCTTCCGACGCCGAACGGGAAGCGGTGGACGCCCTGTTGGGCCCGCCACCGTCCGGCTGGGAGGGTGCCGCCGAGCGCACGGACGAGGATCTGCGGTGGGCGAAGGGCGGCGCGGCGGCGGCCAAGGACCGCCGCGACCAGTTGCTGCCCGCACTGCACGCGGTGAACGACCGCGTGGGCTGGATCAGCGAGGGCGCGCTGGACTACATCTGCCGACGGCTGACGGTGCCCCCCGCGGAGGCGTACGGCGTCGCGACCTTCTACGCCATGTTCTCGGTGCGGCCACGCCCGGCGAAGGTGCTGCACGTCTGTACGGACCTGGCCTGCGCGGCCCGCGGCTCGGCGGCCGTGTGCGCGGACCTCACCGAGCGTCTGGGCGCGCCGGGCACCCCGACGGAGGGTGCGGTCTGGCAGGCAAGCCCCTGCCTGGGCCTCTGCGAACGGGCCCCGGCGGCGCTCCTGCTCCAGGCGGGGGAAGAACCGTCCCCAGGGGCAGACCCAGCCTCTCCGGCACCCCCACACCCCCCAGGGGCGATATCAGCCCCTCCGGCGATTGAGGAGCGGGGGTCCGGGGGCGGAGCCCCCGATGCCCGGGCGGAGCCCGCCACCACTACCCGCTGCTCAGCCGTGCTCGCCCCCACCACGGCCCCCGAGCTCGTCACCGCGGCCAGGGCCCCCGAGTCCGCCCCCGCCGAGCCCCCGCCCGCCGCGGCCGTCCCCCAGTCCGGCGACCCCACCCTCGTGCTCCTCAAGCGGATCGGCACCGTGAACCCCGGCTCACTCGACGACTACCGCTCCACGGGCGGCTACACCGCACTGCGCCGCGCCTTCACGCTCGGCCCGGCCGGGGTGATCCGCGAGGTGCTGGACGCCGGGCTCGTCGGCCGGGGCGGCGCCGCCTTTCCCACCGGACGGAAGTGGCAGGCCACCGCCCAGCAGGCCGACGGCCCGCACTACCTGGTGTGCAACGCCGACGAGAGCGAGCCCGGCACCTTCAAGGACCGGGTGCTGATGGAGGGTGATCCGTACGCCCTGGTCGAGGCGATGACGATCGCCGGCTACGCGATCGGCGCCCACCAGGGCTACATCTACCTGCGCGGCGAGTACCCCCGGGCGTACGAACGGCTCGCCCACGCACTGACGAGCGCCCGCACCCGCGGGCTCCTCGGCCCCGACGTCCTCGGCCAGGGGTACGCCTTCGACATCGAGATCCGGCGCGGCGCGGGTGCCTACATCTGCGGTGAGGAGACCGCGATCTTCAACTCGATCGAGGGGCAGCGCGGCGAACCGCGCTCCAAACCGCCCTTCCCGGTGGAGAAGGGCCTCTTCGGCAAGCCGACTGCCGTCAACAACGTCGAGACGCTGGTGAACGTGCTGCCGATCCTGGAGCACGGCGCCGCCGCCTACGCCGCGACCGGCACGGAGACTTCCACCGGCACCAAACTGTTCTGCGTCTCCGGACAGGTGGCCCGCCCCGGCATCTACGAGCTGCCCTTCGGCGCGAACCTCCGGGAGCTGCTCGACCTCGCGGGCCCGCCCGAACGGCTGCGGGCCGTGCTCCTCGGCGGGGCCGCGGGCGGCTTCGTACGCCCCGACGAGCTGGACGTCCCGCTCACCTTCGAGGGCACCCGTGCCGCCGGGACGACGCTGGGTTCGGGAGTGGTCCTGGTCCTCGACGACTCGGTCGAGCTCCCCCGGGTCCTGCTGCGCATCGCGGAGTTCTTCCGCGACGAGTCGTGCGGCCAGTGCGTGCCCTGCCGGGTGGGCACCGTCCGCCAGGAGGAGGCCCTGCACCGGATCGCGGACCGTACGGGCGCGGCGGCCGCCGAGGACATCGCACTGATGAGAGAGGTGGGGCAGGCCATGCGGGACGCCTCGATCTGCGGTCTGGGACAGACCGCGTGGAATGCCGTCGAGTCCGCCATCGACCGTCTGGGGGTCTACAAGTGACCGCTGTGCCGCTGCAGCCGCCGCGCCGTCTCGTCTCGTTCACGCTGGACGGCGAGGAGACCCGGGTCCCGGAGGGCTCGACGATCCTGGACGCCTGCCGGACGGCGGGCAAGGACATCCCGACCCTGTGCCAGGGGGACACGCTCACCCCGAAGAACGCCTGCCGGGTGTGCGTGGTCGAGGTGGAGGGCGCCCGCACGCTCGCCCCGGCCTGCTCCCGCCGCGCCGAGCCGGGCATGACGGTCCGCACGGACACCGAGCGGGCCCGGCACAGCCGGAAGGTGGTCCTGGAACTGCTGGCCTCGTCGACGGACCTGTCGACGACCCCACGGGCCGAGGAGTGGATCAAGGAGTACGAGGCGAAGCCGGACCGCTTCGGCGCGGACGCCGCCCGGATGAACGAACAGCCGAAGATCGACAACGATCTGTACGTCCGCGACTACGACAAATGCATCCTCTGCTACAAGTGCGTGGACGCCTGTGGCGAACAGTGGCAGAACACGTTCGCCATCGCCGTCTCGGGCCGGGGTTTCGACGCCCGCATCTCCACCGAGCACGACGCCGCGCTTCCCGACTCGGCCTGTGTCTTCTGCGGGAACTGCATCGAGGTGTGCCCCACGGGCGCGCTCTCGTTCAGCACGGAATTCGGCATGCGGGCGGCGGGGACGTGGGACGAGCCCGCACAGACGCAGACCACGACCATCTGTGCCTACTGCGGCGTGGGCTGCAACGTGACCCTCCACGTGCAGGACAACGAGATCGTCAAGGTCACCTCGCCGCACGACAACCCCGTGACCCATGGCAACCTCTGTATCAAGGGCCGTTTCGGCTTCCAACACGTACAGAATCGGGATTGACGGCTATGGGACGGGTCACCGAGCGTCGCCGCACCATCCGCATCCGGGACGGGGCGGTCACGACCCGCCCCGACACCCTCGTCGCCGAGGAGCCCCTGGAGATCAGGCTGAACGGCAAGCCGCTCGCCATCACGATGCGGACACCGGGCGACGACTTCGCGCTCGCGGCGGGCTTCCTTGTGAGCGAGGGCGTGATCGGCGAGGGCTCCGAGGTGCAGTCCATCGTGTACTGCGCCGGGGCGACCGCCGACGGTGTGAACACGTACAACGTGGTGGACGTGAAGCTCGCGCCCGGCGTCGTGGTCCCCGACATCACGCTGGAACGGAACGTCTACACCACCTCGTCCTGCGGGCTGTGCGGCAAGGCGAGCCTGGACGCCGTCCGCACCACGACCCGCCATCCCGTCTCCGACACTCCCCCGGTCCGGGTGACACCCGCGCTGCTCTCGGCCCTCCCCGACCGGCTGCGCGAGGCGCAGCGGGTGTTCGACCGGACCGGGGGCCTGCACGCGGCGGCGCTGTTCTCACCGGAGGGCGAGCTGCTGGACATCCGGGAGGACGTCGGCCGCCACAACGCGGTGGACAAGCTCGTGGGGCGCGCCCTCACCGACGACCGCCTGCCGCTCTCGCAGTCGATCCTGCTGGTGTCGGGCCGTGCCTCCTTCGAACTGGCGCAGAAGGCGGTGATGGCGGGGATCCCGATGCTGGCGGCGGTCTCCGCGCCGTCGTCGCTGGCCGTGGACCTCGCGGCCGAGAGCGGACTGACCCTCGTCGGCTTCCTGCGGGGTCGGTCCATGAACGTGTACGCGGGAGACCACCGCATCGCCATCGAGGCGACGGTGGGCCAGGGCTGAGCCGGCCCGCCCGCTGCACGGGGCAGGAGTCCGGCCGGCGGGGAGCGCCCCCTGCGCCGGTCGGGCCCTCTCGTGCGCGACGGCTCAGGCGCCCACCGCGCCGTCCTTCACCGCGGTGACGAACGACGACCAGCCGTCGGCCGCGAAGGTGAGCACGGGGCCGTGCGGGTTCTTGCTGTCACGCACGGGGACGATGACGGCGAAGTCATCGGAGACCTCGATGCACTCGCCACCGTCCGAGTTGCTGTACGAACTCTTGCGCCAGGAAACCGCGTTCAGGTCGAGGGATCGCACCGTACTTCCTCCAACAGGCTCAAGACGAACTTCCGCGACTCAGCAGGGGACAACGCCAGGTCACGCACCGCATCGTAGGCACGCTGCAGCCGATCCACTGGCTCGTTCGCCTCAATGAGGTCACCCCTGTAGGCGTTCTCTGTGTACGCGACGGTACGCCCATCCGGGAGCCGCAGGAACATCAGAGCCGTACTGTCCAAGCCGTACGGACCCGCCGTGAAGGGAAGTACGTGAAGCATCACGTTCTCCCGGTCGCTGAGCTCGCACAGGTACTCCAACTGTTGCCGCCACGCAGCCACATCACGCAACTGCGTCCGAAGTACAGCCTCCGACACAATCGTGCGGAACGGCGGTGAGTCGTCACCCGCCAACAGCTCTCGTCGCCCCATCCGCGCCTCGACCTGCTGGTCCAACGCCTGGCCTCTGATGCCACCGGCCGCCAGGATCTCCCGCGCATATCCCGGCGTCTGCAACAGCCCCGGCAGCACGCTCACCGCGAAATGCCACAAGCTCGTGGCCTCCGCCTCAAGCGCCATGTAGCGCTGGTACCGCTCCTTGAACTGTGAGTGGTCGTTGATCGCCAGTTCCCACATGGCCAGCAGCAGGCCCGGCGTGTCGTAGTACTGGTCCAACGCCTGCACCACCTCCGGGCCGCCGACCGTCTCACCCTTCTCCAACTTCCCGAACAGCGACCAGTCCCATCCCAGCCGCTCCCCCAACTGCCGCAGACTGACACCGCGCGCCGTACGCAGGAGTCGCAGCTCCTCCGCGAACCGTGCACGTGGTTCCCTGCTGCGGCCGGTGACCGCTCGCCTCGTCGGCATGTGTGCCCTCCGTGGAACGTGTGGCACGTGACTCATCCACCGGGGCGGCACAACCGCCCCTCGGCGTGTCACCCACCGATCGGGGCCATTCTCGTAACGAGCCCCTCACGCAACGTAATGGCGGAGGCGCGGCCAGGCGGATAGATCCGCAAAAGAACAACCGAAGGAAGCCACCCATGACGCCGCCGTCGCAGAAGCCGCCCCTCCCCCGCAGGACGCCTCACGCAGGGCGCGCGGCGACAGCCAAGATCCAGGAGGCAGTCGATGCGCGCGACGCCCTCGCCGCCGCGCTGAGCGGAGCCGGAATCCATCTGCCCGCAATGGACGTACGCACCCCGTGGCCGGACACGGACGGCGATGACGGAGCACGGCCGGCCCGATACGCACTCATCCACCTCGGCGTCTGCTCCGCCCCCGTCGCGCACGCGCTCGCCACGGTGATCAGAGACGGAGCGGCCCGGTGAGTGACGACGGCACCCCTCCCCTCGGGGCAGCCGTGCACGACGGTGAAAGCGGCAGGGTGGGCCTGGTGATGGGCCACGAGGGTCCCTACCTCCAGCTCCGCCCGCTCGGCGGTGGCCGGGAGTGGGACGCGGATCCGGCCCGCCTACGGCCGCTCGGCCCCGCCGAGTTGTTGAGCGCCCGCGTCGCCGATGCCAACGCCCGCAGCCGCACCGGCCTCGGCCTGGGCGACATACGGGGCTCCCCGGACACCGACCGGGCGGAAGACCGTGGCCAGTGACGGCACGGCAGGTCCTCCACGCCCTTTTCCGACGGCCCCGCCCGTCACTTGCTCCACGCGACCGGTAACGATGATCCCGTCATCCACCTGTGGCCTGAGGCGTTCCCTCCTTCCGGCCTGGCACTCAAAGGATCCGCCCTTGATGCACCACCGGACCGCGACCCTGATTCTGGCGCTCTCGGGACTGATGCTCTCGGCATGCGCCTCGGGCTCGCCCGGGCGGCCGGAAGCCGACGAGCAGGTGGTCCGCGAACGGCTGGCCGCAGCTGACGACGCCCCCTACGGAAACAACGCGCCTCACCCGCTATCACGCACCAATTCGTAGTGTGAGCCCGGTCGGCATCACTTTTCGGATCGCCCCGACGCTGCTGTCTCGCGGTTGGACGCCAACGAGTCCTTGTCGTTCGTGGCGGTGGCGCGACGGATTACCAGGGAGAGCAGGGCGGCTGCGGCGCAGGTGGCGCCGAGCAGAAGCCATACCAGGTCATAGCTGCCGAAAGCGTCGCGGGCTACGCCACCGAGGAAGGCTGCCAGTGCGGCGCCGATCTGGTGGGAGGCGTTGACCCAGCCGAAGACGATGGCGCTGTCCTCGCCGTAGAACTCGCGGCACAGGGCGATGACGGGTGGGACGGTGGCAAGGTCGAGGAGGCCGAATGCGACCACGAAGACCATCATGGCTGGGCTGACGGTGGTTGCCATCATCAAGGGGAGCAGTATGAGCAGGGTGCCTCGTAGGGCGAAGTAGACGGCGAGCAGGCGGCGGGCGTCCATGCGGTCGGTGAGCCAGCCGGAGGCGATGGTGCCCGCGACGTTGAAGATGCCGATGAGTGCGAGCAGGGTCGACGCAGTCGTGACGGCCATGCCGTGGTCGTGGGCGGCTGGAGTGAAGTGGGTCCACATGATGCCGTTGGTGGTGGCGCCGCAGATTGCGAAGGTGGCGGCGAGGAGCCAGAAGGGCGCGGTGCGCGCGGAGTCACGGAGCACGGTGAGGGTACGGCGGGCGACACCGGTGACGGGTTCTGGCTTGGGAACGAATTCTGTGCTGCCGTAGGGGCGTTGGTTGATGTCGGCGGGGTGGTCGCGCAGGATCAGCCAGACGATCGGGACGATGGCCAGCGCTGTAAGTGCGAGGGTGACGAGTGCGGGGCGCCAGTCGTGGTGGTCGATGGTCCAGGCCAGCGCGGGCAGGAAGACCATCTGGCCGAAGACGCTGCCGGAGGAGAGGATGCCGGTGACCAGGCCGCGTCGGGTGGTGAACCAGCGGTTGGTGACGGTGGCGCCGAAGGCCATGGCCATGGAGCCGGTGCCGAGGCCGACCAGGAAACCCCAGAAGAGGATGAACTGCCAAGAGGCGCTCATCAGGGTGGTGAGCAGTGAGCCGGCCGCGACGGTGCTCAGAGCGACGACGACCACACGTCGGATGCCGAACCGGTCCATGAGCGCAGCGGCGAACGGCGCGGTGAGCCCGTACAGGACCATGTTGGCCGAGGAAGCAAGGCCGATGGTGCCGCGGGACCAGTTGAATTCCTCCTGGAGAGGGCCCAGGAGGATGCCGGGCATCGTGGAGAAGGACCCGGCGACCACGATGGCAAGTGCCGCGACCGCGGCGACCCACCATGCCCGGTGGCTCATGTGACGTCCGTCCTGCGGGGCTGTGCGGGCTCCGGACGGTTTGGTGCGTTGTTGCGCGTGGGGGTTCGGTCCCGAACGGACAGCGTGCTGCTGCGGGCTTCGGTGGTGACCGGTCGCTTCTTCTTCCATGTGTTCCACCCTTTGTGAGACTGGGTGCCCCGACCACTGGCCAGCTGGACGCTTAGTGAAACAATCTGGCCATGGTTGCTGTGAGTGGGGATTCGGTGCACCGGGTGGTCACACTGGTGCGCCAGGGACTGCTGCCGATGGAGCTGGGTATCGTCCACCGGCTGTTCGGGACGGCGCTCGGAGACGACGGCCGACCGTTGTACTCGGTGGTGACCTGTGCGCCGCAACCCGGTGAACTGACCACGGACGCGGACTTCACGGTGAACGTGTCAGATGGCCCTGAGGCGTTGGAGAGCGCCGACACGGTACTCGTGCCGGCGGCCGTGGAGGACTACGAACCGCAAGAGCGCGGGCGGCTGGCCGAGCCGGTGCGTCGGGCCTTGGAGCGGATCCCGGTGGGAGCTCGGGTGGGTTCGATCTGCACCGGGTCGTTCGTGCTGGCGGCAGCCGGACTGCTGGCGGGGCGGCGTGCGACGACGCACTGGAAGTCGTGCGACGAGCTGCGGACGCTGTACCCGGAGATCGACGTCGACCCGGACGTGCTCTACACGGACGACCGGGGCGTGCTGACCTCGGCAGGGGTCGCCGCCGGCATCGATCTGTGCCTGCACATGATCCGCAGCGACCACGGAGCTGGCGTGGCGAACACGGTCGCCCGGCGCACCGTCGTCCCCCCGCACCGGGAGGGCGGGCAGGCTCAGTACATCGAGCAGCCGGTGCCGGAACCGGGCGCCAGTTCGACTGCCGCCGCACGCGATTACGCCCTCGGCCACCTGGGGGACCCGCTGGCTCTGGAGGACCTGGCCCGCGAGACGTCCATGAGTGTGCGGACGCTGAGCCGGCGTTTCCTCCACGAAACCGGGACGACGCCGATGCGCTGGTTGGCCGACCAACGGCTGCAGCTCGCGCGGCACCTGCTGGAGCGGACCGATGAGCCGGTGGACAAGATCGCCGCACGGGCGGGTTTCGGGACGGGAACTGCGATGCGCCAGCACTTCCGGGAGGCGCTGGGCGTGTCACCGCGCGCGTACCGCAACACGTTCCGGGGAACGCGGTGAGCGGTACACGCGCGGGCGCTGCCATGGGCGGCGGGTCCTTGTCAGGGCACTCGGGGAGTGAGTGGACCGATCCGGTAGAGCACCTCGTCGTGGTGCTCGCTGGGGAAGAGGTCACTCGGGAAGAGAACGTGCGTGTTGACCTGGGCTGCGTACCGCTTCGCGACCTTCTTCAGGACCATGACCATACGAAACGCGAGTCGACTTTCGGGCGCAGGGTGTGCTTCTCGTGGCCGTTGAGGAGGTGCATGGTGCCGGGAGTGATGAGGTGTTTCTCGCCCGTCTCGTCGTTGGTGAGCTCGGTCTCGCCTTCCACACACAACACGGCCTCGATGTGGTTGGCGTACCACATGGAGGTTTCGGTGCCCGCGTACACGGTGGCCTCGTGCAGCGAGAAGCCGACGCCCTCCTTTGCGAGCGATGCGCGTCCTCTGTGTCGCTCAGCAGGTCCTGCGGATGCAGGGGGACGTCGGTGAGGGACAGGTCATCCCAGGCCCAACCGCCCAGTCCGGCCGGCGTTGCAGTCCGGGGGTGTTGGCGTCCAGGACGACCGCGGTCAGCTCGCCGGCGGGGTCCTTGAAGAGACGACGAAGCCGCTGGCTTCGGTGAGGCGTGAGACCCAGCACTTCTCGCCGTTCAGCAGCCAGCCGCCACCGGGGCGTTCGGTGGCCTGCGTGGCGATCTCCTGCAGGGGGCTGCCGCCGTGGCGTTCGGTGGCAGCGATGCCGACCAGATCGCCCGCGGCGTACGCAACCCACAACGTGACAGCGCCCCCGCGTCGTATCCGGGTTGAGCGCGACATCACCCACCTGAAGAACTGGCGTGCTCCGACCCGCCACCTCGGTCGCCGCGAGCACATGAGTCACACCGTCCAGGCCGTTGCCGGACCGCTGTCCCTCAGCAGACCGCGGACCTGACGTCGGCGCAGCAGTGAACATCAAGTCCCGCCGCCCTCCCCGATGTCTGCCGTGCACGAGCTCGTGAACCCGCCGTAGTCCGCCCCCGCCTCACCTCGCATTGTCCTTGCAGTGATAGAGGTGACCTCGGCTTACCCCGCGTAACGTTTGCCGGGATGATCACGCTGTACTTGGTGTGACGGTGTCACATCGCGGCTGGTAACAGCCCTTGGGCAGGGCGCAGCGCCTGGCACCTTCCGAGACTCGTCCGATATGACACCAATCCACATATTGAGCCCGTCTGCTTTGTTGCGAATGGAGGATTCGCTCTACACCTGGTGGCTCCTCATTCCTTGCCGCGTCTGTTCCGGCTGTCCTCCGACGGCTCTCCTGGTGCACAGAAAAGCTACGCCTCCTTGCTGATATCTACGAAAGTCCGGTCGTCTCCGCCCCGCCACGCCCGCCCCGTGACCCATGGCCGGGCACGGGGTGTCTACCTGCCGCGTCTCGCGGATGCTGCCGCAGCCTCTATGACCACCTACGGCATTCCCCTGCTGGTGTTGGGAACGACAAACTCAGCTTCGCTGACCGGGGTCGCCTTCGTGCTGGCATGGGCGCCGCGGTTGTGCACCTTCGCACTGGCGGGCATGGCCGTGGACCGTTTCGGGCCCGCCCGGGTCTTCAGGCTGACCGCCACGGCCCGGGCGCTGGTCGTGGGGCTCGCGGTGCCCGCCTTGATCATGACCGGTGACAGAACGGCCTCCGTTCTGGTGCTGCTCCTGGCGGCGTGCGCGGGATGCCTGACTCAGTTCAGTTTCATCGCGGCCGAGAGCGTCGGCGGGGCTGCCAGCCGGGAGGCCGGTGACGAGGCGCACCGCGTCCAGTCCGTCCTGCTGAGCATCGATCAGGCAGCTGGTCTGGTCGGCCCTGCAGCAGGCGGCCTCCTTCTGCAATGGGGCGGCTCCAGCGGCATGCTCACCGTGATCAGCGGCCTGTCACTGGTGTCGGCTGCCATCGCTCCGACCGCGCGCCAGAAGCTTGTGCCGACGGCGGAGACGGCCGGGCCCGTGACGCAGGGCTGGCGGACCGGCTGGGCCACCTTGCGTGTACTGCCCACACTGGCGTGGCTGGTGGCCGGGTTGGCGTTGTCCAATCTGACGCTCGGCCTTCTGGAGGCGGCGACCCCGGTGATCGTGGTGAAGGAACTCGGCCGGTCCAGCGCCTCGGTCGGCGTAGTGTGGTCCTGCGCGGCCCTCGTCTCGCTGCTGGCGGTCACCGTCTGCCGCCTCGCCGTCGACCGCTGGGGACTCATGAGGGTGGGCCGCTGGGCAGCGGTGGTAACTGTCGTGCCGTGCTTCCTCATCGCACACGCCGACTCTTACGCGGCGTACCTGGTGCTGACCGCCGTCTTCATGGCAGGCGACAGCATGCTGGCCGTCGTGCTGCGCACCCAGCGGTCCAACCTCATTCCCGCCGAGGTGTTCGCCAGCACCCTGTCCGTGACCGTGCTGATCCTGCTCCTGCCCTACCCGCTCGCCGGCATCCTCATGGCGGTCATCGACCCCGCAGCCATACGCACGGTGATCACCGTCTGCGCCGTGCTGCAGATCCTCGGCCTTCTCTGCGCGTTCACCTGCGGCGCGCGCTCCCAGCCTCGTCACGCGCGGTGATCTTCGGTGGCCAGCGAAGGGCGCGAGTACGCGCGGGCCCGGCCAGACACGCGGAACCCGGCACGGACACGACCAAGTGTTGACGACGGCTACAAACTGGCTCAGAACTCAAGAGGCTGTCGCAAGGCTCCGTGACTACCGGGTGCTGGGCCGGCTTCAGCGCCAGGCGCTGCCGACCTCAGGGACTGTAGATCGAGCGTTTACAGTCCCGATCTTGCTCTTGCCGATCCGCGGTATGGGCTTCGACTACCTCCACTCCGGCCTCGACGACCATTCCCGCCTCGCCTACACCGAGATGCACGGCGACGAGAAGGTGCGGGTGATCGACGATGTGTCGTCCCAAGTGCGGCCGGGCTTCGGCCGGCGTGGCCCGCCAGCACTGCGGGGCACTCGGTGAGCGGGCGAACTGCCCAAGCTCCCCTCGTCGCTCCCTCAGCCGCGGCCAACTCAGTTCGGCCGAAGCAGGCCGTGGACTCAGACGCACGAAGCTGATGCAGTCGTGGCCGCTCATCGGGCCCGAGCCTCGCCGACGGGTCAGTTCACCGACTGCGCCGGAACACACGCGACACCGGCACTGCTCGACAGCGGATCCCGCGAGCGGCGCTTGGCGATCACCGCGCAGACCATCAGCTGCATCTGGTGGAAGAGCATCAGTGGCAGCACCGCGAGGCTCGCGTGCGCGCCGAACAGGACGCTGGCCATCGGCAGCCCGGCCGCCAGGCTCTTCTTCGACCCGGCGAACTGGATGGCGATCCGGTCCTCCCGCCCGAATCCCAGCCGCTTGGCGCCGTACCAGCTCACCGTGAGCATGAGGGCCAGCAGTACGGCCTCGGCGCCGAGCAGCGCGCCGAGCCTGAGCGGGGTGACCTGGTGCCAGACACCGGCCACCATGCCCTCGCTGAACGCGGTGTAGACGACGAGCAGGATCGAGCCGCGGTCGATGTAGCCCAGCACCGTGCGGTGACGGCCGATGAAACCTCCGACCCAGCGGCGCAGCAGTTGGCCTGCGAGGAAGGGCGCCAGCAGTTGGAGGACGATCTTCAGCAGGGAGTCCACGGAGAAGCCGCCCCCGCTCCCGCCGAGCAGCGCGGCGGCCAGCAGCGGCGTCAGCAGGATCCCGGCGATGCTGGAGAAGGAGCCGGCGCAGATGGCGGCCGGCACGTTGCCGCGGGCCATCGAGGTGAAGGCGATCGAGGACTGGATCGTCGAGGGCACCAGGCACAGGAAGAGGAGCCCCTCCTGCAGCTGTGGGGTCAGCACATGGGGCACCAGGCCGTGGCCGGCGAGCCCGAACAGCGGGAACACCACGAAGGTGCAGGCCAGGACGGTGAGGTGGAGCCGCCAGTGCTTCAGGCCGTCGAGCATCTCGGCGGTCGAGAGGCGCGCTCCGTAGAGGAAGAAGAGCAGGGCCACCGCTCCGGTCGAGGCTCCGCCGGCAACGTCGGCGCCGGTCCCGGACACCGGCAGCAGCGCCGCGAGAACCACCGTGCCGATCAGCGCCAGGATGTAGGGGTCGAACGGCAGCCATGACGGCAGCGCGGGGATACGGCGGCTGGTGCGGTGGTTCATGTGCTCCGTGCTCTCTCGGTGGAATCGTGCCCTCCCCATCGTGCTCCGGAACAAGGCGATCGGGAATCCCGTACACCGCACTGACTGTCATCACGATGCGCGATAGCCTTGGCCCGTGTACGACCCCGTCCAGCTCCGCACCTTCCTGGCCGTCGCGCAGACGCTGAGCTTCACCCAGGCTGCACGTCGGCTCGGCGTCCGGCAGTCCACGGTCAGCCAGCACGTCCGCCGTCTGGAGTCCGAGGCCGGCCGGCAGCTGTTCAGCAGGGATACGCACCGGGTCGATCTCACCGAGGACGGCGAGGCCATGCTCGGCTTCGCCCGGACGATCCTGCAGGCCAACGAGCGTGCGGCGGCGTTCTTCACGGGCACCCGGTTGCGTGGGAGGCTGCGGTTCGGGGCGTCGGAGGACTTCGTGCTGACCCGGCTGCCGGAGATCCTGGAGTCCTTCCGGCGCGAGCATCCGGAGGTCGAGCTGGAGCTGACGGTGGAGCTGTCCGGCGTGCTGCACCGGCAACTGGCGGCGGGCAAGCTCGATCTGGTGCTGGCCAAGCGCCGTACCGGGGACACGCACGGCGAGCTGGTCTGGCAGGACACCCTGGTCTGGATCGGCGCCCCGCATCTGCGGATCGACCCCGAGCGCCCGCTGCCGCTGATCGCCTTTCCGCCTCCCGGACTGACCAGGGCGCGCGCCCTGGAGGTGCTGGAGGAGCACGGCAGGTCCTGGCGCTTCGCCTGTACGAGTGCGAGCCTGAGCGCACTCGTGGCGGCGGCCCGTGCCGGTCTGGGGGTGATGGCGCACACCCGTGGGCTCATCCCGCCGGGGCTCGTGCCCGTCCCGTCCTGGGCAGGTCTGCCGGAGCTCGGAGATGTGGACTTCGTGCTGCTGCACGGGCGCCGCAGGGACACCGCCCAGGAGGCGGCGGACGCGCTGGCGGCGGCGCTCCTGGCGGGCGGCGACCGTCTCCATCGAGGGCCGGCCGCGCCCGCGCACCCGGGTTCCGCGTGACAGCGGCGTACAGATTCGGTGCAGGTTCCCGCGCGAGCTACTTACCCGGCGGTCAGAAGTCCGCCCGAGCCTTGCCCATCTAGCCCGATTTCTGCGGTCGGCGTGACCGGATGCCACGTTTGCCGGAGGCTTCGGACCCTCCCGCGGCCTCGTACGGTGCGGTAGCGTCGCGGCGCTGTGCGGAGCGCCACAAGGAGCAGGTATTGCGCGAGTTCACTGTCCCACCCATGGCCGCTGCCCCTCAAGTCGGCGGTCTCGCCGACACCGTCTTCGACTTCGCGGAGGAAGATCCGCACCGGATCACCCTCGGCCGCAAGGATTCGCAGGGGCGGTGGCACGACGTGTCCGCCGCGGCGTTCCGCGACGAGGTGCTCGCCCTCGCCAAGGGACTCATCGCGCAGGGCGTGCGTTTCGGCGACCGGGTGGCCCTGATGTCCCGTACGCGCTACGAGTGGACCCTCTTCGACTACGCGCTCTGGTCCGTGGGCGCCCAGTCGGTGCCGATCTATCCCACGTCGTCGGCCGAGCAGGTCCTCTGGATGCTGCACGACGCGGAGGTCGTGGCCGTCATGGTCGAGCACGAGGACCACGCCATGACGATCGGTTCGGTGATCGACCGGCTGCCGCATCTGCACCGGCTCTGGCAGCTGGACGCCGACGCGGTGACCGAGCTCGTCGACGCCGGGGCACTGGTCGACGACGAGGTCGTCCACCGGCACCGCCGCGCGGTGACTCCCGAGTCGGTGGCGACGGTGATCTACACCTCCGGCACGACGGGGCGTCCCAAAGGCTGTGTGATCACCCATGCCGCCTTCATGTTCGAGGCGGACACCATGGTCGGCCGCTGGCACCCGGTGTTCCTCTCCAAGCCCGGCGAGGAGACGGCGACACTGCTCTTCCTGCCACTCGCCCATGTCTTCGGGCGCATGGTGGAGATCGCGGCGCTCCGCGGCCGGGTGAAGCTGGGCCACCAGCCGGAGCTGTCCGCGAAGGCGCTGATGCCGGATCTGGTGTCCTTCCGGCCGTCGTTCATCCTGGCGGTGCCGTACATCTTCGAGAAGGTCTTCAACGGCGCGCGGCGCAAGGCGGAGGCGGAGGGCCGGGGCGGCGCGTTCGACAAGGCCGTCGAGATCGCGGTCAAGTACGCGGAGGCGATGGAGGAGCGTGCCTTCGGGACCGGCCCGGGACCGTCCGCCGGGCTGCGGATGCAGCACCAGTTCTTCGACAAGATCGTCTACCGCAAGCTCAGGGAGGCGATGGGCGGCCGGGTGCGGCACGCCATGACGGGCGGCTCCGGCATGGACCGGCAGCTCGGCCTGTTCTTCGCGGGTGCGGGCG
The DNA here is from genome assembly GCF_042871485.1 of Streptomyces sp. NPDC005791. Lineage (NCBI taxonomy): Bacteria > Bacillati > Actinomycetota > Actinomycetes > Kitasatosporales > Streptomycetaceae > Streptomyces > Streptomyces sp. NPDC005791. Next base: position 176,533 of record NZ_JBIAIP010000014.1, read on the forward strand.
TCACGGTCTACGAGGGCTACGGACTCACCGAGACGACCGCCGCCGCCACGGCCAATCCGCCCGAGCGCACCCGCTACGGCACCGTGGGCCAGCCGATCCCGGGAACCTCCGTGCACATCGCCCGGGACGGCGAGATCTGGGTGCACGGCGCCCATGTGTTCTCCGGGTACCTGGGCCAGCCCAAGGCCACGGACGCCGTACTGCACGACGGATGGCTGGCCACCGGCGACCTGGGTGCGCTCGACGAGGACGGCTACCTGACCATCACCGGGCGCAAGAAGGAGATCCTGGTGACCTCCGGGGGCAAGAGCGTGGCCCCGACCGGTCTGGAGGAGCGGGTGCGCGCGCATCCACTGGTAGCGCAGTGCATCGCCGTGGGCAACGACCGGCCCTACATCGCGGCGCTGGTCACCGTGGACCACGAGGCGGTGGAGCACTGGCTCGCCATGCAGGGCCGTACGCCGATGCGCGCCGCGGACCTGGTGCGCGACCCCGATCTGGAGATGGAGGTGCGCCGGGCGGTGGTGGCCGCGAACACGGCGGTCTCCCAGGCGGAGTCGATCCGCACCTTCCGCATCCTGGCGCACCAGTTCACCGAGGAGCACGGGCTGCTGACCCCTTCGCTCAAGCTGAAACGCAAGGCGATCGAGACGGCGTACTCGGCCGAGGTCGACGCCCTCTACCGGTGAGCCGCAGGGACGCCCTGACGGGGCGTCAAGCGAACATTCTTCCGGTTCACCGGGTACGGGCAGGTGGGAATGGTTGGGCTCCCCTGTTCGTTTCTTCCTCGGAGTATCCAACCGACAACGTAAGGATCGACTGCTCGTGAGCCAGGTCCCCACCATCACCCTCAACAACGGCCTCGCGATGCCGCAGCTCGGCTTCGGTGTCTGGCAGGTGCCGGACGACGAGGCCACGACGGCCGTGGCCACCGCCCTGGAGGCCGGGTACCGGAGCATCGACACCGCCGCGAACTACGGGAACGAGTCGGGCACCGGCAAGGCCATCGCCGCTTCCGGTGTGGCCCGTGAGGAGCTGTTCGTCACCACCAAGCTGTGGAACGCAGAACAGGGCTACGACTCGACGCTGCGCGCGTTCGACGCGTCGCTGGACAAGCTGGGTCTGGACCATGTCGACCTGTACCTGATCCACTGGCCGGTGCCGGCCAAGGACGCCTACGTCGACACGTACAAGGCCTTCGAGCGGATCCTCGCCGACGGCCGCGCGAAGGCCATCGGTGTGTCCAACTTCCTCCCGGATCACCTGGAGCGTCTGCTGGGCGAGACCTCCGTCGTGCCCGCGGTCAACCAGATCGAGCTGCACCCGCAGCTCCAGCAGGCCCGGTCCCGCGCCTTCCACGCCGAACACGGCATCGTGACGGAGGCCTGGTCACCGCTGGGTTCGGGCAAGGGCCTCCTGGAGGTCCCGACGGTCGTCGCCGTCGCCCACAAGCACGGCCGGACCCCGGCCCAGGCGGTGCTCCGCTGGCACCTGCAGACGGGCCACGTGGTGATCCCCAAGTCCGTGACGCCGTCACGGATCGCGGAGAACATCGACGTCTTCGACTTCGAGCTGGACGCCGACGACCTGGCCGCCTTCGCAGCGCTCGACGAGGGCAAGCGCCTCGGCGCCGACCCCGCCGAGTTCAACCTCGGCGCCTGAGCCGCACCCGCCTCCGGGAGCGCCCCCACCACATGCGCGTGGTGGGGGCGGTGCTGCGCGTCGCGTCTCGACGAGCCCGGGCCCCGGCGGATCAGCTGGGCCTGCGTGGAACCGGGGTCACGTCCGCGGGCCGTGCCCGGCCGCGATCGCCTCGACGCGGGCGGCCAGCGCGAGGTCCTTCCGCGTGACGGCCCCGCCCGCGGCATGCGTGTGCACCGCGAGGGCCACGGTGTGGTAACCCAGCGTCAGATCCGAGTGGTGGTCGAGCTCGTCCTGGATCTGGGCGACGTGCACGGTCAGCCCGGCCGCGGCGAAGTGGGAGGGCAGTCGGTAGGTGCGGGTGATCCGGTCCCCTTCGAGCTGCCAGCCGGGCAGTTCGCGCAGGCCGGCCTCGATGTCGTGGGCGGAGAGCGGTTCGGCGGGCATACGGCGGCTCCTGATACGGATCGGTGCGGTCGACGGTGCCCGTGACGTTACGGTCCGGGTGCCCCGGCTGTCGCGCCCGACACAGGGCGGCGTCACCGCCGCCGGCCCTGTCCGCCTCACGCCTCGCCGAGTGGCCGTGTCCACGGAGCGTCTCTCCGGGCCAGGAGGGTCACCGCCGTGGTCATGACGGCCAGGAGGATCACGGTGAGCAGCAGCGGCTGGCGACGGATCCTCACGCGCCGGGCAGGGCGGAGGCGCATCCGCCCTGCCCGGCGCGTCCGGTGCCCGTGTTACACCCGCGCCCCGTTGTCGGCGGGATCCCGGCGTGTCCGCCCGGCCCGCTCACCGCGCTTCGGTGCCCGCTTCCTCCCCGGTGGCGGGGCCATTGCGCTCTTCTCCAGCAGGAGCGCCCCCGGCACCGCCGTCATCACGGAGGAGTACGTCCCGACGCAGATGCCGATCAGGAGCGCGAGGGCGAAGTCCGCGAGTGAGTCACCGCCCAGGACCGCGAGTGCGACCAGGATGAACAGGGCTCCCATACCCGTGTTGACGGTGCGCGGCACGGTCTGCAGGACCGCGCGGTTGGCCACGTCCGCGACCGGTGTGCGACGGTTCCTGGCCCACAGCTCCCGTACCCGGTCGAAGACCACGACGGAGTCGTTGACGGAGTAGCCGATCACGGTGAGCAGGGCGGCCAGGAAGATCCCGTCGACGGGGCGCCCGAGCCAGGCGAAGGCGCCCACCAGGATGATGACGTCGTGCACCAGTGCCCCGACCGAGGCGACGGCGAACGTCCACCGGAACCGGGCCGCGAGATAGGCGAGCTGCACGAACACGGCGACGCCCAGTGCGATGAGCGCGTTGCGACGCAGCTCGTCGCCGAGACTGGGCCCGATCAACTCGTCACGCACCTTGGTGGTCTCGCCGCCCGCTTCGGTCAGGGCGGCACGCAGAGCGTGTTCCCCGTCGTTGTCGAGCTTCCCGGTGCGTACGGAGAGGTCCTGATCGCCCGCCGTGGTGACCTCGGCGTCCTCGAAGCCGGCGGCGGCGATCGTGTCCCGGGCGGTCTCGACGTCGACGGGACGGCTGGTGGAGTACTCCACGAGCCTTCCGCCGGTGAACTCGACGCCCAGGTCGATGCCGCGCACGAGGATGCCGCTCACCGCGACGAGGACGAGCGCCGCGGACACCGTCAGCCAGCGGCGCGGCGACCGGAACAGCTGGACATCGCGCGTGGTCAGCCAGGTGCGGACGCGGCCGGGCCGTGCGAGGCCGTTGACGCCCCGGTAGTCGTTGACGAACCGGGAGCCGGCCGCGATCTCGGTGAGCGCGCGGGCGATCACCAGCGCCGAGAACATCGAGGCCAGGACACCGATGGCGAGCGTGACCCCGAAGCCCTTGACCGGTCCGGAACCGAGGAAGAAGAGCAGGGCTGCCGCGATGAGGGTGGTGACGTTGGAGTCGGCGACCGCACTCCACGCGTTACGGAATCCGGCCGTCAGCGCGGAGCGCAACGAGCGGCTGGTCCGGCCCGCGTACTCCTCGCGGGCCCGTTCGAAGACGAGGACGTTGGCATCGACCGCCATGCCGATGGCGAGGACGAAGCCGGCGAGTCCCGGCAGGGTCAGCGTCACGCCGAGGACGACGAGCGTGGCGTAGGAGATCACTCCGTAGGCGCCCAGAGCCAGCGCGGCGAGAGCGCCGAAGAGCCGGTACACGACGGTGATGAACAGCGCGGTGGCAGCGGCGCCGATGAGAGCGGCCCGGGCGCTCGCGTCGATGGCGTCGGCGCCGAGCGTCGGTCCGACGGTCCGCTGTTCGACGATCTCGACGGGCACGGGGAGTGCTCCGCCCTTGATGAGCAGGGCGAGATCGCGTGCCTCGTCGGCGCTGAAGGAACCGGTGATCTGTGTGGAGCCCGACGGCAGCCCCGCCTCGCAGCCGATCGACGGATCCACCTGGGGTGAGGAGATGACCTTCTCGTCGAGGACGATCGCGACGCGGCGCCGTTCGTCGCCGGCCGGGTGGCACGCGGCGTCGCCGGTGAGCCGCGTCCATTCCTTGCCCGCGTCCTTGTGGAAGTCGAGCGAGACCGACCAGCCCGTGCCCTGCTGGGCGTCGAACCGGGCGGTGGCGTCCTTGACGCCCGCGCCGGAGAGCCGTTCCGGGCCGAGTGCGAGCGGAGTGCCCTGTTCGTCGGGCAGCGTCTTCCCCTCGTCCTTCTGCCCGGCTCCGGGTCCCTGAACCGCGTGGAAGCCGAGCTGTGCGGTCCTGCCGATCACGTCGGCGGCCTGCCGCGGGTCCTGTACGTCGGGCAGTTCGACGATGATCCGGTCCTCGCCCGAGCGCGTGAGGGTCGGTTCGGAGACACCGAGTGAGTCGATGCGCTGCCGCAGTACCTCGAGCGTGCGGTCGGTGCTCTCCCTGTCCGCCTTCGCGGAGTCGGAGTCCTTGGCCTGCAGCACCATGCGGGTGCCGCCCTGGAGGTCGAGGCCGAGTCTGGGTGACATGGTCAGCGTGATGAACACGGAGACGAGCAGAACGGCGGCAGCCAGAACCGCTCGCACCGTGGTGGCGCGAGTCATGGGTATCCCCTTGAGTGGGCGTCGTCCGCCCTGGGCTCAGCGAGGAGGGCGGCGCGACAGCTCTGTGGAACAGGGCCGGTGAAGGGCCGACGAGTCGGCCGTCTCCCACGGAGGGCCCCGCACACCGGGCAGCGCCGCCTGGGCCTTCACGGCCACGAAAGGGGTACCGGCCGCCACGGGCGCGACGCCGCTGGGCAGGGGCAGGCTCTGCGTGCGCGCCGGCAGAGCGCCGTGCCCAGGAGGGGGCACATGGGGCGGGACGTGCGGGCGGTCGGCGCCCACACGCGGCGCGGGTACGGGAAGAGCCTCCGTCCACCGGACGGGAACGGCCCGGACAACGGCATCCCGCGCGGCGGGGTGTGTGGAATCGGGAGCGGCACCATGCGCGGCGACCGGGCCCCACGCGGGAAGCGCGGCTCCGGCTGCCGCGGGTGCGCCCCCGAGGAGAGCGAGGACGGTGAGGAGCAGCGCGGCAAGGATGTGCCGCGCCTGGTGCGGTGGTGTTCCGTGCGGGCCCCGCGGGGGCGCGTTCCCCCGGGTCGCCACCGGGAGCAGGCTCACCTCAGCCGGACCGGGCGGACGTCCACCGCGCCCGTACCGGCAGAACCCAGGACGGTGCCGAGGACCAGCGCGGCGCCGCGTACGACAGCGGTCGAGGGATCGGGGTCGACGCGCACCGGCCCGCCGAGGCAGCCGGCGATCCGGTCGGTGACATCGCGGCGGAGCGCTCCGCCGCCGGTGAGCACGGGGCCACGGCGCAGTGCTCCGCGTACCGCGCCGTGCTGGTCCTCACGCCACATGGACGTGATCATATCGAGGACGTCTCGGACGAGCCCCGCAGGCGGTGAGGACGGCTCGAGATCGCTGAGTCCCGCCTCGGTCTGGCGGGCGTCGACGACCGACCCGTCGACGAGAAGGGCCACTTCGGTCAGTTCGGCCCCCATGTCGACGACGAGCAGGGGACCGCCGTTCAGTCCTCCCGCGCACGCGGCCACGGCCCCGGCGCTGTTGAGGACCACGGCACCGGACACGCCCAGACCTGCGAGGAGTTCCCCGGCCAGCACCCGGTGCTCGCGTCCGGCCAGAACCGGGTGGCTGAGCACGATCACGCCGTCCTGCCGGTGGGCGCCCAGCGCGGTGTCGGCGAGGCGCCCCAGCAGCCCGGCGCAGGACTCGGGGTCGACGATGCGCCCCCGCCGGACCGGCCGCCCGACGCCGTCCTCCCAGCCGGACGGTCCACCGGTGACGAGCCCCTGCCCCGGGACCCAGGCACGGGCCCCGGAGCTGCCCAGATCGATGGCCAGTCCCCTGAGGGGCCGGGGCCTGTGAGTAGCGGCGGCAGGTGCCTCCCGCCGACGGAGTACAGGACGGCCACGCCGCCGTCCGTCACGCGAAGCACCCATCGGCCCTCATCCTCAGGTCTTGCCGCTACAGCCGCCGGCTCGCACCGAACCGCTGATAGGAAGGCATGATCGATCCTTCACTATGCAATACAAGGCACAGAAACACCACTCCCTTGCCAATCCCAAGACGAGGGCGGGCGCTCGTACCCTTTCATCCCTTCTAGGCCAGGTAGGGCTCGACCAGCTCCGCGAACTCCTCGGGCGTGGCGATCCTGATGTCCAGCTCCTCCGCCTTGGCGCGCTTGGATCCCGCCTTCTCCCCCGCGACGAGAAGAGTCGTGCGCTTGGAGACGCTGGAGGAGGACTTCCCGCCGGCCCGCTCGATCAGCTCGTTCATCTGGTTGCGCGAGAGCTTCTCCAGGGCGCCGGTCATGGCACCGGTGACCACGACGGTCATTCCGCCGAGCGGCAGACCGTCCGTCCCCTGCCCTTCGGCGCCTTCCTGCGGTTCGCTGCCGGGCTCCGGTGGCGGGGTGGCGCCGGGCTCCGTCATATTGACTCCGGCGGCCACCAGCTTGCCGATCAGCGGCGCCAGCTCCAGCAGCTCCGAGACGACCGCCGCGGCCTTCTCCGTGCCTATGCCGTCGACCCGCTGCAGGGTCTCCGCGTCGGCGGCGACGATGCGGTCCATCGAGGCGAAGTGACGGGCGATGCGGCGGGACATGGACCGGCCCGTGCCTCGGACGCCGAGTGCGCAGAAGACCCGGGACAGCGGGCGGGCCCTGGCGGTCTCGATCGCCGCCAGCAGATTGTCGGTGGAGGTCTCCCCCATCCGCTCCAAGGAGAGCAGTTGGTCCCGGCCCAGGGTGAAGAGGTCGGCGAAGTCCCGGACGAGGCCCGCGTCCACCAGCTGGACGACACGGGTGGCTCCGAGGCCTTCGATGTCGAGCTGGTCGCGCCCGGCGGCGTAGGAGATGGAGGCGACCACGCGGCAGTCACGGCCCCGGGTGCAGCGCCAGCGCTGCTCGCTCATGTCGATCTCCGAGCCGCACTGGGGGCAGACCTCGGGGAACGCCACCGGCTGCTCCTCGCCCGTCCGCAGATGCGCGACCGGGGCCTCGATACGGGGGATGATGTCGCCCGCCTTGTAGACCATCACGTGGTCGCCCAGCCGCAGATCGCGGCGGGTGATGTCGGCCGGGTTGTGCAGTGTGGCGTAGCTGACGGTGGATCCGTCGATCTCGACGGGCTCCAGCACGGCGCGCGGCGCGATGATGCCCGTCCTGCCGACGTTCCATTCGACGGCCAGCAGCCGGGTGACCTTCTCCACGGCGGGGAGCTTGTAGGCGATGGCCCAGCGTGGAGCCCGCGTCCCGGAACCCGCGTCCCGCTGGTCGGCCGCGAGGTCCGCCTTGATCACTATGCCGTCGATCCCGAAGGGCAGGGAGGCACGCAGGGCGGCGATGTCCTCCACGCCTGTCTGCACCTCCTCGGCCGAGGTGACGGTGCGCGGGGCGACCGCGGTGTCAGCCGCCGTGTGCACGCCGAGCCCGGCGACGTGCTCCAGGACCTCGCTGTGCGGGAGTTCGGCGAGGGTGGTCGTCAGCTCACCGGATTCGGGCAGCGCGAGCGCACCGTACGCGAAGAAGGTCATCTCCACGCGATACGGACGGTCCTTGGCCCTCAGCGTGCCCGCCGCGCCGTTCCGCGGATTGGCGAAGGGGGCGGCACCGTGCTCCGTGCGCACGGTGTTGGCCTGTTCGAACTGCTCGTTGGTCATGAGGATCTCGCCGCGCACCTCGAGGGTTTCCGGGGCACCGAGCCGCTCGGGCAGACCGAGCACCGTCCCTATGGCGTGCGAGACGTCCTCCCCCGCCGTCCCGTCGCCACGGGTGATCAGCTGGTCGAGCCGGCCCTGCCGGTAGCGGGCGGCGACGGCGAGCCCGTCGAGTTTGGGTTCCACGCTCCAGGCGGCGACGGGCCGGCCGATGCGCCGCTCCACGGAAGCGGTCCAGGTGACGAACTGCTCGGCGGAGAACACGTTGTCCAGCGAGAGCATCGGGACCGTGTGCGGCACATCCCCCGAGGCCGCCCCGCCCGCGACCTTCCCGGTCGGCGAGGCATCCAGCACCTCCTGCGGATGCTCCTCCTCGTAGGCCGCGATCCCCCGCACCAGCCGGTCGTACGCGTCGTCGTCGAGCGTGCTCTCACCTGCGGTGTAGTACGCGGCGGCGGCACGCTTGGCCTCTTCCACGGCAGCCGCGTAGGCGGCGGTGTCGGCGAGCACACCAACTGAGTTCGTCGTCATGACCACCATCCTGCCGTCCGCCACTGACAACGCCCCCGAAGGTCCGGGCGACGGCCCCGGAACACCCGGCGCCGGTGCGGCGCGTGCGCCTGGCGCCCGCGGTCCTTCAGCCGCGCGGGCCCGGGAGGGCGTCGTCGGGGTCGGGGTCGGGCGCGTCCGCGCCGGCCAAGGCGTCCGGGAACGGTTCGTCCACCCGCACCGCCCCGGTGAAGCCCTCCTGCCGCAGGGGCACCTGGGGTCCGGAGAGCTCCCTCAGCCAGCGTGCCAGCACCCTGTGCACCGCCTCCGCGCCCACCGGTCCGGCCGGGGACACGGCCTGAGGGGTGTCGGCCGCCATGGCGTCGAGCGGGTCAGTGAGCGTCCGCGGCCACAGCAGGAACGGCCGCGACTGTGCGCCGCCGAGCCCGCCGTGCGAGCCGATCTGCTCCTCGAAGGCGTGCACGCGACCGGTATCGGGGTCGTACACCGAGTTGATCATGATGTCCGCCACGTGCGGGAAGGTGTCGGTGCGCCGCACCGCGTCCGCCGCGCCCGGCCCGAAGACGGCGATCGGCCCCTCCCCGTCCCTGAGCTCCGCCACCGGGACCTCCGCCCCGTCCCGGCCCAGCACCACCGACCCGTGTTTCCCGCTGCGCACGAGCAGGAAGCCGATGCCAGGATGGGCTGCGAGCGTCCCGAGCAGAGCCGGGTAGCGGCGGTCGAGCTGCTCGCGCGTGGCCCGCCCCTCGATGTCCGGGAACGACACCAGTCCGAGGTTCCCGGAGGCGAGCACCACCGGCTCGGAGGGCTTGGCGGGGTGCTCCGCCTCCTGCTCCCCGTCGACCGGCCTGTGCAGCGCGATGCGCACGGCGTCGCGGGCCTCCGAGGCGCTGCGGGTGCGCTGCGCCCGGCGGGGTACGGGCAGTCCGCAGCCGGCCCGTACGAGGTCCTTGAGCGTGAGGCCGTACCGTCCCGCGAAGGTCTCGCCGGGGCTCTGGCCGTGGTCGGACAGCAACACGATCCGGTAGTCGCGCGGGGTGTGGTCCGCGATCTTCAGCATGAGGCCCAGGGAGCGGTCGAGCCGCGTCAGGACCTTCTCCGCGTCCCCGCTGAACGGCCCGGAATGGTGGGCGACCTCGTCGTAGGCGACCAGATCGGCGTAGACCACGGTGCGTCCCGCGAACATGTCGCCGATCACCGCGGCGACCACCACATCGCGTTCGACCACGGTCGCGAACGCCCTGATGAAGGGGTACAGCCCGCCGCGCTTGACTCGGGGCGACTCCTTCCGCACCCGTGCCCGGACGGACTGGCCGATCTCGCGGCCGACCTCGGCGACGAACGAGAGGGCCGTACGGACGGCGTTGGCCGGGTCGGAGAAGTACGCGAAGTAGCCCGCGCGCGAGCGGCGTCCCTTGCCCAGTCGGGCGGCCATCGACAGGACCAGGGCGAGCTGGTCCGCGCCGCCGCTGAAGAGGTTGCCCCGGCTCGCACCGTCGACGGTGAGCAGACCGCCGTCGTGGGTGCGGGCGATGGCCCTGCGCTGCAGTTGGAGGGCGCTCGCCGGTCTGCTGGAGACCATGACGGTTCCGGTCTCCTTCTCGAACCAGCGGAAGGCCGGCACGTCGAAGTTGCTGCCGTGCAGGATGCCGAGCTGGCTGGCTCCGGTCTGGCTGGACCAGTCGGTGGTCCATGGGGTGAGCCGGTGACCCGCGTCGTCGGCGAGCAGGCCGGCCACGGTCGGCATGAGGCCGTCGGCCGCGGCCCGTTCGAGCACGTCATGACCCACGCCGTCGAGCTGGACGAACACGATGCCGGGCGGGCCGCCACGTCCTCCGTCCGCGCTCTGCGGCGTGCCGCTGCGTCTGCGGCGCCGGTCTGCGAGGCGGGAGAGCCGGCGCCGGTAGGCGTCGTCGTCACGGACCGCGAGTGCGGTGGAGGTCGCGGAGGCGACGGCTGACATGACGGCCGCCACGACGACGGCGGTCTCCGGAGCGGCGTCCCCGCGCCCGTCCGGGATGAGCCGCAGGGCTATCAGCAGCAGCGAGCCGTTGAGGAAGAAGACCAGGGCGCCCAGCACGAGGGCGGGCACGATGAGCAGCGCTCTGACGAGCACCGGCCACACCAGAGCGGAGAGCAGACCGAAGGCACCCGCCCCCCAGGCCGCGGTGAAGGCGGTCCGCGTGACGGTGTCGCCGTCGTCCGCCTGGAGCTGGAAGTCGGGCAGGACACCCGCCAGTGCCAGCATGGTGAGGGTGGAGACGGCCCACACCGAGACCACGCGTATGAGGGTGCCCCCCGCTCTACGCCATCGCCCGTCACCCACGCCGTTCCACCTCACGTCCGGGCCCGGTGTCCGTCATGGGCCCGTGTCAACCCTGTCATAGCCCTTTCGGACCTCTTCGGGGGCCGGCGGCCGCCGTCTCCGTGCGGACGGACACCGGCCTCTGGGAGCGCAGTGTGTACGGGCCCTGCGACGGCCGCCCCCCAGCCGTACGCCACCCAGGCCTTCGCGTGCCGGCCACGACCCTACCGCTGCCGTAGCCCTCGGTAGCCGCCCGTGACCGTTCCGGAACCGGTGTGAAGAAGCACTCCGGCGTGGGGAGGGCGCGGAGCGCCTACCCTCGTACGCGTACGGGGACGACGGGTGCCCGGGCGAGGAGGCGGGGCGGTGGAGGTCACCTGGTGGGGTCATGCCACCTGCACGATCGAGGACACCGGGGTCCGGCTGCTGACCGACCCGCTGTTCGCACGGCGCTTCGCGCATCTGCGCCGCCGCCGGGGTGACGTCCCGCCCCCAGCGGCCGCGGTCGCCGACGCGGTCCTGATCTCCCACCTGCACTCCGACCATCTGCATCTGCCCTCCCTGGCCCGGCTCGCCCCCGGCAGCCTGCTGATCGTGCCCCGGGGCGCCGTCCGGGCCGTCCCCGGCCTTCGTCTGCTGCGCCGTGCACGGGGACTGCGGATCTCCGAAGTCGCCCCGGGTGACGTGGTGCGGGTCGGCGAGGTCCTGGTCCGCGCGGTTCCGGCCCTGCACGACGGACGCCGGCTGCCGGTGGGCCCGCACCGGGTGCCCGCTCTCGGGTACGTCGTCGAGGGCGAGGCCCGCACCTATTTCGCCGGGGACACCGGACTGTTCGAGGACATGGCCGAGGCGGTGGGCCCGGTGGATGTGGCGCTGCTGCCGGTCGGCGGGTGGGGGCCCAACCTGGGCCACCACCATCTGGACGCGGCCCGCGCCGCGCAGGTGCTGACCATGCTGGAGCCGCGGTCCGCGGTGCCGGTGCACTACGGCACGTACTGGCCGATCGGGATGGACGGGGTCCGGCCGCACGAGTTCCATGGGCCGGGGGACGAATTCGTACGGCAGGCGGCGCGGATGGCACCGGACGTGGCAGTGCACCGACTGGGGCACGGCGAGCATGTGAGACCGGAGGCCCGTAGGTGATGGATGAGATGCTGCGGCAGCTGCCGACCGAGGCGACGCAGCAGGCCATCGGCTACCCGTCGTTGTTCCTGCTCGTGTCCCTGGGGTCGCTGGTGCCGGTGGTGCCGACGGGGGTCCTGGTGAGCTCGGCGGCCGTGGTGGCGTTCCACCAGACGTCACCGTTCGCCCTGCTCGTGGTGTTCGCCGTGGCGTCGGGTGCGGCGTTCCTGGGTGACATCTGCCTGTACTGGCTGGGCAAGCGCGGGGTGCGGTCCAAGAACGGCTCGAAGTGGCTGGAGGCGATCACCAGCCGGGCCGCTCCGGAGCGGCTCGCGCAGGCGCAGCGGAAGCTGGACGAGAAGAGCGGGACCGTACTGGTGCTGTCCCGGCTGATACCAGCCGGACGGATACCGGTGATGCTGGCCTGCCTGCTCGGCCGGATGCCGCTGCGGCAGTTCGCGCGTGGCGATGTGCCCGCGTGTCTGGCCTGGGCGGCGACGTACCAGCTGATCGGGCTCCTGGGCGGTTCGCTGTTCCCCGAGCCGTGGGAGGGCGTGCTCGCCGCGGTCGTGCTGACGCTGCTGATCAGCGGAGCCCCGGGGCTGTGGCGACGGGTACGGGCCCGAGTGGCCGACTGAGGCGCCGGTACGCCGGCCGGACACCGGTCAGGCGTCCAGCACGCGTGAGCCGCCGACCGGCAGGTCCCACAGGTCGGCGCGGGGGTATCCGGCCTGCTGCCAGGCCGTGCGGAGCCGCGTCAGCGGTTCGAGCACCGGTTCCGCGGAGAGCAGGAACGTGGCCCAGTGCATCGGGGCCATGGCCCGGGCCCCGAGGTCCTCGTACGCCTGGACGGCCTCTTCGGGGTCGGTGTGCACATCCGAGAGCCACCAGCGCGGTTCGTACGCCCCGATCGGCAGCATGGCCAGGTCCAGACCGGGGTAGCGGCGGCCGATCTCCTTGAACCAGTGGCCGTAGCCGGTGTCCCCCGCGAAGTAGAGCCGCCGTCCTGCCGCGTCGCCGATCACCCAGCCACCCCACAGGGACCGGCAGGTGTCCAGGAGGGTGCGCTTGGACCAGTGGTGGGAGGGGACGAGGTCGAAGCGGACACCGCCCAGTTCCACCGACTCCCACCAGTCGAGCTCGGTGACGCAGGTGAAGCGGCGGCGACGGCACCAGCGGCCGAGACCGGCGGGTACGAGGAGCGGGGTGTCCCTCGGCAGCTTGCGGAGGGTCGGGGCGTCGAGGTGGTCGTAGTGGTTGTGGCTGATCACCACCGCGTCGACGGTCGGCAGTTCCTCCCAGCGGACGCCGACCGGGGTGATCCTGGCCGGGGTTCCCAGGATGCGCCGCGACCACACCGGGTCGGTGAGGACGGTGAGCCCGCCGATGCGGACGACCCAGCTGGCGTGTCCGGCCCAGGTGACCGCCATCGTGTCCATGTCCACGACGGGCAGCGGCCGGGGCGCGTACGGCAGCCGGTGGATACCCCGGAGTCCCTCCGCGTCGGGCCGCAGGGAACGCTCCCTGGCCAAACGCGTCATGCCCCTGACACCCGGGAGCGGTGCGGTGAGGCGGTCGGCGAAGCTGCGGGGCCAGGTCCGGAGCTCACCGAGGCGGCGCGGAACAGCGACGGGACGGCCGGCGGGCGTGCGTCCGGCTCCGGTGGACGGTCGCTCGGTCTGTTCCGTCATCGAGAGGCTCCTGTCATCGGAGTTCATCGAGGGCTGCTGCGAAAATGCTCAGCGCTCGGGCCACATGGGGCAATTCCAAGGGCGCCACCGCAGTGAGGGACTCCATCTGCTGCTCCGGGGTTGAGCCGAGCAGCGGACCGGTGCTCAGTCGCACCCGCAGCGCTCCCAGTTCGTCCCCGAACCGGTGCCCGCCGGGAGCGGGGGCGCCGAGACGTCGGGTCAGGTAGTCCTCCAGCTCCATGGAGTCCGAGACGCCCCGGGCGGCCAGCCGGGTGCGAAGAGGACCGAGATCGGCGTAGAGGTGGCGGCCGGCCTGCGGCGGTCGGGCCAGCGCGCCGACGGTGAGCACCGCCCGGTGCGCGGCGGAGGCGATGTGGGCCTGGAGGCGCGCCGCCTGCCGGATCCTCACCCGGATCGCCTCGGGTTCGTCCAGCGCGTGGGCGGCGGCCCTCGCCACCGGCTCCGCGACGAGGGCGCCGAGCGCGGTGAGGATGTCGAGCACCCGGGCGCGGCGCGCGGCGGCGCGGGCGGTGGCAGGGAAGCGTGCGACGGCGACGGGCCAGGCGGACGGGGTGAGGGACCCGGCCAGGTCGGACAGGACGGTGACGTCGTCCGGGCACATCTCGGCGGGGCTGAGCAGGACGGTGTCGTGGGGCCGGTGCAGGGTGTCGCGCCAGGTCTCGTCGCTGACGATGTGCAGTCCTTCGGAGACCGCGGCCTCGCAGGCCTCACGGACCAGTTCCGGCGGCGCGAGGGTCGCCGTCGGGTCGTCGACCACGGAGATCAGGAGCAGCCGGGGTCTGCCGCCCTCGGCGCGCACCCTGCGTACGGTCTCCAGCAGGGCGTACGGGTCGGGGACGCCGCCGCACTCGGCGGGCGTCGGCACGTGGTAGGCGGGCCGGCCCAGCAGCCGTGCCTGCGGCATCCAGGTGGCGGGGCAGGGCCGCGGCATGAGCACGTCCCCGCCGTACGCCGCGATCAGGGCGAGCAGGAGCGGCTGTGCGCCCGGGGCCGCCGCGATGCCCTCGGGCCCGCCGTGCAGGCTCCGCCGGTCCCAGTAGGCCGCGGCAGCCTCCCGAAGGATCGTTCCGCCTCCAGGCGGCTCGGGGAGGGCCCGCGCGGCCGACGCGGCCAGTACGCCGGCGAGCTCGGGCAGCACGGGGAGACCCGGATCCGGCGCGGGCGGCCCGTACCGGACCGGGCCGTGGTCCTCCCCGAGGTGACGGGGCGGCTTCCGCTCGCTCGCGTGCATCCCCGTCCTCCCTCCGCCTGCGTCGCGTCGCCCCAGGGGTGCGGTGAAAGTCCCGCAGGGCGGACGGCGCTACGTGCCGCACCCGCCCTGGACCCCTTTATACGGAGGTTCCCCGGGGGCCGCCCCCGCACCGGCTCCGGAGGGCGACGGAAATACGCGTACCGGCCCCCCGCCCGCTCATCCGGCGAACGGTGTCCCCGGCAGCCCCTGTCCCGCGTCCGGCAGCACCAGCAGGGATCCCGACAGCGGGTGAGGTGCGTCGAGGCCCGTCCGGGCCGTGGACACGTACAGGTCGCGCAGCCCGGGACCGCCGAACGCGCACGCCGTGGGCCGCCGGACCGGCAGTTCGACCACCCGGTCCAGCCGGCCGTCGGGGCTGTAGCGGTGAAGTGCCGCGCCGTCCCAGAGAGCGGTCCACACACAACCCTCGGCGTCCACCGTCAGTCCGTCGGGCCAGCCGGCACCCTGCTCCACCGTGGCGAAGGTGCGCCGGTCACGGACGCGCGCCCCGTCCACGTCGAAGACGTCGATGCGCCGTGTGGGGGTGTCGGTGTAGTACATGAGCCGGCCGTCCGGGCTCCATCCGGTGCCGTTACTGACGGTCACCGGGTCCGGGAGGCGGCTCACCGTGCCGTCCGCGGCGATCCGGGACAGGGAGCCACCCGCCGCCGCCTCGTCGTAGCGCATGGTGCCCGCCCAGAGCGCGCCGTCCGGTGCCACGGCCGCGTCGTTGCCGCGGCGCCCGGGAACGGGGTCGTGGACCAGCCAGGAGAAGGCGCCGTCGGCGTCGTACAGCCCCGTGCCGTCCCGCAGGACGACCACGAGACCGCCGCCCGCCCGCGGCTTCGCGGCCCCGACGTGCTGGCCGGTTGCCATGACCGTGCGGCGGCCGGTCGACGGGTCGTAGGTGTGGACGCGAGCGGAGAGGATGTCCACCCAGATCAGCCGCCCGCCTGCCGGGTCCCAGGTGGGGCCCTCGCCCAGCTCGGCCCGCTCCCGCACGGCCACCTCCAGGGCCGGCCTCACACCTGGCCCCGGTGATGTCCGAGCCGGCCGGACAGCGCGTCGGCGCCGCCCGCCGCGAGCTGCGCCAGTTCCGCCTCGCGCTCCTCGCTCCAGCGGATCATCGGCACCGAGATGGAGAGCGCGGCGACGACTCGTCCGGACCTGTCCCTGACGGGCGCGGCCACACAGCTCACGTCCGGGTTCGACTCCCGGTGTTCCACCGCTATGCCCCGCTTACGGACGACGGCGAGCGCGGCCCTCAGCTCCGCGGCGTCGGTGAGGCTGTTGTCGGTCATGGCGATGAGCTCGCGCCCGTCGAGGCGGGCGTCCAGCTCCGCCTCCGGAAGCGCGGCGAGCAGCAGCTTGCCGACGGAGGTGCAGTGGGCGGGCAGTTTGCGGCCCGCGGCGGAGACCATGCGGACGGCGTGCGTGGAGTCCACCTTGGCGATGTAGATGACCTCGGTGCCTTCCAGGATCGCCACATGGACCGTCTCGCCGCAGGTCTCGGCGACCTCACGGGCCACCTGCTGACCCTCGGCCGCGAGGTCGAGCTGCTCGGCGTAGCGGCTGCCGAGCTGGTACGTGCGTACGCCCAGCCGGTAGCGGCCCGGCTGTCCCGGCACCGTGACCAGGTAGGACCGTGCGGCAAGCGTGGTGAGCAGTTCGTGGACGGTGGTCCGCGGCAGTTGGAGCTTGCGCGTGACCTCGGGGGCGGACAGGGTTCCCTCGCCCTGGAGGAAGAGCTCGAGAACATCCAGCGCCCTGGTCACCGCGGGGACGAGTCGTCCCATGATCGCCCGCCTATCTCGTTCGACACTCCGGCCAATGACCGGAATCACGAACGCAGGCTAACGGCAGGGAACTTGTCCGGGCAACGTGCTCGACACGACGGAGCGGGCAGGACGGGGCAATTCCCCCTGTTCCACCCGATGCAGTCCGGATCCGGCCGAGTCCGCCCTGCGCGCCTCCTGGTTCACCGCCCGGTCGCAGGGTATTCGCTGTGCCATGTCGACAACGAGCAGCCTCTCCTCCCCCGGCCGCTGGCGGGCCTGGTTCCACCAGCACGATCTCGCCGCGTTCCAGCGCGTGGCCGAAAGACACTGGCCCGGCGCCGAGCCGGTCCTGCCACGGCTCAGCCGCAGCGCCAACCACGGCCTGCTGTGGTTCGGGGCCGCCGCGGGCATGGCGGTGCTGGGCTCCAGCGCGCGGTCCCGCAGGGCGGCGCTGCGCGGGGTCGCCTCGCTGGCGGTCGCCTCGGCCGCCATCAACACCGTGGGCAAGGGAGCGGTGCGCCGGGAGCGCCCGATCGTGGACCTGGTCCCGATCATGAGGCAGCTCAAACGGCAGCCGTTCACGACCTCCTTCCCCTCCGGCCACGCGGCCTCCGCGGCGGCCTTCGCGACGGGCGTCGCGCTGGAGTCGAAGGGCTGGGGCGCGGTCGTCGCCCCGGTGGCGGCGGCCGTGGCCGCCTCCCGGGTCTACACCGGGGTCCACTATCCGAGCGATGTCCTGGCCGGTGCGGCACTCGGCATAGGTGCCGCGTTCGCACTGCGGGGCGTCGTGCCGACCCGTGGACAGTTGCCGGCCCCTGGCCGGCCGCCGGCCGAGGCCCCCGCACTTCCCGCAGGTCAGGATCTGGTGGTCGTCGTCAACCGGGAGTCCGGTTCCGCGACCGCGGCGGCGACCGTGATCCGCGACGCGCTGCCGCTCGCGGAGACGGTGGAGTGCGCGCCCGCCGACCTGCCGGGGTGCCTGGAGAAGGCGGCGCGGGAGGGCAGGGCCCTGGGTGTCTGCGGGGGTGACGGAACGGTCAACATGGCGGCGGCCGTGGCCGCGACGCACAGCCTGCCCCTCGCCGTGTTCCCCGGCGGGACCCTCAACCACTTCGCGTACGACCTCGGCATCGAGACCGTGCACGACACGGTGACGGCGCTCGCCTCGGGCGACGCGGTCCGGGTCGACCTCGGCCGCTTCCGGCCGGGGCCTCGGGGACCTGGCGGGGCGCACGGCTACTTCCTCAACGCCTTCAGTCTCGGCGTGTATCCGGAGCTCGTGCGGACCCGCGAGCACTGGGCCCCCCGGATCGGCGGCTGGCCGGCGGGGGTGCTCGCAGCCTTCGAGGCGATGCGCGGCTCACGCCCCCTGACCGCCGAACTTCAGGGCGAGCGACGGCCGCTGTGGCTGCTTTTCGTGGGTAACGGACTGTTCCAGCGGGTGGGACCCGCGCCGGGCCGCCGCCACAACCTGGCGGACGGCCTGCTGGACGTACGCGTGGTGCACGGCGGAAGGACCCCCACCCTCCGGCTGCTCGCCGCGGCGGTCGCCGGACCACTGTCCCGTTCACCGGTCCACGCTGCCGTACGACGCCGCCAGGTGCGGCTCGCCGGTCTCACACCGGGCACCCCGTACGCCTACGACGGAGAAGTGGCGCACTCCGGAACGGAGTTGCTGATCGACAAGCTGCCGGAAGCGCTGACGGTGTACTGCCCGATGCCGGTGTGAACGAATCCGTATCGTGAGACACCCATCTCATAATCCGACATCGCGGCGTACCGTCGGCCCCATCGCCTGCGACTGAGGTCCGAGAAGGGACGTACGGCCATGCCGAAGGAAACAGCCGTCTACACACACGGCCACCACGAGTCGGTACTGCGCTCGCACCAATGGCGGACCGCCGCCAATTCGGCGGCCTATCTGCTCGGCAGGCTCCACCCGGGCCAGGCGGTTCTCGACGTCGGCTGCGGGCCGGGCACCATCACCGCGGACATCGCCGCGCTGGTGGCGCCCGGCCCGGTGACCGCGGTCGACACGAGCCGCGACGTCCTGGACCGCGCGGCGGCGGCTGCCGGTGAACGAGGCCTGGACAACGTGGAGTTCGCCACTGCGGACGTCCACGCCCTGGACTTCCCCGACGACTCCTTCGACGTGGTCCACGCCCATCAGGTGCTCCAGCACGTGGGGGATCCCGTGCAGGCGCTCCGCGAGATGCGGCGGGTCTGCCGGCCCGGCGGCGTCGTCGCTGCCCGCGACAGCGACTACGCGGCCATGACCTGGTATCCGGAGGTTTCCGGAATGCGCGAGTGGCAGGAGCTGTACGGCCGGGTGGCCCGCGCCAACGGCGGCGAGCCCGACGCCGGACGCCGACTGCTGTCCTGGGCACATCAGGCCGGCTTCACCGACATCACCCCGACGGCGGCGGCCTGGTGCTTCGCCACCCCGGAGGACCGTGCCTGGTGGAGCGGGCTGTGGGCGGACCGCACGACCGCGTCGGTGTACGCGGAGCTGGCGGTGGACGGTGGCCATGCGAGCACCGGACAGCTGACCGCGATCGCGGACGCCTGGCGCGCGTGGGGCGAGGAACCCGACGCATGGTTCATGGTGCCCCACGGCGAGGTGCTCTGCCGGGTGTGATCCGGTGACGGGGCGCGGAATCGATCACATGCGGCCGGGTCGGCAACTACCCTCGTGGGCATGGAGATCCTGGGAACCACGCTGCGTATCTGCGTCGACGACCTGGAGGCCTCGGTGGCCTTCTACGAGGGCCTGACCGGCACTGCGGCACTGCGCTTCGAGCGTGGCGGGGTGTCGGTGGCCGCGATCGGCTGCTTCCTGCTGATGAGCGGCCCCGAGGCCGAACTGGAGGTGCTGCGGAAGGTATCCGCGACCATCGCGGTCAAGGACGTCGACGAGGCGCACGCGGCGCTGACGCGAGTGGGCGCGAGGGTCGTCGCGGGCCCCGTGCCCACCCCGGCGGGACGCAATCTGATCGCACTGCACCCGGACGGCTCGGTCTTCGAGTACGTCGACCGGAACGCGCCCGCCTGATCAGCGTTCCGCACCGTCCGGCCCCGCTCCGGCGGAGGCGTCGACGATCAGATCCGTGAGCAGCGCCCCGGCCGTGCCGTCGGGGTCGAGGTCGGGGTCGTAGATCGTGTCGTTCAGCCCCACGCAGCGCGGTGAGCGGACCAGACGGCGCAGCAGCGCGGCGAGTCCGTCCGGGAACAGCCCGTCGTCGTCAGGGCTGTCGACGGCGGGCATCACGCCCGGGTCCAGGACGTCCGCGTCCAGGCGGACCCAGAGGCCGTCGAGCACGGGCGTGTCCAGGGTCCGCACCACGGCGTGGGCGAGCTCGGCGGGGCCCCGTCCGGGCGTCGAGGACCGGACGTGTACGCATACGGCCCGTCATCACCGCGCCGGCCGTCGGCTCTGTCCCCTGATCGGCCGAGTCACGCGACCCCGGGCCGGAGCCGTTCGCGTCCGGCGACCGTGCGGGGTCCTGGCGGGTCGGCCCGCCGTGCCCGGGCTCATCCCCAGCGGCGGCCGGCCAGCGGGGCGGTGTCCTCCCCCTCTCCGTGGGAGACCCCGTGCAGGAAGGCGCGCAGCGCCTCGGCCGCCGAGTAGGAGGGCCGCCAGCCCAGTTCTTCGCGAGCCCGGTCGCTGTTCATCACCGGAAGCCGCAGCACGGCGTCGAACAGGTGCGGGGAGGCCGGCACGGCATGTGTCCGCCAGGCGGCGGCCAGCGCGCTCCGCACCAGCGCCGTCGGGACGCGTACGACACGGGCGTCGAGCAGTTCGCCGAGCTGCCGGGCGTCGGTCACGGAGTCCGCGGCCAGATTGAAGGCGCCCCGGACGTCATGGGCGACGGCGAGCCGGTACGCCTCGGCCGCGTCGTCCGTGTGCAGCACCTGGAAGCGCAGTCCCTTGAGGTCGGGGACGAACGGCAGCAGGTCGGGGCGGAGCAGCGGCCCCGGCAGGTGGCGGCCACCGAAGATCCGGCGCTGTTCGCTCGCCGCCGCCCTCTTGAACAGGAAGCCGGGGCGCATGCGGACCACCCTGATCTGCGGATTCCGTAGCTCGAAGGTGTCGAGGACGCGTTCCAGATAGGCCTTCTCCCGGCAGTACGCCGCATCCGGCCACCCGTGGGTGGGCCACTGTTCGTCCACCCCCGGTTCCTGTTTCGGCCCCGGCGAGTAGGCCCCCACCGACGAGGCGTGGACCACCACCGGTACGCCCGCGTCACGGACCGCGCCGAAGACCCGCAGTGAACCCTCGACATTGCTACGCCAGGTGACGACCGGGTCATGGGTGGGCTGGAAACGCCAGGCCAGGTGGATGACGGCGTCGGCGCCGGCCAGATGCTCCCCGAGCCGCCGCCGACTGTCCCTGTGCTCGAGATCCACCGTGTCCCACGCCACCCCCGGCAAGGTGAGCCCCGGGCGCCGTCGGGCCAGGCCGAGGACCGAGTCCACGGAAGGGTCCGCCGCCAGTGCCCGGACGACGCTGGTCCCGACGTTCCCGGTGGCGCCGGTGACCACGACACGCCGGCCCTGAGGTGCGTTCGTCATCGTTCCTCCTGCTCCCGAAGGGGTACGGGGGCGATCACGGCGTGAGCAGGGTCTTCACCATGCCGTCCGCCTTCTCCTGGAACGTCTTGTACGCCTTCGGTCCGTCGGCCAGCGGCAGGTGATGGGTGGCGAAGCCGTCCACGCCGAGCGGATCGTCGTCGACGAGGAGCGGCAGGATGGACGGCACCCAGTTCCTGACGTTGGCCTGCCCCATTCGCAGTTGGATCTGCTTGTCGAACATCTTGAGCAGGGGCAGCGGGTCGACGGCACCGCCGTAGACACCGGAGACGGACACGGTGCCGCCCCTGCGCACCACGTCGACGGCGGCGAGCAGCGCGCTGAGACGGTCGATGCCCACCCGCTCCATGAGGACGCGCGCCGCGGGATCGGGCAGCATGCCCACCGCCCACTGCCCCGTCTTGGCCACGGCCGCTCCGTGCGCCTCCATGCCGACCGCGTCGATGACCGCGTCCGTGCCACGGCCGTCGGTGAGGTCACGCACGGCGTCGCCCAGGTTCTTGCCGTACTCCCGCAGGTCCAGAGTGTGGACGCCTCGTGCGGCGGCGCGCTGCAGACGGTCGGAGACCAGGTCCACACCGATGACCAGCCCCGCACCACGGTGCAGGGCGATCCGTGCCGCCATGTCCCCGATCGGCCCGAGTCCCAGGACCGTCAGGCTGCCGCCGGGAGGCACGGCCGCGTACTCCACGGCCTGCCAGGCGGTCGGCAGGACGTCCGACAGGTAGACGAACCGGTCGTCGGGCGGGCCGTCGGGGACCTTGACCGGCAGGGTGTTACCGAAGGGGACGCGCAGCAGTTCCGCCTGGCCGCCGGGCACCTGCCCGTAGAGCTTGGTGTAGCCGAACAGCGCCGCGCCGCTTCCGTACTCACGGACCTGGGTGGTCTCGCACTGCGACTGGAGACCCTGGTCGCACATGAAGCAGTCGCCGCAGGAGACGTTGAACGGGACCACGACCCGGTCCCCGCGCTTGACGGCGGTCACCTCCGGACCGGTCTCCTCCACGACGCCCATGGGTTCGTGCCCCAGGATGTCGCCAGGTTCGAGGTAGGGGCCGAGCACCTCGTACAGGTGCAGGTCCGATCCGCAGATGCCGCTCGAGGTGACCCGGACGATGATGTCCGTCGGATCCTGGATCACCGGGTCGGGGACCGTCTCCACACGGACGTCCCGCCGTCCTTGCCAGGTGAGTGCGCGCATGTGCCCTCCTTGTTCGTTACGTCCGAGTGGGTTCGTGCCCATCCGTTCTACTGCCCGACCGCTCGCACCGTGAACAGGACTTCGGGCGGGCCACCGGCGGCCCGGGCCGTCAGGGCGCGGCGGCCCGGCGGTGGGACGACCGGAGCCCCGTTAGGCCGTTCGGGTGACACCCGGACGGCCCGCCACCCGGCTCACGTCCGACATGTCGGCTCGGAGCACGCCACGTAGCATGGGCCGTGGGTCCGCCGCCTGTTCCACTGTCCGCATGTCCGTGTGGAGGCGTCCATGGCTATACGTCACCAGCTCATCCATCACCCGCCCTCCGCCCTCTGGTCGGTGCTCGAGCAACCGGAGCAGTACGGGAAGTGGGTCGTGGGCACGCAGGAGTCCCACTCCCGGAAGGGACGGTGGCCGGAGGTCGGCTCCTCCATCGAGTACACCGTGCGACTCGGTCCCAAGGAGGTCCAGGGCCACACCACCGTGCGCCGTCTGGAACGGCCGGAGGTGCTCGAACTGGAGGCGTACAGCGGGCCGCTGGGCACGGCACGCATCGCGTTCGACATCCGCCCCTGGGGTGGCAAGACGCTCGTGCTGCTCGACGAACACCCGCTGCAGGGGCTCGGCGGATCCCTGCACAACGTAGCCCTCGACGCGGTGCTCCAGCTCAGGCACCGCGCCATGCTGCGGCGGCTGGCCGACGTGGTCGACGCGGAGGCGGGCCACGGGTGACGGCAGCGGCCGTCAGCCGCGCGTCCTGGCCACGCACTCGGTCACGACCGTACGGAGACTGCCCGAACCCGCGAGCAGTTCCCGCTGGGCCCGCGCCCCGGTCCCCCGCGTCAGCACGGCCTGCAGCGCCTTCTGCGCCGACCCGAGGTCCCCGCTGTCCTCCAGGGCGTCGCCCACGTGGGTGAGCAGTGCGCGCGCGACGTCGGCGGCCGGCTCGGGGCGCATGGTGAGCGGATGGAGGAGCGGCCCTTCCGTACCCGAGTGGGCGGCCTGCCAGGCGGCCATGCGCAGGACACCCACCGCGACCGGGTCCGGCGCCTCACCGGCCCGCCAGGCGCGTGCCGCCGTCTCGACCAGGCCGCGGGAGAGCGTGGCGAGCAGCACGGCGTCCGCCGGATCCAGGCACACATCCGCCACCCTGATCTCCACCGTGGGATAGCGGTGCGAGAGCCGTGCGTCGAAGTAGACCATCCCCTCGTCACGCAGGACTCCCGTGCCGATCAGCGCCCTGATCCGCTCGTGGTAGCGGTCGGCGGAGCCGAACAGTTCCACCGGGCCCGCCGAGGGCCAGCGGCCCCACACCATGCTGCGGTAGCCGGCGTACGAGGTGTCCCGCCCCTGCCAGAAGGGGGAGTTCGCGCTCAGGGCCAGCAGAACCGGAAGCCAGGGCCGCATCCGGTCCAGTACCGCGACGCCCTCCTCGTCCGATTCCACCGATACGTGTACGTGACAGCCGCAGGTCAGCTGCTCCTGGGCGGTCAGACCGAACCTCTGCGCCAGCCACTGGTAGCGCTCGCCCGCTCCGACGGAGGGGCGGACCGGCATCGGGAAGGTCGCCAGGGCCGCCACGGCGGCGCCCGCCTGAGCCGCGCTCCACGCCGCCTCCGCCCGGCGGCGAAGGAGTTCCTCCGCCAGGTCCCCCATCACCCCGTGCGGCTCGGTGGCGAACTCCAGCTGCTGCGCGTGCAGTTCGGACTCGAAGGTAGGGGCCCCCTCGAAACCGCGCTCGGAGCGGCGTTCCGCCAGGGCCAGCACCGCCGCCGACAGTGCCCGGGGATCGCCGCTCTCCGCGTCGACGAGCAGAAGCTCTTCCTCGACACCGACAGTCCGCACGTTCGTGTCCTCTCCACCGCGCGGCCCTTTCGCGGACGCACGGCCCCCTCAGAGCGCACCTGCCCTGGGCCCCAGGATGCCTGCGTCCAGGGCACGGGGCCGGTGGGCCGCGCCGTACGGGTGACGGTCAACTGATCACGGGGAGCTCGAGAACCCCGGTGTCCTGCGGAGCGCTGACCACGGTGACCGGTTTGACGCCGCGGTTGCCGAAGTACGCCGTGTCGCTCCCCGCGACCACGAACCGCAGCCGGTGCCCTGCCTCGTACCGGTGCACGACGCCCGGCAGCTCGACGGTGAAGGGGCGGGTGACGTCGGGCACGCGCACCGGGGCGACCAGGCGGTTCACCAGCTGCTGGGTCCCGTCGGGTGCCACGTCGTACACCTTCGCGAACAGGACGAGCTTGTCGGCGGCGTCGCCGCTGTTCTGGACCCGTTCCGTCTTCGGCGAGACGACCTTCAGTGTGGCCTTCGGAGCGCCCACGACGTCCACCGGAGCCGTCAGCGGGGCACTGGTCCAGCCGAGGTAGGTGCCCTTCGTGTCGTACGGCTCCGGGTCGGACAACCCGATCAGCCCGGCGAGGGCGCTCTCGGAGTGACTGGTCGGCAGGAGCCAGTTGGTGTACTGACGGCTGCCGCGGGTGACCTTCGAGCGGTCGTCCACCAGGGCGCCGTCGCCGGAGAGGTACATCGTGCGGGACAGCCCGGGTACGGCGGCCGCGGTGCCGTAGCCGCTCGCCCAGTCGCGGTAGTAGGCGAACTCCGGTCCGGTGGGGGTGGTCTCGTCGTGGTGGAGGTAGCGGTCGAACCAGGCGAGGATGCGCTGCCCGACGTAGCTGGTCTCCAGATTCCCGGCGGAGAGGTCGAGTTCGCCGGGCACCGAGCCGCCGCTGTGACCCCAGGCCTGCCAGATCATCTTCGTCGTGGTGCCCTGGGCCTCGAGCGCCCGGTAGGTGGCCGTGGCCTCGTTGAGGTTGAACAGACTGTCGGCCTGGCCCTGCACGAGCAGCGTCGGCGCGGTGACACCCGACAGGTAGGAGGCCGGGGAGACGCTCCGCGCGTACGTCAGCATCCTCTTGGTCGCGGCTGCGGGGTATCGGCCGGAGTTCAGGAGGCGGATGGTGTCGCAGGCCTGCGCGGCGAAGTGCAGGCAGCCGAGGCTGCCGAAGCGCGACGGGTCGAGGCTCGGCTCCAGCAGGGGCTGGCCCTCCCCCATCAGGTAGAAGCCGTTGGTCCACTGCCATTTGAAGACGCCGGGTGTGTCGGAGGAGACGCCCCGGGTCGCTCCGGCGGCGTTGGGTGCCAGCGAGTACGCCAGGTCGTTCCAGGTGATCAGCGGGACGAGCGCGTCGACACGGCGGTCGGCGGAGGCGGTCGCCAGCTGGATGGCCCCGCCGTATGAGCCGCCGATCATGCCGACCACCGGGTCGCCCGGAGCGTCGGTGGTGACGTAGTCGGCCTTGGTGCCGTCGTCGGCGGCGCGTGTGCCGGCGAGGAAATCGACGAGTCCGGAGGCCGCCTCGCCGTCGATCTCGGGGTCGTCGAGCGTGATGAGGCAGCCGGATCTGCCGAAGCCCAGGCCCGAGTAGACGAGGCCGACGTACCCGCGTTCGGCGAAGGCCTTGCCGATGACGTCGGTGGAGCCGTCGGATTTGCTGCCGCCGAAGCCGTTGGTGGCGAGGACGGCCGGGGCCGGGTGCCGGGCGTCGACACCCGCCGGCTTGTAGAGGTCGGCGTCGACCGTGCAGGAGCGGTCACCGGCGCGCACGGTGAACTCCAGCGCGGTGACGGTGTACTGCTCAGCAGCGGACGCCGGAGGAGCACCGGTCAGAGCGATCGGGGCGAGAAGCGCCGCCCCGGCGAGCACGGTGAGTGGACGGCGGAATCCGGGCACAGCACGCGACACATGGGCCTCCCTGCCGAGGGCACCTTACCAGCCGGTAAGTAACGGGCCCGGCCCATGGTGTGACACGCCTCATACCGATGTCAACGCATGGGCCCGGGTTTCACGGATGCTCCACGTATACGCGCCCCCCGACATTTCGGACGACGTCTCGGGCCGGCGTGTCAGAGCAGCGCCGGCACCCGGGCGGTGAGCGTGCACCGGCCGCCGTCGGCCGGGGCGTCCAGCAGCGCCGGCACACCGAGCGGGACGGTCAGCGCCGTGGGCCCGTGGCCGAAGCCCAACTCCTCGACCACCGGGATCCCCAGACCGCCGAGCCGGTCGGCGAGCACGGCGCGCACCCCCTCGTACGGCCCGCAGGCCTCCCACGAGCCGCACACCACCCCGGATATCCCGTCGAGGGCGCCGGTGCGCAGCAGCCGGGTGAGGATGCCGTCGAGCCGGTACGGCTCCTCCGTGGTGTCCTCGATGACCAGCAGCCCGCCCGGGGCGCAGGTCCGGGCGTGCGGGGCGCCGGCGTCGGCGGCGAGCAGGCTCGCGCAGCCGCCGTAGGTGACCCCCCGGGCGACGCCGGGGACCAGCGCTGCCGCCGTCTCCAGGCCCAGGGTCTGCACCGACTCGGGCTCGAACAGGGTCGAGCGCAGGGCCTGCTGGGTGGCCGCGTCCTTCAGGAAGACCTCGGTGGCGACCATCGGACCGTGCAGGGTCGAGAAGCCGGCCCGCAGAGCGAACGCTTCGTGCAGCACGGTGATGTCGCTGTAGCCGACGAACACCTTGGGCCCGGCCGCCCGCAGCGCGGGCCAGTCGAGAAGATCGACCATGCGGTGGGCTCCGTACCCTCCCCTGGCGCACAGGACGGCGTCCACGGACGGGTCGCACCAGGCCTCCTGGAGGTCCCGGGCGCGGTTCCGGTCCGTACCGGCGAGGTGGTCCAACTCCGGGTGCGTGTCGAGTGCATGGGGAGCGACGACGGGGTCGAGGTCCCAGCCGCGCAGCAGGTCGAGGCCACGCTCCAGCCGGTCGGCGGGCACGGGGCCGCTCGGTGCGACGACCGCCACCCTGGCTCCGGGCCGCAGTCTCGCCGGGCGGGCGAGTGGCTCCAGGGTCACTCCGTCAGCTCCAGTCGGGGGACGTCGGAACGTTCGAGGCCGAACGTCTGGCAGTACAGGGAGAATTCTGCCTCCAGTGCGCACCTCACCGTGTCGGCGCGCCGGAAGCCGTGCCCCTCCCCCTCGAAGGCGAGGTAGGCGTGCGGGATCCCGCGCCCGTGGATCGCGGCGAGGAAGCGCTCGCACTGGGACGGTGGGCAGATCGGGTCGTCGAGGCCCTGGAGCAGTACGAACGGCACGGTGAGCCTGTCCGTGTGGTTGACGGGCGAGCGCTCCCGGTAGCGCTCGGGCACCTCGGTGTACGGGCCCACGAGCGACTCCAGGTACTGCGATTCGAAGTCGTGCGTCTCACCGGTCGCCCACCCCTCCAGATCGAGGATCGGATAGCTGATCGCTCCGCAGGCGTACACGTCGGTCCGTGTGAGCGAGGCCGCGGTGGTCCAGCCGCCGGCGCTGCCGCCCCGGATCGCCAGCCGGTCACGGTCGGCCGTGCCCTCCTCGGCCAGCCCCAGGGCGACGGCCGCACAGTCCTCCACGTCGACGACACCCCATTGTCCCCGCAGCCGTTCGCGGTAGGCGCGGCCGTAGCCGGTCGAGCCGCCGTAGTCGACCTCGGCGACGCCGATGCCCCGGGACGTGAAGTAGGCGATCTCCAGGTCGAGTACGAGTGAGGCACGGCCGGTGGGTCCGCCGTGCGCCCAGATGACGTAGGGCGGCAGCTCACCGTCGGGGCCGGTGCGGTCCGGGTGGCGCGGCGGGTACACCTGCGCGTGGATCTCGCGGCCGCCGGGCCCGGCGAAGGTACGGATCAGCGGCTCGGGGTGGTAGGCCGGGTCGACCGCGTCCTGGTGGGGGGCGCCGATCGTGCGGGTGTGCCCTGTGGCCGTGTCCAGCTCCACCACCTCGTAGGAGGTGTGGGGGCTCGCGGCGACACCGATGACCCTGGTGTCCTGCACGGCGAGCGTCTCCGCCCATGCGGTCCAGGGGCCCACGGCGTCGACGAGTTCACCGGTCTCCGGGTCGAGCAGACCGAGCGCGGTGGTGCCCCGGCCGTGGATGACGGCGATCAGCCCGTTGTCCAGGAGCTGGAACCAGCGCAGACCGACCTTCCACAGCGGCCCGCCGAACTCCTCGCCGCGCACGGCGCAGAGACGGCTGCTGGGCACGACGGCGCCGGCGACGGCGTCGGGCCCGAGCCGCTGGAGCTCCCACCAGCCGCCGACGTCCGAGACGAAGACCAGCGATCCGTCCCGGTCCCACTCCACCTGGACGACCGACTCGTCGACGTCGCCGACCAGGGGGCGGATCCCGGTGAAGGCACCCTCCTCGGTGACGTCGGCCATCTTCACCACGGTTCCGTCCCACGGCATCCGCGGATGGTCCCACGTGATCCAGGCGGCGCGGCGGCCGTCGTGCGACAGCCTGGGCCCGGTGACGAACCGGTTCCGGTCGTCGGTGAGTTCACGCACGGCGCCACGGTTCCCGGCGGCCGATCCGTCCAGCGGCACCGCGGCGATCACCCGCCGCACGTCGGTGGGTGCCGGGCCGGTGAACTCCTCCAGGACGCACCACACTTCGCCGCGTCCGGGGTGCATCTGCGGGTCCACCCAGCGCAGGCCGCCGCCGAGGTCCGACACGGGAGTGAGCGGCCACGGTTCGTCGGGCCCGTCCGGCGCGTAGGCGTACAGCCGCTGGTCGGGGAAGTGGACGAAGACGACCAGGGGCCCGCCTTCCTCGCGCGCCGTGCCGGCCCACGGCATCCCGCCGTACTCGATGACGCGGCTGCGCGGGTTCCAGGGTGCGGGGAGCACGGACCGGACGCCGCCGTCGGCCCGGCGGCGCACGAGGGCGCGGCGGCCGCCCTCTGCCGGGCGTGGTTCCGTCCACCACACCTCGTCGCCGACGGTGCCGACGAACTCCGGCCGGCCGTCGTGCGAGGCGGTGAGTGCCGCGTCGATCGGTGACGGCCATGTGCCGTAGGCCGCTGTGAAGACCATGGTCGGTTCCCCCTTCCGGTCGGGCGGTGCGG
Source organism: Streptomyces sp. NPDC005791 (assembly GCF_042871485.1). Lineage (NCBI taxonomy): Bacteria > Bacillati > Actinomycetota > Actinomycetes > Kitasatosporales > Streptomycetaceae > Streptomyces > Streptomyces sp. NPDC005791. The sequence continues at coordinate 205,655 of NZ_JBIAIP010000014.1, forward strand.
ATCGTCAGGCGGTACGCAGGAAGTGGTCCAGGACCCGGACACCGAAGTGCAGGGCTTCGACGGGGACCCGCTCGTCGACGCCGTGGAACAGCGCCTGGTAGTCGAAGCCGGCAGGCAGCTTCAGCGGGGAGTAGCCGTAACCGGTGATGCCGAGGCGGGAGAACTGCTTCGCGTCCGTGCCGCCCGACATGCAGTACGGGACGACGTGCGCGTCCGGGTCGAACAGCTCGATGGCGGCGCGCATCTTCGCGTACGTCGGTGAGTCGACCGGGGCTTCGAGGGCGACCTCGCGGTGCTGGAACTCCCAGTCGACGCCGGGGCCGGTCAGCCGGTCGAGGGTCTCGCGGAACTCGTCCTCCCCGCCGGGCACCATGCGTCCGTCGATCTGGGCGGTGGCGTGGCCCGGGATGACGTTGACCTTGTAACCGGCTTCCAGCATGGTCGGGTTGGAGCTGTTGCGCACGGTCGGCTCGACCAGGGCGGCAGCCGGGCCGAGCTTGCCGAGGAGTTCGTCCACGTCGAATCCGGGGGCGTCGAGGTCGACGCGGATGTGGTGGAGTGCGGCGAGCTCGGTGAGCGCGGCCCGTACCGTCGGGGTCAGCCGTACGGGCCACTCGTACGCGCCGAGCCGTGCGACGGCGGCGGCGAGCCTGCTGACGGCGTTGGCCCGGTTGACCTTGGAGCCGTGGCCGGCCTTGCCCTCGGCGGTCAGCGTGAGCCATCCCGTCCCGCGCTCGCCCGCCGCGACGGGGTAGAGCGACATGCCGGGCCCCGCGTGAAAGGTGAAGGCACCGGACTCGCCGATGCCCTCCGTGCAGCCCTCGAAGAGCTCGGGGTGCCGGTCGGCGAGGAAGCCGGCGCCGTCGTGCGCGCTGGCCTCCTCGTCGGCGGTGTAGGCGACGACGATGTCGCGGCGCGGGCGTACGCCCGCGCGCGCCCAGGCCCGGACGACGGCGAGGACCATCGCGTCCATGTTCTTCATGTCGATGGCGCCGCGTCCCCACACGACGCCGTCGCGCACCTCCCCCGAGAAGGGGTGGACGGTCCAGTCGGCCGCCACGGCCGGCACCACGTCGAGGTGGCCGTGCACGAGGAGGGCGTCGGCGGACCGGTCGGTGCCCTCGATCCGGGCCACGACGTTGGTCCGCCCCCGCGTGCGCTCCAGGAGGACGGGCTCCAGCCCGGCGCCGGCCAGCCGTTCGGCCACGTACTCGGCGGCCGGGCGCTCCCGGCAGCCGCCGTCGCCGCGGTTGGTCGTGTCGATGCGGATCAGCTCGGAGGTGAACGTCACCGATTCCCCGAGCGCCTGCTCGTCGGCCGCTCCGATGGGGTCGCTCGCCTCAGCCATACTGTTCCTCCACGGCGGCCGACACGATCGTCGTCACCGCCTTGAACGTGCGAATGCCTTCGTACATCGTCCCGCTGGTATAGGCGACGCGCCGCTCGCCGCTCGGCGCCACGCCGGGGACCACGGTCGCGGCGCCCGCCAGATGCTCCGCGTCGAACTCCAGCTCCACCGTGTACGAGCCGCTCGTCACGGGCGTGTGGCGTACGGCGAGCGGCGTGGCACCGGCGGCGGCCGCCCTGATGTCGGCGGCGGTACGGGCCGGGGTGCGGCACACGGCGGCGTACCGCGAGACGTGGTCCTTCACCGCGACCGTGTGCGCCTGCGGGGCGTAGCCAGCGGCGTCCTCGCAGGTCAGGTCGTCACCGGTGACCAGGATGACGGGGACGCCGTACTCCGCCGCGACATGGGCGTTGAGCAGGCCCTCACTGGCGCGGACGCCGTTCAGCCAGACCCCGGTGACGGAGTTGGCGAGGTAGGTGTGGGCGAGCACGCCCTCCGTGCCGGCGCCCGTGTGGTAGCCGACGAACGCCACGCCGTCGACGTCGCCGTGCTGGATGCCCTCGACCATGGAGAGCGACTTGTGCTTGCCGGTGAGCATCTGGACGCGCTCGTCGAGCCTTTCCAGGAGCAGATTACGCATGCTCCAGTGGGCCTCGTTGACGAGGACCTCGTCGGCGCCGCCGTCGTAGAAGCCGAGTGCCGCGGCGTTCACATCGGAGGTGAAGAGCGCACGGCACCGCTCCCACTGCGGCGTGCCGGGCAGCACGTCGGCCGGCCAGGTCACTCCGGTGGCGCCCTCCATGTCGGCGCTGACGAGGATCTTCACGTGCGCGGTCCTGTCGCTGGTCGGTCGCTCCTCCGCCCGGCGTCCGGTGTCGGCGTCCGGGAAGAAGATCGTCGTGCCGCATCACGGTACGCGCCGGGACAGCACCGGGCCAGAGCCTTGGTGATCTGCCACTGGTCCAGTCCGGTGAAGCCGTCCGCCGCACGGGTGCGGGCGGCGGACGGCTCACGCGCTCACGCGCGGGCGGTGCCCTTGACGAGCTCCTCGATCCGGGCGAGCTCCTCCTCCGCGAACTCCAGGTTTCCGACCGTCGCCACACTGTTCTCCAGCTGGGCGACACTGCTCGCGCCGACGACGGCGGAGGTGACCCGGCCGCCGCGCAGCACCCAGGCGAGCGCCATCTGGGCGAGGGACTGTCCGCGCTCCCGGGCCAGTTCGTTCAGCGCGCCCAGCCGCTCCACCAGATCCGGGGTGACGGCCTCGGCCGACAGGAACGGGCTGGTCCCCGCCGCGCGTGAGCCCTCCGGGATGCCGTGCAGATAGCGGTCGGAGAGGATGCCCTGCTCCAGCGGGGAGTACGCGATGGAGCCGGTGCCGAGCTCGTCCAGGACGTCCAGCAGCCCGTCCTCGACCCAGCGGTCCAGCATCGAGTAGCGCGGCTGGTGGATGAGGAGGGGGGTGCCCAGTTCGTTCAGGATGCGGGCGGCCTCGCGGGTCTGCTCCGCGGAGTAGTTGGAGACGCCGGCGTAGAGGGCCTTGCCCTGACGCACCGCCGTGTCGAGCGCGCCCATCGTCTCCTCGAGTGGGGTGTCGGGGTCGAAGCGGTGCGAGTAGAAGATGTCGACGTAGTCGAGGCCCAGCCGGGTGAGGCTCTGGTCCAGCGAGGAACGCAGGCTCTTGCGGGAGCCCCACTCACCGTACGGCCCCTCCCACATGTGGTAGCCGGCCTTGGTGGAGATGACGATCTCGTCCCGCAGTCCGGCGAAGTCCGTCTTCAGCGCGCGGCCCATGGCGATCTCGGCGGAGCCGGGCGGCGGGCCGTAGTTGTTGGCGAGGTCGAAGTGGGTGACGCCGAGGTCGAAGGCGCGGCGCAGGATCTCGCCCTGGCTTACGGGGGTCCGGTCGCCTCCGAAGTTGTGCCACAGCCCGAGCGACAGCGCGGGAAGCAGCAGGCCGCTGCGTCCGGTGCGCCGGTAGGGCATGGCGGAGTAGCGGTCGGCGGACGGAAGGTACATACGAGCACTCCACGGGACACGGCGTAGCGCGCCAGATCTGGTGCGCGCCCTCCAGACTGGCGGAGAACGATCCAGCGGTCCAACAGGAGATTCCGCTGGGATTCATCGTATAAATTGCTCAATCATGGAACTGCGTCAGCTGGAGCACTTCGTCGCGGTCGCCGAGGAGCGGCACTTCACCCGCGCCGCCGAGCGCCTGGCCGTGTCCCAGTCCGGACTGTCCGCGTCCGTCCGGGCACTGGAGCACGAGCTGAAGACGCCACTGTTCAGCCGTACGACACGGACGGTCCGGCTCACCGAGGCGGGGGCGGCCCTGCTGGTGGAGGCGGAGCGCACGCTGGCGGGTGCCAGGGCGGCGCGGGACGCCGTCGACGCCGTACGGGGGCTGTTGCGCGGCACGCTGACGCTGGGGGTGGAGCAGTGCGTGGCCGGGGTCAGCACGGCGGGGTTGCTCGCAGCCTTCCACCGGGAGCATCCGCACATGGAGATCAGGCTCCGGCAGGAGGGCACGTCCAGCCTGCTGGAAGGGGTGGCCGGCGGCCGGCTGGACCTCGCGTTCGCCGCGACCGTCAGCCCGCCGGAGTGGCGGGGCGAACTCGTGCCGCTGGCACGGGAGCCCATGGTCGTCCTGTGTGCCCCCGGCCACCGGCTCGCCGAGGAGGGCGCGCGGGTGGCGTGGAGCGAGCTGCGGGGCGCGTCGTTCATCGACTTCCACCCGGACTGGGGGCCCCGGCGCGCGGCGGACGAGGCGTTCGGCGCGGCGGGAGTCCGGCGCACGGTGGCGCTGGAGGTCAACGATGTGCACAGCCTGCTGGAGCTGGTGCACGAGGGCCTGGGGATCGCGGTGGTCCCGCACCACTTCTCCCGTAAGCCGGAGGCGCGGGGCCTGGTCGCGGTGGAGCTCGACGGAGCACACCGGCCGGTCTACGAGAGTGTCGTGGTGCTCCCGCCGGCCCGCGCCATGAGCCCGGGGGCGCGGGCGCTGATGACGCTGGTCCGGGAGGCCCCGCTGCGCTGAACCGAGCAGCCCGCGTCCAGCCGGTGGAGGCGTGCGTCAGCGCAACGGCGGGCACGCCGTGGCGACCGCCCCGTCGACGAGGGCGCGTTTCGGGTCGGTGTCGTCGCACCCCGCCGTCCCAGCGGAGCGGCCCGCGCGGCGGTGGACGAACGCATCCTGCCGGCACCGGCCTTGTCGGTGTTTTCACCACGACGTCACCTTTTCCTCGATCATTCTCTACAGATGTTTCTGTAAATTGCATACATATGAGCACCACCTCGCCTGGCACCCAGCGCGTCACCGCTTTCGCGGAATGGATCGACGCGAATCCGGACGACGTCGCTGACAAAGTGTTCCGAGCTTGCGTCTCGGCCGTTCCTTCCTTCGCCACCAACGGCCGGGAGATCGAGCTCGCGTTCCGTGCGGTGTGCTCCTCGTTCCTCCCGTTCGTCAGCGAGGCGGTGACCACGGGCGAGATCCCCCAGGGGACTGCGCTCCCCGTGGCGGCGGACGACTTGGCACGCCGGCTCCCCGCCGCGGGGATCAAACTCGTGGATCTCGTGCTCAGCTACGACGTAGCGGGTAACGAACTGCTCGACGCCTTCAGTAGAGAACTGCGTGGCAACCCCTCCCGGCCGGCGGGCAGCGACCGTGCCGACATGCTGTCGGTGGTCGCGGGCCGGCTGTTCCGGTTTCGTCAGGCCGCGCTGGCTCGAGCGATGATGGTCTACCACCAGGAGCAGCAACTACTGCAGCACAGCGGGGTTCCTGACCTACTGGCGACCGTCCGGGAGGTGCTGTCGGGCGAGTTGGGCGACGCGGAGGCGGAACGGCGGCTGGACTACCGGTTGAACAACCGGCACGTGGCTTTCGTGGTGTGGGGGCCGAAAGCCACGGAAACCACGCTGAGGGAGGTCGCGGCCCGGTTGCGTTTCCAGATGCGGGCGCAGCGGGACCTCGTGGTGTTGTCGGACGAGCATGCTCTGCACGGGTGGTTCAACGTCCCGGAGAACGCCCCCGGTGTGGATCTGCTGCGTGCCCGCCTCTCCGTGCCCGCCGGCATCCGCATCGGTCTGGGTACGCCCCGACACGGCAGCAGCGGCTTTCGGATCACCCATCGCGAGGCGTTGGAGACCCAGTCCCTCGCCGACCGGGCCATGCCGCAGTCCATACGTCTCGACACGTCGGCCGGAGCCGGCCACATCGTTTCCATCTGCGACGTGGTCGCGCTGGCCTTCGCCAGCCGCGATGTCGAACTGGCACGGCACTTCGTCCGAAGCCAGCTCGGAAGCCTCGTCGAACCGCGTCACGCGGTCCTGCGCGAAACCCTTCGTGTCTGGTTCGAAGAACTCGGCAGCCCCACCAGAGCCGCTCGGCGTCTCAACGTTCACGTCAACACCCTCATCAAGCGCCTCAACCGGGCTTCGGACATCGTGGCGCGGCCCGTGAACGCCGGTGACTTCGCCTTTCGTCTCGCCTTCGAGCTGTGCGGAATCACCCACGCGAGCGATACAGACGAGCCCGTCGCAGACAGCCTCTGACCGGGTTACGCGGTCGAGCGTCACACCGGACGGAGCCGTGTGCCGTCGACATATCCGTTCGACGTCCGACTCGCCGGTTCAGGAGCTTCGTCGCTTCCCGGGCCGCTCGCACGTCCTGACCGAGTGGTCCTGCCCCTCCCCACCGTCAGCAGGTGTCCGGTGTCCGCACAGCGGGAGGGGGCGGGTCCGGCGCAGACCCCGGCCGGCGATGCGGACCTCCCGCCTGGAAGATCCGCATCACCGGCCGGGGCACCGGCTCACCTGTCCGTGCCCTTCACCTGACCGATCGCCGGGTGTTCAGCTGAGAGGCGATGTCGTCCTCCACGGTGAGGTAGCGGCCGGACAGCGCATCTGCTTCACCTGCGGCCAGGCGGACGAGCATCTCCGCCGAGCGACGGGGATCGGCGAGCCGCCGGCTCTCGCGCTGTTCCAGCAGCCACGACCTGACTTCGTCGCTCCACCGCTCCCCGGTCACACCGCCCTCGATCTGCCGCTGGGTGATGCCGAGGTCGACAAGGCCCGGGTGGTAACTGAACACCGCCACTCCCGTCCCCTCCAGCTCGGGCGCCAGGTTCTCACCCAGCTTGATCAATGCGGCCTTCGACACGGAGTAGCCGGAGACTAGGGGCCACCGGTGCTTCCCCGCCGAGCTGACGATGTTGATGACGCGTCCACGCTGCCGCTCGATCATGCCCGGCAGCACGGCTCGGCAAGCGCGCGTACTCCCGCGGAGGTTGACCTCCATGGCGTGCCACCACGCGTCGTCGTCCGTCTCCCACAGCGGGCCGGCCGGACCGGTCACCCCCGCGTTGTTCACCAGGACGTCGACCGCGTCGAACCGCTCACCGACCGCCGCCAGCAGCCGCGGCATCGACTCGCGATCCCCCAGGTCCGTCGGCAGCGCGAGGACCTCGGCCTGTCGCTCCCGCAGCTCGTGCGCGAGACGGTCGAGCGTCTCCACATTGCGCCCGGTGACCACGAGGTTCGCCCCGGCCTCGGCCATCGCCGTCGCGAACAGCTGCCCCAGCGCTCCGGTGGCCCCCGTCAGCAGGACGGTCCGTCCCTTCAGGGGGAGCACCGGCTCGGGCACCGCCGGTGCCTCGTGCCCTCGCTCGACGACGCTCACGGCGGGCCTCGCCGCTTCGGCCGGAACGGTGATCTGCGTGTGCAGGTACCGTGCCAGCGCGTCGGCAGTGGGGTGGTCGAAGACCACGGTGGCCGCGAGTGACTGCCCCACCAGCTTCTCGATGCGGTTCCTGAGTTCGAGAGCGGTCAGCGAGTCGAACCCGATCTCGAAGAAGTTGCGGTCCGCCTCGACGTCCTCCGTGGTGGTGAACCCGAGGACCGCCGCGACTTCCTCCGCCACCACCGACTCCAGCAGCTTCGCCCGCTCGTCCGCGCCCAGGGCGGCCAGCCGCTCCCCGAGCGCCCTCGCGGCTTCCGCCGGGCCCGAGGGCTTCGCACCGTTCGACGACGGACGCAGATGGTCGCGCAACAGGGGCGTGAGGGGCGACGCCTCGGTGTCGGACAGGTTCCGGGTGTCCAGCCGCAGCGGCAGCAGAACGGGATTGTCCGCTCCCAGAGCCGTGTCGAAGGCCGTCAGCGCGTCCACGGTGGCGAGAGGGGCGATGCCGAGACGGGCGAGCCGGCGCAGGTCACCGCTGTCGAGATGTCCGCTCAGCTCGCTGCGCTCGGCCCACAGCCCCCAGGCCAGGGACAGACCCGCGTGTCCCGCAGCACGGCGTCGCTGCACCATGGCGTCGACGCAGGCGTTGCTCGCCGCGTAGTTCGCCTGTCCGGCGCTGCCCCACCAGCCCGCGGCCGACGAGCACACGACGAACCAGTCGAGCGGGAGATGCCGGGTGAGCTCGTCGAGGTGGTGCACGGCGTCCACCTTCGACGGCAGCAGGTGCTCCAGCCCCTCCCACGCCAGTTCGCGGAAGGTGCCGTCCTGGGTCGTGCCGGCCGCGTGGATGACACCGCGCAGCGGTCGGTCCGCCGGTATGCGTGACAGGACGCTCACGAGGTGGTCGCGATCACTGACGTCACCTGCCTCGATCGTGGCCGTGGCGCCGTGAGCGCGCAGCTCGTCCGCCAGCTCCACCATGCCGGGAGCCCGCTCGCCTCGTCGGCTGAGCAGAACCACGTGGCCCACGCCGTGTGTCCGGACCGCGTGCCGTGCGAGCGCCGATCCCACCACGCCTCCTGCTCCCGTCACCAGCAGGGACGCCGTCGCCCAGGCAGTGCCGGAGTCCGCCGGATGAGCGCCGGCCGCCGCCTGTCCGGGAGCGCCCCCCGTTGCCGTGACCAGCCGGGGGGCGTGCGCCTTCCCCGCCCGGACGGCGATCTGCGGTTCACCGTCCACCAGCAGTGCCGCGAGGCCGTCGACCGACGCGGGGTCCACATCGACGTCGGCCAGCAGCAGACGTCCGGGGTACTCGGTCTGTGCTGTGCGCAGCATGCCCAGGACCGCTGCCTGCGCGGGGTCACCGCCCCCGGACTGCCCGTCCGTCATGACCGCGTCCTGTGTGACGACGACCAGACGCTCCTGCGGATCCCGTTCCTCGGCCAGCCAGGCCTGCACTTCCGTCAGGACGGCGGAGAGCGCGGCACGCACCCGTGCGGGAGCCGGGGCGTCACCGTCGAGACACCTCAGGAAGCGCGCGTCCCTGCCGTCCTGCGCCATACGGGCGGCAACCGCGTCCGCCCTGGCGTCCCCGGCCAGCACGAGGTACCGGTGTGCCGGACCGCCGGCCGTCGGTGCGGCCGCCGGGACGGGCGCCCACCGCACCTCGTAGAGGCACTGCTGCGGCGACGGCGTACTGCGCAGAGCTCCGAGTTCGTCCGGCCCCATCACCCGCAGGGTCAGACCGTCGGCCGTCACCACCAGTTCACCGTCCGGGTCCCACGCGGTGAGCGCCACGGTGTTCTCACCGGTCCGTACGAGCCGGACGCGCAGCCGTGCGGCACCCCGCCGGTGGATCTCCACACCGGTCCAGGTGAACGGCAGCCGCAGTCCTGCGGCTTCCGGCAGCACTCCAGGCACCGTGAGCGGATGGAGTGCCGCGTCGAGCAGGGCCGGATGCAGCAGATACGTCTCCGCTTCCCCCTCCACGTGCACGGGCAGTTCGATCTCCGCGAAGACCTCCCCCTCCCGGCCCAGGACGGCCCCGGCGCCCCGGAAGGCGGGTCCGTAGCGCAGGCCCTGCCACTCGAGGTCGACGAACGCCTTTTCCAGGTCGAGGCGCTCCGATCCGCCGGGCGGCCAGGCCGGCATCAAGTCGGCCTCCGGGTCCGTCCCGGCCACCTGCCGCGTGACCCGCGCCGTCGCGTTGTCGGTCCACGGCACGTCGTCCCCGGCCACCGCGGCCCTGGAGTGCACGCTCACGTCGCGCAGTCCCTGGCCGTCGGGCGGGGACACGAACAGCTGGACGTCCAGGTCGTCCTCCGGGGGAATCACCATCGGTGCGCGCAGGACGAGTTCGGCGACCCGCGGGGCACCGACCTGCTGTCCGGCCGCGGCCAGCATCTCCAGGATCGCGGTGCTCGGCGCGACGACGGCATCGCCCACCTGGTGGTCCGGCAGCCACTTCGCGCCCGTGGTGGACAGCCGGCCGGTCAGGGCCACTGCGCCGCCTGCGAGACGAATCGCCGTGTTCAGCAGCGGATGTCCCAGCTGACCGGGCAGGTCCGCGGCGTGGCGTGCGGCGGGGGCGGGGGCCGGGTCGAGCCAGTACCGCTCCCGCTGGAAGGGGTAGGTGGGCAGCTGCAGCGGCGGTTGGTCCCCGCCCGCCCCACCGAACACCGAGCTCCACCGCACGGGGGCGCCCTGCACGAACAGACGGGCTGCCGCCTCGAGCAGCGCCCTGTCCTCCGGCCGGTCCTTGCGCAGCAGGGGGACCAGCGTGGCACCGGACGGGTCCCGCAGGCACCCCGCGGACAGGGCGGACAGTGTTCCGTCCGGTCCCAGCTCCACGAGCGTCCGCACTCCCTGTGCTTCCAGCTCGCGCACGCCGTCGTGGAACCTGACGGGTTCGCGCACGTGCGTCAGCCAGTACTCGACCGAGGTGAAATCGCCGGTTCCGGCCTGTGCGCCGGTGAGTGTGGAGACCAGCGGGATCTGCGGCACGCCGAAGTCGATCCGGGACACGACGGCGCGGAAGCCGTCGAGCATGGGCTCCATGAGCGGCGAGTGGAACGCGTGGCTCACACGCAGCGCACGGGTCCTGCGGCCGCGCCGCTCCAGTTGTCCGACGATGTCCGCGACCTGCCCGCTGTCGCCCGACACGACCGTGGCGGCGGGCCCGTTGACAGCCGCGACACCGACGGCGTCATGACCCGCCAGCAGGGCCCTGACCTCGTCCTCCGGAGCCTGGACGGTGACCATGGTGCCGCCGTCGGGCAGTTCCTGCATCAGACGGCCGCGCGCCGTGACCAGTGCGGCGGCGTCCGGCAGCGACAGGACGCCGGCCACGTGCGCCGCCGCGATCTCGCCGACGGAGTGGCCGGCCAGGTACGCCGGACGCACCCCCCAGGAGGTGATCAACCGGAAGAGTGCGACCTGCAGGGCGAACAGACACGGTTGTGCGTACTCGGTGCGGTTCAGCACCGCGGCCGCCTCGGGGTCGTCGGCGTCGGCGAAGACGACATCCGTCAGCCGGCGGTCCAGATGGACCTCCAGGGCCGCGCTCACCGCGTCGAACGCCTCGGCGTACGCGGGGAACGCCCGGTACAGTTCGCGGCCCATCGTCGGCCGCTGACTGCCCTGCCCGGAGAACAGGAACGCGGTCTTCCCCGCCTCGCGGGTGTCGTCGGCGAGAACGGCGTGAGGATGCGGTTCCATCCGCGCGGCGGCGGACAGTCCGCTGACGAGCTCCTCGTGATCGGTGCCGAGCACGACGGCGCGGTGCCTGAAGGTCGCGCGCCCCGAGGCCAGGGTCGCGGCGACCGCGTGGTCGTCCGCCTCGGGCCGCCCCTCGGCGAAATCGAGCAGACGGGTCGCCTGCGCCACGAGGGCATTGCGCGTCGTGCCGCTGAGCACCCAGGGAAGCACGCTCGTCGCGGGCCCCTCTGGAGCGGGGTCCGCCGGGGCGGGGTCCGCCGGGTGCTCCAGGATCACGTGTGCGTTGGTGCCACTGATGCCGAAGGAGGAGACGGCCGCCCGCCGCGGACCGTGTTCCGCCGGCCATGTCCGCTCCTCGGTCAGCAGCCGGACCGCCCCGGAGCCCCAGTCGACGTGCGGTGTGGGCTCACCCACGTGCAGCGTCCGCGGCATGACACCGTGATGCATCGCCATGACGGTCTTGATGACACCGCCCACCCCGGCGGCCGCCTGGCTGTGCCCGATGTTGGACTTCAGCGTACCCAGCCACAGGGGCCGCTCACGGTCGTGTCCGTACGTCGACAGGAGCGCCTGGGCCTCGATCGGGTCACCCAGGGCGGTGCCCGTGCCATGCGCCTCGACCACGTCGATGTCCTCGGGGGACAGTGCCGCGTCGGCGAGGGCCTGCCGGATGACGCGCTGCTGGGCGAGACCGCTCGGGGCGGTCAGACCGTTGGAGGAACCATCCTGGTTCACCGCGGAGCCACGCACGACGGCCATGATCCGGTGGCCGTTACGCCGGGCTTCCGACAGCCTCTCGACGACGAGCACACCCACGCCCTCGGCCCATCCGGTGCCGTTCGCGTCGGCCGAGAAGGCCTTGCAGCGTCCGTCCGGCGCGAGCCCCCGCTGCCGGCTGAAGTCGATGAACGTGCTGGGGATGGACATCACGGTCACCCCGCCCACGAGAGCCAGTGAGCACTCCTCCCGCTGCAGTGCCTGACTCGCCAGGTGCAACGCGACCAGGGAGGACGAGCACGCGGTGTCCACCGTCATGGCCGGACCCTCCAGCCCCATGACGTACGAGACCCGGCCCGACGCAACGCTGCCCAGGCTGCCGTTGATCAGATAGCCCTCCATGCCGTCCGGGGTCTCGTGGAGGCGGGAGCCGTAGTCGTGGTACATGATGCCGGCGAACACGCCGGTCGGTGAGCCCTTGAGCGTCTGCGGGTTGATGCCCGCGTGCTCCAGCGCCTCCCAGGAGGTCTCCAGCAGAAGTCGCTGCTGCGGGTCGGTGGCGAGCGCCTCACGCGGGGAGATACCGAAGAACTTGGCGTCGAACATCGCGGCGTCGTGCAGGAAGCCACCGGACCGTGTGTGGCTGGTGCCCGGCAGGTCCGGATCGTCGGCGAACAGTGTCTCGAAGTCCCAGCCGCGGTCCGTGGGGAACGGCGTCACGCCCTCGGAACCGCTCGCCACCAGGTTCCAGAGGTCGTCGGGCGACTCGACGCCTCCGGGGTAGTGGCACGCCATGCCCACGATGACGATCGGGTCGTCCTCCACGGCCGTGGTGGCCGCGGTCTGCGGCACCTGGGCCGCCGCCGGCTCCTCCCCTGCGTCGAGAACCCGCACGAGGTGATCAGCCAGCGACGAGAGGGTGGGCCGGTCGAACAGCAAGGTGGGCGGCAGCCGGAGCCCCGTGGCCTCGTTCAGGATCCCGCGCAGCTCGAGGGACATCAGCGAGTCCACACCCAGCTCCGAGAACGACGCTTCCCACTGGTCCTCACGGAGGTCCTGCCGTCCGAGGACCGCGGCGGTGCTCGTGCGGACGAGGTCCGTCAGGGTCTGACGCCGCTGCTCCCCCATGGGCGGTAGTGCCATGGGTGAAGGGCCGGCCGGGACGGGGGCCGGACTCGTCGGCTGCGACTGTGCCGCGTGCACACGGGCCGGGACGCGCGCACCGGAAGCGTGTGTCGCGAGGAAGGGCGGAAGGGATTCCGTGGCGGCACCCGGCAGGCCGACCACGCCCAGCCGGACCGGTGCGAGGACCGGTTCCCGCCGCGCCAGCGCACTGTCGAACGCCCGCAGCGCGTCCGCCGTGGACAGCGGCTCGATCCCCACACGTGCCATCCTGCGGATGTCCACGTCGCTCAGGTGCCCGGAGAGTTCGCTCTTCTCCTCCCACAGCCCCCAGGCGAGCGACAGCGCGCGGTGACCCGCACGGTGCCGGTCCTCGATCAGCGCGTCCACACACGCGTTCGCCGCCGCGTAGTTCGCCTGTCCGGCGGTCCCCCACCAGCCGGCGACGGACGAGCACGCCACGAACCAGTCCAGCTCCAGTTCCCGGGTGGCCGCGTCGAGCACGTGCACCGCGTCCACCTTGGCACCGAGCACGGCGTGCAACCGGTCGGGGGTCAGAGTGTCGACGAGGTTGTCCGCCAGCGTCCCCGCGGCGTGGATGACACCCCGCAGCGGGTGAGTGGCGGGGATGTCCGCCAGGACCGCGGCGACCTGCCCGCGGTCGGCCGCGTCACAGGCGGCGACGGTGACCGTGGCCCCCAGCTCCCGGAGCTCGTCGGCGAGTTCGGTCACGCCCGGTCCCGCCGCGCCACGCCGGCTCATGAGGACGACATGGCCGACCCCTTGAGTGGCTACGACATGACGGGTGAGCGCCGAACCCACCACGCCTCCCGCCCCGGTCACCAGCACCGAGGCGTTCGCCCACCCTGCTCCGGCGTCACCGCCCGGGTCGGCGGCCGCCGGCGGCGGGGCGCCGGCCGATGCCTCGACGTGCTCCAGTCGCGGGACGAGGAGCTCACCGCCCCGCACCGCGAGCTGCGGTGCCGCGGCGGCCACGGCCGAGGAGAGCCCTTCGGGCACGTCCGGCGTCCCGTCCGTGTCGATGAGCCGCACCAGTCCGGGGTGCTCGGTCTGCACCGTCCGGACCAGTCCCCAGACGGCCGCGTGCATCGGATCGACCGCCACGTCGGGACCGGTCGAACACGCCTGCCGGGTGATCACCACCAGGCGCTCGCCCTCGGGCCGTGGCCCGGCGAGCCACGACTGGATCCGCTCCAGCACCGCGGCCAGCCCGGCGCGCACCCGCTCGGGTGTCGTCCCCGCGAGACCGTCGATGCGGTCGACCGCCGCGGCGGCACCGGTCAGGTGGTCGTGGGCCGCCTCGACGACAGGACCGTCGCCGACCACCACGCATCGCTGCGCCGACGGAGCCTGCCCACCGCTCGCGGTCGCGAGCGGTTCCCACACCATCCGGTACAGCGGCTCCTCGCGGCCGGCGGACAGCGCCAGCCGGAGTTTCGCCGCCGACACCGGCCGCAGCACCACACCGGCCTCGATGACGGGGCCGCCCTGCGTGTCCCAGGCCGTCAGGCGGACCGTGTCGGGTCCTTCCCTCCGCATCCGCACGCGCAGAGCCGAGGCTCCGCGGGCGTGGTGGCGTACGGCGGACCAGGAGAACGGCAGCCGCGCGCCCTGCGCGTCGGGCAGCAGCTCACCCGCGGCGAGCGGGTGCAGCACCGCGTCCAGCAACGCGGGGTGCAGCAGGTACGCGCCGCACTGCGCCGCTTCGGCGTCCGGCAGCCGTACCTCGGCGAACAGTTCGTCGTCGTTGCGCCAGACCGCCCGCACGCCGCGGAAGGACGGACCGTACGTGAGGCCGCGTGCCGCCAGTTCGTCGTAGTGGTGCTCGACGTCCAGCGCCACGGCGCCCGCCGGAGGCCACGCGGTCAAGGACTCCGCGCCCTCCGGTGCGGCTGCCGGCTCCCCGCCCAGCGTCCCCGTGGCGTGCGAGGTCCACTCGTCGGCACCGGCACACCGGGCGAGCAGGTGGAGCGCGGAGACACCGGGGGTGCCCGTCGCCTCGATCCGCACCTGTACGTCGGTCGCCTCACCGTCGGCGATGACCAGCGGAGCGTGCAGCAGCAGTTCCGTGACCTCGCCGTGGCCGGTCTGCTCGGCGGCCCGCGCCGCCGTCTCCAGCAGTGCCGTACCCGGCACCACGAGGGCACCGCCCACCCGGTGGTCGACGAGCCAGGGGAGGCGCCGGGTGCTGAGCCGGCCGGTGAGCACCGCTCCGTCGTCCAGCTGCACCGCCGCCGCCAGCAGCGGGTGCCCCATCGGGATCAGGCCGGCGGACGCGAGGTCGGCCTCCCCTGCGAGCGGTTCCAGCCAGTAACGCTCGTGCTGGAACGCGTACGTCGGCAGTTCCACCACGCGGGCGTCCGTGCCCGAGAAGCAGGGGGCCCGGTCGATCTCCGTGCCCGACGCGTACAGCTGGCCGACGGCGAGGGCCAGTGACGTCCGTTCGGGCCTGTCCTCGCGCAGTACCGGCAGGATCAGCCGGCCGGTGTCGTCCAGGCAGCCTTGTGCCATCGCGCTCAGCACGCCGTCCGGGCCGAGTTCCAGGAAGCGGGTGACGCCCTGTTCCCCGAGGTGGCGGACGCCGTCGGCGAAGCGCACCGTGTCCCGTGCGTGCGTGACCCAGTGCTCGGCGTCACCGAGTTCCTGTGCGGACGCGCCGCGCCCGGTGACGTTGGACACGAGAGGGATGTCAGGGGTGCCGTAGGTGAGACCTTCCGCAACACTGCGGAAACGTTCCAGCATGGGCTCCACCAGGGGCGAGTGGAAGGCGTGGCCGACCGCCAGCCTGCGCGTCCTGCGGCCACGTCGCGCCCACTCGTCGGCGAGCGCCAGTACGGCCTCCTCGTCACCGGACAGGACGACCGACTCAGGGCCGTTGACGGCCGCGACGCCCACCCGGTCGGTCAGGTGCGGCAGCATCTCGTCCTCACGCGCCTGAACGGCGACCATGGCACCGTCCGCGGGCAGTTGCCGCATCAGACGGCCGTGCTCCGCGACCAGCAGCGCCGCGTCCGGCAGGGACAGCACGCCGGACACGTGTGCGGCCGTCAGTTCTCCGATCGAGTGGCCGGTGACGTAGTCCGGCCGGATACCCCAGTCCTCCAACAGCCGGTACAGCGCCACCTCGACGGCGAACAACGCTGCCTGTGTGTAGACCGTGCGGTCCAGCAGTTCCCTGTCCGTACCCCAGACGACTTCGCGCAGCGAACGGTCCAGATGCCGGTCCAGCTCGTCCACCACGGCGTCGAACGCGGCGGCGAACGCCGGATGCTCAGCGTGCAGTTCCCGGCCCATACCCAGGCGCTGGGCGCCCTGACCGGTGAACATGAAGGCAAGCTTGCCCTCCGGTACGACGTGTCCCTTGCCCACGCCCGGAGCGCTGCGACCGCCCGCAAGGGCCTCCAGCCCCGACAGCAGCTCCTTGCGGTCGCGGCCGACCACGACGGCGCGGTGCGGGAAGGCGGTACGCGCCGTGGCCAGTGAGTACGCGATGTCCGACGGCCGCAGTTCAGGCTGCGCCGCGACGAAGGAACGCAATCGCTCCGCCTGGGCCGCCACGGCTGCCGGGGACTTCCCACTGACCACCCACGGAAGGGCCGTCCGCTCCGTCGTGGAGAGCTGCTCCGGCCGGTCGCCGGCCGGCTCGCCCGGGGGCGCCTGCTCGATGATGACATGGGCGTTCGTTCCGCTGATGCCGAAGGAGGAGACAGCCGCACGCCGGGCCCGCTCGCCCTCGGGCCAAGGCTGCTCCCGGGTGAGCAGCGCGATGGAGCCCGCGGTCCAGTCGACCTTCCGTGAGGGCTCCTGCACGTGCAGCGTCCGGGGCAGTACGCCGTGTCGCAGGGCCATGACCATCTTGATCACGCCGGCGACGCCTGCCGCGGCCTGGGTGTGCCCGATGTTCGACTTCAGGGAACCGAGCCACAGGGGATGCTCGGCCTCGCGTTCCTGCCCATAGGTCGCCAGAAGCGCATGCGCCTCGATCGGGTCGCCCAGCGTGGTACCGGTGCCGTGTGCCTCCACCGCGTCGACACCGGCCGCCGACAGGCCGGCGTTGGCCAGCGCCTGCCGGATCACCCGCTGTTGAGAGGGCCCGTTCGGCGCGGTCAGGCCGTTGGAGGCGCCGTCCTGGTTGACCGCGGACCCCCGCAGCACCGCAAGGACACGGTGACCGTTACGCCGGGCGTCGGACAGCCTCTCCACCACCAGGACACCGACGCCCTCCGCCCATCCGGTGCCGTCCGCCGTCTCCGAGAACGCCTTGCAGCGGCCGTCCGCGGCAAGTCCGCGCTGACGTCCGAACTCGGTGAACATCCCGGGCGTGCTCATCACCGTGACGCCTGCGGCCAATGCGAGGGAGCACTCGCCCTGACGCAGCGAGTGAGCGGCGAGGTGGAGCGCCACGAGGGACGACGAGCACGCCGTGTCCACCGTGAGGGCGGGCCCTTCGAGCCCGAGGCTGTACGCCACCCGGCCCGACACCACGCTGCTCGCCTGACCGGTCAGGAGATGCCCGGCGACATGGTCCGGGCTTTCGTGCAGACGTGTCCCGTAGTCCCCCGCCATGGCCCCGGCGAAGACTCCCGTCCGGCTGCCCCGAAGGGTGTCCGGCACGATGTCGGCCGCCTCCAGCGCCTCCCACGACGCCTCCAGCAACAGTCGCTGCTGGGGGTCCATCGCGAGTGCCTCGCGCGGTGCGATGCCGAAGAACTCGGCATCGAACCCGGCGGCGTCGTACAGGAAACCGCCCTTGCGGGGACGTCCCTCACCGGCCGCACCCCCGACGAGGGGATCCAGCACGTCCCAGTGGCGGTCGGTGGGATAGTCGCCCAGGGCCTCCTCCGCGTCACACACCAGTCGCCACAGATCCTGCGGGGACCGGACGCCCCCGGGGAACCGGCAGCTCATGCCGACGATGGCGATGGGATCGTCCTCGACCGGTATCTTCGAGACCCGCACGGCCTCGGCCACCGCCGCGGCAGCACCACCCGCACCGCGCAGGGCGTCCATCTCCCCGGCCAGGCGCTCAGGGGTGGGGTGGTCGAAGACGACGCCGGACGGCAGCGCGAGTTCGGTGGCGGCGTTGAGCCGGTTGCGCAGCTCCACGGCCATGACCGAGTCGAAACCCTGGTCCTTGAACGACCGGTCGACCTGGACGTCCGCCGGATCGGTGCGCAGGACCAGGGCGGTCTGCGCACGGACGAGGTCGAGCGCGGGCAGCGCGTCGGTCTCCTGTCGCTTCGGCTCGGCGTCCGCCTCCCACGGCGCGGTGACGGCCGGCGCGGGGCCCTTCGGGCGTGAGGGCCCGGCGGCTATCCAGTGCCGCCGCCGCTGGAACGCGTACGTCGGAAGCTCGTGCGCCGGCAACGGCTCGACACCGTCGGGAAGGAACTCGGTCCAGCGGACGCGAGCGCCTCGCACGTACATTTCCGCGAGGCAGGTGAGGAACCGCTCCAGTCCCCCGTCGTCGCGCCGCAGCGAACCGGTCGTGAAGACGCCCGCCACGGCTGCTTCGTCGGCGATGTCGGCGACGGCCGCTGTCAGAACGGGGTGCGGACTGCACTCGATGAAATCCGTGTGACCCGCGGCCAGCAGCTCCTGGACCGCCGTGCTGAAGCGCACCGGCTCGCGCAGATTGCGCGCCCAGTACTCGGCGTCCAGGGCGTCACCGTCCAGCCAGGCACACTCCACCGTCGACATCAGGGGCACTCGCGCGGCGACCGGTGTGATGCCGGCCAGGTCGTCGAGGAGTTCATCCCGCAGGGAGTCCACCTGCGGGCTGTGCGAGGCGTAGTCCACGGCGATGCGCCAGACCTTGACGCCGGTCCGGTCCCATTCGGCCTCCAGGCCCTCGAGAACCCCCGGATCGCCGGAGAGCACGGTCGACCTGGGGCCGTTGACCACGGCCACCGAGACGCCCGGGTGGGACTGGATCCGTGCACGCACCTCGTCGGCCGGCAGGCCGACCGAGGTCATGGCTCCCTTCCCGGCCAGCCGGTCGGCGATCAGCCTGCTGCGCAGTACCACGACCTTCGCGGCGTCCTCCATGGACAGCGCGCCGGCGACGACGGCAGCCGCGATCTCCCCCTGGGAGTGGCCGACCACGGCGTCGGGCGACACGCCTGCCGCCTCCCACATGGCCGCGAGGGACACCATCACCGCCCACGAGACGGGCTGGACGATGTCGACCCGCTCCAGTCCTTCCCCGTTGGCCAGCACTTCGGTCAACGACCAGTCCACGTAGGCGCCGAGTGCCCGGTCGCAGCGGGCTATGCAGTCGGCGAACACGGAGGAGGAGGACAGGAGTTCCCTGCCCATGCCGGCCCACTGGGCGCCCTGGCCGGGGAAGACGAAGACCTTGCGGGTGTCACGCGAGGAGCCCACGTGTCCCACGACGGCACCCTCCCCGGGGGCACCGTGCGCGATCCGGTCCAGGCTCGCCCGCAGAGCGTCTCCGTCCGGAGCCAGGACAACGGCCCGGTGGTCGAAGAGCGTGCGGGACGTGAGCAACGTGGAGGCGGCGCCGACGGGGTCGACGCCGGGCCGTCGCGCCAGGAACGCGTGCAGCCGCGCGGCCTGGCCGCGCACGGCTGCCGCGCTCCTGGCACTGAACACGTAGGGCACCGGCGTCCCCCCGGCGGCCGGCGGAGCGGCAGGCGTCTTCGAGGCAGCGGCCGGCACCGTCCGGGGCGCGCCGGCCAGGACGACGTGGCAGTTGGCCCCGCCCATGCCGAAGGAGCTCACGCCGGCCAGCCGCTCGTGGGCCGGGTGGCCCCAGTCGGAGAGTTCGGTCTGGACGCGCAGCCCGAGTTCCGCGAAGGGGATGAGGGGATTCGGCTGCTCGAAGTTCAGGCTCGGTGGAAGCCGGCCGTACCGGATCGCCAGGACCGCCTTGAGCAACCCGGTGATGCCCGCGGCGCCTTCCAGGTGGCCGACGTTCGTCTTGGCCGAGCCCACGGCGAGTGGTGCGCCGTCCGCCCGCCCGGGGGCGGTCACCGCGCCCAGCGCGGCGGCTTCGATCGGGTCGCCGACCTTGGTGCCGGTGCCGTGCAGTTCGACGTACTGCACCCTGCTCGGGTCGACGCCCGCCCGCTCGTACGCCGTCCGCAGGACGGACTCCTGCGCCGAGGCGTCGGGGGTGGTGAGGCCGTCGCTCGCCCCGTCGTTGTTCACCGCGCTGCCGCGGATCACGCAGTACACCGTGTCGCCGTCGTCCAGTGCCTTGTGCAGGGGCTTCAGGACGACGAGGCCGCCGCCCTCACCCCTGACGTAGCCGTTGGCCCGCTCGTCGAACGTGTGACAGCGTCCGTCGGGCGACAGACCGCCGAACTTCGAGGCGGCCACCGTGCTGTCGGGCGCGACGTTCAGGTGCACACCACCGGCCAGCGCCAGTTCGGATTCACCCGACCGCAAGCTCTCGCAGGCCAGGTGCACGGCGACGAGTGAGGAGGACTGCGCGGAGTCCACGACGAAGCTGGGACCCCGCAGACCGAACGCGTACGACACGCGGTTCGCGATGAGGCCGCGGCTCAGACCGACCACGGTGTGGTGGTCGATGCTCTCCAGGCCCTGCTGCTGGCTGAGCGTCGCGTAGTCGGTACCGATCGCGCCGGCGAAGACGCCGACCTGCGCTCCCCGCAGCGCGTCGGGCACCACGCCCGCGTTCTCCAGAGCTTCCCAGCTGAGTTCGAGC
Source organism: Streptomyces sp. NPDC005791 (assembly GCF_042871485.1). Taxonomy (NCBI): domain Bacteria; kingdom Bacillati; phylum Actinomycetota; class Actinomycetes; order Kitasatosporales; family Streptomycetaceae; genus Streptomyces; species Streptomyces sp. NPDC005791. The sequence goes on from NZ_JBIAIP010000014.1 coordinate 225,956, forward strand.
ATGAGCCGCTGCTGCGGATCCATGGCCGCGGCCTCACGAGGGGAGATCCCGAAGAACTCCGCGTCGAAGTGGCCGACGTCCTCCAGGAACCCGCCCCAGCGCGAGTTGGTCCTGCCCAGGCGGGTGGAGTCGGGATCGTAGAGCGCCGGCCCGTCCCACCGCCCGTCCCGGACCTCGGTGACAGCGGTCGCACCGGCGCTGAGCAGATGCCAGTACGCGTCTGGATCAGCCGCACCGGGCAGGCGGCACGACAGTCCGATGACTGCGATGTCGTCGCGGGGGTCGGGGGCTTCTGGAGAAACGCTCATGGCACTGTTCCCATCTTGCGGCAGTGACGAAATCCAGCTGAGGCGTATTGACCACACGGCGTGTGCGTGCCGCAGCGCAAAGGAGGACAAGAAAACGGACACGGAAGGTCAGCTGGGGGGTGGTACGAGACGGCGGAACAGGGGACAAGGCCATACGAAGCTGTTTGCTTGCGGCTACGTCACCCAGGAACACGGCCCCGGATATACGCGCACGCATACACGGCCTGATTTCCGTGCCGCGAGGAGTCCGGAGCGGTCAATGGATTATGTGAGATATCGGCGAGAGAGGAGATATTCCACCCTCAGGGGTCTTACCGGCCGAGCGGCTTTCCAGTCTCACCACCAACGATCGGTCGGCAACGGCAGTCCCTCGTACGAGCGATGTGTGATCACGTTAGACATGCCGCCGACCCGCCAACAAGGGGCTTTCCCTACACCTCCTGGTGGTGTCGCCCACCCCCGGACTCGTTGTCGGACGGGCTCCGTGAATGACACGCAACGGCGAAGTGGCATCGGCTATTCGCGCGGTTCACGGCTCTGCCGAGTTTCCACCCGCCCGAAAGGACCAGACCATGTGATTGCCCGTAGGTAACGAAACGCCCCGCCCTCCGTTGCGCACTTCTCACATCATCCGCGGTGCGCTGCCCCGGATTCCACGGACCGCTGGACTTATCGGCGGGTACGAGGGAACAATGGCGCAGTCCGCACCGCCGCCACACCGGTGGAACCGGCACGCGAACCGCGGGCTCGACCGGCCGGTCGGACACTCAACTACCGGGCTCCACAAGCGCATCCGCAGAAAAGCAGGAATGCTCTGGCGTGGGTGTTCCGCCGTCACGTACCCACCGTCGAGGAGTAACCAAGGTGAACAACGCCGTCCACGTCACGGGTGAGGCGATACAGCGGTTCCATCCGTCCCCTGGTGCGGAAGCGGCCCTGGTGTGCTTTCCGCACGCCGGTGGTGCGGCCGGCTATTACCGGCCGTTCTCCGCCGCGCTGCGTCCTGACATCGACGTTCTGGCGGTCCAGTACCCCGGGCGCCAGAACCGCTGGACCGAGCCCCTCGCCGGCACCGTCGATCAGCTGGTCGACGACAGCGTGGAGGCACTGGGTCCGTGGGCCGGTCGGCCACTGGCCCTGTTCGGCCACAGCATGGGAGCGGTGGTCGCCTACGAGGTCGCCAGACGGCTGACCGAGTCCGGCGGTCCGCCCGTCACTCTCATGGTCTCCGGCAGCCGGGGCCATGACGACGGCCGGACGCGCGAGGTGCACCTGCGGGACGACGACGGTCTCATGGCCGAGATCAGGCGGCTGGGTGGGACGGACATGCGCGTGCTCGAGGACCCGGAGATGCGCTCCCTGCTCCTGCCGACTCTCCGCGCCGACTACCGGGCCGTGGAGACCTACCGGCACACCGAGGGGCCACGGCTCTCCTGCCCCGTGCTCGCCCTGGCCGGTGACAGCGATCCCGTGGCCTCCCCGGCCGAGATGCGCCACTGGGCCGACCGGACATCGGCGCGGTTCGACCTCCACAGTTTCGACGGTGGTCACTTCTATCTGACGGACCACGTCGCGGCCGTGGTGTCCGTCGTACGCGACCACGTCCTCGCACTGACCCGCTGAAGAGGCGACACAGCGCGTGGCGATGTCCGTGAGCGGTGCCCGCCCGGGTGGCGACGGTGTCGAAGCGCCGGACGATGCCCTCAGCCGCTGAGCGCCCCGGCGAACGCGCCCGCCGCCTGGCCGACTCCGCTGCAGGTGTCCGAGGCGGTCTTCGTGTCCTCGCCCGAGGCACACTCCTGGTCGCGGAAGGCCGCCCACAGGGAGAGCGCGCCGACCCCCTGCCGTGTGGCGAAGGCACGCAGGGACACGGCGTCGTCGAGCGTGAACGTCTCCCCCTCCACGTCGTTGACCCCGATCATCACAGTGAGGTGCAGCGCCTTCCACGCCGCCGCCCGCGACAGCCCGAGTACGTCCATGAGCTGGTCGTGGGCCGCGGCAGCGGCCTGCTCCGCGTAGTCGCCCATGTCGCCGCTGTGGGACGTGCTGTAGTTCATCGCCATGATGTTGACCGCAGAGAGCTCGACGCCCCGCTCCACCGCGTCCTGGACCAAGGCGAGCCCGGTGTCCTCCAGCCCCGTGGGCATCGCGGGCAGCGTGTAGGTGACGTCGAGGTCGCGCTCCTCCTGGAGCAGGACGAGTGCCTCGTTGCGCCGGGTGACGGAGGCGGTGTCGGTGAGCGCGTCACCCTCGATGTCGAAGTCGGCCTTGGTGGCACCGACCGCGTCGAGCACCTCGGCGTAGGCGTCGGCCAGTTCCTCCGCACTGTCGCAGGCCAGCGCCGCCTCGGTGCCCGCGGCGCCGCCGAAGGAGACCCGGAGGTCCGCCCCGGTGTCGGTGAGCGCCTCGGCTCGGGCCACGACCGCGTCGCTCCCGGCCTCCGTGGTGCCGCCCCAGAGGGGGGTGCAACCGGACGCGTCGGACGTCACGAAGGCCAGGTTGTACGTGTCGGGGGACCCCGCGCTGTCGGTGTCGGCGGCGGTCGTGGCGCTCACGTACGGAGTGTAGGCGGTGTGCGCGGCCACCGGCCCGGGAGGGGCGGACCCCTTCGCCTGGTCGGCGACGCCGCCCGTCGTGCAGGCCGAGCAGGCGAGACCGAGCGCGATCAGACCGGCTACGGCTGAGGAAAACCGTGTGCGCCTTTGCATGACGTGTGTGCACCTGCTCTCGGAAGGTCGCCCGGATCGGCAGCCGGTGCTGCCGGGACACCCTGAACCTCTCACACCACGAGCCCGCGCGGAGTCACAGGCAACTCATGGGAATGACCTCGCAGCGTCCGCTGCAGGAGTCAACTCCCCGGTCGGGACGGGTCGGTGCGGCACGGAGCAGGCATACCGCACCCGGCGCACTCTCAGCGGTCCGACAGGTTCGGGCCCGTTTCACAGCGTGCGGCCAGGAAGGCTCCAGACTTCGCACAACTGGTTTCGCCACCATGCGCACATGCAATCCGACCCCGTCATCGAGAAAGACCCGGCTCCGCGCGGCCGACGCCGGGCACACGCCGGTCCGGCCCGCTCGGCCGAGCGCCGCCGCACGGCGGAACGGCCCCAGGAGGGCCCCGTCTTCGTGGACAGTTCGGGGCGCCGGGCCAGACTGCTGCGCCGCGCCGGCATGCTGGTGGGCATCGTCTGCGTCGGTTACGCCGCCGTGCTGGGGCTCGCCTTCATGGGCGGCATCTCCCTGTCCCCCTCCCAGTTGCTGCCCTTCGACGGCGGCCCGGCCGCGGAAGCCGGTCCGGGCGGCGGGACGCGGCCCGGGTACGGCCTGCCACCGGGCGGCACCGCAGCGCCGAGTGGCGCGCCGGCACCTGCCGCGTCCGGCGGGGCGGCACCATCCGGCCAGGCGCAGGCTGCGGCGACCTCGACCGCGACGGCGACGGCGACGGCGACGGGCAGGACGAACTGATGGCCGCTCCACGCCGCCGGCACGCCACGCCCGGCAGGATCAGCCGCGTCGGCCGCCAGGCCGTCCCCCGTCCCCGCGTGATCATGGCTCTGCTGCTGTTGCTGGGGCTCGTCTGCACGATGCTGCTCGACGGCTATCTGCGCGCCGAGGTCGGTGACGACCAGCGCGTGCGCACCGACGCCTCCGCGGACTCGGTGCCCGGCGAGGTGCTGGAGGGCGGGCCCATCCTGAGCTTCGCCGGCGGCACCGCCCGTACGCAGTCCGTACCGGACAAGACCATCGTGCTGACCTTCGACGACGGCCCCGACCCCGAGTGGAGCGAGAAGGTCCTGGACATCCTCGAGGAGAACGACGTGCCGGGCACGTTCTTCCTCGTCGGCTCGATGATCTCGCGCTATCCGGACGTCGTCCGCAGGATGGTCGACGAAGGCAACGAGGTGGGGGTCCACACCTTCACCCACGTCGATCTCTCCTATCAGAGCGAGGCACGCGTCAAACGGGAGATCGCCCAGACGCAGCTCGCGTTGGCGGGCGCGGCCGGCATCACGACGACGCTGTTCCGTGCCCCGTACTCCTCGAAGACCGATGCGATCGACGACTACAGCTGGCCCGTCTACGAGAGCCTGGGCGCGATGGGCTACACCAGCGTGTTCATCGACACCGACAGCGAGGACTGGCAGCAGCCGGGCGTCTCCAAGATCGTCACGTGGGCGACCCCGGAGGACGGCGAGGGCGCTTCGGTGCTGTTCCACGACGCGGGCGGCGACCGGTCCGAGACGCTGGCCGCGTTGCCGAAGTACATCAAGAAGATGAAGGCGAAGGGCTACACCTTCACCACCGTCAGCGGCGCCCAGCAGCAGGACGCGTCCGCCGCCGGTGAGGGCGCCGGTGCGACGGACGGTGCCTCGGCAGGCGACCCCGGGCGGCCCGGCACCCGGCAGCCCGGCTTCGTCCAGGGCAACGCGGAACAGGCCGCCCACCGTGCGGCGGACACCGCCGGTGTGTGGGAGGGCCGCGCCCTGCTCGCCGCCGTCGCGGTCGCCGAGTGGACCGTGCCGGGGCTGGCCGCGGTGCTGGCGGTCGTCGGGGCCGCGGTCCTGGCCCGCTTCGGCATGATGCTCCTGCTCGCCCGGCGCCACTACAGGCGACGCAACCGGCGCAGCTTCACCTGGGGCCCCGAGGTGACGGATCCGGTCAGTGTGATCGTTCCGGCGTACAACGAGAAGGAGTGCATCGCCAGTACGCTCAGCTCCCTGGCGGCCAGCACCCACCCGATCGAGATCGTGGTCGTCGACGACGGCTCGACGGACGGCACCGCCGAGATCGCGGAAGCGCTCGGCCTGCCCGACGTCCGGGTGATCCGGCAGGAGAACGCCGGCAAGTCGGCCGCCCTCAACAACGGTGTCCGCCAGGCCCGTCACGACATCGTCGTGATGATGGACGGGGACACCGTCTTCGAACCCGACACGGTGCACCGGCTCGTCCAGCCGTTCGCCGACACACGGATCGGTGCGGTCGCGGGCAACGCGAAGGTGGGCAACCGCTCCACGATGATCGGTGCCTGGCAGCACATCGAGTACGTGATGGGCTTCAACCTGGACCGCAGGATGTACGACCTGCTGCGGTGCATGCCCACCATCCCCGGCGCGATCGGGGCCTTCCGCCGCCAGGCGGTGCTGGAGGTCGGCGGGATGAGCGAGGACACACTGGCCGAGGACACCGACATCACCATCGCGCTCCATCGCGCCGGCTGGCGTGTCGTCTACGCCGAGCACGCCCGCGCCTGGACCGAGGCACCGGCCTCACTGGGGCAGTTGTGGCGTCAGCGCTACCGCTGGAGTTACGGCACCATGCAGGCGCTGTGGAAGCACCGCAGGTCCGTCACCGACCGGGGGCCCTCCGGCCGTTTCGGCCGGGTCGGCATGCCGCTCGTCGTCCTCTTCCAGATCGTCACACCGGTCTTCGCGCCGCTCATCGACGTCTTCACCGTCTACGCGATGCTCTTCGTGGACTTCCGGGCATCGCTGCTCGCCTGGCTGGCGGTCCTGGCCGTGCAGTTGTTCTGCGCGGCGTACGCCTTCCGTCTCGACCGGGAGAAGTACAGGTATCTGCTGATGCTGCCGCTCCAGCAGCTCGCGTACCGGCAGTTGATGTACCTCGTGCTCATCCACTCCTGTGTCACCGCCGCGACCGGCGGCCGGCTGCGCTGGCAGAAGCTCAAGCGCACCGGTGAGGTCGGCACGCCCCAGGTGGGGGCGTCGTAGTGGCGGGGACGCACCGCAGGACGGCACTCGCGCCGTCCCCCACGGCCACCACGGGCACCGGCCGAGACCGGTCCTTCGATGCGCTGCGGGCCGTGGCGCTCGTCCGGGTGGTGACCTACCACACCTTCGAGTGGCCGTGGCTGGGGTTCGTCTTCCCGTCCATGGGCGTGATGTTCGCGCTGGCCGGTTCGCTCATGGCCCGTTCGCTGGAGCGACCGGCTCCCGGGGTGCTCCGCGGCAGGATGCGGAGGCTGCTGATCCCGGTGTGGCTGTTCGGCCTCGTGCTCGGGGTGGCGATGCTGTTGCACGGCTGGGTGCCGGGACCGGACGTGCTGCTCTGGGTGCTGCCCGTCGGCGATCCGCCCGGCGACGCGTGGGGTGAGCAGGCCTGGGCGGTGCTCTGGTACCTGCGCGCCTATCTGTGGTTCGTGCTGCTCTCTCCGCTGTTCCTGCGTCTTTTCCGGCTCGCCCCTCTCCCCGTGCTCGGACTGTCCCTGGTACCGGTCGTGGTGCTGGAGACGGTGTCCGGGGTGCCGGACGGTCGGCTGGGGAGCGCGTTGAGTGACGCGTCGGTGTTCCTGTTCTGCTGGCTGCTCGGGTTCGCACACCGCGACGGGGTGCTCGACCGGCTGCGCGGCCCGGGGACGGTGGCCGTCGCGGCTCCGCTGATGGCCGCGGGCGCCTGGTGGGCGTCGGGGCATCCGGCGGACGGTGTGTACGACCTGGACGACATCCCGCTCGCCCAGGCGCTGTGGTCGGCGGGGTTCGTGCTGCTTCTCCTACGCTTTCGGCCCCGCTTCGACGGCCTCGTACGCCGTCCGGCGGCCGACCGGGTCGTCACGGTGTTCAACGCCCGTGCGGTGACGGTCTACCTCTGGCACGAGGTGGCACTGATGGCCGCGGTACCGCTGATCGATCTGATGTGGGAGGTGCCGGCTCTGGAGCGGCACCTGCCGCTGGACAGCCTGTGGACGCAGTTCGGCGTCGCATGGGTGCTGATCGCGGCGGCGGTGGTGTGCTTCGGCTGGGTCGAGGACGTCGCGGCGAGGCGGAGGCCCCGTCTGCTGCCCTGAACGAGGCGGGTGTGCGGCGCTCCGCACACCCGCCCGGTGTTCAGTCCTCGTGGCCCAGCTGGAGGTCGCGCTCGGTCCATCCGCCTCCGGGGAGCTGGAGCACGGTGGCGACCGGCGGATAACCGACGGCGATCACGGTGTACCCACCGGTCGACAGGTCCACGAACCTGAACGCCCCGTCGGAGCCGGTGGTGAGGGTGTCGACCACGTTGCCCGCCGCGTCCAGCAGGGTCGGGGCAAACGCGACCAGGCGCGCGCACGGCGCGCACAGAGGGCTTATGCGCCGGTGGGAGGCACTACGGCGCACAACCGGCCCCTCCGGAGAACCACCCGTTCCGGTGAGGCCGGCCGTGACGTCAACAGCGGGAGGATCGGGGCTACTTCTCGACCTCGGTGGCGAGATTCTGCAGCAGCTCGTCGTAGATACGGGCGAGGCCCTTGGGTGCGAAGGTCTTCTCGAAGAATCCGCCGATGCCGCCGGCGCCGTTCCACACGGTCGTGACCACGGCCCTGGACTTGCCCTCGCCGGCCGGCGTGACGGTCCAGGTGGTGACCATGGAGGAGTTGCGGTCCTTCTCGATCAGCTGTCCGTCCGTGGGCTCGGTGACCTCGAGCAGGCAGTCGCGGACCCGCTTGCTCGTGGCCTGGAGCTTCCAGTGGACGAGGGTTCCTTCGCCGTCGCCGCCCTCGCGCACCTCGTACTCGCTGAAGTGCCCGGTCATCACCTTGCCCCGGACCTCCTTGTAGTCGGCCAGCGCATCGAACACCGTCTCTGCGTCCGCCGCGATGATCCGCTCTGTCGTGGCCTCGACCTGCGCCATGCCTGCTCCTCCAGCACTCGGTTGTTCGGGGTCGTGCTGAGCCAATCACCTCGGGTGCGGCCCCTCAAAATCGGGCCCGGAGCCCTGCCGTGCACGATCAAGGGAACGTATGTTCTATTCTCTGCGGAGTGCTACCAAGGAGGCGCTCATGCGCTGGGACAATCTGGCCGAAAATACGACAAAGGAAGGGAACGGCGCGCTCTTCGCCGCGGACGCGGTGACGACGCGCACCTTCGACACCCCGGAATTCAGGGGAATCACCTTTCACGAGATCCGGGCCCGCTCGATCGTGAACCGGGTGCCCGGGGCCTCCCGCATGCCGTTCGAATGGACGGTGAACCCGTACCGGGGCTGCACCCACGCCTGCGTGTACTGCTTCGCCCGCAAGACCCACAGCTACCTGGACCTGGACACCGGGCTCGGTTTCGACTCCCAGATCGTCGTCAAGGTCAACGCCGCCGAGCTGCTGGGCCGCCATCTGGCCTCCCGCCACTGGCACGGCCAGCACATCGCTATGGGCACGAACGTGGACTGCTACCAGCGCGCCGAAGGCCGCTACCGGTTGATGCCCGGCATCATCGCGGCCCTGCGCGACCACGCGAACCCCTTCTCCATCCTCACGAAGGGCACGCTGATCCTGCGCGATCTCGACCTGCTGCGGCAGGCCGCCCAGGTCACGGAGGTCGGCGTCTCCGTCTCCGTCGGATTCACCGACTCCGAGCTGTGGCGCACGGTCGAGCCGGGCACCCCCTCCCCCGAACGCCGCCTGGATGTCGTCCGCGCCATGACGGACGACGGGATCGGCTGCGGAGTCCTGATGGCCCCGGTCATCCCCTTCCTCGGCGACCGGCCCGACCAGCTGCGCGCCACGGTCCGCGCCATCGCCGCCGCCGGGGCGACCTCGGTCACGCCGCTCGTCCTGCACCTGCGGCCCGGCGCCCGTGAGTGGTTCATGCAGTGGCTCGCGCACCACCATCCGCACCTGGTGCGACGCTACGAGGACATGTACGCGGACGGGGCGTACGCGCCGACCTGGTACCAGCGGGGCATCACCCGCCGTGTGCACGAACTGGCGGCCGAGTTCGGCATCGGACCGGCCGACCGGGGCGGCGCCCGCCGCATCGACCGTGAGGCCCCACCGGCCCTCACGGACGGTCACGCGCCGGTCCCCACCCAGCTGACCCTGCTCTGACCGCACCGGTCTCCCTGCCCGAACGGGTCAAATCCAGACGACAGGTGTCCTCCCCTTCCCGGAACCGGGAAGCATGCGGCGGGGGCTGTGCCACCCACAGCCGCGTTCCCCGACCCGGGAGGCCCTATGACGAAACGTGCAGGAATTCTGGTCGCCGTCGGCGCCACGGTCGCGGGCCTGGTGACGGCAGCGCCGTCCACCGCCTCAGCGCCGTCCACCGCGTCCGCCGAGACGGGTGCGGCCACCCCACGCGCCGCCGCGCCTCTCCGGTGGAAGGGCTGCGGGACGAAGACGTATCCGGCTCTGCAGTGCGCGACCGTCCGCGCACCGCTCGACCATGACAACCCGTCGGGCAGACAGGTGACCCTCGCCCTCTCCCGGATCCCGCACACGGCGAAGACCACGCAGGGCCCCCTGCTGGTCAACCCGGGTGGTCCCGGGGGCAGCGGGCTCTCCATGGCGGGCTTCGTCGCGTCCTCGCTGCCCACGAAGCTCGCCGCGCAGTACGACGTCATCGGCTTCGACCCACGCGGGGTCGGGAAGAGCACTCCCGCCCTGGACTGCGTACCGAAGCACTTCGAGCCCGTGCGCCCCGACTCCGTGCCGGACTCCCACGCGGCGGAGAGGACCGCACGCGAGCGGGCCGCCTCCTTCGCCGCCGCGTGCGGCGAGAAGCACGGCGACCTGCTGCCGTACATGGACACCGTCAGCGCAGCGAAGGACCTCGACGTCATCCGCCGGGCGCTCGCCGCACCGCGGATCAACTACTTCGGTTACTCGTACGGCACCTACCTGGGCGCGGTCTACGCCAAGCTGTTCCCCGAGCGCGTACGCCGTCTGGTGCTGGACTCGGTCGTCGACCCGGACGGCGTCTGGTACGAGAACAACCTCGGCCAGGACCACGCGTTCGACGCCCGCCACAAGGCCTTGATGGCGTGGATCGCGAAGCATGACGCCCGGTACCAGCTCGGCAGCGATCCGGCCGCGGTCGAAGCCGCGTGGTACCGGATGCGCGACGCGGTGAAGAAGCACCCCGCAGCCGGCAAGGTCGGACCGAGCGAGCTCGAGGACACCTTCTTGCCGGGCGGTTACTACGACGGCTACTGGCCCCGCCTCGCCGAGGCGTTCGCGGCGTACGTGAACGACAAGGACCAGAAGGCGCTCGCCACCGCGTACGAGGACTTCGCCGCCGTGGACCGGAGCGGCGACAACGGGTACTCCGTCTACGCGGCCGTGCAGTGCCGGGACGCCGGCTGGCCCCGGAACTGGAACACCTGGCGCAACGACAGCCGACAGGCGCACCGCAAGGCGCCCTTCATGACGTGGAACAACACCTGGTACAACGCCCCCTGTGCCACCTGGCCGGTGGAGTCGCTGGAGCCGGTGCGGGTCACCAACGACCGGCTCCCGCCCGCGCTGCTCCTCCAGGCCACCGACGACGCGGCCACGCCCTACGAGGGCGCCGTCGTCATGAGCCGCGAGCTGAAGGGCTCCGGCCTCGTCGTCGAACAGGGCGGCGGCAACCACGGCATCACCCTGAGCGGCAACGACTGCCTGGACGACCACCTGGTGGCCTACCTCACCGACAGCACCCTCCCGGCCCGCGGCGGCACCGGCCCGGACGCGGTCTGCGCCGCCCTGCCGGAACCGAAGCCCACCCCGGCCACGAAGGCGGGCGCGAACACGAAGGGCAAGACGCTGCACGGCCTGCTGGGCTTCCGCGGCTGAGGTATACCAGGCCCCGCGCCGGGGACGTACGCCGGGATGGGCCGCGTGACCACACGCCCCGATCCCGCGTACGCCCCCGGCGTGCACAACCGAGACTCGTACCTCCACCTGTACGAACACTTCCTGACCGTGTACGACCCGGCTCTGCGTCAGAAGAGCGGCTCTTACTACACGCCGCACCAAGTCGTGGAGGAGATGCTCCGGCTCACCGAAGACGTGTTGCGCACCCGCCTCGGACAGCAGGCAGGCTTCGGTGAGGACGACGTACGCATCGTGGACCCCGCCATGAGGACGGGCACGTATCTGCACACGGTCATCGAGCGGGTGACCGAGCAGGCCGCCGACCGCTACGGCCCCGCGATGGCCCCCGACGCCATCGCCCGGCTCGCCACGCGTCTCCACGGCTTCGAGTTACAGATGGGCCCCCTAGGTGTATTGAGGATCTGTACGGTGAGTGGTGTAACTCCCGTACTGAAAGCGACAGTTGATGGCTGACGTGAAGAGTGACATCGAGGTCGGGGCCGCTGTGAGTGCGAC